>NZ_JAXMJJ010000029.1:0-239302 GCF_034376685.1 Cypionkella sp.
AACGCATGTATCCTCCGGTGTGGTTGCCCGAGCTAGCGGTGAACTGCGGCAGATTTGAGGCGCATCAGCCCAAGGCGCGCGGTTTCGGCCCGCCTGTAGCCCAGTCCAGAAGCTCAACCGTATGCACGATGGGGATGGCAGTGGCAGCCCCGATTTGCATCATGCAGCCGATATTGCCTGCCGCGATGATGTCGGGACGTTTGGCCTCCAGCGTTTGCACCTTGCGGGTGCGAAGCTGCGCTGAAATCTCGGGTTGCAGCAGGTTATAGGTGCCGGCTGATCCGCAGCAGAGATGGCTGTCTGCGGGTTCGACCACGGTGAAGCCCGCGCGCTTCAGCAGGTCTTTTGGCGCGGTCTTGATTTGCTGGCCGTGTTGCAGGCTGCACGCCGCATGATAGGCCACGGTCAGGCCCTTTGCTGCGCCCTCTGGCAGGATAAGCCGTTGCAACAGTTCGGATATATCCAGCGTTAAGGCCGAAACCTCAGCCGCCTCGGCTGAACCGATCATATGGCCGTAATCCTTGACGGTGGTGCCACAGCCAGAGGTGTTGATTACAATCGCATCCAGCCCCGCACCACGTTTTTCCGCGATAAACGCGGCGATATTGGCGCGAGCGGACATATGGCTTTCGGCCTCGCGCCCCATGTGATGCGTCAGTGCGCCGCAACAGCCCATGCCGCGCGGGATTACCACCTCGCAGCCCAAACGTCGCAAAAGGCGGATGGTGGCGTCGTTGATATCGGTATTCAGCGCTTTTTGCGCGCAACCTGTCATCAGCGCCACCCGCATCCGTTTGGGCCCAGTGGACGCAAAGCTTTGCGGATCATCATTGCGGCTGACGGGGGGAATGGTTGCCGGTGCCATCGCCAGCATGGCGCGCAGTCGCGCATCCGGGATCATCCGCGCGAACGGGCGGCCCAGCTTGGCGGCAAACAGCGCGAGCCGGAAGCGGATAGGATGCGGGATTACCTTGGCCAATACCCAACGCAGCAGGCGATCCGACAGCGGGCGTTTGTAGGTTTTCTCGACATAGACCCGCGCCTGATCAATCAGATGCATGTAATCCACGCCGGATGGGCAAGTGGTGGTGCAGGCCAGACAGGACAGGCAGCGATCCAGATGCTTCACCGTGCGCGCATCGGCGGGACGCCCGGTTTCCAGCATTTCCTTAATCAGATAGATCCGGCCGCGCGGGCTATCCAACTCATCGCCAAGCACCTGATAGGTTGGGCAAGTTGCGGTGCAAAAGCCGCAATGCACGCAGGATCGCAGGATCTTGTTGGCCTCTGCCAGTTTGGGGTCTTGCAGTTGAGTTTCGGTGAAATGCGTCTGCATCAGCCCATCATCCCCGGATTGAAAATGCCGCGCGGGTCGAATTTGGCGCGCAGGCCTGCGGTCAGATTAGCCACGGCGGGGGCTTCCGGCGGGAAGGCCGGAACGACTTCCGTCCCCGGCAAGGCCCGCATCAGGGTGGCATGGCCGATGCCCGATACCGCCGCGCGAACATCCGCTGTGCCGTCAGGATCGCGCAGCCAAAGCAAGCCGCCTGCCCAATCGCAGATCGCCTCACAGCCCAAGGCTTGCACCACCCGTACGGCCTCGGTCGGCTTGATCGAGAGCCGCCAGACCGCCCCCGGCTTTTCGGCAAGGCCACGCACATCGCGCAGCGCCGTCCAATCGACCGCCGCTTGCTCATAATCGAGCAAGGCGCAAAGCCTCCCCGCGCGGTATGCGACTGATCCCGCCATGCCTTCCAGCCGGATCATCGCGCTGCCATCCGTCCAAGCCGCGCCAGAAATGTCATAGGGCGATCCAAGCGCTGCCCGCAAATCTGCTAACCCCTGCGGCAAGGCCCGCTCTGCCACCAATGTCACTTCGGCCTCGGGCACCGCTTGGACTTTAAACGACACTTCGGTCAACACGCCCAAAGCGCCATGTGAGCCAGCCATCAGCTTGACCAGATCATAGCCGGTGACATTCTTCATCACCCGCCCGCCATTTTTGATCACGGCGCCCATGCCGTCGACAAAGCGCACCCCCAATAGCGCGTCACGGCAGGCCCCGACCTGCACGCGGCGCGGCCCCGAGGCATTCGCTGCCACCACGCCGCCGATGGTCGAAACGCCATTGCGGCCCAGCAGCCCACGCAAATCCGGCACCTCAAATGCCAAGCGCTGCCGCTCGGCTGCCAGCAACGCATCTATTTCGGCCAGCGGCGTACCCGCGCGCGCCACCAGTGTCAAAGCGCCGGGTTCATAAAGTTCAATGCCGTGCAATGCACTGGTGTCCAAAACCTCACCCAAGGCACGACCCACCCGCCGCGTGCCACCACCCTGGATGCGCAAAGCTTGCGCGCCTTGGATGATGTCGCTGAGTTCAGCTTCTGTTGCAGGCCGCATGGTCATCCTCTGTGCTCAAATATCCTCGGGGGTCCGGGGGGCAAGCCCCCTGGCCTGTTAGCCCGCGCGCCGTCCGGCAGTAACATCCAACGGAAACACCTTCGCCGGGTTCAACAGCCATGCCGGATCGAACACATCCTTGACCTTCAGTTGCGCCTCCATATCCGCCGCGTTGAACTGCACCTTCATCAGATCGCGCTTTTCAATCCCGACGCCATGTTCGCCGGTCAGACAACCGCCGACTTCGACACACAACTTCAGGATATCCGCGCCAAACGCCTCGCAGCGTTCCAGATCGCCGGGTTTGTTGGCATCGAACAGGATCAGGGGATGCATATTACCGTCACCGGCATGAAACACATTGCCAACATCCAGACCGCAAGCAGCGCTCATCTCGCCAATGCGGCGCAGGACGTAGGGTAGGGCCGAGACCGGAATCGTGCCATCCAAGCACATGTAATCATTGATCTGCCCCATCGCGCCAAAGGCAGATTTGCGGCCCAGCCAGATCCGCTTGGCTTGGTCTTCATCAGCGGCCTCGCGGAATTCGACCGGGTTATGCGCCATGGCAATCGCCTTGATGCGGGCCAGTTGCTCGGCGATTTCGGCAGGGCTGCCTTCGACTTCGATGATCAGCAATGCCTCGCAATCGGGGTAGCCTGCCTTGGCGAAAGCTTCGGTGGCGCGGATACAGGGGCGGTCCATGAATTCAATGGCGACGGGCAGGATGCCCGCCTTGATGATGTCGGACACACAGCTGCCTGCAACTTCGTTGCTGTTGAAGCCCACCAGAACCGGGCGGGCGCCTTCTGGCTTGGGCAGAATCCGCAGGGTGGCTTCGGTAACGATGCCAAGCTGGCCCTCTGAGCCGCAGATCACCCCCAACAGATCAATTCCCCCGGCATCCGACCACGGCCCACCGATCTCCACCACCGTGCCATCCATCTGCACCAAGGTCACGCCCAGCAGGTTGTTGGTGGTGACGCCATATTTCAGGCAATGTGCCCCGCCCGAATTCATCGCGATATTGCCCGCGATCGCACAGGCGAGTTGGCTTGAGGGGTCGGGAGCATAGAACCAGCCATCGGCCTCAATCGCCCCAGTCACAGACAGGTTGGTGCGACCCGATTGCACCCGGATGAAACGGTTATCGTAATCGGTTTCCAGCACGGCATTCATCCGGGCGACACCAAGGATCACGCAATCGGCGGTGGGCAAGGACCCTCCGGCAAGGCTGGTGCCAGCCCCGCGCGGCACTACGGGCACGCCGTCTTCATGGCAAATCTGCAAGATGGCGGCCACTTCAGCGGTGGTGCGGGGCAGGACAGCGACCAGTGGCGCGCAGCGGTAAGCCGTCAGCGCGTCACATTCATAGGCGCGGGTTTCCGCAGGATCGCTGATCACCGCGTCGGGTGGCAGCACCGCGCGCAATTTGGCGACAATGGCAGATTTGCGCGCGACGATGGCGGCATTGGGGATCGGCATATCCATAAGCGCCTCCTGTGTGGTCAGAAAATATAACCAATTTTTGAAAATGGCAAGCAACTGTTAGCCCTTCCCAGATTTGCCGCGACCGCATAAGTTTGGTGGATGCAAAGCATGATCAGCATTGGCCCGTTCAGCACCATCGACGCGCTTGCCGTGGCGCTTGCCTTGCTCGCTTGGGCGGGGACCGGCTGGCTGATCGAGCATCCGCCCGCCCGTCGCCCCTCGGTCACCGTGCTGATGAAAGAGTATCGCCGCGAATGGATGCGGCAGTTTCTGACGCGGCAGCCCCGCATTTTTGACGCCTCGATCATCGACAGTCTGCGGCAGGGCACGGCATTCTTTGCCAGCGCCTCGCTGATCGCGATTGGCGGCGGCATTGCCCTGATCGGCAATCCGGCGGCGATTGTTGGGCTGGCAGAAGACCTGACGCTGCCCACCGATGCCACCGGATTGCAACTGCGTGTGCTGCTGGTGATCATGTTTCTGGCCAATGCGGTGTTGAAGTTCATCTGGTCAAACCGGTTGTTCGGCTATTGCGCGATCATGATGGCGGCGGTGCCGAATGATCCCGGCGATCCAGTAGCACCGCATCGGGCGCAGCAGGCGGCAGAGTTGAACATCACGGCGGCGAAAAGCTTTAACCGCGGCCTGCACTCGATCTATTTCGCACTGGGCTCACTGGGTTGGCTGCTTGGCCCCTATGCGCTGATCGCGACTACGCTGCTGACCTCGGCGCTGTTGATCCGACGCGAGTTTGCGTCGGACTCGCGCAAGGTCATGCAGCACGGCGCTTGAAGCGGCCTTCCACCAGCCAAGCCGCTACTGCCAAACCTGCCGCCAGAATCAGCATCAACCAACCGGGCACCAGCGGGCTGATCTGCAGATCTTCGGTGACAAAAGCACCGCGCGGGGTGACGCCGATCCAGCCACGCCCTGCCGCCGGACGACCTTCGCGCACGGTGCGGATTCCGGGCAGACCCGCCTCGATCGGCAAAATACCACCCTCCATGGTCGCCACGATGGGGGCAAGGCCGTCACCCGAAGCCAAGGTTTCCACAAACTCTTTCGGTGCCGAGGGTCCAACCGCCACCACCCGCACCAGATCATCCTGTTGCAAACGGTAAAGCCCCAGTGCCGGAGCTTTCCAATCAGCAGCATACTTGCCGGGCCCTGCGGGCGGCAGCACCAGCTTTTGCTTCACACCATCCGGCCCGGTGATCACCAGCTCGCCCGGCGGCTTTTCAGAAACCGTGCGGCGGGTGATCGTCAGCACATCGGACTTGTTGGTGGCGGTCAATGCTTCTTCTTCCAGTTCGGGTTCCTTCAGCATCCAATGCGCCAGTCTGCGCAGCAGTTCCAACTGTGGCCCGCCGCCCTCATAGCCGCGCCCCCACAGCCAAGCCTGATCCGAGGCCAACACCGCAATGCGGCCTTGATCAACCCGGTCCAGCACCAGCAAAGGCTTGTCTTGCGCGCCCGACATCAGCACCTGACCGCGCAACAGATTGACGTCGATCAGCCGGAACCAGCGGCCCCAACCCTGCGGGGTCAAAGCCTCCAGCCCTTCGGTCACCGGATGGCGGCGGCCAAGATCGGTCAGCTTGGGCTTATAGCCTTCCTCTATCACCTGAGATGTCGGTTCAACGGGCAGGATCTCGGCCAGAGGCGAACGCCACAGGCTGTCCACTGCACCGAATTCCGGGCCGGCAGCCACCAGAACCGTGCCGCCATTCTTCACATATTGCACAACGTTATCAATATATTCCATCGGCAGGATGCCACGCATCCGATAGCGGTCAAAGATGATCAGGTCGAAATCCTTGATCTTCTCGACAAACAACTCGCGGGTTGGGAAGGCGATCAGCGACAATTCCTCGACCGGCACGCCGTCTTGCTTTTCCGGTGGGCGCAGAATGGTAAAATGCACAAGGTCAACAGAAGGATCGGATTTCAACAGGTTGCGCCAGACCCTCTCGCCGGCATGGGGCTCGCCCGAGACCAGCAGCACCCGCAAACGGTCGCGCACGCCGTTCACCTGCACGACGGCCACGTTGTTGCGGTCGGTCAACTCACCCGCCACCGGGGCGACCGAGAATTGCAGCACGTTCATGCCAGCGTGGGGCAGGCGCACGGGCAGTTCCAGATCTTCATTCAGCGGAATGTCGAAGGTCATCGGCGCATCTGAATCGACACCAATCGTCAGCGTCACCATGGCCCCCGCCGAGTCTGGCACAGCGCCCTTGTCTTCGACCTTGAGCTTCAGAATGAATTCCTCGCCCAGAATAGCGAAAGCCGGGGCATCCTTGATGATCAGGTGGCGGTCCCAATCCTGTTTTTTGCCGGTCAAAAGCACCTGAAGCGGGGCGGGCAGGGCAGGGGCAAGCCCCAGATCATGCACTTGCCCATCGGTGATCAGAATTGCCCCGGCAATCCGCGCGCGCGGCTCTTCCGCCATCGCTTGCGCCAGCGCGGTCATCGCCAAACTGCCCGCATCTTCAGGGCCATCGCCAAACCGGATCACCCGCAACTCGGTGTTTTCCAGTGCCGCGACTTCGGCTGTCATCCTGCTGACCGCCGCGTCGATCTGGGCCTTGCGGTCTGACAAAGTTTGGCTGGAGCTTTCATCCATCAGCAGCAAAACAATATCTGACAACGGCTTGCGGTTCTCTTCCTGCAAGGACGGGTTGGCCAGCGCCACGCCCAAAGCCACAAACGCCAACCCCCGCAACGGCCAGCCGCGCAGACCCTTCCACAGAGCAAAGGCAAGCAACAGCGCCGCGATGATCGCCAGCGCCCAGAGGGCAGGCAGAGCGATAAGGGGATCGAAAACAACTGTCCGGCTCATTCGCCAAGCCTTTCCAGCAGCGCAGGCACATGCACCTGATCCGATTTATAATTCCCGGTCAGCACATGCATGATCACGTTGATGCCAAAACGGTAGGAAATCTCGCGCTGATCCTCGCCTGCATAGCCGCGCCCAACCGGAAACATCGGCACCCCTTCAGGATCGGTTGCCCAAGCCGAGGCCCAATCGGCGCTGCCAATGATCACCGGGGTCACGCCGTCATTCAGATTGCGAAACGGCATGCCTTCGGTCTGCTCTGCCGCCGGGTCAGAGGCTTCAACCCAGACCGCACCGCCCGCGAAACGGCCGGGGAAATCTTGTAGCAAATAGAAACTGCGGGTCAGCACATGGTCTTGCGGCATCGGCTCCAGCGCCGGGATATCAAGGCCCGAGGCGATCAGTTGCAGCATTTGACCCTCGGGCGACGTGTCGCCGGAAAAACCCGCGATATCGCCGTCGCGGGTGTCAAACAGGATCATCCCGCCCGTACGCAAAAACCTGTTCAATTTGGCATAGGCTGCCGTTGAAGGGATCGGTTGGTTCGCCGTGATCGGCCAGTAAAGGAAGGGATAGAAGGCGAGATCGTCGGCCTCAAGATCAACCCCCATCGGCCTTTCAGGTTCGACCGCTGTGCGCATCCACAGCTGATCACTCAGGCCAAGCAGACCTGCCTCGGACACCTGATCCATCGTGGTATCGCCGGTCTGGACATAGGCCAGCACCACCCCCCGCGTGGCTTCCAGCGCCTTGATATCATCAGGAACCTGCGCGCGCGCATCGTGCGGCAACAGCAGAGCCAGCAGCACGGTGGCGGTGCGGGCAAGCCCGCCGATCCGGCCCGAAACCCAAAGGGCGGCAAGGATATCCAGCGCCAGCAGGATCGTCGCGGCGGTCAACAGCACACCCTTGAGCGCCTGCGCTTTCACCGTTTCAATACCCTTAATCCCTGTGCCTGCCGGCCATGTGGCAGCGGTGATCGTGGTCTTGGCGCTGATCACGTTCAACGCCACCTTGCGTTCGGTACTGGCGTAAAGTCCGGCAGGCAAGCCGGGGCCGGGGCCTGCACTCATCGCCAGCGCCAGCTTTTCACCCACAACCCCGGCGACTTCGCCTGCGTCACGTTCCACCCCGTAGCCGTCCATGATCTTCTGCGGCACCCATGTCAGCCCTGCCAGATCCTGCGCATCGGGCTGTGCGGGTTTTGTGGATACCGCAAGCCGCTCCAGCATTTGCACGAACAGACCTGACAGCGGCAGGTTCGACCACTCGGCATTTGCCGTCACATGCACCAGCACCACCTGCCCGGCGCCGACTTCTTTGCGGGTGACCAAGGGCGTGCCGTCCGCCAGCGCCGCAATCGTACGTGCGGTCAGGTTCGGATCAGGCTGGGCCAACACTTGCTGGCTGACCATCACGTCATCGGGGATCGTCAGGCCGTGAAATGGCGAATCCTCGGGGAAAGCGGCCAGCGTTTTCGGCTCGCCCCAACTCATCGCCCCGCCAACCGAGCGGCCGCCTTCGCGCAGGCGCACCGGCATCAGCGCATCTTCGTCAACGCGCGACACTTCCGAAGCCGCCAGCCGTGGCCCGGCAAAGCGCAGCAACAGACCGCCCTTCTCCAGCCATTCCAGCAGACCTTCGGTTTCAGCCGGGGTCAGCTTGGCAACATCGGCGAGGATAATCACATCGGGGTTGGCAGGGATCACATCCGACAGGCCACCTTCCATCAGATCGGCAACCGGAACCAAGGCTTGTCGCAGAAAATAGGCCGGTTGCAGCAGCGGCGGTCCCTCACGATCCGGGCCACCACCGATTATCGCGATCTTGCGACGCTTCAGGCTGTCATCCGTCAGGCTGACGGCACCTGCGCTGCGCTGGCCCAGAAGTTCAAACCGGGCGATGCGGTTGCGCAATTCCGGCGGCAGGTCCAGCGCGACTTTGGCCTCGGGAGTGTTTGCGTCAAAGTGCAGGCGGGCCCGCGCCAATTCGCGGTCAATGCCCGAAGGATCGGGTCCGCGCGCGATCACATCCAGATCTGCCGCATCCCCCGGCAGACGCGCGGCAGTAACGGTGATCTTGCCATCTTCAAATGTTGCCGGGCGCAGCGCGAAAACCGGGCGTGGTGACAAAAACGCAGTCAGATCGCCTTTGGCACTCAGCGCTGTCAGCAAGGCATCGCGGCCCGGATGTTCAAGCCCATCCGACAGCCAATAGCTGTCAAAGCTCTCAGCAGGCAGAATTGTTGCCCAATCTTCAAGCGCTTGCGGGGCGAAGGGCTGCGGCTCCATGGCCGCCAATCGGCCCGCCCAAGCCTCGGCAATCTGAAACTCTACCGGCTGCGGAGTATCGGTCAGCCGGATCACGGCAACGGTGCGACCTGCCCGCTGTGCCTCGGTCAGCAACGCATTGGCTTTCTCAAGCCGGCGCGGCCAATCGCGGGCATCCGCCCAGCCGCCGTCCAGCACGATCAGCAGCGGCCCAGAACCGGGCGCGCGGTTTTCCGGGTTCAACACCGGACCGGCAAAGCCGATGATGGCCGCCGTCACCGCCAAGGCCCGCAGCAAAAGGAGCCACCACGGGGTCTTGTCCGCTTGCCGATCTTCATCGACCAGCCCCAGCAGCAAAGCCACAGCCGGAAAGCGGCGGCGGATCGGGGCAGGAGGAATGGCGCGCAAGAGCAGCCAAAGGATCGGCAGCGCGATCAGGCCCCAAAGCAGCCACGGCGCTGTAAAAGCCAGCGCACTCATCGCCCGCCCTCCAAGGCGTTGTAGGCCCAAAGCAGCGCTGTCTGCGCGGATTGTCCGGTGTGGTGGCAGTGATAATGCCAGCCCATTGCGCTGGCCAAAGTAGCAAGGCGGCTTTTGCGCTCGGCCAGACGATCCAGATAACGTGTGCGCAGGTCTCCCGCCGATTGGGTTTCGTGCCGCAAGGAGCCCTGCATTGATTCGAACACGGTGCGGCCCAGATAGGGGAAATCTTCCTCTGCCGGATCAAGCACTTGCAGCAGCACACCGCGCACGCCGCGATCCGCGGCATGGGTCAGCGCGGTTTCCAAAGGGTCAAGATTTCCCAGAAAGTCCGACAGAAACACCGCCCGCCCGTGGCTGACCATGCCGTTCACATCGGGCACACCGTAGTCTTCCGCATCCGCAACCGACAGACCTGCCAGCAAGTCCATGATCTGTGCGCGCCCCGGTTTCGGCACCATGCCTGAAAGGCCCACCCGCTCACCGCTACGCAGCAACAGCACCGACAAAGCCAGCGCCAATAGACGGGCGCGGTCCAGCTTTGGCGCGCGATCTTTGTCGCCGGAAAACGCCATAGAGCTTGCGCCGTCAACCCAAAGCGTCACCGATTGTGCCGCTTGCCATTCGCGTTCGCGCACGAAATGCGCATCGGATCGGGCTGATCTGCGCCAGTCAATCGCGCGCGCGGCGTCCCCCTGATGCGCCGGACGGTACTGCCAGAACTCATCCCCCTGACCGGCGCGGCGCCGCCCATGTTCGCCCAGCATCAGGGTCGCTGCCAGATGCTCGGCCTCTGCCAACAGCGCTGGCAGCGATTGCCCCAGCGTTTCGGCTCGGGCGCGAAGATCGGTGCCTAGGCTCACGCAGCAGCCTCAGTGCGCAGGGCGCGGGAAATCGTGCGATCAATCAAGCTGGACAGGGTTTCGCCACGCGCACGGGCTGCGAAAGACAGTGCCATGCGGTGTTCCAGCACCGGTTTTGCCATCGCGGCCACGTCGGCGATGGAAGGCACCAAGCGGCCATCCAGCAGCGCCCGCGCCCGCACCGTCAGCATCAAGGCTTGGGCAGCACGCGGCCCTGGCCCCCACGACAAGCTGCCCGCCAGATCGCGACCCTCAGGCTCACCCGGACGGCAGGCACGGACGAGGTCAAGGATCGCCTCAACCACCTGATCACCCACCGGCATCCGGCGCAGCACGGTTTGCGCTGTCAGCAGCTCTTCGGCGGTAAATACCTGATGCGCCTCGGTTTCTGTCGCACCCGTGGTGACCAGCAAAATATCGCGCTCATGCGCGCGGGTGGGGTATTCGACATCAACTTGCAAAAGGAAGCGGTCCAGCTGCGCTTCGGGCAACGGATAGGTGCCTTCCTGCTCAATCGGGTTTTGCGTGGCGAGAACGTGGAACGGACGGCCCAAAGCGCGGTGTTGCCCCGCGATGGTGACCTCTTTTTCCTGCATGGCTTGCAGCAAAGCTGACTGGGTCCGGGGCGAGGCACGGTTGATCTCATCCGCCATCAAAAGCTGGCAGAACACCGGGCCTTCGATGAAGCGAAAGGCGCGTGCGCCATCGGAGGCGGTTTCCAGGACTTCCGAGCCCAAGATATCAGCGGGCATCAGGTCTGGCGTGAACTGGATACGGTTGCCTTTCAGACCCATAACGGTGCTGAGTGTGTCCACCAGCAGCGTCTTTCCCAGACCCGGCAGACCCACCAGCAGAGCATGCCCGCCACACAGCATCGCCGCCAAAACCTGATCCACAACCTTGTCTTGCCCGATAAAGCGCTGATTGATCGAGGCCTTCGCCTGCGCCAGCCGTGCGCCTAAGCTTTCGATCTCGGCGACGAGTTGGGTGGGATCGGCCATGACAATTCTCCGGAACAGGTTATATGCTGCCATATGATCCAATCTAGGCGTCGGGTACAAATGGCAAAAAGCGAAGATGCACAAATGATCGTGAAACCGCTGGCCGAAGGGCTGGCTGCGGTACAGGTCGCTGCAAAAAAAGGCCCACCGCCGGTGCATCTGTGGCATCCGCCGTTTTGCGGCGACATAGATATGCGGATCGCAAGGGATGGGAACTGGTTTCACGAAGGCTCGCCGATCGGGCGCATGCCGATGGTGAAGCTGTTTTCCTCTATTTTGCGGCGCGAGGGGGACGAGTATTTCCTTGTTACCCCGGTGGAGAAGGTGCGTATCCGGGTCGATGACGCACCGATGCTTGCGGTGGACTTTGAAGTAGAGGGTGAAGGGCAGAGCCAGCTTTTGCGGTTCTTCACCAAGACCGAGGATGAAGTGGTCGCCAACGCCGCGAACCCGATAAGGGTGGACCGCGGGGCAGGGGGGGAGCCCTCGCCCTATGTTCACATCCGCGCGGGGTTGGAGGCCTTGATCGACCGGAAATCCTTCTATCGGTTGATCGAATTGGGGGTGCATGAGACCCATCAGGGGGAAAGCTGGTTCGGGCTTTGGTCAGATGGCTGTTTCTTTCCGCTGATTCCTTCGCTAGAGCTGCGCTGATGCCTTTATTTGCCGCCAACCTGACCATGCTTTTCACCGAGGTTTCCCCCCTCGATCGCCCCAGTCTTGCCGCGCAGGCGGGCTTTGATGGGGCGGAGATTCTGTTCCCCTATGATTATCCCGCGAAGGAATGGGAGGCCGCTTTGGCTGGCCTGCCCTTGGCGATGATCAACACACCCCCCGGCGACTGGGCGGCAGGGGATCGTGGCTTTGCGGCCGTGCCGGGCGAGGAGACGCGGTTTCGCGAGGGATTCTTGCGGGCGGCTGAATTGGCGTCTCGGCTGGGGGCCGCTCGGGTGCATGTGATGGCCGGGGTGGCGAAGGGGCCGCAGGCGGAGCAGGTCTATACGGAGAACCTGACTTGGGCTGCGGCGCAGGCACCGGACTTGGCGATCACGCTGGAGCCGTTGAACCCGGATGACATGCCGGGGTATTTCCTGAATGACTTTGATCAGGCGGGCCGGATTGTCGAAGATCTGGGGCTGGCGCAGGTCGGTATTCAGTTTGATCTGTGGCACGCCGCTAGAATTCATGGCGATGCGGCGGCGGTTTGGGCCAAGCATGGGGCGCGGGTCAATCATGTTCAGATCGCGGGGTTTCCGAGCCGGAACGAACCGGGTGGCGGTGGGTTTGATTTGACCGGGCTTTGCACCTGCTTGGATGAAAGTGGCTATCAGGGCTGGGTCGCTGCCGAGTATCGGCCCACGCGGGCGACGGTGCATGGGCTGGCTTGGCTGGGGGCTTTGAAGGCGCGGTCGCGGTTGATCGGGGTTTGATTTGCTGCGGTCCCAACGCGGGACCTTTTTTTATTGTTTTGTTTCAATGTGATGGCCTTGCCCCGTTAAGGGATTTTTAAGGTTTGACCCACCCGTGGTGGGGTGAAACCCCACCCTGCGCTTGCATTTTCGCGGGTTGTGGGCTGACGGGGGGAGCCTCCGGCGGGGATATTTGGACCAATGTGAAATGGCAAAACGCGCGCAGTTTCCTGCGCGCGTTTTGGTTGGTTTGCTGTGGCGTTTCCCCTCAATGCTCTGGCAGCAGAATCTCGCGTTTGCCGACATGGTTGGCGGGGCTGATGACCGAGTGTTCTTCCATCTGCTCGACCAGTTTGGCGGCTTTGTTGTAGCCGATGCCGAGTTTGCGTTGGATGTAGCTGGTGGAGCATTTGCGGTCTTTGGCGACGATGGCGACGGCCTGGTCGTAAAGGCTGTCGTCGAGGCCGTCGGAGCCAAGGCCCAGCAGGCTGTCGATTTCAGCGGCGTTCTCGTCTTCAGGGCCTTCGATCACGCCCGACATATAGACCGGCGGGCCGTAGGATTTCAGGTGGTTGACGATTTCTTCGACTTCTTCATCGGAGACAAACGGGCCGTGGATACGGCTGACGCGACCGCCGCCTGCCATATAGAGCATGTCGCCCATGCCGAGCAGTTGTTCGGCACCTTGTTCACCGAGGATGGTGCGTGAGTCGATTTTCGAGGTCACCTGGAAGGAAATCCGGGTCGGGAAGTTGGCTTTGATCGTGCCGGTGATCACGTCAACAGATGGGCGCTGGGTGGCCATGATCAAATGGATGCCCGAAGCGCGGGCCATTTGGGCAAGACGTTGAATACAGGCTTCAATTTCCTTGCCCGCGACCATCATCAGATCGGCCATCTCATCGACCACCACCACGATGTAGGGGATGGTGACGGGCTGGAATTCATCGGTTTCAAACATCGGCTCGCCGGTGTCTTCATCGAATCCGGTCTGGATGGTGCGCTTGAACATCTCATTCTTGGCCAGCGCTTCACGCACGCGGCCATTGTAGCCTTCGATGTTGCGCACGCCCATTTTCGACATTTTGCGGTAGCGCTCTTCCATTTCCGACACCACCCATTTCAGGGCAACGACGGCTTTCTTCGGGTCGGTGACGACCGGGGAAAGCAGGTGCGGGATGCCGTCATAGACGGAGAGTTCCAGCATTTTCGGGTCGATCATGATCAGGCGGCATTCTTCCGGGCTGAGTTTGTAGAGCAAGGACAGGATCATGGTGTTGATGGCGACGGATTTGCCGGAACCGGTGGTGCCTGCGATCAACAGGTGGGGCATTTTGGCAAGGTTGGCGACGATGGGATCGCCGCCGATGTCTTTGCCAAGCGCTAGCGGCAGGCGCATGTTGCTGTCGCCAAAGTCACGCGCAGCGATGATTTCGCGCAAGACTACCTTTTCGCGGGTGGCATTCGGGAGTTCGATGCCGATCACGGTGCGGCCCGGAACAGTAGAGACGCGGGCGGAAAGCGCGGACATCGATCGCGCGATGTCGTCGGCAAGGCCGATGACGCGGCTGGCTTTCAGACCGGGAGCGGGTTCGAGTTCGTACATGGTGACGACGGGGCCGGGACGCACAGAGACGATTTCGCCTTTGACGCCGTAATCATCCAGCACGTTTTCCAACATGCGGGCGTTTTCTTCGAGGGCTTCGTCGGAGAGCGCGTGGCGTTGCACCGAGGATGGCGGGGTGAGCAGCGACAGCGGCGGCAGCTCGTAAGCCGGGGCGGGATCGTCGAAGCGCAGGCGAGGTTGCGCCTCGGCTGCCGCGCGGGCAGAGGGGGCGATGGGTTTTTTCACCGCATGCTGGACGACCGGGCGACGCTCGGGCGTGGGGACAGGGCGGGGGGGGGCAACGGCGGGGGTGTAATCGTCGGCGTAGTCGTCTTCGTCAGCGGCGTAATCATGGGCATCGTCGGTCAGGGTAAAGCTGTGATCTTCCGGCAGATCAAAGGCTTGATCGTCTTCGGTTTCGACGAAAGCGTTGTGCAACGGGGCTTTGTGCAGTGGAACGACGGGGGCTGTGACCGGTGGCTCGATCCGCGTGATCGGGCGGGTGTCGGCGATCAGCGGAGCCGGGCCGCGCGGGCGTTGCAAAGGCGGTTCGCGGCGCTGGATGGCGGCTGCGAGCGGGGAAAGCTGCGCTTCGGGCGGGCGGGTGCGTGAGCGGATGGCGTCGGAAATCCGCGACTTGATGCGGTCGTCCGATGGCATGTCGGCGTGATCGGCGGCATCCGAGATGGTCGGTTCGATCAGTTCGGGCTCGGGATCAACCGCGCGGCGCATCAGGGCGGGCATCCGTGCCAGAAGCCCGAGCTTTTCGCGCGGCGGGGCGTATTGTGGGGCCTCGGCCAGTGGTTCGGCATAGCGGGCATCGGCGCGCAGGGTGGAGGGGCGGCCGAAACCTGCGGCCTCTACGCTGGGCTCGGCGCGGCGGATGGTGGAGGTGGCGCGGTCTTCGCGCCAATCGGCGGGGGCGCGCAGGGTCTCGTCCGGGCGGGCGGCTTCGGCGGCGTTGCGGCGGCGGCGGGCGTGGATGGCGGCAGCGGCGCGGGTGGTGCCTTGCGCGCCTTTGCCAGCGGCGCCGAGCAGGATGGAATAGCTGTAGATCAGGCTGGTGATCAGAAAGCGGAAACCGGCGCGAATCTCGGGGAAGTTGAAGCCGGTGACGAACAGCATGAGGGCAATCATCGCGGCACCCGAGGCCAGCGAGATCAGTTTCAACCCGACGGCCGAGCCGCCGGGAATGATGTTCATCAAGGCACCAACCACGGTGTCGCCGAACAAACCGCCCATGCCGAAGCTGTGCACCCACATGGCGGAGGGCAGCAGGGTGGCGGCGTAGATCGAGGCCATCGCGATGGCGATCACGGCAAAAACCATGCGCGAGACGGCACGCTCGGCCCCGCGGTGGAGGACGAAACGCAGGCCCCAAGCGCTGAGGATCATCGGGATCGCCCAAGCGCCTTTGCCGCCGATGATGATCAGGGTGGAGGCGAGGGCGGCCCCGAAGCGGCCCAGCGTGTTGGCGGCGGGTTCATCCGTCGCGACCATCCAGCCGGGATCTTCGGGCGAATAGCTGCCCAGCATCAGCATGAACAGGAAGGCAGCGGCGATCAGGGCGAGGCCCAGTAATTCACGCCCGCGGCGCTCCAGCATTGCCGTGGTGCCTTGGTCGAGAAGCGGATCGCGTTGCCGTGCTTGATAAGATGCCATGTTACCCTGTCCTCAACCGTAGAGGCAGTCGCGGAGTTGGATCAGCCCGCGCTGCATTTCTTCTTTGGGGGCCACGAGGGCGACCCGGATATAGCCTTTGCCGGGGTTTTCCCCGTTTGCATCGCGCGACAGATACGCGCCGGGGAGAACCCGGACGCCGGTTTCGCGCCATGCTTTGAGGGCTGCTTGTTCGCCGTCATTGACGGGCAGCCAGAGGAAGAAGCCGCCTTCGGGGGTTTTGAAGCCCTGAAGGCCTGCGAAAATGTGGTCCGCTGCGTCGAATTTCGCGTGATAGAGCGCGAGGGAGGCAGCGACGTGTTGATCATCGTTCCAAGAGGCCTCGGAGACCTTCTGGATCGGCAGCGGCAGGGGGGCACCGGCGAAAGAGCGCAGTTTGCGGATTTGCGCGATGCCTTTTGCACCGCCTGCCACGAAGCCAGAGCGCAGGCCGGGGAGGTTGGAGCGTTTGGAGAGCGAGTGGAAGGTGAAGACCCGCTCGGGGTCGGCATTGATGGCTCGGGCGACTTCGAGGATGCCGGTGGGGGCGGTGTTGCGCCAGATTTCACTGTAGCACTCATCGGCGAAGATGGTGAAATCGTGTTTCTCGGCCAAGGCCAGAAGGTTTTTCCAATAGTCTGCGCTGGCGACGGCACCCTGCGGATTGGCGGGCGAGCAGATGTAGGCGATGGTGACGCGGTCGAGGATTTCGGCGGGCAGGCCTGCGTAATCGGGCAGGAACCCGGTGGCGGCGGTGGCGGGGACGTAGAGCGGTTCGGCCCCGACGGTGACAGCGGCCACGGCGTAGACTTGGTAGAACGGGTTCGGCATCAAGACGATGGGTTGTTTGCCGTTTTTGGTTTCCGGGCAAAGCGCGATGCAGGCATTATAGAGGCCTTCGCGGGTGCCGTTCAGCACCATCAACTGATCTTGCGCCATTTTCGCACCGTAGCGACGCTTGATCCAACCGGAAATTGCCGTCAGCAATTCGGGCGTGCCGTCATTTGGCGGATAGATCGCGAAATCTTGGATATTGGCCGCCAGAATAGGCGCGACAAAGTCGGGAATCGGGTGCCGGGGCTCTCCGATGGTCATGGAAATGGTCTCACCGCCGGGCGCATGTGCGTCCAGAAGCTTCCGCAAGCGCGGAAACGCATAATCCGGCAGGTTCGAAAACCGCTTAGGAAACGCCATTACTGCCTCATCTCAGGGTCATATCGCCCCGTTCTGGATCACGATAACCAGATCATGCGGGCGCGTCCAGAAAAACCCATATGGGATATGGGCTTGGGGCGTGGGGTTGTGTCTTTTAGGCCAGCGCGCGTTCGGCGGCTTGGCCCAGCCGCAGCAGGCGTTCTTCCTGACCGGGGCCGGCCATGAAAGAGATGCCGCAAGAGGGCTGTGCTGTGGGTAGGGTTAGCGCGCAAAGCCCCATCAGATTGCCGATGCGGGTGTTGCGCAGGGCCAGCAGATTTTCGCTGACATAATAGGTGTCATCGGTCATCAGGCGGTGGGCATTGGGTGGCAGGATGGGCGAGGTGGGAATCAAGATGGCATCATATCCGGCGGTTTTAGCGGCCCAGACGGCACGGATTTCGTGCAACCTGCGCCATGCGGCGACGTAATCGGCGGCTTTGATCGCAGCCCCGGTGCGGAAGCGTTCGAGGATGCGGGGGAACATTTTCTCGGGTGCGGCTTCGATGGTTTTGGCCCAGATGCCGTAAGCTTCGGCGGTGAACAGGATGCCCGCGAGGGCCATCGCCTCGGCCACTTCGGGGATGTCGATATGGCCGATCTGCGCGCCTGCGCGGGACAGGCGGCTGAGCGCGTCTTCAAAACCAGAGGCGGGGCGGGGGCGCAGATCGTCGAGAGCGATGGTGTTGAGCACGAGAAAGCGGGCGTTGCTGAGGGTGCTGCCAGTCAGGTCAGCGGGTTTGCGGGATTCGAGGGCGGCGAGAAGCAGGCTGCAATCTTCGACCGAACGGGCGAGGGGGCCGACAGTGTCGAATTGCTCGCAGAGCGGGACTGCCCCGGTCAGCGGCATGCGACCGTGGCTGGTTTTCAGGCCGACAAGATCGTTCCATGCGGCCGGGATACGGACGGAGCCGCCGGTGTCAGAGCCGATGGCGGCGGGGGCGAGCCCGAAGGCGACCGAGGCCGCGCCGCCCGAGGTTGAACCGCCCGCGACGGCTTGGTCATCGTTGATGCAGGGCGGGGTGGCGGTGACGGGGTTGAGGCCGAGGCCTGAGAACG
This sequence comes from Cypionkella sp., assembly GCF_034376685.1. Classification (GTDB taxonomy): domain Bacteria; phylum Pseudomonadota; class Alphaproteobacteria; order Rhodobacterales; family Rhodobacteraceae; genus Cypionkella. The sequence goes on from NZ_JAXMJJ010000029.1 coordinate 18,272, forward strand.
CGAGTTCGGACATGTGGGTTTTGCCAAGGCAAACAAGGCCTTCGCGGGTGGCGGTTTCCACAACCACGGCGTCTTTCAGCGGGATGCGGTTTTGCAGCAGCGCCGATCCGGCTTCGGTGGCGATACCTGCGGTATCAAACAGATCTTTCCAGCTGACCGGAACGCCGTCGAGCAGACCCCGGCGCAGGCCGGATTTGGCGCGGGCGGCGGCCCCCATCGCCTCGCCTCGGGCGCGGGTCGGGGTGGGGCGGGCGTAGATGCGCGTGGAATGTTCGTGGATGGCGATTTTTTCGAGGAAAAACTCGGTGAGTTCGACCGGGTTGATGCTGCCTTTGCCGATCTCGCGGCCCAAGTCAGCGGCAGTCATGTTGGACCAGGTTTTGCTCATTATGTTCCCCATTTTGACAAAGCGTAGCGGCAAGGCGGCGCATGGACAATGCTGTAGGTTGGGCCATATTTGGCGGTATGGAAAAAGATGCTGACATTGTGATCGTGGGCGGGGGCTTGAACGGCCCGGCCTTGGGCGTGGCTTTGGCGCGCAGTGGTTTGCGGGTGGTGGTGGTGGATGCGCGGCCTGCGGGTGCGCGGGCCGAAGCCGGGTTTGACGGGCGGGCCTATGCCTTGGCGGTGGCGTCAAAGCGGTTGTTGGAGGTGATTGGGGTTTGGCCCGGGCTTTCGGGGCGGGTGCAGCCGATCTTGCAGATCAAAGCCAGCGACGGGGTGGCGGGGCAGGGGCCTGCGCCGTTCTTTCTGACGTTTGACCATGCCGAGATGGAAGAAGGCCCGATGGGGTTTATGGTTGAAGACCGTTATTTGTATGCGGCGTTTCTGGCGGCGATGGAGGCGGCTGGGGTTGTGTTGATCTCGGGGGAAACGGTGATTTCTCAGGTGGTTAGCGGGGCTGGGGTTGAGGTTGTTCTGGCCTCGGGACGTGTCGTGCGGGGATCGGTTCTGGTCGGCTGTGATGGGCGTGCTTCGGGGGTTGCGGCGCGTGCGGGGATCGGGCGGACGGGCTGGGGGTATGGGCAGACGGCGCTGGTGACGGCGATTGCGCATGAGAAAGATCATCAGGGCATTGCGCAGCAGTTCTTCATGCCCTCGGGGCCGCTGGCGATTTTGCCGCTGGCGGGTGGGCATCATTCGTCGATCGTCTGGAGTGAGACAGAGGCGCAGGCGGCGGCTATTCAGGCGTTGAGCGATGCGGAGTATCTGGAAGCGTTGCGGCCTCGGTTTGGCGATTTTCTTGGTGAGATTTCATTGGCGGGGGAGCGGTTTACCTATCCGCTGAGCCTGACTTTGGCGAACAGTTTCGTGGCCCCGCGCGTGGCTTTGGTGGGCGATGCGGCGCATGGCGTGCATCCGATTGCGGGGCAGGGGTTGAATTTGGGGCTGCGCGATGTCGGGGCCTTGGCGGAAGTGCTGATCGAGGCGCGGCGCAGGGGTGAGGATATTGGGGCTGCCGATGTGCTGGAGCGCTATCAACGCTGGCGGCGGTTTGACAGCACCGCATTGGCCCTGGGGATGGATGGGGTGAACCGGTTGTTCTCGAACGACAATCCGGTGCTGCGGATGGGCCGTGATCTGGGCATGGGGCTGGTGAACGCCGTGCCGGGGCTGCGGCGCAAGTTCATGCGGCAGGCGGCGGGGTTGTCGGGGGAAGTGCCGAAGTTGTTGCGGGGGGTGGAGGTTTAGGGCCGGGACGGGATGGTTTAGAGCTGTCGGCGCTGGTGGTGGGTTTCACCCACCCTACGCGAAATGGCGCTCTTGGTGCCTCACTCCACCGCCCGCGCCTCACTTACCAGCATGATCGGAATCCCATCGCGGATCGGGAACGCCAGATGGGCGGCTTTCGAGATCAGCTCCATCTTTTCCGCGTCATAGGTCAGCACGGCTTGGGTGACGGGGCAGACGAGGGCTTCCAGCATACGGCGGTCGTGCAGGGGGGTGTTTGGCGGGGTGTCGGTCATTGCAATGTCTCATCGCGGCCATCCGAATGGAGGGCGATTTCCAGAAGGGTGACGAGGGTTTCGCGGCGGGTGATCAGCGAGGGGGCTTCGAGCAGCGCTTGTTTGTCTTCGGGGGGAAAAGGCAGCAGCATCGACAGCGAGTTGATCAGCAGTTCGGTGTCGGCGGCTTTGATGCCGCTCCAATCGGTGCCGAGATCGCGGGTGGCGAAGTAGCGGGCGAGCAGGGCGAGGAAGGGTTCGCGGTCAAAATCCTTGTCGGTTTCTTCACGGCCCAGATCGCGGGCGAAGGGCAGCCAATCAATATGGGCGCGGCGGTAGGGGGTGAAGCCTTCGACCTCAGCCCGCAGTCGAAACCGCGACACGCCGGTCAGGGTGATCATATAGCGGTGGTCTTCGGTTTCGGAAAACCCGGTCAGACGACCGGCGCAACCGATGGCCGACAGGCGCTTTTCGCCGTTCGGGGCCTCTCGCGGCTGGATCATGCCGATCAGGCGGTGCGGAGTTTTCATGCAATCGTCCAGCATCGCCAGATATCGCGGCTCGAAGATATGCAGTGGCAAGCGGGCGCGCGGCAGCAAAAGCGCGCCCGGAAGCGGGAACAGCGGCAGCGTGTCGGGCAGGTCGGTTTGCTTCATCATGCCCTCTAGCTAGTGTGCCATCCGGTTTAGGCAAAGATCATCGAGGACAGACGGCGGCGGCCTGCCAAGACGATGGGGTCTTGCGGTTTCAGCGCCTCAAAGATGGTGAAAAGCTGAGTGCGGGCGGCGTTGTTGTTCCACTCGCGATCGAGTTTGAAGAGGTCGAGCAGGGTGTTGACGGCTTCTTCCACCTTGCCATTGGCGTGCAGGGCGGTGGCAAGGTCGAACAGGATCTGGGGATTTTTCGGATCGGCAGTATGGGCGGCGCGCAGATCATCCTCGGGGCCAGCAGAAGCGGCTTGGCGGGCGAGGTCAAGCATGGCGCGGGTGGCCTCGACTTCCTTGGCTTTTGCAAGCTGGCCGGGGGCGGTGGTGATCAGGGTTTCGGCAAGGTCAAGATCGCCAAGCGCCAGATGCGCGCGGATCAGGCCCGCGTAGGCCACGGCATTCTCGGGTTCTTCTTCAAGGATCGCGGTGAAAGTTTCCACCGCGTCGGCGTAGTCGCCGTCATCCAGCATGGTTTCCGCAGCGGCGATGGCATCGGCAAGGCCATTGTCCGGCTCTGGCCCCATCGCGGCGAGTTTATCGACGAAGCGTTTCAACTCGGAGGGGGCAACATTGCCTTGGAAGCCATCAACCGGCTGACCTTGGAAGAAGGCATAGACGGTGGGGATGGATTGGATGCGCAACTGGGCCGCAAGCGCCTGATTTTCATCGACGTTGATTTTCACCATCCGCACCCGGCCTTTGGCGGCGGTAACGGCGGCCTCCAAGGCGGGGCCGAGGGTTTTGCAGGGGCCGCACCACGGCGCCCAAAAATCGACGATGATCGGGGTGGTCTGCGACGGCTCTATGACGTCTTGCAGAAAGGTGACTTCCGAGCCGTCAGTGATCAGATCGGGGACAGGCGCTGCTGTGGCGGCGATTGGGGGGGCGGTGGGGGTGCCGAACATGGAAAGCCTCAAAGGTTTTGGGTTGGCGTATATATGGGGGGCAGGGGGCGAAAGGGGAAGGGGGTTTACGCTAACGTAGGCGGGGCATAGCGTGGCGGAAAATGGGGGGATCAGATGCCGGTTGTGATGTGTTTTGGCGATAGTAACACGCATGGGACACCGCCGATCACCGATCTGGCGCGGTATGAGCGCTATGGCGTCGGGGTGCGCTGGCCCTCGCGCGTGCAGGCGGCCTTGGGCTGTGAGGTGATCGAGGAAGGTCTGCCGGGGCGGACGTCAATGTTCGACGATCCGATCATGGGCGCGCATATGAACGGGCAGGTGGGCTTGAAGATCGCACTGGAAAGCCATGGGTCGCTGGATGTTCTGGTGCTGATGCTGGGGACCAATGACGTGAAGGCGCGGTTTACCTCGACGCCCGAGGCGGTGGTTGGGGGGATTGCGAGCCTGTTGGATATTGCGCAGCACCGGCTGATGCAGGAACGGCATGGCGGGTTCAAGGTATTGCTGGTGTGTCCGACGCCTGTGGTTGAAGTCGGGCCAATCAAGGGGGAATTCTGGGGTGGAGCCGTCCGGTCGCAGGCTTTGTCGCCGCTGTATGCCACTTTGGCACAGGCGCGCGGGGTGGCGTTTCTGGATGCGGGTGAGGCGATCAAGGTCAGCCCGTTGGATGGTGTGCATTTTGATCAGGCCGAACATGCCAAACTGGCAGAGGCGGTAGCGGGCAAATTGCGCGGGATGATATAGAGCGTTCTTGGTATTTGCTCTTTTTGAAATACTCCCGCCGGAGGCTCTTTAGGTCAATGTCGGATGCCTCCGGCGGGAGTATTTGAGCCAATGTGAAAGTCTTAAGTGCGGCCAAGACCCGAAGGGGCGAGGCCGCCGGGGCGGGACGCAATTTTACTCTTATTTGAACTAAGCGGAGGCCGTGAGGTCGGACCAGCCGCAGAGCGAGGCGAGGTATTCGGGCGGGTGTTGAATGCCGACTGACATGTTGGCGCGGAATTTCTCGGATCGGTAGTCTTGCCAGCGGTTCTTATAAAGGTGCAGGCCGGATTTGCTGATTTTGATGATCGGGGTGCGCAGGGGCAGATGGTCGCGCCATTTGTGGCGCATCGCGGTGTAGGCTTCGACGAAATCGTCACGCAGGTGGTCGTGGTAGCGGTCGTTGTGGATGGTGGGCAGGGCGCCGGCATAGGCGTGCAGCCCTGCGGTGCGGGCGGTGGTGACGATGTCGGTGCCATACATGTGCCAGCCGGGGAGGTTCTCGTCATAACGCAGGTTGGCGGCGCGGCGCAGGATGATGACCATTTCGTCATAGGATTGCACTTCGGCGGGCGTGGTGGGGACGCGCCCGACGATCAGGCCGATGCTGGAGGACCAGACCGGGCCGATGTGACTGGCATCAAGCCCCACGCCGAACGGGCCGAAAAGCGCCCAGTTCGGATCATGCGCTTCCAATTCGCGCAGGCGGCGGGTCAGCAGGTTCTCCCAGCCGCGCGGCAGGTAGACGTCGTGATGCGCGAAGATCAGGATGTCAGCGGTGGTGGCGTCAATCGCGCGGTTGTAGGCCACGGCGGCGGAGGGAGCGTTGCGCTCCAGATGCAGCGGCACGCGGCCCTCGGCGATCATCGGGGATCGGGCGAGGTTGGCGTTCAGGATTGCATCGCTGTGGCTGGCGCAGATGATGGCGTAGGTCATGCGTGGTTCACGGTTTCGGTGTGCAGCGGATGGGCGGTCACGGCGACGGATCTCAGTGCTTCTGTGAAATGCGCGGCGAGTTTGGCGGCTTCGGCGTTGCCATCATGGCGTGACATGGCGCGGGCGCGGGCGGCAAGGCCCATTTCGGCCAGCACGTCGATCGGAGTGTTGGAAAGTTCGACAATCGCATCGGCCAGGGCGGTGGCATCGCCTGCCGGAACCAGCCAGCCTTCTTTGGGGGTCAGCAGTTCGGGCACGCCGTTGATGCAGGTGGAGATGACGGGGCGGCCGCAGGCCATCGCCTCGATCACCACCATCGGCAGGCCTTCGGCAAGCGAGGGCAGGATCAGTGCATGGGCGGCGGCGATGGCGGCGCGCACACCGGTTTCGTCAACCCATCCGGCGATTTTGATACGGTCTTCGATTCCGTGGCGGGTGATTTCGCTCTCAATCAGGCTGCGCAACTCGCCATCGCCGCAGATCGTCAGGGTCAGGCCGGGCAGGCGTTTGGCGGCGATGGCCATGGTCTCAATCAGCACGGGGAAGCCTTTTTGCTCGCACAGACGGCCGATGGCGACCAGATGCGGGCCGCCTTCGGGCATTGGCGCAGGGGCGGGGTAGCCAGCAATCTCGACCCCGCAATGCACGACTTTGATCTTCGGCCATTCCGGGATCTGGCTCCAGCGGTAAAGCTGGCTGCGGCAAAAGCTGGAAATTGCGACGGTGAAGCGGGCGCGTGCGATCTTTTCGGGGAAAGAAAAGCCGCGCGGGGCGTCGAATTCTTCCGGGCCGTGGACGGTGAAGCTGAAGCCGGGACCGCCAAGCGCTTCGGCCAGCATGGCCACGGTGGCGGAGTTGGTGCCGAAATGCGCATGGATGTGGCGGAGGCCGAGCTTGCGCGCACGGCGGGCGATATGGGCGGCTTCGATCAGATAGATCAGATGGCGCGGCAGACCGCCGGTGCCGGGGCCGCCGGATTTGCCTTTCAAGCCGCAGCGGATCGCCATGGCCAGCCCCGCAAGCGTATGTCTTGGATGCCTGATCATCCAGCCGAGGCTGGAACACAACAGTCGTTTGCCACCGATCTCCAGCACATGTTCGGTCTTGTTGTCTTCGATGATGTCGACGGGATCGACCAGGGCTGCACGATCCGAGCGCATGGCAAAGCGGTGAACCTGCCAGCCGAGCGCCTCCAGCGCCGCAATTTCCCGCCGGATGAAGGTATGGGAGGGCTTCGGGTAAGTGTTGATCAGATAGGCAATCTTCATGCGGCACCATATTGGGTCTTGGCCTTGGTCAATAGGCACGGCTTTTGGCAAGAGTAAGGCATTTTCGGCCAACTCAGCTATAGATTGTTGCCAAATCCGCCTTCATTGACGGGTTGGCTACATCCGCCTAGGGTCGCGGCAAAGTGTTAAGGGGTTTGCTGGATGTCTGAGCTGAACGGTGCCGCCCCGGCGGGAAGAAGTTTGTTTGCGCGGGCGCTGCGCGGCTCGGCTTTCACCGCGGGGTCTTATGCGCTGACGCAGGTGATGCGGCTGGGCTCAAACCTGATCCTGACGCGGATTCTGGCACCGGATGCTTTTGGGGTGATGGCGCTGGTGTCGGTGGTGCTGGTCGGCATGGTGATGTTTTCGGATGTCGGTGTGAGCGCGTCGATTGCGCAGAACAAACGCGGCGATGACCCGGATTTTCTGAATACCGCTTTCACCATTCACGCCTTTCGCGGCACCATGTTGTGGTTGGTGACCTGTGGTCTGGCTTGGCCGCTGGCGCAATTTTATCATGCCCCAGAGCTGATGTATCTGTTGCCGGTAGCGGGGGTTTCGCTGTTCATTTCGGGGTTCAATCCGACGCGGATTGATACCGCGACCCGGCATTTGCTGCTGGGGCGGGTGACGCTGCTGGATCTGATCGCGCAGGCGATCGGGATGGTGGCGATGGTGGTGCTGTCGCTTGCGACGCATTCGGTCTGGGGGTTGGTGATTGGCGCGATTGTCGGGTCTTTGGCCAAGCTGGTGCTGACCTGGGTGTATTTGCCGGGGCCGCGCAACCGCTTTCACTGGGATAAATCGGCGGGGCATGAGTTGATCCATTTCGGCAAGTGGATCTTTATGTCGACCGCCTGCGGTTTTGCGCTGGCACAGGGCGACAAGGCGATTTTCGGGCATTATCTGAGCCTTGAGGAACTGGGGATTTACAACATCGGCTATTTCCTTGCCTCGTTCCCGTTGCTGCTGGCGCGATCGGTCAACAGCCGGATCATGATTCCGCTGTACCGCGACCATCACCCGGCAGATTCGGCGGCGAATTTCGCCAAGATGCGCAAGCTGCGCTGGGCGATTTCGGGCGGAACGCTGCTGTTGTTGGGGTTTCTGGCGGTGATCGGGGTGCCGTTGGTGGGCATCTTGTATGATGAGCGCTATGCGGCGGCGGGGTTCATCGTGGTGATGGTGGCGCTGATCCAGATGCCAGAGACCATTGGCATCACCTATGATCAGTCGGCTTTGGCTGCGGGCGATGGGCGGAATTACTTCTGGCTTCAGGCGTTGAAAGCCTTGGTGCAGACGGTGGCGTTTCTGGTGGGCGTCACGCATGGCGGGCTGGAGGGCGCGCTGCTGGCGCAGGCCGTGGCTTTGCTGGCGCTGCATCCGGCGGTGATCTTGCTGGCGCACAAGCATCGGGCTTGGGATCCGGTGAATGATATTGTGCTGTTCGCGCTGGCGGGGGCCCTGGTGGCTTTGGCGTTTTGGGTGAATGCCGATATGCTGGGGATGCTCTGAAGTCATAGTTCGGTCTGGGTCCAGCCGCAAAGCTGCGTTAGAGCTTGGTGGCAGTGTTGCGAATGGGTTTGAGATATGCAGATTGAAGAAACGGCGCTGGCAGGGGTGTTGATCGTGACGCCGAAGCGGTTTGGCGACGAACGCGGTTGGTTTTCCGAGACGTGGAATGCTGCGACGATGGCCGCTGCTGGGTTGGGCGGCTTGGAATTTGTGCAGGACAATCACTCGATGTCGGCGCAGATCGGCACGCTGCGGGGGCTGCACTATCAGGCACCGCCGCATGCGCAGGACAAGCTGGTACGCTGCACGGCTGGACTGATCTTTGATGTGGCCGTGGATTTCCGGCGCGGCTCGCCCAGCTTTGGGAAATGGGTGGGCGTGGAGTTGTCGGCGGCGAATGGTCGGCAGCTACTGGTCCCGAAGGGATTTCTGCATGGCTTCGTGACGCGCGCAGCGAACACCGAGGTGCAGTATAAATGCACCGATGTCTATGCGCCCGATTGTGATGGTGGCGTGCGCTGGGATGATCCTGAGATTGGCATTGATTGGGGGCTTGCGGGGGCTCCGGTCTTGTCGGGCAAGGATGCGGTGGCACCGTTGATGCGTGATGTGGCGACGCCGTTTGAATGGGTTGCAGCATGAAGATACTGGTGACGGGTGGGGCGGGGTTTATCGGCTCGGCTGTGGTGCGGTTGGCGGTGTCGCGCGGGCATGAGGTGGTCAATCTGGATGCGCTGACCTATGCGGCCTGTCTGGAGAATGTGGCGAGCGTTTCGGGGTCGAACCTTTACAGCTTTGAGCAGGCGGATATTCGCGATCGCGTGCGGCTGGATGAGATTTTCAATATCCACCGCCCGGATGTGGTGATGCATCTGGCGGCCGAAAGCCATGTCGACCGCAGTATTGATGGGCCGGGGGATTTCATCCTGACCAATATCAACGGCACCTATAATATGCTGGAAGCGGCGCGGGCCTATTGGGTTGGCGCGGGCAAGCCTGCCGATTTCCGGTTTCACCATATCAGCACGGACGAGGTGTTTGGCTCACTGGGCGCTGAGGGGCAATTTACCGAAGATACCTCTTACGATCCGCGCAGCCCCTATTCGGCCAGCAAGGCGGCCAGCGATCATTTGGTGCGGGCTTGGCATGAAACTTACGGGCTGCCGGTGGTGCTGACGAATTGCTCGAACAATTACGGGCCATTCCATTTCCCGGAAAAGCTGATCCCTGTGGTGATTTTGAACGCTTTGGCGGGCAAGCCGTTGCCGATCTATGGCGATGGATCAAACGTGCGCGATTGGCTTTATGTCGAGGATCACGCCGATGCTTTGCTGTTGGTGGTGGAAAAGGGCAAGCTGGGGCGCAGCTATAATATCGGTGGCGAGAATGAGCGCAGCAATCTGCAACTGGTGCGGACTTTGTGCGGCATTCTGGACGCCAAGCGGCCCAAGGCTTCGGGCTCTTATGCCGATCAGATCACCTATGTCACCGACCGTCCTGGCCATGACGCGCGCTATGCGATTGATCCTTCGCGCATTCGCGAAGAATTGGGCTGGCGGCCCAGCGTGACGGTTGAGGAAGGTCTGGAGAAAACCGTGCAATGGTATCTGGACAATGAGGCGTGGTGGAAGCCGTTGCAGGCGCGCGCCGGCGTGGGTGTGCGGCTGGGGGTGAAGGGGTGAAAACACTGGTATTTGGCCAGACTGGTCAAGTTGCGCGGGAATTGGCCCGGCGGTTGCCTTTGGGCGTCTCGGCAGCGTTTCTGGGGCGCGACCGCGCGGATTTGTCTGATCCTGCGGCTTGTGCGGCAGTGATTGCGGCTTGCGATGCGGATGTGGTGATCAACGCGGCGGCTTGGACGGCGGTGGACAAGGCTGAGGTTGAGGAAGCGGCGGCATTGGTGGTGAATGGTCAGGCTCCGGGGGCTATGGCGCGGGCTTGCGCTGTGCGGGGGCTGCCGTTTTTGCACATCTCGACCGATTATGTGTTTGATGGCGCGGGGGATCAGTCGTTTGAGGTGTATCATCCAGTGGCACCGTTGGGGGCTTATGGGCGCACCAAGCTGGCGGGCGAACAGGCCGTGCAAGCAGCGGGTGGTCGCTTTGTGATCCTGCGGACCTCGTGGGTGGTCTCGGCGCATGGCGCGAATTTCGTCAAGACCATGTTGCGGTTGGGGGCCGAACGCGGCAGCCTGAACGTGGTGGCGGATCAGATTGGCGGGCCAACGCCTGCGGCGGATATTGCCGATGCTTTGTATGGGATGGCGGCGGGTTTGCTTGCGGGCAAGCCGGGCGGTGTGCAGCATTTCGCCGGTGGGCCGGATTGCTCTTGGGCGGATTTCGCACGGGAGATCATGGCGCGGGCAGGCTTGACTTGCGTGGTGCAGGACATCCCGTCGAGCGCCTATCCGACGCCAGCCAAGCGCCCGTTGAATTCGCGGCTCGATTGTAGTGGGTTGGCAGAATTCGGGTTAAAGCGCCCGGATTGGCGGAGTGGTTTGGACAAGATTTTGCAGGAGTTGGTGGTATGACGCGCAAGGGGATCATTCTGGCGGGCGGCTCTGGCACGCGGCTTTGGCCGATCACCATGGGCGTCAGCAAGCAATTGCTGCCGATCTACGACAAGCCGATGATCTATTATCCGCTATCGGTGCTGATGCTGGGCGGCGTGCGCGAGATTGCCATCATCACCACGCCCGACGATCAGGATCAGTTCATCCGATTGTTGGGAGATGGCAGCCAGTGGGGGCTTTCTTTAACCTATATCGTGCAACCTAGCCCTGATGGTTTGGCGCAGGCCTATCTGTTGGCGCAGGATTTTCTGGCGGGCGCGCCGAGCGTGCTGGTGTTGGGGGACAATATCTTCTTCGGGCATGGGCTGCCGGAGATTTTAGCCTCGGCTGCGGCGAAAACAGAGGGCGGAACGGTGTTTGGCTACCGGGTGGCTGACCCTGAACGCTATGGCGTGGTGCAGTTTGATGCGGCAGGCAATGTGCAGGCGATCATCGAGAAACCCGAGGTGCCGCCGTCAAACTATGCGGTGACGGGGCTATATTATCTGGACGGCCGCGCGCCGGAACTGGCGGCACAGGTGAAGCCATCTTCTCGCGGTGAATTGGAGATCGCGGATCTGTTGGAGATCTACCGCGCCGAGGGCAGTTTGACGGTTGAGAAAATGGGCCGGGGCTTTGCGTGGCTGGATACCGGCACACATGGCAGCTTGTTGGATGCCGGAAATTTCGTGCGGACCTTGCAGGCGCGGCAGGGCTTGCAGGTGGGTTGCCCGGATGAAATTGCCTATCGCGCGGGCTGGATTGATAAGGCTGCGCTGCTGGAACGAGCGAATATATTCAAGAAGAATGACTATGGCAGGTATTTGCTGAGCATTGTTTCCGAATAACCGATTATTACTCCCGTCAAGATTGAATTTTGGAGCATTACTACAAATTCTCAACATTATTCGCTAGTATTGTTTCGTGATCCTGCAAGGCTTTAACTGTCAGGATTAGTTTGAGGAAAGTGTGGTAGATGATGATCGTCGGCGTGCTGATGAGTGCAATCTCGGGTGGTATCACCGCTTTGGCGGCCTCACTACTGCATGGTAATGGGATATTGCACGCGCTGCTTTCCTATCCTTTGGGCGGGATGCTGGCGATCATCGCGTTCACCGCACTGAGTTTGCGCCGACAAGATGCTGCGCACTACTGAGTGTCGCACGAAATTGTTGATTAAATCGAAACAATGGCTTGGCCGCGTTGATGTAAGGCCAAAGGAGCTTGGTGCGGAGTGATTCGCGCGCCGATGCTGCGTTGCCGTATTCACCGTGCACCTGCGGCGGAGAGGTATTTCACAGTTTCGCGTCTGGGTTGCGCTATGTTGAAACGTGGCAAGATCGTGGCGGTAATATGTCAAAATATCTTGGTTAAAACGGCTTAAATATGTTCGCCTCCGATCAATAGCTGTCGCCAGCCCCTCTCTGAGCGACTAAATTGCCAACGGGGGCGTACTTGTTTAGTGCGGCAAATGAACTGCTAGTATCAGACTGAATCCGGGTCTCCGGGCGTTTGATTTGTTTCCTGAAACCCACGTGTTGGTGGGGCAGGAAGGTAGTGTCATACGTCGTTTGGTGACGCGCAATGACGATAAACTACAAAGAATTCTACAGTTTCCGATCTGCCTCGGCTGACCCTGTACAGGGGGCTGACGACATTGTTATTGCGTCACTGGTCGAGGCCTGCCCATCGGGGCGGGGTCCGTATCGGCAGTTTTTCAAACGTGCTTTTGATATCGTGGCGATTGTGCTGGCGGCACCTGTGGTGATGCCGATTGTGGCGATTGCTGCCGTGATGGTGGCGCGCGACGGCGGTAGCCCGTTCTATACGCAGATGCGGGTGGGCAAGGGCGGCAAGCGGTTTCGGATGTGGAAGCTGCGCTCGATGGTGCGCGACGCGGACGCGCGGATGGAGGAATTCCTTGCCGCCAACCCGGAAGCCCGGATGGAGTGGGACAGCACACAAAAGCTGAAGGCAGATCCACGGATTACGCGGATGGGGAAGTTCTTGCGCAAGTCGTCGCTGGATGAGCTGCCGCAGCTGTGGAATGTGCTGATGGGCGATATGAGCCTGGTAGGGCCGCGTCCGATGATGATCAGCCAGCAAAGCCTGTATCCGGGGCGGGCCTATTATGCGTTGCGGCCGGGGATTACCGGCTATTGGCAGACTTCCGGGCGCAACCGCACCACTTTTGAGGCCCGTGCCGGGTTTGATGATGCCTATGAGGCCGACCTGTCGATGCTGACCGACGTGAAGGTATTGGCGGCGACGGTGGGCGTTGTGGTGCACGGCACCGGCTACTGAGATTTACACAGAGTGTGAAGCCCGCCCTGTCACCGGGGCGGGCTTTTGCACGGGTGGCGTCAGCCTATCATGGCGGCCATCAGCACCAGTGCCAGAGTTGTTGCGACAGCGAGCACGGCAAAGCGCGGCAGGCCGAAGATCGGGCGCTTGGGATCGTCGATCAGGCGCAGTGCGGCACTGCCGAGGCGGCCTTTCGGGGCACGGATTTCGGGGATGCAAACCACTGGTTCCAGATCAAGCTGACGGTGCATTTGCGCGGCCGTGCGCACAATCGGTTTGATCAGATCAAGCAGGAAGGCGAGGCCGATGGCGCCGAGCAGACTGGCGATAGCGCCTGCGATGGCGATTTTCTTTTTACCGCCCCCTGTGGGGTATTCGGGCGACAAGGCGCGGTCGAGCAGGGTAAAGCGCTGGGATTGCTGCCGTTCGGCAAGGCGCTGGGTGGTCTGGGCTTCGGCCATGCGTTGGGTGATGGTGTCGTACTGATCCTGCAACTGTTGCAGTTGGCGGTCATATCCGGCCAACACACGCTCTACCTCGGGCGTCGCGGCGAGGGCAGTTTCAACATCCGCCTTGCGGGCGTTGATCGCCGCGATCTGCGCGTTCAGCACGTCTATTTGCGCCGCGATATCGTCGAGGCGGCGTTTGTCGGTTTCGCGTTGCTGCTGTTTGGCGGCGATGGCGGCTTGTTCGCCTTGTAGCCCGACCACTTCTTGCGTGGCCTGACGCAGATCGTCGGTCAGGCTGACGATTTCATCGCGGCGGGCATCAGACAGTGTTGGCATGGCGTCAGCATGGGCGTTTTTATAGGCGGCGACCTCGGCCTCTAGCTTGGCGATCTGATCATAGACGCGGGCTTCTTCCTCTTTGAAGAAGGCGACGTTCTTGTCGGCGCGATCGCGCTGCCCGGCGGCACTTTGATCCAGAATGCCTTGCGCGAAATCATTGGCGAGTTCTGCTGCGGTGTCGGGATCGCCGTAGCGCACCCAGACGATGATTGCCGAGATGTTGCGGGCCTGACCAAAACCTTGGCCAGCGGCGCTGTCGACGGCTTGGAAGGTAACGGCGCTGCGCAGGGCAACGAGTTTTTCGTCGGCGGCGAGTTGCGGCTGATCGACAAAGAGATTGTGGCGCTCGATCATCGCCGTCAAAGCATCCCGAGTGGTCAGGCGTTGCTCGATGGTTTGCAGGATTTGTGCCGCGCCACCGCCATCGGGCTGCGCGCCTTGCGCCGTGGTTTCAGCCACCTGCGCCCCTTCGATCTGGATCACGGCGGCGGATTCGTAGGTATCAGGGCGGGATTTGGCGAAGATCACGGCGGCAAGCAGGCCCGCCACGGTGATCAGGATGATCATCCAGCGACGGCGGAGCAGCAAGCTGACAAGTTCTTCAAGCGACTGAATTTGACCCATGAATTATGTCTTTTTCGCGTAGCGGTAGCGGCCCGCGTTGAAATCCTGCGCGCGGTTCAACACCACGCCCAGCAGCGGAATGCGGCCTTCAAACAACTTCTCGCAGGCGCGGATTTCTTGCGGTGAGGATCTGGTGCCATCGGTGACCAGCAGCACGGCGTCGAGAGAGGGGCCAAGCGCGAGCAAGTCGTCATTCACCAAGGCGGGGGGCAGATCGTAGATCACAACCTCGGGGTCGAGTTGTTCGATCATCGACGCCAGCGCCAAGACGGTGTCAGGATCATGCAGGGTCTCTGACGCTTTCTCAATGGGCTTGGTGTTCAGACCCAGCGCGAGGGTGCGACCAAAGCGGCGGAACTCGCTTTCCAGGGGCTGATCGCCGGCAAGAAACTCGGCAAGGGCGATGTTTTCTTTGACGCCAAGGATTTGCGCAATCTCGGGGTGGCGCAGATCGAAGTCCAGCAGCACAGTGCGGCTGGCGGGGCGACGGGCGAGTGAGAAGGCAAGGTTGGTGGCGACGAAGGATTTGCCACAGCCGTGGGTGGGCGAGGTGACAGCGATGCGCCGCCAGCCTTTTTCGGCCAGACCGCGCAGCAGGCGGGTGCGCAGAATGTCAAATGCCACGGCGGCGGGATGGTCAGAAGCTTCCAGAAACAAACCGTTTCCAGCTTTTGACTTGGGGGCGGCATGAAGCGGGCTGAGCGATTCCCAGACCCGTGCCGGATTGAACAGAGCGGGCAGACTACTGGAAAAGATCTCACGCCCGGTCTGAAGATCGGGGGAAACCTCTTGTGGAGGTGCAGATTGCCCGGTGCGGAACAGCGAAACCCCGGTGGCTTTACCGACTTTTCGGGGGTTGGTTTCGTCGGCAGGCATGGCCGAAAGCTCCAGATCTACGGGGCCACCGGGCCGTGGCGTCAAGATATTGTATCTGCTCATCCGAAAGACATGCTCCGACACCTTTGCGCCAAACACGGGCGCAACCAACACAACAAAAAGCTGCCCTTCAACAGGGGGGAGATGGAAAACCAGACTAGCCGCGCAACGCGAAAGCTTTGGCCAGCACGGATTCGTCCGGGCCCCTGCCCAGAAGGGTGATACATAGCTGAACCTGCCTCAAAATGAAAGACTTGCGGGCCATGCTGCGGGTGCAGCGGGGCATAGCCAAGGCGCAAACATGGCCTTAGATTGTCATAAGTTCAGGGGGCGCTTGATGCAGGATGCGGTGATTGACGCGGTGGTGATCGGGCGCAACGAGGGCGCGCGGCTGATCGCCTGCCTGCGGTCGCTGCAAGGCCGGGTGCGGCGGCTGGTCTATGTGGATTCAGGGTCGTCGGATGGATCTGTCGCGGCGGCGCGGGATTTGGGGGCCGAGGTAGTGGCGCTGGACATGCGGCTTGGCTTCACGGCGGCGCGGGCGCGCAATGCGGGGCTTGCGGTGCTGGATGCGCCAGAGTTCGTGCAGTTTGTCGATGGCGATTGCGAGGTGCAGCCAGAGTGGTTTACGGCGGCTCTGGCGGGGTTTGCTTCGCATCCGGGGGCGGTTGTGGTCTGTGGGCGGCGGCGTGAGCGTTTTCCCGAGGCGTCGGTCTACAATCGTCTGGCGGATGTGGAGTGGGATACGCCGGTGGGGCAAGCGCTGGCCTGTGGCGGCGACGCGCTGATGCGGTTTGCGGCAGTGCAGGCGGTGGGGGGCTATGACGCCAGTCTGATCGCGGGCGAGGAGCCGGATTTGTGCCTGCGCTTGCGGCGGGCCGGGGGCGAGGTTTGGCGCATTGACGCCGAGATGACGCTGCATGACGCGGCCCTGCTGCGGTTTGGCCAGTGGTGGCAGCGGATGGTGCGGGCGGGCTATGCCTATACCGAGGGGGCGGCGCGCTATGGGGCGGCGCCGGAGCGGCATTGGGTTGTTGAGGTGCGGCGGGCGGTTTTATGGGGGATCGCGCTGCCTTTGGGGGTGGTTCTGGCGGGGCTGCTGCATCCGCTGGGCTGGCTTTTGGCGCTGGTCTATCCGGCGCAGGTGCTGCGATTGGCCCGGCGTGGCGGCTTTGCCTGGGGGTTTTTCACGGTCGTGGGCAAGTTTGCCGAAGCGCGGGGGGTGATCAGCTATTGGGGGAACCGGCTGCGTGGGCGCAGGCGCGGGCTGATCGAGTATAAGTAGTCAGCGTAGGTTCAGGGCGGCGAAGATTTGCCCCGGCAGGATGGCAAAGCAAGCGGCATAGCGCGGCAGCATCCGGCGTGGATCGGACAGCGCGCGCCACAGCCACTCCATCGCCAAGGCACGCATCCAGCGCGGCGCGCGGGTCTGGCTACCTGCAAGAAAATCGAGCCCGGCACCGAAGCTGGCGAACCCTGTATGTGGGGCAAGGCTGCGGCCAAGGGCGGCGATGGTCTCTTGCTTGCCAGCGGGCAAAGCGATGACGCAGAAACCGATTTCCGCGGTGGCAAGGCGGGCGAGGATGTTGCGGGCGTCGGGGCCGTGGGGGTCAAAGCCCATTGGCGGGGCGATGGTCAGGGCGACTTTCAGGCCGGGGATCAGCGATTCAAGATGGCTTGCGGCGGTGGCGAGGGCGGCATCGGTGGTGCCGATCAGTGCGACGCGGCAGCCGGACTGCACCGCCAGTTGCACCAGTGGAACGACCATATCGGAACCGGGAACCAGTTCGACCGGGCGACGGGCCAAACGGGAGAGCCAAACGATGGGATTGCCATCGGCCACCACGAAATCTTGTGCAGCATAGATGGCGCGAAACGCAGGCGAGGCGCGCAGTTTCACCAGATGATCAAGGTTGATCGTGGCCAGTGCAAAGCCTTGCCGATCTGCAAAGCGTTGAGCCACCGCTGCCAGCAAGGCGGCGCGATTGGCGATATTCACCGTAATTGTGGTCGTATCAAATCGAAACTGCACAGGACCCTCACGCATCGCCGGATGGCTCGCATAGCAATATGGCCGTAGCGTGGCGGGTCTCAAGGCATATGCGAACACACTGTTTCGCATTTGCAGCATGGAGAGAGTTGCATCGCCAAGCCGTTATGGATTAGCCAAAACCCATGAACAAGACCAGCAGTCATCGTCAATCGGTTGATCTGGCCCGCTTCCTTGCCTGTTTCGGCATCGTGGCGGCGCATGCCTATGCGCTGGAGGACGACTGGGTCGGCCATCTGTCGCTGGGGCTGTTTCTGGTGTTGACCGGATTTCTGGCAATGCAGTCATTTCAGCGTTCGGGTGGGACGTATAATTTCCGCAGTCGGGCGGAGCGCCTGTTGCTGCCGTGGCTGTTCTGGTCGGCGTTTTTCAGGCTGGTTGATCTGAAGGTGTCGGATTCGCCGGACAAGTGGCGGTTGCTGACAGACCCTTGGACGCTGTTCGTCGGATCAGCGATCCATCTGTGGTTCTTGCCGTTTGTCATGCTGGCGATGCTGTTGGTCAAGCCGGTGGGCAGGGCGGTGACAACACCGGGACGGCTGGCTGCGGCATTGATTGCGCTGGTGGTGCTGTCGGTGCCGATGTTCTGGGCGATGCATGTCTACATGCCGCCCGCGCCGTTGACGCAGTGGCTGTACTCGTTGCCGGTTTACGCAATGGGCTTGCTGGTGGGGGTGGCGCATCCGATGGGACGCTCGGTCTGGCCGATGATCGCCGGGGCGGTGATGGCCGTGGGCGCTTATCTGGTGACCGAAGCTGCACCTTGGGCCTGGACGATTTTCGCCGCTGTGCTGCTGTTTGAGGCGTTTTGGCGGGTGCCGATGCAGCACAAATGGTTGCCAAAGCTGGGGCAACTTGCGTTTGGCATTTACCTGCTGCACCCGTTCTTCATGCTGGTGACCTATAAGTTCGCCGGACCGGAAGTTGATCGGTTGGTTGCTACTTTGACCACCTTCGGAATGAGTTGGGTTGCAACGGTGATCTTGCGGCGCATCCCGTTTTTCCTGCGGCTTACCTGAGATGGTCAGCGCGACATTAGCCAGTGCAAACGGTTTGTGCTAAAACGCTGGCATTGCTTACAGAAAGCTGATCAGCGCCGTGGTCTCGCCGAATATCCTTGCCTATCTGATGTTGTTTGTCTGGCCGCTGGTGTGCTGGCAGCTGTGGAAACGGCTGGACCCGGCACGCGCGCTGATCTGGACGGTGCTGGGCGGCTATCTGATCATGCCGCCGCTGACGGTGATCAACTTTCCGATCATTCCCGATCTGGACAAGACCACGATCCCGAATCTGATCGCATGGTATTGTGCGCTGTATGTGGTGCGCGACAAGATCAGCTTCCTGCCCGAGGGGCGGATGGGTAAAGCCCTGATCCTGATGTATATTCTTTCGCCATTCGCCACGGTTTTGACCAATGCCGCCCCACTGATCTTTCCGGGCGGTATGGTGCAGGGCATGAAGATCTACGACTCGGCGGCGGCGGTGGCGAACCAGTTCATCGCTCTGCTGCCATTCTTTCTGGCGCGGCGTTATCTGGGCACGCCCGAGGGCATGCGGGCGATGATCGAGGCGCTGGTGCTGGCCGGGCTGGTCTATTCGGTGCCGATGCTGATTGAGGCGCGGTTTTCGCCGCAGATGAACGTCTGGGTCTATGGGTTCTTCCAGCACGACTTTTTCCAGACCATCCGGCAGGGTGGTTATCGCCCGGTGGTCTTCCTGCCGCATGGGTTGTGGGTGGCGTTCTTTGCGCTGATGTGCCTGATGGCGGCGCTGGTGCGCTTGCGCGACACGACGGCCGAGGTGCGGCCCAGGGCCTTGCTGATCGCGCTGTATCTGGCCTTCATGCTGTATATTTGCAAAAGCGCGGGTGTGACGGTCTATGCCATGTGCTTCGCGCCGCTGTTGATGCTGGCCGGCTGGCGGTTGCAGGTTCTGGCGGCGGCGGCACTGGCGGTTGTTGTGATCAGCTATCCGATTCTGCGCGGGCTGCATCTGGTGCCACTGCAGCAGATCGTTGATTTCGCCGGCGGGTTCAGCGCCGATCGCGCGGGGTCTTTGCAGTTTCGCATCGACAATGAAGAACAACTGTTGGCACGGGCGCAGGAAAAGGCGTTGTTCGGCTGGGGCGGTTATGGCCGGGCCTTCCTGCATGATCCGATCACCGGACAGATGACGACGATTGCCGATGGTGCTTGGGTGATCGTGTTGGGCATCTATGGGTGGCTTGGGTTCATTGCCGACTTCGGGCTGACCGGCTTGCCGCTGCTGATTTTGGGGCGTGAGGCGTTGTCACGGCATGGTTCCGCCATCAGCCGCTATACGGCAGGCGTCGCGGTGATTTTGGCGGCGAACATGGTCGATCTGCTGCCGAACGCCACGCATATCCCGTTCACCTGGCTGATGGCGGGTGGGCTGTTGGGCGTGGCCGAGCAGATGCGGCGCGCGCGTTTGGCTGAAAGTCAGGCTGCGCTGCGCGGCGGCTTGCAGGACGGCAAGCGCAAACGGACGGTGATCTGATGCGGGTGGATGTTGGCGTCTTTGCGCATAACGAGGCCGCGGGGATTGCCGCCATGGTGGCGCGGCTGCTGGAGCAGGATATTTTGCGCGACCCGGTGTTTTCGGTGCGGATTTTGGTTCTGGCGAATGGCTGCTCGGATGAGACAGCCGCACAGGCGCAACGGGATGGCGTCGAGGTGGTCGATTTGCCCGAGGGGGGTAAATCACACACGTGGAATCGATTTGTGCAGGATCTGGCGCGGCGGGATGCCGATGTGCTGGTGTTTGCGGATGCGGATATCGCGTTTTGCGATGCAGGGGCGTTGCGACGTCTGGTGAAGGCATTGGGCGCGCATTGGGTGATCAATAGCCAACCTGTGAAGGACATCGTGGCGCGGCCCGAGGGGCTATCGGGCATGGATAAGATCATCGCGGCGGCGGGTGGCGGTCTGGACGATTGGAAGACCGCGATTTGTGGCCAGCTTTACGCGATGCCGGCGGCCGTGGCGCGGCGGTTTCATCTGCCGATTGGTCTGCCGGTGGAAGATGGTTTTCTGCGCGCGATGGTGCTGACGGATGCGATGACCGGGCCAGAGGATTTCAGCCGGATTGCCGGGGCAGACGGGGTGTTTCACATCTATTCCTCGGAACGCTCGATCAATGCGCTGATCGGGCATCAGACTCGGATCGTGATCGGCTCGGCGATCAATTTCGCGGCTTTTGGCGCGGTGTCGGCGGTGCCTGTGGCGCAGCGGCATGCCGAATTGGCGCGGGCGGCGGGTGATCCGGGCTGGCTTGGGGCTGTGTTGCGCAAGGCTTTGCCACGCTGGCCGTTCGGTTTTGTGCCCGGACATTTCTTGATCAAACGCCTGACACGCGCTGCCGCCACTCCACGCGATCTGCTGCGGCCAAAGCGGCTTTTGGTGACGATCTTGGGCTTTGGCTTTGATCTGGTGGTCTACTGCCGGGCGCAATGGGCGATGTGGCGTGGCACAGGTGTTGGGCATTGGTAGCCGGTTTCGCTGAAACTTTGCCACATCCGAGCCGTATTGTTTCGATAGTGCGGGAATGTTCAAAGGCCTGCACGCTCCATCTCAGAGCGTGCTAGGGTATGAGAACTGTGGATTTTGCGGTAAATTGTTGCGATCTGCCTTGGGGTTTTCGCCTGCGGGCAGCGAGAAAGAGAAGCGCATGAGCGAAGATTTTGACCACTCAAACATCAGCGATAGCGATATCGCCGTGGTTGGTATGGCCGCGCACCTGCCGGGTGCTGCGGATATTGCGACCTATTGGGCCAATCTTGCAGCTGGTGTGGAATCGATCCGTGTGCTGAGCGAGGCGGAACTGCTGGCGGCTGGCGAAAGCCCGGCGCGGCTGCGCAAAGCCAACTATGTGCCCGCAGCGGCAGTGCTGGAAGGGTTTGAACAGTTCGACGCGGATTTCTTCGGCTTCTCGCCGAAAGAGGCCGCGATCATGGATCCGCAACACCGCCAGTTTCTGGAGGTCGCGTGGGAGGCGCTGGAGAACGCAGGACATCCGCCCGAGAATTTTCCCGGTGCGATAGGGGTTTACGCGGGCTGTGGTATGGGCAGCTATTTCTATTTCAACCTGTGTTCCAACCGCGATCTGGTTGATCAGACGGGCATGTTCCTGCTGCGCCATACCGGCAACGACAAGGATTTTCTGGCCACGCGGGTCAGCCATATCTTCGATCTGAAAGGCCCGTCGATCAACCTGCAGACGGCCTGTTCCACATCATTGGTGGCGGTGCATTTCGCCACCCAAGCGTTGCTGAATGGTGAATGCGACATGGCTTTGGCGGGTGGGGTGACGATCGAGTTGCCGCACGCGCGGGGTTATCTGTTCATCGAGGGCGAGATTTTGTCGCCGGACGGTCATTGCCATGCCTTTGATCATCGCGCCGAGGGCACGGTTTTTGGCTCGGGCGCGGGGGCTGTGGTGCTGCGGCGGGCGAAGGATGCGGTGCGCGATGGCGATCATATCTGGGCGATCCTGAAGGGAAGCGCGGTTAACAACGACGGGGCGGCGAAGGCGGGTTATCTTGCGCCCTCGGTTGACGGGCAGGCAAAATGCATCGCCGAGGCGCAGGCGATTGCCGGGGTTTCGGCGGCGGATGTGTCTTATGTGGAGTGCCACGGCACCGGCACCTATTTGGGCGATCCGATTGAGGTGGCGGCGCTGACTTCGGCGTTCCGGCAGACCACCGATGCGGTGGGCTCGTGCCGGATTGGCTCGGTCAAGACCAACATCGGGCATCTGGATACGGCGGCGGGGGTGGCGAGCCTGATCAAGGTGGCGCTGTCGCTGCATCATCGGCAGTTGCCGCCGAGTCTGGGGTATGAGGCGCCGAACCCCTCGATTGATTTTGAGACCAGCCCGTTCAAAGTGAATGATCGGTTGAGTGATTGGGTCAGCGACGGGCCGCGTCGGGCGGGGGTAAACTCGCTTGGTGTGGGCGGGACGAACGCGCATGTGGTGCTGGAAGAAGCCCCTGTACGGGCAGCGGGTGAGGAAAGCCTATGGCCGTTCCAACCGATTGTTCTTTCGGCAAAATCCAAGGGAGGGTTGGATGCCGGAGCCGCGAGGCTCGCTGCGCATTTGCGGGGCAATCCAGGGCAGGATCTGGCTGATGTCGCCTATACCCTGAAAGAAGGCCGCCGCGCGTTTGAAAAGCGTCGGGTGCTGGTGGCGGGTTCGCATGACGAGGCGGCGGTGTTGCTGGAAGGCGGCGATCCGCGCCGGGTGTTTAGCCATGATTTCTTGGGCGACAACCCCGAGGTGGTGTTCATGTTCCCCGGCGGTGGTGCGCAATATGCCGGCATGGCGCGGGATATTTACGCGACGGAGCCGGTGTTTGCAGATTGGATGGATAAGGGCCTTTCGGTTCTGCAACCGAAGCTCGACTATGACATTCGCGCGCTGTGGTTACCGGAACCGGGGACGGAAGCCACTGCGAATGAGCGGTTGAAACGCCCCTCGGTGCAACTGCCGCTGATCATGATTACCGAATATGCACTGGCGCAGTTGTACATGTCGTGGGGGGTGACGCCGACTGCGCTGGTTGGTCATTCGATGGGCGAGAATACCGCCGCCTGCTTGGCCGGAGTGATCGGGTTTGAAGATTGCATCGGTCTGGTGCATCTGCGCGGCACGTTGTTTGATACCATTGCGCCGGGGGGGATGCTGTCTGTGCCGCTGGCTGAGGCCGATCTGCGGCCCTATATCACGGGCGATCTGGATCTCGCCTCGATCAATGCGCCGGGGCTTTGTGTTGTTTCGGGGCCGGATGCGGCATTGCTGGCTTTGGCTGCGGAACTGGCGAAAGCCGATGTGGAAACCCAACGCATCCAGATCGACATTGCCGCGCACAGCCGGATGCTGGAGCCTATTCTCGCACAGTTTGGCGATTACCTCACAAAAATTCGCTTAAGTGCGCCGCAGATTCCAATTGTGAGCAATCGTTCAGGAATCATTCTGACCGATGCGCAGGCGACCAGCCCGGACTATTGGGTGCAGCACCTGCGCAACACGGTAAATTTCCAAGCCTGCATGGCTGATCTGATGGCCGAACCGGGGCGGGTGTATCTGGAGATGGGGCCGGGTCGCGCGCTGTCGTCGCTGGCGCAGGCCAATGGTGTGTCGCAGGGTCAGGTGATCGCGGCGCTGCGGCATCCTGAGCAGAAGATGGCGGATGATGCGTGGCATGTGGCCTCCATCGCGCGCCTGTGGGCTTGCGGCGTTCCGGTGGATTGGGAGCCGATCTGGGGCGGCGCGAAACGCAACCGCGTGGTGCTGCCGACCTATGCGTTTCAGCGCAAGCCGTATTTCATTGAACCCGGAAAGGGTGCGGAAGTTGAGGCCGTGGCGCTGCCCGCGCGGATCGATGACATCGGCCAATGGGGCTGGAAACCGCATTGGCGGCCTGCGGCGACAGGGTTCGACTTTGCCGCGGATTTTGTGGATGCAAAGCCAGAGAGTTGGCTGATTTTTCTGGATACAGAAGGGCTTGGTGCGGAGTGTGCCGTCCGGCTGCGTGCCGCAGGACATCAGGTGACGACGGTGCGCGCAGGCGATGCCTTTGGCCGCGATGGCGAAGGCGGCTATCTGCTGGCCCCGGAGCGCGGCCGTGAAGGCTATGATCTGCTGATCCGCGATCTGGTGGCCAATGGTCACACGCCAAGCCGGATTGCGCATTTCTGGTTGGTGACGCGGGGGATGGATTTCCGCCCCGGATCCAGCTTTTTCCACCGCAATCTGGAGCAGGGATTTTACAGCCTGATGTTCCTCGCCCAAGCGATTGCCGAGGAAAATCTGCCGCGCCCGTTGCACATCACTGTGGCCTCCACCGGGGCGGCGCAAGTGAAATCAGACGCGTTGGCGGACCCCGAAAAAGCCACCATCCTTGGCCCTGCGCGGGTGATCCCGCGAGAGTTGCCGGGGGTGACGGTATCAACCTTGGACCTCGCTTTGCCTGCCGCGCCGCGCCGGGGGGAAGCCACGCTTGGCTCGCTTGCCGAACAGGTATTGGAAGAGCTTTTGGCCGAGCCGATCAGTGCCGTAGCGGCGCTGCGGGGTGAGAAGCGGTATGAACTGGGGCTGAAGGCTGCCAAGATTTCAGAACAAAGCTTCATATTGCCACAAGGCGCGCATGTGCTGATCACGGGGGGCTTTGGTGGTATTGGTCTGACCATCGCCGAAGATCTGATCCACCGCTTTGGCGCAAAAATCACCCTGATCGCGCGGCGCAACCTGCCTGACCGTGGCACTTGGACGAAATTTCTGGCGGCGCATGACCCTGCCAGCCCGATTGCGCGGCGCATTCTTGCGTTGCAACGGCTGGAAGCCTTGGGCGGTGAGGTTTTGGTGGCCCCGGCGGATGTCTGCAATATGGAGGATATGCGGGCGGCAGTCGATGCAGGGGTGAAACGGTTTGGGCCGGTGCGCGCGGTGATCCATGCGGCGGGCGTGGTTGATGACGGGCCACTGATGCTCAAGACGCCTGCGCAGGTGGAAGAGGTGTTCGCGCCGAAACTGCATGGAACGCTGGTGCTGGATCGGTTGTTCCCGGATGGATCGCTTGATTTGCTGGTGCTGTTTGCCTCAACCTCGACGGTGACCGGGCCTGCGGGGCAGATTGACTATGTGGCGGCGAATGAATTCCTGAACGCTTATTCCAAATCACGCAGCGGCGGCAAAACTCGCGTGGTTGCGTTGAACTGGGGCATCTGGACCGGTGTTGGTATGGCGGCAGAGGCTTTGGAGGATCGCACAGGCACTCCCCCTGCGCCACGCCTGCCGATTTCCGCGCCTATGCTGGATGAAGCAAGCTTCGACGCTCAGGGAAATCGGCTGTTTACAGCTTCTTATGGCTTGGATCGTTGGGTGCTGGATGGCCATCGCACCAAGTCGGGGCAGGCGCTGATCCCCGGCACAGGCACGATTGAAATCGCCGCCGAGGCCTTGCGGGCGCAGGGTGAGACAGGTGGATTTGAACTGCGCGATCTGTATTTTTTCCGGCCGTTGGATGTGGCCGAAGGGGAAAGGCGGCAGATCCGGGCAGCACTTTCGCGCACGGATGAGGGCTATGACTTTGAGTTGCGCTCGGGTGTGACGGTGAAGGGGCGCTTGGGTTGGCAGCTGCACGCGCAAGCGCGGGCGATTCCTCTGGCGGCGGCGCCCGCGACGATTGACGTTTTGGCGATTGCCGGGCGCTTGCCCGCAGCGGAGATCGGCGTGGGATTGCGCAGCCCACAAGAGGAACATCTGGCCTTTGGGCCGCGCTGGCGGGTGCTGCACTCGCGCTCGATCGGGGGTGGGGAAGGGTTGGCACGGCTGGCTTTACCGGCAGAATTTGCGGGTGAGACGGCGGCGTGGCTGCTGCATCCGGCCTTGATGGATCTTGCGACTGGCTGGGCGATGGGTTTGATCGAAGGCTACCAACCGGATCATCTTTGGGTGCCAGTATCTTACAGCCGTATCCGCGTGCTGCGACCGCTTCCGGCAGAGATTGTCTCGTGGGTGCGCAATGCGGCAGACAACCGTGCCGGCGCGCCGACGGCGAGTTTTGATGTGACGCTGGCAACACCCGGCGGTGAGGTTTGTGTGGAAATTGAAGGCTTTAACATTCATCGGCTGGAGGGCGGATTGAGCTTTGCCGCCCCCGATCCACGCGAATTGAGCTATGATGACATGGCAGCCAAGCCGGTATCCCCCGCCGAAGAACGGCTGCTGCACGCGTTCAGTCTGGGCATCAAACCCAGCGAAGGGGCCGAGGCCTTTGGGCGGGCCTTGGCTGCGGGTGGCAGCCAGATCATTGTCTCCAGCCTCGATCTGCCCGCGCTGATCCGGCAGACCGCCGAGGCCGAGGCTGCGAAGGTGGAGGGCAAAGCGTTTGAGAGGCCCGATCTGGACACTGCCTATGTCGAGCCGCGCAATGATGTCGAACGCACGCTGGTCGGGTTCTGGCAAGAGCTGCTGGGCGTGGCGCAGGTGGGGGTCGAGGATAGTTTCTTCGATCTTGGTGGCCATAGCCTGATCGCAGTGCGGCTGTTTGCGATGGTGAAGAAGGCGTATCGGGTAGATTTCCCGATTTCCGTGCTGTTTGAGGCCCCGACGATTGCGCGCTGTGCGGCGTTGATTGTCGCGCAGATTGGCGATGTGGGTGGCGATGCCCCGGCGAAATTGTCGGCTCCGGCGCGGCGGTTCACCCATCTGGTGCCGATGCATCAGGGCGAGGGTGGTTCGAGGCAGCCCTTCTTCCTGGTGGCGGGGATGTTCGGCAACGTGTTGAATTTGCGGCATTTGGCACAGCTTTTGGGCGGGGATCGCCCCTTCTATGGCCTACAGGCGCGCGGGCTTTATGGCGATGCTGCGCCGCATACCACTCTGCCGGAAGCGGCGGCGGATTATATTGCCGAGTTGCGTCAAGTGCAGCCCGTTGGCCCCTATATGCTGGGGGGTTTCTCGGGCGGTGGCTTGACCGCTTGGGAGATGGCGCGTCAGTTGGAAGCAGTGGGTGAGACTGTGTCGCTGCTGGTGTTGCTAGACACGCCGCTGCCCGAGAGGCCCGGACTGAAGCGCGCCGACAAAGCCTTGATCAAGCTGGCAGAATTGCGCGCCAAGGGCCCCGGCTATCTGGCTGAATGGGCCCGCAAACGCTGGGCCTGGGAGATGCAGAAACGCCAGCCGCAGGCGACAGCGCCGAGCGATGCGCAGTTTCACAATGCAGCGATTGAGGCGGCTTTCCGTGCTGCTTTGCCGCTATACACCCTACCCACGCGGCGGGGTGCCACGGTTCTGTTCCGACCACCGCTGGACAAACACTGGCAGGTCACGGCTGGAAACTGGGTGTCCGAGGCGAAAGAATATGTCTTCAATGACAATGACTTGACCCGTGCTGCCCCTGCGTTGGAGGTGATCGAAGTGCCTGGAACCCATGACTCTATGGTGCTGGAGCCGAACGTCCGGGTGTTGGCGGCCAAGATGCGGGTGGTGATTGCCACAGCCGAAGCGCAGGCATCGAACATCGTCCCGCTCTCAACCGCGGCGGAATAGGCATGGCGGGTTTGCTGACGGTTTTGTTGAACTGGCGCTCGGCTGACATGACGCTGCGGGCAACCGAAGCGGCATTGCTGGCGCTGGAGGGGATCGCGGGCGCGCTGGTGATTGTGGACAACGATTCAGGCGATGGCTCGTTTGAGGCAATGACCGCAGAGGTGCAAAAGCGCGGTTGGGACAAAGGTGCGCAGGCGGTTCGGGTGCTGCAGTCGGGGCATAATGGCGGCTTTGGCGCTGGCAATAACTTTGGTATCCGGGCGGGGATGCCGGACGGCATCAAGCCCGAGTTTGTCTATATCCTGAATTCAGACGCTTTTCCCGACCGGGGGGCGATCCGCGCCTTGCTGACGCATCTGCAAGCGCATCCCAGGACAGGATTTGCGGGCAGTTTCATTTATGGCGACGATGGCGTGCCGCATCGCACGGCATTCCGTTTTCCCTCGATTGCAGCGGAGTTTGAAGCGCAGGTGCGGTTCGGTCCGGTCAGCCGGATGTTGAACCGTTGGATTGTTGCGCAGCCGATCCCGCAGGCGACAGCCCAAGTGGATTGGTTGGCTGGCGCAAGCCTGATGATGCGCCAAGCCGTGCTGGACCAGATCGGCCTGTTTGATGAGCAGTTTTTTCTGTATTTCGAAGAAACCGATCTGTGCCGCCGCGCCGCGCTGGCGGGTTGGCCGACCGACTATGTGGTCGAAAGCCGGGTGATGCATATTGGCTCGGCTTCAACCGGCATGCGGGAATGGCAGCGGATTCCTGGCTTTTGGCTGGACAGTCGATTGCATTATTTCAAGAAAAATCATGGTGTTGCCTATACAACGGCGGCCACTTTGGCCTTGCTGGTCGGTGGCATTCTTTGGCGCGCGCGGCTTCTGATCCAGCGCAAAGACCGTGGTGATCCGCCTTTGTATCTTACAGACCTGACCCGGCATGCCTTGCGCTCGGCGGTCAGCCCCTTGTTCGGCGCATCTGGCGCCACAGTCAAAGCGCACCCCAAGGCTTCGGGGTAAGGATGTAAAGATGACCCATTTTTCTGCCTATTTGATCGGCAATGAAACCCTGACTCGCCAATGTGGCGAGATGATGCTGGCGCGTGGCCACAAGCTTGCAGCGGTGGTGACCCGCAACGCGGACGTGCGGCATTGGGCGTTGGGGCGGGGTTTGCGGGTGGAACCCTATGGCACGGATCTGGCGGTGCGGTTGGGCGGGCGTGTCGACTGGCTGCTGTCGGTGGCCAACCTGTCGGTGATCAGACCAGAGGTTTTGGCCTTGGTGCAGGGCGCGGTGAACTTTCATGATGGGCCTTTGCCGAGCTATGCGGGGCTGAACGCGCCAGTCTGGGCGATCTTGAATGGGGAGAGCCAGCACGGGATTTCCTGGCATCTGATAGAGGGTGGCGTGGATGAAGGCGATGTGCTGGAAAGCCTGTCGTTTGACATTGCAGCGCAAGATACCGCGCTGACCTTGAACACGCGCTGTTTTGAGGCTGCGCTGGACAGCTTTCCGAGCGTTCTGACGCAGTTGGAAACTGGGAACTTGCAGCGCAAACCGCAGGATCTGCGCCAGCGGCGGCTATTCTTGCGCGATGATCGGCCTGCGGCGATGGGGCGTATTGATTTCTCGCAGCCTTCCGAAGCGGTGGTGCGGCTGGTGCGGGCCCTGGATCATGGCCGCTATTGGAACCCGTTGACCACCGCAAAAATCGCCTGTGCAGATCGCGTGTTGAACGTGGGTGCCGCAGAAATCGCCGAGGGCTCGGGCGCGCCGGGACAGGTTTTGCACGCGGATGAGACGGGGCTGGTCGTGGCTTGCAGCACTGGTGCGGTTCGGCTGATGCGGCTGACCTGTCAGGAAAAAGGTCTGGCGGTTTCGCCTGTGTCCGTGACAGACACAGTGCTGTTGCCTGACGTCGAGGGGCTGACGGCGCTGGGGCAAAGCTTGGCTGTTGCCGAGCCTGCCTTGCGTAAAGCGTTGAAATCCATGACGCCAGTGGCGCTTGGACATGCAAGCACTGTGACGGCGGACTGGCAGATATTGCCGCTTTCCGCAGGATTGGCCGATCTGGCGCTGGCGGTGGCACTGGCTTCGGGCGCAGGTTCGGTTGACCTGGCGCAAGCGGCGCTGGGACGGGTGGGCTATGCCTCGGGCTGGCGTCCGTTGCGGGTGGCGGTCGATGGCAGCGTGGCGCAGGCACGAGACGGTTTGGACTTGGCTTTGAAGCCGGGTTTTGCGCTGGATCTGATGACCCGCGACACCACGCTTGCCGGGCTGCAATGCCCGCAGGTGGGGGTGGCTGAGGCGGGGGCGATTGCCGAAACCGTGGCGACGCTGACCCCGACGGCCCTGCATTTCGATGCCAGTCGCCTGCCACAGGCCGAGGCACAAGCTTATGCCGCGCGCATCATGCATCTGGTGGAGGCTTTGGCAAAAGCCCCGGCGGATGCGCCGCTGTCCAGTATTGCAACCCTGACCGAAGCCGAGCGCAATCAAGTGCTGCACGGTTGGAACCTGACCAAAACACCTTATGATTCAAGTCTTTGCGTGCATCAGGCGTTTGAGCGCCAAGTCCTGCGCAGCCCCGATGCCGTGGCGCTGGTGTGCAATGATCAAAGCCTGACTTATGCCGCGCTGAACGAGCGTGCCAATCGGGTAGCGCATGTGCTGATCGGCATGGGCGTGGTGCCGGGCACGCTGGTGGGCCTGTGCGCGCATCGCAGCCTTGATCTGCTGGTCGGCGCTTTGGCGATTCAAAAGGCGGGCGGGGCATATGTGCCGATGGACCCGGCCTATCCGGCGGATCGCATCGCCTTGTATATAGAGGATTCCGCCTGTCCCGTGATCGTGACGCAAAGCGATATTGCGGCGGGATTGCCCAATCATCAGGCGCAAGTGCTGTGTCTGGATACCGATGGCCGCCCCAGTCAGGTCAGCGATGCCAACCCCATATCTGGTGTCACCTCGGCGGATATGGCCTATATGATCTATACCTCGGGGTCTACCGGGCGACCAAAGGGCGTCATGGTGGAACATCGCAATGTGGCGAACTTCTTCACCGGTATGGATCAGCGCATTGGTCCAGAGGCCGGGGTTTGGCTGGCGGTGACCTCGCTTTCCTTCGATATATCGGTGCTGGAACTGTTCTGGACGCTGGCGCGCGGCTTCAAGGTGGTGCTGACCAGTGATGAAAACCGGACCCTGGTGTCTGGGGGCACGATTGCTTCAGCACAGAAGATGGATTTCTCGCTGTATTATTGGGGCAATGATGACGGCGCGGGGCCGAAGAAGTACGAGCTTTTGCTGGAAGGCGCGAAATTCGCCGATACCCACGGCTTTTGTGCGGTCTGGACGCCCGAGCGGCATTTTCACGCCTTTGGCGGCCCCTATCCGAACCCCTCGGTGACCGGAGCGGCGGTGGCGGCGGTGACGAAGAATATCGGCGTGCGCGCCGGGTCTTGCGTGATGCCGCTGCACCATCCGGCGCGGATCGCCGAGGAATGGGCGGTGATCGACAATCTGACCAATGGGCGGGCGGGCTTGGCGGTCGCCTCGGGCTGGCACCCGGATGATTTCGTGCTGCGACCCGAGAATACGCCGCCCAACAACAAGGCGGCGATGTTTGCGGCGGCTGATCAGGTGCGCAGGTTGTGGCGGGGCGAAAAGGTCGGATTTCCGACTGCGAACGGCGAGGTGTTTGAGCTGATCAGCCAGCCGCGTCCGGTGTCAAAAGAGCTGCCTTTGTGGGTGACAACGGCGGGCAACCCGGACACTTGGCGCGAGGCCGGAGCGATTGGCGCGAATGTGCTGACGCATCTGTTGGGTCAGTCGATTGACGAGGTTGCAGGCAAGATAAAGTTTTATCATCAAGCGCTTCGTGAGGCGGGGCATGATCCGGCAAACCATACCGTGACCTTGATGCTGCACAGCTATATCGCGCGCGACCGAGAGCATGCGCGGGAAGTCTCGCGCGGCCCGATGAAAGATTATTTGCGCTCGGCGGCGGCGCTGATCAAGCAATACGCCTGGGCCTTCCCGGCGTTCAAAAAGCCGCAGGGTGTGTCGAACCCGATGCAGATTGATCTGCAAACGCTGAGCACCGAAGAGACCGAGGCGATCCTTGATTTCGCTTTTCAACGCTATTTTGAAGAATCCGGCCTGTTCGGCACCGTCGAAGACGCGCTGGCGCGGGTAGAGCAACTGAAGCGTATCGGCGTGGGTGAGGTGGCCTGCCTGATCGACTATGGCATCGCACCGGAAAAGGTGATGGAGGGGCTGTATCCGCTGGCAGAAGTGGTCAAACGCGCCAATGCCGGCGGCGGCGTGGCCGAGGATGATTTCTCGATCGCGGCGCAAATCCTGCGGCATGAGGTCAGTCATTTGCAATGCACACCGTCGATGGCGCGTATGATCCTGATGAATGAAGAGTCTCGTATGGCTTTGGCAGGGGTAAACACCGTGATGCTTGGCGGTGAGGCTTTGCCGGGGGCGTTGGTGAATGATCTACGGCAGGCGACTGCGGCGCGTGTGCTGAACATGTATGGCCCAACTGAGACAACGATCTGGTCTTCGGTTGAAGACGTGGGCGACGTTGATGGGGTGTGCAACATCGGCAAGCCTTTGGCCAACCAGCAGATTTATGTGTTGGATGAGGCTATGAATCCTGTGGCCCCCGGTGTCGCAGGCGAGCTGTGGATCGGTGGCGATGGGGTGACGCGCGGCTATTGGCAACGGCCGGATCTGACGGCAGAGCGATTTGTGAACGATCCTTTTGTTTCCGCAGACAATGCCTGCGCTTGGGGCGCACGGATGTATCGCACCGGCGATCTGGTGCGCTGGCGGGCGGATGGCAAGGTTGATTTTCTGGGGCGGACCGATCATCAGGTCAAACTGCGCGGCTACAGGATTGAGCTGGGCGAGATTGAATCGGTGCTGGAAGCCCAACCCGGAGTGCGTCACGCGGTGGTGATGGCACGCGAAGACGCGCCGGGCGATCTGCGGCTGGTGGCTTACATCGTTGGGGCAGCGTCTGAGGCGGCACTGCGGGCAGAACTGGCGGGACTGTTGCCCGAGCACATGATGCCAGCGCATTTCGTCAGCCTTGATGCCTTTCCGCTGACGCCCAACCGCAAGGTGGATCGTAAAGCACTACCTGCCCCAAGCGCCAAGCCACTGGAGACGCAAAGCTTTGTTGCGCCCACTTCAGATATTGAAGCGCAGATCGCGGCGATCTGGGCGCGGGTTCTGGGTGTGGCAAAGGTTGGCTCGAAGGATAATTTCTTCGCTTTGGGCGGGCATTCCCTGCTGGCGGTGCAGGTGCATCGCGAGATCAGGGATAGTCTGGGCGCGGCGAAGCTGTCGATCACCGATATTTTCCGTTTCCCGGTCTTGGCGGCATTGGCAACGCATCTGGATGATCGCCCGAAAGCGGCCCCTGCGGTGGTGTCTGACCGGGCCGACGCGCGGGCGGATGCGATGGCACGGCGGCGGGCGATGCGTGGTCAGGTGAATGCCTGATATCGCCGCTCGGCTACGCGCGGTTTTGCCGGGCGGGGTGGTGCTGGCGGAGGCTTCAGGGCCAGATGATTTGTGGCCCGGAGAAGATTTGCCGGGCGCCATACCTGCGCGCTTGGCGGAATTTGCGCATGGGCGCAGCGCCGCCCGGCAAGCTATGATCGGTCTGGGTTTTGAACCGGCCGCAATTCCGATGAGGCAGGATCGCGCGCCGATCTGGCCCTCTGCGGTAACGGGCAGCATCAGCCATTGCGAAGGGGCCTGCATGGCGGCACTTGCGCGGCGCGGCGATTACCGGGGCTTGGGTTTGGATCTGGAACCGCGGCGCGCGCTGCCGCCCGAACTGTGGTCGACCATTCTGCGTCCAGAGGAACTGTATCAGATCAATGACCTGCCGCTGCCGCAACAAGGCTTGCAGGCCCTGCGGTTTTTTGTGGCAAAAGAGGCGGCATATAAGGCGCAATACGCGGTCACGCAGCAGATCTTTGACTTTCAAACCCTACGTATTCTCTTTCAGAATCAAAGCTTTGTTGCGGAATTCTGCGCTACTGTTCCACCATTTGAAAAACACTTTCAATTTGTGGGGCGCTGCGTAGAAAGCCAGCTTTACTGTGCAGCATTTTGCTGGCTGCCTATTGCGTGAACATGCCAAACGTCGCCAGCGGCACGCGGCGCAGCATGGAATTGTAGACAACTGAGTAGATGCCCTCGCCGGCACTTTCATCGGGATCATAGATCCGCAGCGTTGTGCTGCTGCCATCCTCTGCATGCGAGCCACGCGCACCAACGATCACCACGTAATGCCCTGACGATCCGGTGCCGCGCTGGAACGAACCGGGGTTGTGCAGCAACTCCATCATAACGGGACCGTTGCGCAAAAGCCCGATCAACACCACCACCGGCCAGCTTTGCGGCGGCTGGTAGCGCAGACGATGCAGGCGGGCGAAGGTTTGATGCACCTCCAATCGCTGGCCGCGCTCGGATTCGTTGATCAGTGATCCATCCGCCGTCAGCAGGTGCTGTGGCGTTGTCATGCGGATTGCTTGAACAGACATCCGCGTCAGCATCGCCGTCGCAGCCGCCCAACAAGTCGTCGGGGTCGGCTGGCTTAGATACTGCACATTGTGCAGGATCATCGGTGATCGCTCGGTGCCGTGCAAAGCGTCCAGCGTGCAGGGGCCGGCGATGCCATCCATTTCCAGCCAATTCGAGCGCTGAAACGCCAGCACGGCGCGCTCGGTTTGCGGGGTGTAAAGACCATTGACGATCAGATTGGGCGACGGATTCAACCGGTTGTTCAGCGCCAACTGCAAATCTCGGACAAACTGTCCAGACGATCCTGGTCGCAGAACGACATTTCGCATGAAACGTCTCCGGTTCAAATAAATTCGCATAAAATTGCCAACCGGCGAGTCTCGGCGGGCTTGTAACAAACCTAAGACAAAGACCGGAGCGGCTCAAGCATTCGTTTTTCCCGAAGTCCTGATGCCGCCGAGGATTTTTCTATGCGGCGATGGCGGGGCGCTTGATCTTGGCAGATGCCTCAAGCACCAACGGCCGCAAACCCGCACCACCAGTGTCCAGCACTTCGAACAGGTGGCGACGCATCCGGGGCTCCCAGAAGTCGTTGATATGTGAAGCCAGTAGGGTCAGCCCCTCATCATGCGGCTTGGATTCCATGAACTTGGCGATCTGGTTCGCCATATAGATCAGCTTGGCGTGCGGGCCTTGGTGGGTGTCATTAAGCGACATGGGCAGTCTCCTGCGAAATGCGGTCGGTGTGGGTATAGGCCTCAAACCGATCCGGGCGGGCGAGGGCGATCAGGGTGATACCCGCCTGATCCGCAAGGCGGACGGCATGGGCGGTTGGGGCGGAAACGGCGATGAGGATCGGCGCGCCGAGGGCGGCCACCTTCTGCACCATGTCGATGGAAACGCGGCTGGTCAGCACCACCGCGCCAGTGGGATGCGGGGTGCGGATCAGGTGGCCGCAGAGTTTATCCAGCGCGTTGTGGCGGCCCACATCTTCGCGGGCAGCGAGCAGTTTGCCGCTGTAGTAGCCTGCAGCGTGCACCGCACGGGTCACATCATGCAGCGGCTGTGCGGCGGGAAGCGCCGCCACAGCCGTCATCACTTCGGATGGTGTCATGCAAAAGCCAGAGGATGCGACGGGCTGCATCACCCGCGTCGCCTCTTCCAGACTATCAATTCCGCACAAACCACATCCAACCGGCCCCGCCATCGTGCGACGACGTTTGCTGAGCCGAGCCTCGGCTTGCGGTTCAAGCCAGATCTGAACATCAAGGCCAAGCGGGGTTTCAACCACCTCAACGCTTTGAATTTCTTCAGGTTTTGCGATGCCTTCTGTCAGCGCGAAGCCATAAGCGAAGTCTTCCAGATCGGCAGGTGAGGCCATCATCACGGCTTGGGTGGAGCCATTGAACGACAGCGCCACCGCAGCCTCTTCCGGCAGTTCGCGGGCCGATGCCGACCCGTTGGTCGCGCCCGGCCCGAAGGTCAGGCGCGGCAAGGGGCGGTGGGTGTGCATCACTCTGCCGCTGCGATGCGGCGCGACATCGCGGCTTGAGCGTTGTATTCCTCTTGCCATTCGGACGGGCCATTGCTGGGCGAGACTTGCACAGCGGTGACCTTGTATTCCGGGCAGTTGGTGGCCCAATCCGAGAAGTCGGTGGTGATCACATTGGCCTGCGTGTCGGGGTGGTGGAAGGTGGTATAGACCACGCCCGGATTGACCTTGTCGGTGATCGTTGCCCGCAGGGTGGTGTCGCCCGAACGGCTGGCCAAGCGGACAAAATCCCCGTCCTTCACGCCGCGCACTTCAGCGTCATGCGGATGGATTTCCAACACATCCTCGGCATGCCACGCGACGTTTCCGGTGCGGCGGGTCTGCGCGCCGACGTTATACTGCGACAGGATACGCCCCGTGGTCAAAAGCAGCGGGAAGCGCGGGCCGGTTTTCTCATCGGTCGCGACATACTCGGTGTTAATGAACTTGCCCTTGCCACGCACGAAAGCCTCAACGTGCATCAGCGGGGTGCCTTCCGGTGCCGCATCGTTGCAGGGCCATTGGATCGAGCCCATGGTCTCCAGCTTTTCATAATTCACGCCTGCGAACGACGGCGTGGTCATGGCGATTTCATCCATGATTTGCGTGGGATGGGTGTAGCTCCACGTTGCGCCCATCGCGTTGGCAAGCATCTGGGTGATCTCCCAATCCGCATAGCCATTGCGTGGTGCCATCACTTTGCGCACGCGGTTGATGCGGCGTTCGGCGTTGGTGAAGGTACCGTCCTTCTCAAGGAAGGTCGAGCCGGGCAGGAACACATGCGCGTAATTGGCGGTCTCGTTCAGGAACAGATCGTGCACGATCACGCATTCCATCGCGGCAAGGCCAGCAGCGACATGCTTGGTGTCCGGGTCGGATTGCAGGATGTCTTCGCCTTGGCAATACAGGCCCTTGAAGGTGCCCTCAACCGCGGCGTCCAGCATGTTCGGGATGCGCAGGCCGGGCTCGTCATCAATCTTGACGCCCCAAGCCTTCTCGAAAATATCGCGCACGCCTTCGCCTTTGACATGGCGGTAGCCCGGCAGCTCATGCGGGAACGAGCCCATATCGCAAGAGCCTTGCACGTTATTCTGCCCCCGCAACGGGTTCACACCCACGCCCGGACGACCAATATTGCCCGTCATCATCGCAAGGTTGGCGATACCGATCACCGTGGTCGAGCCTTGGCTGTGCTCGGTCACGCCCAAACCGTAATAGATCGAGCCATTGCCGCCCTTGGCAAACAGCCGCGCCGCAGCACGCACTTCGGCTGCAGGGACGCCCGTCAGCAGGGCCACCGATTCCGGTGAGTTTTGCGGTTGGCTGACAAATTCCGCGTAATCCTGGAACTCGTCCCAATCGCAGCGGTCTTGGATGAACTGTGCGTCGAACAGCCCTTCGGTCACGATCACATGCGCCAATGCGGTGACGATGGCGACGTTGGTGCCGGGGGTCAGCGCAAGGTGGTGTTCTGCTTTGACATGCGGCGCTTCCACCATCTCGGTGCGGCGCGGGTCGATCACGATCAGCTTCGCCCCTTGGCGCAGACGCTTTTTCAAGCGGCTGGCAAAGACCGGGTGGCCAGAAACCGGGTTCGCCCCGATCACGATTACCACATCAGTTTCTTCAACCGAGTCAAAGTCTTGCGTTCCAGCCGAGGTGCCAAGGGTTTGGCCCAGACCATAGCCGGTGGGTGAATGGCAGACACGCGCGCAGGTATCCGTATTATTGTTCATAAATACGGCGCGGGTCAGTTTCTGCACCAGATAGGCTTCTTCATTGGTGCAGCGCGACGAGGTGATCACACCGACCGAATGACGGCCGTGACGCTCGATAATGCCCTTCATCCGGTTGGCGGTGAAGTCCATCGCCTCGTCCCAAGACACTTCCTGCCACGGGTCGTTGATGCTGTCGCGGATCATCGGGTTCAGGATGCGGTCTTTGTGCGATGCGTAGCCATAGGCAAACCGACCCTTAACGCAGGAATGGCCGCGGTTGGCCTTGCCGTGCTTGTAGGGCACCATGCGGACCAATTCATCACCGCGCATCTCGGCTTTGAACGAACAGCCGACGCCGCAATAAGCGCAGGTCGTGATCACCGAACGCTCTGGTGTGCCGATTTCGATGATCGACTTTTCCTGCAAGGTTGCGGTCGGGCAAGCCTGCACACAAGCACCGCAAGACACGCAATCGGATGACAGTGCCGTGTCGGTTTTCGCGCCAAACGAGACGCGGCTATCAAAGCCGCGGCCTTCGATGGTCAAAGCGAAAGTGCCCTGCACTTCTTCGCAAGCGCGGACGCAGCGCGAGCAAACGATGCATTTCTGCGGATCGTAGCTGAAATACGGGTTGGAATCGTCGCGCGGGATGTAGTTCGGATTGGCGATGCCAGAGGTGTCTTTGGCCTTGAAGTGGGTATCAATCGCCTCATAACGCACATCGCGCAGGCCCACGGCCCCCGCCATATCCTGCAATTCGCAATCGCCATTGGCCGAGCAAGTCAAACAGTCCAGCGGGTGGTCCGAGATGTAAAGCTCCATCACGCCACGTCGCAGTTGCTTCAGCTTGGCGTTCTGGGTGTGGACTTTCAGGCCGGGGGCGACGGGGGTCGTGCAAGAGGCTGGTGTGCCGTTGCGACCTTCGATTTCCACCAAGCACAAACGGCACGATCCGAAAGCGTCGATGCTATCGGTGGCGCAGAGTTTCGGCACAGAAATGCCGATTTCTGCTGCGGCGCGCATGATCGAAGTGCCTTCCGGCACGGTGATGTCGAAGCCGTCGATGGTCAATGTGACCATTTGTTTGCTTTTGGCGGCAGGGGTGCCGAAATCGCGATCCGGGATGATGAAGTCTTTCATTCGGCGGCTTCCTTCATAGGGGCGAAATCATCGGGGAAGTGGGTCAAAGCGGACATAACCGGGTAGGGCGTGAACCCCCCCAAGGCGCAGAGCGAACCGGCTTTCATAGTGTTGCACAGATCGGTCAGCAGCGGGATCGCCGAGGCGTCACCTTTGGCAATCCGGTCCACGGTTTCCACGCCACGCACAGCGCCGATCCGGCAGGGGGTGCATTTGCCACAGGACTCGATGGCACAGAATT
Organism: Cypionkella sp.; assembly: GCF_034376685.1. Lineage (GTDB taxonomy): Bacteria > Pseudomonadota > Alphaproteobacteria > Rhodobacterales > Rhodobacteraceae > Cypionkella. The sequence continues at coordinate 56,751 of NZ_JAXMJJ010000029.1, forward strand.
CCATCGCGAAACGAGCTTGTTTCAGCATATCGGCGCTATCGTCAAACACCGTCAAACCAGCATGGCCGATCAGGCCATCTTTGCCGGCGAATTCTTCATAGCCAAACGGCGTATCAAACAGCGCGCGGGGGAAATAGGCACCCAGCGGGCCGCCGACTTGCACCGCTTTCACCGGCCGCCCAGAGGCCGAACCGCCAGCAATTTTGTCAACGATTTCACCAAGGGTCAGGCCAAAGGCGATCTCATAAAGCCCACCGTGCTTGACGTTTCCGGCGATCTGCAACGGGATCGTCCCGCGCGAACGGCCAAGGCCGAAGTTCTTGTAAAACTCGGCACCCTTCTCGAAAATCACCGGCACCGAAGCCAGCGAAATCACGTTGTTCACCACGGTTGGTTTCGCCATGAAACCCTGCAACGCGGGCAATGGCGGCTTGGCGCGCACGACGCCGCGCTTGCCTTCAAGGCTGTTCAGCAGCGAAGTTTCCTCGCCGCAGACATAGGCCCCGGCACCGACGCGAATCTCGATGTTGAAGGTGTGTGCAGACCCCAAAACGGAAGCCCCAAGCACGTCTGCATCGGTGGCGATTTTCACCGCTTTCTGCATCACATCAATCGCAATCGGGTATTCCGAACGGATATACACAAATCCCTTGGTAGCCCCGGTGGCCAGACCCGCAATGATCATGCCTTCGATCAGCGTGAAGGGGTCGCCCTCCATCAGCATGCGGTCGGCGAAGGTGGCGCTATCGCCCTCATCGGCATTGCAGACGATGTATTTGCGATCCGCCACCGCCTCGGAAACCGTTTTCCACTTGATGCCGGTCGGAAAGCCCGCGCCACCCCGGCCACGCAGGCCAGAGTTGGTGACTTCGGCAACAATCGCAGCTTTGTCCATGCCAAGCGCAAGCGTCAGGCCAGCCAGCCCGCCATGCGCCTTGTAGTCGTCCAGCGACAACGGGTCGATCACGCCAACGCGGGCGAAGGTCAGCCGGGTTTGTGCCTTTATCCAAGGCAATTCATCGGTCAGACCCAAGGCCTTCGGATGCGCCGCCAGATCATCAAACAGTGCGGGCACATCGGCCAGAGTCAGCGGACCAAACGCCATCCGTCCTGCATCGGTGACCACTTCGGCCATCGGCTCCAGCCAGACCATCCCACGCGAGCCATTGCGCACCAGCGTCAGGTTGATCCCGCGCGCCTGGGCTTGGAACATCAGAGATTCAGCAATTTCGTCTGCACCAAGGGCGACGGCGGCACTGTCCAGCGGCAGGTAAATCTTCATTTCAGACCCCCGATGATCGCGTCAATCCGGGCTTCATCTACCCGGCCCACCAGTTTGCCATCAACAATCGCAGCGGGGCCACAAGCACAGAGGCCAAGGCAGAAAATCGGCTCCAGCGTCACGCGACCGTCCGCTGTGGTTCCGTGCCAATCAATCCCCAAAGCCTTTTGCGCGTGGGCAGCGACACGATCCGCGCCCATCGACTGGCAGGATTCCGCACGGCAAAGTTTTACCACATGTTTGCCCGCCGGATGCTCGCGGAAGTCGTGATAAAAGCTCATCACGCCATGCACTTCGGCCTTCGACAGGTTCAGGTCTTGTGCAATGATCGGCAAAGCCACCTGCGGCACATAGCCAAACTCGGCCTGAATGGCGTGCAGGATCGGCAGCAGCGACCCCTCCATCCCTTTGTGGGCGCTGAGAATTTCCTCAACCCGAGTGGTAATGTCGACGGAATCAAGCATGTGGCGGCCCTTTGGTAGCTTTCTACCGTGATACGCCGTTTGATATGGAAATCAATATTGATATACCGTTGTTCGATAGGCTAAAGCTATCATGCCCGCTATCGGCGCAGTTTGACCGCCAGTCGCGCGGCTTCATCCATAAGCGCTTGCAGAACAGGCGTTTGTGGATCGCGCTTGGCGGTGATCAGGCCAACCAGATGCTCGGCCTCTGGTTCGACAATCGGGATCGCCAGCAGGCCCTGTCCGGTGAACATCTCGGCCAGTTTCATCGGCACAACAGAGGCCCACAGCCCGGACTTCACATGCGCTACCAAGGCGATGCTGGAGTTCGACTCGACCGTCGGTGCCACCCGCACGCCCACTTCGGCCAGATGCTGGTTGACGATGCGGCGGTTCTGCATATCGGCGGTCAGCAGGCACAAAGGTTCGTGCGCGAGTTCGCTCCACGTCACCTGCGCCCGATCCGCTAGGGGAGAATTGGGCGCGCAGAGATAGCGGTAAAATTCGGTATACAGCGGCGTCTGCGCCACTCGGCCCAAGGGTTCGTTGTCGAGATAGGTCAGGCCCGCGTCCAGCTCCAAGCTTTCGATGCCCGCCAGAATTTCCACCGACGTGCGCGACAACAGGGTCACCCGCATGTTCGGATGCCGTGCCGTGAAGGGGGCCGTCAAATCGGCCACCATCGGCAGCGCGGTGGGGATCACCCCAATGCGCAGATTGCCTGACAGGCCGGAATGCACCGTACGCATTTCATCCTTCAGCGCCCGCATATCGCCGACAATCCGCCGCGCCCAATCCAGCACGCGCTGGCCTTCCGGCGTCAGGCCCTGAAAACGACTGCCGCGAAAAACCAACTGCACCCCAAGCTGATCCTCCAGCTGACGGATCGCCGAAGAAAGGCTGGGTTGTGTCACCCGACAGACCTCTGCCGCACGGCCAAAATGGCGCTCGTTGGCGAGGGCGATGAACATTTCCAGCTTGTCGATCATGGGGCGCAGGGTGGCGGGGATTGGCCTTGTTCGCAAGGGCCTGAGCCCTTAGCTTTGCGGCATGATGAAATTTATCCCCTTTATGAAAAAATCCCCCATGGTCCCGGTGATCCGGCTTGCTGGCACGATTGGCACAGGCCGCAATGCGCTGAGTGATGCGGCGCTGGCGGCGATCATTGAGAAAGCCTTCAAGATGAAGCCCGCAGCGGTGGCGCTGGTGGTGAATTCGCCGGGCGGCTCTCCGGTGCAATCCAGCCTGATCGCGGCGCGGGTGCGGCGTTTGGCGGACGAGAAATCCATTCCGGTCCATGCCTTTGTCGAGGATGTCGCGGCATCTGGCGGCTATTGGCTGGCGTGTGCGGCGGATCAGATCTGGGTTGACCCCAGTTCCATCGTCGGGTCCATCGGCGTGATCTTTGCCAGCTTTGGCTTCCCCGAACTGATGGCAAAGCAGGGGGTTGAGCGCCGGGTGGTCGCCATGGGCAAACAGAAAAGCCTCGCCGACCCGTTCCTGCCGCAAAAGCCGGAAGACATCGAACGCCTGAAAGCCCTGCAAGCACCGATCCATCAGGCATTCATCGCCCATGTCAAAGCCCGGCGCGGCAACCGCCTTGCCGATGCCGATCTGTTCAACGCCGATATCTGGGTGGGCCAAGGCTCGGTGGATCTGGGGCTGACTGATGGCGTGGCGCATCTGGTCCCCAAGCTGAAATCGCTTTATGGCGATAAGGTGAAGCTGGTGCCGCTGGGGCAAAAGCGCGGGCTGCTCAGCCGTTTTGGCCTGAATATGGCTGAAGATGCGCTGGCCTCGGTCGAGGATCGCGCGCTCTGGGCGCGCTACGGGTTGTAACATGATCAAAGCCGTCATCGTTTTTCTACTGGTGATGCTGGCCATCGGCATGGTCGGTAACGCCCTCTTTCCCGGCCGCATCGGCCATTCGGTAAAAAAACGTCTTGGACTGGGCAATCCGGCTACCTGCAAACGTTGCGGGCGCTATGTGATTGGCTCCAAGGGCTGTGATTGTAAAAAGGGTTGACGATGAGGGCACTGGTGACGGGGGCGGGCAAGCGGCTGGGCCGCGAGATGGCGCTGTATCTGGCGCGTCGTGGCTATGACGTTGCCGTGCACTACGCCAGTTCCCGCAAAGAGGCCGAGGCGGTGGTAAAAGAGATCACCGCTATGGGCCGCAAAGCCGTCGCCCTGCGCGCCGATCTGCTGATTGAAACCCAGGTCGACAAGCTGGTGCCGATGGCGGTGCAGGGCTTGGGCGGGCCGCTGACCGTGCTGATCAACAACGCCTCGATCTTTGAATATGACACCGTCGCCACCGTGACCCGCAAAAGCTGGGATCGCCATATGGAAAGCAACCTGCGCGCGCCCTTCGTGCTGATGCAGGCTTTTGCCGCACAAGTGCCTGCTCCGAAACTGGATGATCAAGGCGAACCCATCGCTGGCGGCATGGTGCTGAACATGATTGATCAGCGCGTACACAAACTGACACCCGAGTTTCTGTCCTACACTCTGGCGAAAATGGGCCTTTGGGCGCTGACCCGCACGGCGGCGCAGGGCTTGGCCACAAGAGTGCGGGTGAACGGCATCGGGCCGGGGCCGACGCTGCAAGGCAGCCGTCAAAGCGATGAAAGCTTTGCCACCCAGCGCGGCGCCACTATCCTGCAACGCGGGTCAAATCCCGCCGATATCACCGCAGCGCTCGGGTTTTTTCTCGATTCCCCCGCTGTGACAGGGCAAATGATCTCTGTTGATGGTGGTCAGCATCTGGGTTGGAAAACCCCCGATGTGTTGGATTTCGACTAGGCAAAAATTCGCCTCCGTTGAGAGTTGTCCACTTTTCACTATTGCTTCACGGAAGCGTTACAAAAAGTCCTGATTTATCAGGGATTTGACAGGCATCAATTAATATTTCATTTGATATCAATGCCTTGAAGTTTCGCCTAAAAAATAGGCAATCCGGCGAATTGGGCCAAAAACAAGGGAAATTTGCCGGTTCTGAAAACTTCTCCGCAATGTTATCCACAGAAAGCGGGGATAGCTTTCCTCTTGTCCCGGCCCAGCTATCATTGCAGCTACAACAGAGAATCGACGAATCCCCAAGGTGTGTTTCTGTATGAGCGACGTCACTCTAATCGGCCATGATCTTATTCAGGATTACCTGAAAACGCTGGATGGCAGCCCCGGCGTCTATCGCATGCTGAATGCGGCGTCTGAGGTGCTTTACGTCGGCAAAGCCCGCAATCTGCGGGCGCGGGTGTCGAACTATGCCCGCCCCTCGGGGCATTCCGGGCGGATCGCTCGGATGATTTCCGAGACTGTCAGCATGATGTTTCTGACCACGCGGACGGAAACCGAGGCGCTGCTGCTAGAGCAGAACCTGATCAAGCAGCTGAAGCCGCGCTACAATGTGCTGCTGCGCGATGATAAATCCTTCCCGAACATCTTGATCAGCACCGAGCATCCCTTCCCGCAGTTGAAAAAGCATCGCGGCAAGCGGTCAGAGAAGGGCAGCTATTTCGGCCCCTTCGCCAGCGCCGGGGCGGTGAACCGCACGCTGAACCAGTTACAAAAGGTGTTCCTGCTGCGCAACTGCTCGGATTCGATGTTCGACAGCCGCACCCGGCCATGTTTGCAGTATCAGATCAAACGCTGCTCTGCCCCCTGCACCGGGCGGATTGACGGGCCGGGTTATGCCACCCTTGTGGCTGATGCCGAGCGGTTCTTGCAGGGCAAGACCACCACCGTGCAAAGCAATCTGGCCGCCGAAATGAACATCGCCTCGGATGCGATGGAGTTTGAACGTGCGGCGGCCCTGCGCGATCGGATCAAGGCGCTGACGCAGGTGCAACAAAGCCAAGGGATCAACCCGGCAGGGGTGGCCGAGGCCGATGTGATCGCGCTGCATCTCGAAGGCGGGCAGGCTTGCGTGCAGGTGTTCTTTATCCGTGCCAACCAATCTTGGGGCAACCGTGACTTCTATCCGCGCACCGGGGCGGGGGCAGAGGAGGCCGAGATTCTGGAAGCCTTCGTAGCGCAATTCTACGACGACAAAGAACCGCCCCGGCTGATCTTGCTGTCGCACCCAGTAGAGAATGAGGATCTCGTCAGCAACCTGCTGGCCGAGCGGGCGGGGCGGAAGGTTGAACTTGCCGTGCCGCAACGTGGGGAGAAGGCTGAACTGGTCGAGAATGCCGTTCGGAACGCGCGGGAAAGTCTGGCGCGGAAGATGTCGGAAAGCTCGACCCAGAATAAACTGCTGGCGGGGCTGGCCGAGGCGTTCGATCTCGATGCCCCGCCAACGCGGATTGAGGTCTACGATAACGCGCATATTCAGGGCTCTGATGCCGTTGGCGGTATGATCGTGGCGGGGGCGGATGGCTTCCTGAAATCACAGTATCGCAAGTTCAACATCAAGTCGGCTGCGGGGAAGAACTCGGACGATTTCGGCATGATGCGGGAAGTAATGACGCGTCGGTTTGAGCGGTTGTTGAAGGAAGACCCGGATCGAACATCGGGGTCTTGGCCGGATTTGCTGTTGATTGATGGCGGGGCGGGGCAGGTCTCGGCTGTGGCGGGGATTCTGGCGGAGTTGGGGGTCGATGATATCGCGATGGTGGGGGTCGCCAAGGGGATTGATCGCGACGCGGGCAAGGAAGAATTCTACCGCACCGGGATGCCGGTGAAGGCGTTGCAGCGGAATGACCCGGTGCTGTATTTCATTCAAAGGCTGCGGGATGAGGCGCACCGTTGGGCCAATGGGGCGCATCGAGCGAAGCGGGCCAAGCAGGTTTCGATCACGCCGCTGGATGATATTCCGGGGGTGGGCGCGGTGCGGAAACGCGCGTTGCTGGCGCATTTTGGCTCGGCCAAGGCGGTGTCGCGGGCGGGGCTATCAGATCTGATGGCGGTGCCGGGCGTATCCGAGGCGATGGCGAAGGCGATCAGCAACTTTTTCAGCGCGAGGGGGTAGTGTCCACGCGTGGACACTACATATAACTATTAATTATCAATATCTTAAGTTGTGTTATTCATAAATTCTTAACAGGTTTTCCCTTCCGGTCGCTCTACTCGATCCCTCTCAGCTCTTTCCATTTTTCAAGTTGGATCACCGCTTCGGCGGTCAGACTATTGATCGCCAGTGATCGCAGCAGGGGGGAGCGTTGCGGGGAAAAAAATTCGGGCGGAATGCTATATCGAACCTCTGGCGGATCCTCGCTTAGATCAAGATCGCAACATGTCAGACTGGGGAAATCCGACAACATCAGATTTGAGACCGTCTGTTGATTAAGCGGGCCACCCGTGACGCCAATGTCGTCAACTTCCACCTCAAGCGCTGCTAGCTGCGGGTGGCGGCTCGGCCCGGTAAGGGTAAAATGGCCATGCAGCCGCAATTCGATCAAGGCTGGGGCGATCTGAAACACATGGGAGATGTCGCCTATGGTGCCGAACAACCTGTGCCCATTGTAAAGCATCTCCATATCGCCCAGCGACAGCCGCTTGAGCATTGGCAGCCGCGTGCCCTTCAGGGCCGCGACGGCTTGCGTCATATCGTAGCCGCGCGCGCGATTTTTAGCGTAATCGTGCGAGGTGCCGATCACCAGATGCGCGACAGTTGCGGCACGGGGGCTGCTGACGAAGGCATGAACCAGATCGGCTTGCAGCGGGGCGTCGAAGAAGCAGACCGATGCGGGGGCCGCCGGAATGTTTTGCAGAGGTAGCAGGGAATATTCGGAGTTCGGAGCAAGCCCGATGCACAGGCTTTCGCCCGACATTGCGCAGCGGTGCAGACCGAATGCCCTTAAGGCATCAGGAAAGCGATCTTTGCGCAACCAATCGAAAAGCATAGGAGTGTGTGACCTGCATGACGCGGGAATTGGGGCCGTCACAGCAGTATATACCGGGAGCGCAGAAGAATGGCAGGCCCATGCGGGAGGTGGCATGTCATGGCCAGGCCCGCGCAGGTTGGACATGTGGGCCCCGGACGGGTTTCAAGGCTGGTTGGCCGTGCATTTCTGCACAGAGGTTAGGGCGCAAACACGCGTGGTTTCCGCACAGAAACTGGCTAAACTTCCGGGTTCAGATTTCTGTCAAAGGACAAAGCGCAATGATGGCTTCTATTTTTGACCCGGCCCAGATGGGTTCCCATAAACTGCAAAATCGAGTGGTGATGAACCCGATGACCCGCTGCCGCGCTGATGTGGACGCGGTGCCGACGCCGATTATGGCGGAGTATTATGGCCAGCGCGGCACGGCTGGTCTGATCGTCACCGAAGGCACTGCCCCCAGCCCGAATGGCCGCGGCTATGCCCGCACACCGGGGCTGTGGAGCGATGTGCAGGTGGCGGCTTGGAAGCCTGTCACTGCAGCAGCACATGCCAAGGGCGCGGTGATTTTCGCACAGATCATGCACACCGGGCGGGTCAGCCATCCGGGCAATATGCCTGCTGGCGCGAAGATCGTGGCGCCTTCTGCGCTGGCCTTGGCGGGGCAGATGTATACCGACGCCGAGGGCATGCAGGATTATCCGGTGCCGCAGGAAATGACTGAAGCCGATATTCAGCAAGCCAAGGCCGAGTTCGTGACGGCAGCGAAAAACGCGATTGCGGCGGGGTTCGACGGGGTCGAGCTGCACGGCGCGAATGGGTATTTGTTGGAGCAGTTCATCTCGCCCGACACCAACAAGCGCAACGATGCTTGGGGTGGGTCGGTGGCGAAGCGGCTGCGCTTTGTGACCGAGGTTGCGCAGGAGGTTGTAGCGGCGATTGGGGGCGACAAGGTTGGTATCCGGCTCTCTCCCTATGGCACGGCTTCGGGGATGGCGGCTTATCCTGAGGTGGATGAGACCTATCTGACGCTGATGGCGAGCCTAGAGAAGATCGGGCTGGTTTATGTGCATCTGGTCGATCATGCCGCGATGGGCAATCCGGTGATCCCGGCGGAGTTCCGCGCCAAGCTGCGGGCGGCTTGGCCCCGGACGTTTATTGTTGGCGGCAGCTTGGATGCGGCTTCGGGGCAGGCGGCGGTGGATGCGGGTGCTGCGGATCTGGTTGGGTTTGGCCGGGCCTTGCTGGCCAACCCGGATCTGGTGGCGCGGATGAAGGCGGGGGCGGAGTTGAATGCGCCGGATTTTGCGACGTTCTACACGCCGGGAGAAAAGGGCTATACGGATTATCCGGCTTTGGGGTGATCTTTGCTTTGAGTTTGGAGAAGGGCCGCGCGGATTGCGCGGCCTTTTTCTTTGGTCCCAACTCGGGACCGATTCGAGCGTGTTCAAGATCAAAGGCTTAGAGGCAGGCGTTCAGGAAGTTTTAACGAATGGGGCCGGAAAGCGAGGTGTTTTGCGCTAGGGGCGTGCCAAGTATTTATGTGCGCAGATGCGCAACTGGGGTGCGATTCCTATAATTGCGCAGAGAGGAGAAAAGGCGCATCTAAGCTGCATAGAATTCCTCCTCCTGCTGAACTGGACCCTGAAAATGACCAATATCCTGCGTGTTGAAGCTTCCATCAAACCTGCTGGCGCTGTGTCGCGTCGCCTGACCGACCGGATCATGGAGCGTGTACTGGCTGCCAATCCGGGCGCAAACGTTGTCACCCGCGATCTGTCGGCGGGCGTGCCTGCGATTGATGGCGCTTGGCTCGGCGCTGTGTTCACCCCGGCTGAAGCCCGCAATGATGATCAGAAAGTGACGGCGGCTTACGCCGATGCGTTGCTGGCCGAAGTCAAAGCCGCTGACCTGCTGGTCATCGCTTTGCCGGTCTACAACTTTGGCGTCCCGGCGCAGTTGAAGTCGTGGCTTGATCAGCTGGCCCGCAAAGGCGAGACCTTCAACTACACCGAAACCGGCCCGGTTGGTCTGCTGACCGGCAAGCGCGCGATTGTGGCTTACACCTCGGACGGCACCAAGATGGGGTCGGAGATTGATTTCGCTTCGGGCTATGTGCGCCATATGCTGGGCTTTTTCGGCATCACCGATGTGCAGTTTGCAGCAGCAGACGCGATGGCTTACGGTCCGGAAGCGGCGATTGCCAAGGGTGAAGCTGAAGTGGACGCTTTGGCGGCCTAAGGTTTGCTTTGCTGGCCCCGGAGGGTTTCACACCCTCCGGACCTCCGGCGGAGTATTTGCGCCAGTATGAAAGCAAATTTTAGTCAAATTTGAATAAGAGGCCCTGCGGTTGCGTGGGGCCTTTTGTTTTGGGGCGGTTGAACCGCGTACGCAACTCTGCAAAGCAAAACGGGGGCAGCTTGCGCTACCCCCGTTTCAAATCTCGATGGGCGGAGTGAACCGCCCGGTTGGCTTATGCCAGAGCGAGGTTGATCGCCGACTCGCGGCCATCACGGCCTGCTTCGATGTCGAAGGTCACTGCTTGGCCGTCATTCAGTTGACGGATGCCAGCGCGTTCCATTGCGGAAATGTGCACGAACACGTCTTTGTTGCCGTTTGCCGGGGCGATAAAGCCGAAGCCTTTGGTGGCGTTAAACCATTTCACGGTGCCGTTAGCCATCGTGTGTCTCCTAGTTTTGGTGTGCCATCCGCGGAATGCGATGACGTGGCTCAGTCGTAGCAATCGAGAACTGAGGCCTTAAGAGGAGACAGATGTTCGATAGATAGCGTTTCGCCCTGCCTACATGCGCCATTTTGGCTGGCAAAACAAGGGGGGCGGAGAAAGAATCAGGCAACAGGCGGTGGGATGGTGCGATCCCGCGCACTGCGGAGCCGGCTAAAACAGGTCGAGCAGGCGCTTGAGATAGCCGCGCTCTGACTCCGGGCGGGATTGATCGCCCGAGCGTTTGCGAATCTCGTCGAGCAATTCCTGGGCGCGGCGGTAGATCTCTTTGTTTTCAGCAAGATTGCCATCCGAGCCGATGCGCATGCTGTTGGGGCGGCCCAGCGGATCACGGCTGCCTTCGCCGGTTTCATCCTCTTGCGCCTGACGGTTGCCTTCGGGGGTGCTGCCGCGTTGGCGGTCTTGTTCGGACAGAGCCTCGCCGAAATCACGCAGGCCTTCGCGCATTTTGTCCATCGCTTCGGCCTGTTTGTCGAGAGCGCCGGGCAGATCGCCGTCTTCCAGCGCGCGCTCGGCGTCTTCCATCGCGCGGCCTGCGTCGTCGAGGGCCTGACCACCGTCTTCGGCCTTATCGCTGCCCTGACCGGGAAGCTTGCCGCCTTCGCGCAGCGCCCGCAGCCGTTCGCGCAGCTCTTGCTGGCGTTCGGACAGGGTTTTGCCATCTGCGCCGGGGCCTTCCTGGCCGTCTTGCAGATCGCGGAAGCTGTCGTCAGACAGGCCCTGCTGATCACGCAGGGTATTGCCGAGATCTTTCATCGCCTGTTTGCCGGGGCTGCCTTTGCCACCCTGACCATCGCCCTGCTGCACCTTCATGTTGTTCATCAGGTCTTGCAGCTGCTTCATCAACTCGGCGGCTTCGGCAGTTTTGCCTTCTTCCATCAGCTGTTGCAGCTTGTCCAGCATCTGATCAATCTGATCTTGGGTGATGGTCGGGCCCTGATTTTGCGGCGAGGTTTCGTCGTTGGGGTCGGGCGGATTCTTCTTGGCCTCTTCGCGCATGTATTCGTCCAGCGCGTCGCGCAGCTCGTCCATCAGTTTCTGGATTTCTTCCGGGGAAGCGCCTTTGCGGATGGCTTCGGCCAAGCGGTCTTGCGCGCGCATCATGCGGTCTTTGGCGTTGTTCAGCTTGCCGTCTTCGATCATCAGCGAGATGTCCCAAAGCTCTTTCGCGATCTCATCGCGGGCTTTCGGGGTAAGGGTTTTGGCCTCGGTATCCAGACGTTTGATCACGGCTTTCAGGCGGCTGTAGGTTTTGTCGTCGGGGAAGATGTCACCCGGCTGGTTGCTGACAGCCTTGAGGATTTGCAGCGAAGTCGGGGCATTGCTGCGCGACCACAGCATGTCGCGGCGCATCTCGATCAGAGCATCGGCGAGCGGATCGAAGAAGCGTTTGCCGGGAAGGACAAGGTGGATCGGTTCTGCGGTGCCAGTCTGGCCTGCGGCGTCGGTGGCGGCATAGGTCAGGGTGACGGGCAGGTTTGACAGCACGCTTTCTGACAGGTCATCGACGAGGGTGGTGTTGATCTCGGCGCGGCTGCCTCTGACCGGCAGCGGCAGGTCGAGGATCACCGGGGCGATGGTTTCGGGATCGGTCTTCAGGCCAAAGCTGCGGGTGACGGCGGCGAGGTCGAGCGCGATGGTGACTTCGCCTTTGGTGACGCCGTAATCATCTTTGGCGGTGAACTTCTGTTTGAAGCGGCCTTCGCCGTCGCGGCTGATTTCGGCGGCGGGGGTGATGCTGGGGGCGCGGTCTGGGGTGGCGATGATGGTCCATGCGCGGCCAGCGGCGCCCTCGATGGCGAGTTTGCCGGAGGTGGTGACGGTGAAATCCTGAGCTGGCTCGGAGGCGGGCGGCGCGTCGGTGCGGCCTGAGATGGTTTCCGCCACGATCAGCGCGCCGGGTTCGCCGTAAAGCCGGATTTGCAGGCGGGTGCCGGTGGGCAGGGTGAGGGCGTCGGCGGTCTGGTCGTTGAGATAGAGCGCGGGTTTGCCGGTATAGGCGGGCGGCTGTGCCCAGCCTTCCCATGCCGGGCCTGCGGCGGCGTTGGCAGTGCCGCCGGGGGTGAGGCCAGCAACAGAGGTGACGCGCCAGATCGAGCCGAACATGAGCGCCATCACCAGCGCGGTAAGGGCGACATAGCGTAGGGCGAACGGGTCGCGCGACGACAGTTGCAGGTCGGGCTGCACGGGTTTGGCGGTGGCGGCACGGGCGGCCATGCGGGCGCGGTGGGCGGCCCAGACGGCTTTTGACGCCTCATCGGTGATGCCAATGGCTTGGGTGTCGCGCAGGGCGGCGATCGGTTGACCGGGGAGTTTGCTGTCAAGCCGGATCAGCGCTTCGACGCGGGTGGGGCGGCGGAAGGCGCGGATGCCGTGGAGGATGCCCCAGATCAGGCCGAGGGTGGCTGTGACCATGCCGAACCATGCGGCTTCGATCGGTAGCAGGTCTTGCAGCCCGAAAGCGGCGGCGGCGAGGCTGGTGATGGCGATGGTCCAGAACGGCCAGAAGGCGCGGGTGATGCGTTCAGCCCAAAGCCCCGCGAGCGTGATACGCAGCGGGGTTTCGATCCGTTTCAATGCCTGCGCTTCGGTGTTCTCGGTCATCGGCCTCTACAGTTTCAAAGCCACAAGGGGATGGTATCGCGCTTCAGCATGTCTTCATAGCTGGGGCGGGCGCGAATGACGGCGAATTGATCGTCTTTCACCAGCACTTCGGGGATCAAGGGCCGGGTGTTGTATTCCGACGCCATCACCGCGCCATAAGCGCCCGCCGAGCGGAAGGCGATCAGATCATCTTCCTTCAAGGGCGCGAGCGGGCGGGCTTTGGCGAAGGTGTCGCCGGTTTCACACACCGGGCCGACCACATCATAGGTGTGGGCTTCGGTGGCGGCTTTGGCCTCTTGCACCGGGATGATGTCGTGATGCGCGCCATACATCGAGGGGCGCACAAGGTCGTTCATCGCGGCATCGACGATCAGGAAATCGCTGATCTCGCCCGATTTGACGTAGATGACCTTTGAGACGAGGATGCCGGAGTTGCCGGAAATCAGGCGGCCGGGTTCGATCTCGATTTCGCAGCCCAGATGGCCGACGGTGCGCTTGATCAGGGCACCATATTCTTGCGGCAGCGGTGGGGCGGTGTTGGACCGTTCATAGGGGATGCCCAGACCGCCGCCGAGGTCGAGACGGGAGATCACATGGCCTTCGGAGCGCAGGCGCAGGGTCAGGTCAGCGACTTTTTTGTAAGCTTGTTCAAAGGGTTCAAGTTCGGTCAGCTGGCTGCCGATATGCACGTCGATGCCGATGACTTGCAGGCCGGGAAGCTTGGCGGCCTCGGCGTAGACTTCGCTGGCGCGGCTGATCGGGATGCCGAACTTGTTGTCCTTCTTGCCGGTGGCAATTTTCTCATGCGTGCGGGCGTCGACGTCTGGATTGACGCGGATGGTGATCGGGGCGGTGGTGCCCATGCTGGAGGCGACTTCGGACAAAGCCCGCAGTTCGGGTTCAGATTCGACGTTGAACTGGCGGATGCCGTTTTCCAGGGCGAGGCGCATTTCCTCACGCGTCTTGCCGACGCCGGAAAACACGATGCGATCACCCGGAACGCCTGCGGCCACAGCGCGGCGGTATTCGCCGCCCGACACCACATCCATACCCGCGCCAAGATCGCCCAGCAGTTTCAGCACCGCGACGTTCGACAGCGACTTGATCGCAAAGCAGACGAGATGCGGCAGCGGTGACAGCGCCTCGGTGAACAGGGTGTAATGCCGGGTCAGCGTGGCGCTGGAATAGACATAAAACGGCGTGCCGACTTGCGCGGCAATATCGGCCACGGCCACATCTTCGGCATGCAGGGTGCCGTCGCGATACAGGAAATGGTCCACCGGGCGGCCCCTTATGAAATCAGTCGCTTGGGGTATAGCGCCCAGCCTGCGCTTAGGCAATTCGGCGTGGTGGGCCTTTGGCGATTACGGCGTGGTGCCGGTGGACACGCCAACGCGGGCGTCGCCCGACAGGGTTACGCCGGATTGCGGCGCGGTGGGTTGACCATCGGCACCACAAGCGGTGAGGGCGAGCAGGGCGAGCAGGGGGAGGAATTTCATTTGGTGTCCTTAGGGAGAATAGCTGATGCGCCCGCCGCCGGGGATTGCGCCGGAAATCACCGGGCGGATGGTTGCGCCGTGCGGACCGATGCCGATGCCTGCACCAAGGTGCGGGTCGGTGCAGGCGGTCAGCAGAAGGGCTATGATCAGCAGGCGCATGGCGGCTTTCGGGGTTGCTGGCGGGAAGGTGCCTTAGCCGAGAAGGGTTTTCCAGCGGGCGACTTGCTCTGCCACACGGGTGGGCGATGTTCCGCCGTACGACATCCGGCTGCGGACAGAATTCTCAATGCCCAGAACGGAATAGACCTCTTGAGTGATGCCGTCATGCACCGCTTTCATTTCAGTGATTGAAAGATCTGCGAGATCACAGGCTTTCGATTCCGCCAAGGCGACGAGGGTTCCGGTGACGTGATGCGCCTCGCGGAACGGCAGGTTCAGCGCGCGCACCAGCCAATCGGCGAGGTCGGTGGCGGTGGAGAAACCGCTGGCTGCCGAGGTGGCCAGCACGTCGCGGTTGGCGGTCATGTCGCCGACCATGCCGGTCATCGCGGCCAGCGCCAGCATCAGGGTGTCGGCGGCGTCGAAGACCTGCTCTTTGTCTTCCTGCATGTCTTTCGAATAGGTCAGCGCCAGACCCTTCATGATGGTGAACAGGGCGACGGTTGCGCCCAGAATGCGGCCCAGTTTGGCGCGCAGCAACTCAGCCGCGTCGGGGTTTTTCTTTTGCGGCATGATCGAGGAGCCGGTGGTCCATTTGTCGGAGAGTTTGACGAAACGGAATTGCGCCGAGGACCAGATCACCAGTTCTTCGGCAAAGCGCGACAGGTGCATGGCGCAGATGCTGGAGGCGGAGAGGAATTCCAGCGCGAAATCGCGGTCGGAGACGGAATCAAGGCTGTTGGCGGTGGGGCGGTCGAAGCCGAGCGCCTTGGCGGTCATGTGGCGGTCGATGGGGAACGAGGTGCCAGCGAGGGCGGCAGCGCCGAGCGGGCATTCGTTCATGCGCTTGCGGGCATCTTCAAAGCGGGATTTGTCGCGGGCCAGCATCTCGACATAGGCCAACATATGGTGGCCCCAAGTGACGGGCTGAGCGGTTTGCAGGTGGGTGAAGCCGGGCATCACCCAATCGGCACCCTGTTCGGCTTGGGCGAGGAAGGCTTTCATCAGGGCGGTGAGGCCTTGGATCGCGGCGTCGCATTGGTCGCGCACCCAGAGGCGGAAATCGACGGCAACTTGGTCGTTGCGCGACCGGGCGGTGTGCAGGCGGCCTGCGGGCGCACCGATCAGGTCTTTCAGGCGGCTTTCCACGTTCATGTGAATGTCTTCAAGTGCTACCGAGAAGGTGAAATTCCCGGCCTCAATCTCTGACAACACCGTGAGCAGGCCTTCCCCGATGGCCTCGGCATCACTAGAAGTCAGGATGCCGGTGGCAGCCAGCATGGCGGCATGAGCGCGGCTTCCGGCAATGTCTTGCGCGTACAGCCGTTGGTCAAAGCCGATCGAGGCGTTGATCGCGGTCATGATCGCGTCAGGGCCAGAGGCAAAGCGGCCGCCCCACATTTGGTTGGCAGATGTGGCGGCGGGTTTAGGGGAATTGGTCATGGAAGGGCCTTCGACATGATGCGCAAGATGCTGTTGGTGGCTCTGTATACGGCCTTTGGCTTTGGTGCAAATGCGGGCAGCTTGGATGGTTTGCTTGTTGGCGATATGAAGAAGCTGGCGGTGCATTCGGAAGTGGTGGCTTTGCCCGAGGCGGTGTTGCTGGATGGGGCCGAGGCTGAAACCTCGCTGGAGGTCTATCGCGGCAAATGGGTGGTGCTGAACTTCTGGGCGACATGGTGCGCGCCGTGTCGCAAAGAGATGCCGTCGTTGGATCGGTTGGCGGTGGCAGTGCCCGAGATTGCGGTAGTGCCGGTGGCGACAGGGCGCAATGACGTGGCGATGATCGAGAAGTTCTATGCCGAGGCGGGGGTGACATCGCTGCCGGTGCTGCGCGATCCGAAATCGGCGCTGGCGCGGCAGATGGGCGTGATGGGGCTGCCGGTGACGGTGATCGTCAATCCTGCGGGCGAGGAAGTGGCGCGGTTGATTGGCGATGCGGAATGGGATTCGGTTGAGGCTCAGGCGGTGTTGAAAGCGATGATGGCGGAGTGATCTTGAGCAAGACGAATTTCAAGGAAAGACGAAATTCGGCTTGGCATTGAGGTTCGCTTTAAAAGATTTGCAGGGTGTTCTGCGCGGGCGGCGGATGCCTCCGGCGGGAGTATTTTGAAAAGAGCAACTGCTTAGGCTCATCCTCTGTGCTCAAATATCCCCGCCGGAGGCTCCTTAGGGCAGCGTCAGGCGCTGGGTTTTATCTGACGGCGCAGGCGTTTGATGAGGGCGTGTTGGATCACCCCGCCGATCAGGCTGGCGGTGGAGAGCATCAGGCCGACGAGGCCCGCGCCGAGCGCCCAGGCGGTTTCGGAAAAGCGCAAGGTGGCGCGGAACAGGCGAGATTTGCCGAGGACTTCGGCGCGGCCAACCAGTTTGGGGCCGAGGGCTTCGGCGGCATTGGCAAGGCGGCGGGCGTCATTGGCATCATCGACCATCGGCAGCAGGTGCAGCGCGGTGGTGGCGTCGGTCGCGGTGTTCAGGCGGCTGAGGTCGGTCAGGGTGTTGGTCAGCGGCAGGAAGGCTTCGGTGCGGATCGCGGCGGTCAGATCATCGACAGAGCGCACGGCGGGGAGGCTGGCCCAATTCACCCCGGTGCGGGCGGCGGTGACGGCCATATCCACCAAGCGCGGCGACAGGCGGCCCATTTTGCGGGCGAGTTTGGCGAGGCTCGCGCCCGCCTTCACCACGCCGGAGGAACCGCCGGAGGCGAGGATGGCGGCGGTGGCTCCCAATCCGACCACTGAGAGGGCGAGGTCGATCTGGTCGACTTCATCGCCCGAAGCATAGGCCACCCCGGCGCGGGTGATGCCTGCGATGTCACCGATGGGGGTGAGGGCGATGGAGGCTTGGCAGATCATCACTTCGGACAGCGAACATTGCGCCGGGTCATAGGCGCAGGCGGCGCAGGAGGTGACGGTGGCGTAATAGCTGTGATCATCTTCGCGGGCGGTTTGCACGGCGGCGTTCAGCGCCGAGGGCAGCGGGATTTTCCGCTCGTAAGCCAGATCCACCAGCGCATCCAGCGCAAGCCAGTTGCGCGGTGTTTCAGCCAGCCGGTTGGCGATATGGGCGCTGAGGGTCTCGGGCGTGGCGGCGGTGATCAGCATCCGCTCGGTCGCGGCGGCGATCTGAGCTTTGCTGGCCTCGACAAACGGCGCGATCAGCGGATCAGAGGCGATGCGGGCGGCGGTGAGGGTGGTGCCTGCCAAAGAGCCTGCCAGAACCATCAGCAAAATCAGCCGGGTGAGGCCGCGCCACATCAGATTTGGCGCGCGAAATTGCGGTCGGACCCGGCGTTGGGGCAGAGGCGCGCGCCGGGGGTGCGGTTCCGGGTTGTCATCTTATCCTCCGTCGCGCGGATGCCAGCCTGTCTTTCGGCAGGCTGGCATGGTTTCAGAACGGACGCGAGCGGATCATGCCGACGATGTCATAGACTTGATCGAGGATGGGCCGCGCGATGGCATCGGCGCGGGCAGCGCCTTCGCCAAGGATACGGTCGATCTCAGCCGGGTCTTGCATCAGCTGGCTCATCTTGGTGGTGATCGGCGACAGTTTCGCCACTGCCAGATCGGCCAGCGCGGGCTTGAAGGTGCCAAATTGCGCGCCCGCGTATTCGGCGATCACGGCATCCGGCGTCATATCGGCAAGGGCCGCGTAGACGTTGACCAGATTGCGGGCATCGGGGCGATCTTTCAGACCTTCGATGCTGTCGGGCAGCGGCTCGGAGTCGGTTTTGGCTTTGCGGAATTTCTTGGCGATGGTGTCGGCATCATCGGTCAGGTTGATGCGGGATTGATCCGAGGGGTCGGATTTCGACATCTTCTTGGTGCCATCGCGCAAAGACATCACGCGGGTGGCGGCGCCTTCGATCACCGGCTCGGTGACGGGGAAGAAATTCACCTTGTAGTCATGGTTGAACTTCATCGCGATGTCGCGGGTCAGTTCGATATGCTGCTTTTGATCTTCGCCCACGGGCACATGCGTGGCCTTGTAGGCCAGAATATCGGCAGCCATCAACGCGGGATAGGCGAACAGCCCCAGCGATTCGGCCTCGGCATTCTTGCCAGCGGTCTTGTCTTTCCACTGGGTCATCCGGCTCATCCAGCCCATGCGGGCGACGCAGTTGAAGATCCATGCCAGTTCGGCATGGGCCGTCACCTGGCTTTGGTTGAACAGGATCGAGCGCGCCGGATCAATGCCAGCGGCGATGAAGCCAGCGGCAGCTTCGCGGGTTTGTTGGCGCAGCTTGGCCGGGTCTTGCCAGACGGTGATCGCATGCATGTCGACAAGGCAATAGACCGTCTCGATGCCCTCATCCTGCTTTTGCACGAAGCGCTTCAGCGCGCCGAGGTAGTTGCCAAGGGTCAAGCCGCCGGAGGGCTGGATGCCCGAGAAAATGCGGGTGGGGAAAGTCTGAGGCGTTTGGACCGGCTCGGACATGGGATACTCCATCTGGAAAAAGCTGCGCTTTGGGCTTAACGCTGCGGGGCGGGGGCGTCAATCAATGCGGCCCCCCCGGTGAAGCTATCCCCGACCGATCTGAACCCCGATGAGGTATCATGCAAGACGACTATCAGCGCCCCGACCTGATTGCGCCGATCAATCCGCTGCCGGGGGTGGTGTGGTTGCTGGCGCTGCCGATGATCGTTCTGGAGATCGCGTTCAGTCTGGCGGATGCCGGGGTGATCGGCGGGCCGCAGGCGGTGGGCTGGCGGGTTGCGGCAATTGAAGGTTACGGCGTGTTCCCAGAGTTCTGGCGGTTGAACCTGGCGGCTGGGGCGGTGGGGCTGGAGCTGCTGCTGCGGTTTTTCAGCTTTGGCTTCATCAACGGCTCGGCCACGCAGGCGCTGTTTGGCATCGCGATGGTGATGGCTTTGGGCAAGTTCGTCGGCGAGGTGTTCAAAGGCTGGGCGGTGGCTTTGGTGTTTTTCGGGTCAGGGGCAATCGGCGCATTGGTCTATGCCTATACCGTGCCGCATCAGCCGCTGTTTGGCGCGTTTCCGGGGGTTTATGGCCTGATCGGGGCGTTCTCGTTTCTGATCTGGGTGCGCTTGGCGGGGACAGGGGTGAACCAGTTCCGCGCGTTCAGCCTGATCGGCGCGCTGCTGGCGGTGCAACTGATCTTTGGCGCGTTCTTCACGTTGATGCCGATGCTGGTGCCCAGCATGGGGCAGACCGGGCATGACTGGTCTTGGGTGGCGGATTTGCCGGGCTTTGCGGCGGGGTTCTTGTTGTCGTTCGTGGTCAGCCCCGGTGGGTTTGAGCGGGTGCGGGACCGTATCCGGCAGCGCTGAGGTTACTTGCGTTTGCGCAGGTTGCGGAAGTCTGACAGCTTGAAGGCCCCGATCGCGCTGCCTGCGGCGTAGTAGCTCAAGACACCGGTGGCGATCAGCAGGGCGAGGCCGGCGTAGCGCCAGCCGTCGCTTGCCAGCATATCGCCAAGGGCGGCCTGTGCGCCGTATAGGGCGAAACCCATCACGATGGCGGCGATGATGATACGGGGTGCGCGGCTGCGGAAGCGGGTGTCAAAGCGGGCGGCGTCGCCCATGCGCTTGGTGCCAAGCCAGAGTTGGGCGGCCATCATCCAACCTGCAAGCGTGGTGGCAAGGGCGGCTGCGGCGAAGCCGATATAGGGCATCAGGCCGACCGCGATCACGGCGTTGATGATCATCGAGACCACGGCGAAGCGGAACGGGCTGCGGCTGTCTTCGCGGGCATAGTACAGCGGTTGATAGACCTTGTGCAGCACGAAGGCAGGCAGGCCCGCGCCGTAGATCGCCAGCACGAGGGCGGTGGCGGCGGTATCGTCGGCGGTGAAGGCGCCGCGTTGATACAGCACGGCGGTCAGCGGCATCGCGATCACCATCAGGGCGACGGCGCAGGGGAAGGTCAGGGCGAGGGCAAGCTCGGTGCCACGGTTAAAGCTTTCGCGGCCTCCGGCCTCGTCTCCGGCACGCAGGCGACGGCTTAGGTCGGGAAGCAGGACGGTGCCGATGGCGATGGCAACCACCCCGAGCGGCAGTTGGTAGAGACGGTCGGCATAGACCAGCCACGACACCGCACCCTCGGTGTAGGAGGCGACTTGCCGGCCGACCAGCATGTTGATCTGCACCACCCCCCCCGACAGGATCGCCGGGCCTGCGATGATGGCGAGGCGTTTCAATTCGGGGGTCATCTTCGGCCAGCGCGGTGCGAAGCTGAAGCCGAGCTTGGCAGCGGCATACCAGGTGAAGGCAAGTTGCGCGACGCCGGTGATGGGAACGGCCCAGGCGAGGGTCAGCCCCATGTCCCAGCCGAACTGGGTGGCGAGCAACATCATGGCGATGAAGATCAGGTTCATCAGCACGGGGACGAAGCCTGCCTCGGTGAAATGGCCGTGGGCGTTCAGCACGCCGGACAGCAGGGCGACGAGGCTGATGAACAGGATGTAGTTAAAGCCGATCTGACCGTAGAGCACGGCGAGGTCGAAGCGTTGGTCTTGGGCAAAACCGCTGGCCATCGCCCAGACCAGCCACGGCATCGCGATGGTGCCAATGATCGAGAAGACGATCAGGATCGCGGCAAGGCCGTTGAAAGCGTCGCGGGCGAAGCCGTGGGCATCCTCGCCGCCCTCCAGCTTTTTGGCGAACATCGGCACGAAGGCCATGTTGAAGGCACCCTCAGCGAAGAAGCGGCGGAACATGTTGGGCAGGGAAAACGCGACGTTGAAGGCGTCGGCTATGGGGCCTGCGCCGAGATAGGCGGCCATCATCATGTCGCGGGCGAAACCTGCCCCGCGGGACAACAGGGTCCAGCCGCCGACGGTGAAGATGGAGCGCAAGAGGCTGATCGGTTTCATGGGCGGCCCTTTGGTTTGGGCAAGGCTTACAGGGGAATGGGGGTGGGGTGAATTGGGAAATTTCGGCGAGAGCGGGCGGCCACGCAGATGTGTCCGCGTGTGGACAGCGGGGTGGGGTATGGAATTTCAAAGGGTTAGGGTGGGGGTATTAAGGGGTTGTTAAGCTCTAGCCAAGCATGGGCTGGCCTTGTGGGCAGTTCTATTGAGCGAGCCTTGTCAGATTGCGTAACCTGCGACAGTCACGATGACCCGAAGACAATAGCATATTGCCTCAGCAGCGCTGGGTAGCCCGCGATAAGTTTGTATCCATGTTCCTGCGGAGGCGGTAAATTCTCGACAAAGGAGACGGCGATAAGATTGCTGAGACTGTCATCCTCGGGTTTGAGTTGTTTTTCAGCCTCACGCAGAAGCATGTTCTGCTCGATCTGATTTAACTCACCAGCGCAGAATGCATCTGTTACCCGCGCCATCCAGCAATGGGGAAAAATTTCGCCCGTTTCTATATCCACTTCATCCTCAAGCAATGCGCGAAACACGCTGCATTCGTGCGAAAGATACCCCATGAACTCGATGATCGCCGCACTTATCATTTACTCATCCAATTCTACCCTATTCCTTGCGATCTGCCCGGCTTGAAAACCGTGCGAGCCAGCCTGCGTCGGAGTACATCTCGCCGGGCAGGTCATCTGATGCTTTGGCGACGTCTTGTGCGTGACCGTAGGCGTCAGTGATTTGCAATCAAAGGCGGCCCGGTTCTGAAGGGTCGCGGAATTTGTCTTGCTCGAATATATCCAACAGCGCGTGCAGGGCGGTGGGCGCTGCCTCATCTATCAGGGCGTGGACGGCGGCGCTGTGTCGTTATCTGGCATGGGAAATCTCGACGATGAGACTGGCGTGCTGCAGGTTGATCGGCTTCATGGGCGGCCCTTTGGTTTGGACCAAAGCTTACAGGGGATTGGGGCAGGGGAGAATTGGTGACGTGTTGGGCGTGGGGAGGTGCGTGAAATCACGCACCCTACAGAGTGGGAACACCCGATGGGGCGGGGGAACCATTCGGGGGGTTGGGCGTTGGTTTCAGGTACCCATCCAGCTTGCGCAGCCGATCAGGTGAGGAAGCCAAATGACCGAGCGATTGAGAGTTGTTGCCAATGCCGAGCCGGTGCAAACCGGGGTGAAGAATGCGTCGGCGCTGGCTGCGGGGTTGAGGCATGCGGTGGCGGACACCTACCGCTTGATTTTCAAGACCCACGCCTATCACTGGAATGTCGAGGGGCCGCAGTTTTATGTGCTGCACCATCTGACCGACGAGCAATACAACCAAATGTTTCCAGCTGCCGATGATCTTGCAGAGCGTATACGCGCACTTGGGGAACTGGCGCCGTTTTCGCTGGCCGAGGTGATGAGGCTGTCGGTGATCACGGATCTTGTGGGTTTGCCTACGACGCAGGAGATGATCGAAGATCTGGCGAAGGATCATGCGGTGGTGGC
This sequence comes from Cypionkella sp., assembly GCF_034376685.1. Classification (GTDB taxonomy): domain Bacteria; phylum Pseudomonadota; class Alphaproteobacteria; order Rhodobacterales; family Rhodobacteraceae; genus Cypionkella. Next base: position 79,650 of record NZ_JAXMJJ010000029.1, read on the forward strand.
GGTGGGGTTCCATGCGTTGTTCAATCTGGCGGTAGAGAGCAACGATCCGGTCACCGCTGATCTGGCGACGCGGCGGTTGGCATTTCACGAGCAGGCGGCGTGGATGCTGCGAAGCACGGCGAAGTAACGGCCTGATGTGGTGACGGTGGTTTGCTGGGAAAACATCTGGGGGTTCACACTCCCGTTCCGAAGTTGCTTCGCCAGATCGTCGCAAACCTCTGCGCACTCGTGCGAAACATTGGCCAATGTGAACGATCCTAGGGCGTTGGTGTTGGCTTTTCACAACGGTCATTCTGGTGGGCGCGCGCCAACTTGGCGCGCTGCCCTATCACTGGCATAAGAGGCGGCGCAACATTTTGCGCGCGCGAAATGGAACGGATCTGGTCCTGCGGCGTTTCAATCTCATAGACCAACCACGGGTGGTCTGACCATTGAAGCGGCAAAAGGCGGGGACCAACATGGGTATCATCTGGACCATTCTGATCGGGTTTGTAGCCGGGGTGCTGGCGAAGCTCCTGACGCCGGGCAGTAACGAACCATCGGGGTTCATCCTGACCACGGTGCTGGGCATCGTCGGCGCGTTTGTGGCGACCTATCTGGGGCAATCGATGGGCTGGTATGCGCCGTATGAGGGCGCTGGGTTGATCGGTGCCGTGGTGGGTGCGGTGATTGTGCTGCTGGTTTGGGGCTTTGCAACGCGTCGCGCCTGAGCGCCGCGTGGCTATGAATTCGCGCTGCAAGGCGCATCGGCAAACTTGTGCTTAAGGAGAAAGATCATGGCGAGAGGTATGCCTTCGATGACCGCGCTGCTGGCGCTATTGGCAGTGGCTGGCTATCAAAACCGCGACAAGATCAGCGATATGTTGCGCAAGGCTGGCGCTGCGGGCGATCCGTCTGCAACCGGGCTGGATGCGCGCAACAGCCAGTCGATCTCGACCGTGCTGTCGGACATTGGCGCGTTCTTTACCGGCACATCCGGGCCGGGGGCGTTGTCGGGCGGTCTTGCCGGATTGGTCGACCGCTTCCGGGGTCAGGGCCAAGCCGAAGCGGCGGAAAGCTGGGTTGCGGCGGGCGACAACAAACCTGTGGCTGCACAGGATTTAGAGGCGGCCTTGGGCGAGGACACGATTGCGGAGTTGTCTGCCAAGACCGGGCTGAGCCGCGAAACCTTGCTGGAGCGGCTGTCACGCGTCATCCCCGAAGCCGTTCACGACATGACGCCGGACGGGCGCTTGCCGACGCCGGACGACGCGAAGGCCTATATCTGAGGCGTTTCGATCATCTGGCCCCCGGCCTGAGAGGCCCGATCTGAGGCCATGAGAATTACCCGTAGTCGGTCGCAGCTTGGCTGCTGCGGTCGGCTGCCTTTTGCCGAATGGACGCTGCCATAGCGCCATTCGATCCCCCAACCTTATGGAGACCATCATGAAAACCCTTGCCGAAGCTTTTCACCACACCCTGCAAGACATCTACTATGCAGAAATCGCGCTGACCAAAGCCCTGCCGAAAGTGGCTGCTGCCGCTGGCAATGCCGAGCTGAAAAAGGCGGTTACGCATCATCTGGAAGAGACCAAAGAACAGGTCGCGATCCTGAAGAAAGTCTTTGCCTCGATTGGCGAGAAGGCCGAGGGCGTCAAATGCGACGCGATCGACGGGCTGATCAAAGAGACCGATGGCATCATCAAAGACGCCAGCGGCGTGGCGCTGGATGCGATGCTGATCGCAGCGGCACAGGCGGTCGAGCACTATGAGATCGCGCGCTATGGCACGCTGCGGGAATGGGCGAAAGTGCTGGGCCATACCGAGGCGCATGACCTGCTGTCGCAGATCCTCGACATGGAAAAGGCGGCGAATGCCAAGCTGACCAGCATGGCGGTCGAATCCGTCAATGTGATGGCGTAACGGAGGGGGCGCTCTGCGGTTCCGTTTGACCCGCAGCGCGCCCGCTTTTTGCTAGACCTTGAGTTCCGCCCGCTGCGCGCCTTCGGTTATGGCTTGGCGCAGTTTGCGGTCGAGGGCTTCTTGCTTGGGTTTGGTGTGCAGTTTCAGGCCGAACATGTCTTTGACATAGAAGCTGTCGACCACCTGCGCGCCATAGGTCGCGATCACCGCCGAAGCGATATAGATGTTGTTGGCCGCCAGCGTGCGGGTCAGATCATACAGCAATCCGGGGCGGTCACGGGTGTCGACCTCGATGATGGTGTAGATTTCCGAGCCTTCGTTGTCGAAGGTGATATGGGTCGGGAAGCGGAACTCGCGTTCGCGCTTCTTCATCTTGTCGCGGCCTGCGAGAGCTTCGCGCGGGATGACTTCGCCGCGCAGGGTTTTCTCGATCATGCCGCGCAGGCGGGGCAGGCGTTCAACGTCATAGGGCTTGCCGTCGGCATCCTGCACCCAGAACACCGGCGTCGCGTAGCCGTCTTTCGAGGTATAGGTGCGGGCATCGACAACGTTGGCCCCGACGAGGGCAAGCGCGCCTGCAAGGCGTGAGAAGATGCCGGGATGGTCCCCCAGCGCGAAACAGGCGCGGGTGGCGTCGCGGGCGGGTTCGGGGTGCAGATCAATGCGGATTTCATCATCCCCCAGACCGCGCAGCAGGCGGGCGAACACCTCTTGCGTATCGGTGGACAGGCCCTGCCAATAGGGCGTGTAGTGACGGGTGCTTTCGGTCTTGATCTCGGCTTCGGTCCAATCAGACAGGCGCACACGCAGCGCGGCTTTGGCCTCATCTTCGCGCTTGTCGCGGTTGATGGTTTCCAAGCCCCCTTCCAGCGCCTCTGTCGTCAGGCTGTACAGCTGGCGCAGCAGCATGGCTTTCCAGTTGTTCCAGGTGGTCGGGCCGACGCCGCGAATGTCGCAGACGGTCAGCACCGTCAACAGGTCCAGCCGTTTGCGGGTTTTCACCGCCTTGGCGAAATCGCGCACGGTGCGGGGATCGCCGATATCACGTTTCTGCGCCATGTCGGACATCAGAAGATGATAGCGCACCAGCCATTCGACGGTTTCGCATTCTTCCTGATCCAGCCCCAGCCGGGGCGCGATGCGGCGGGCGAGTTGCGCGCCGATGATGGAATGATCTTCCGGGCGGCCCTTACCAATGTCATGCAGCAGAAGGGCGACATAAATCACCCGGCGGTTGACGCCAGCCTTCAGGATCGAGGACGACAGCGGCAGGTCTTCGACCAGCTCACCGCGCTCGATCTGCGCCAAGACGCTGATGGTCTGGATGATGTGTTCGTCCACCGTGTAGTGGTGGTAGACGTTGAACTGCATCATCGCGACGATGTTTTCAAACTCGGGGATGAAGGCGGAAAGCACGCCCAACTCATTCATCCGGCGCAGCGCGCGTTCTGGGTTGCCGTGTTTCAGCATCAGATCGAGGAAGATGCGCTGGGCTTCGGGATTGTCGCGCAGATCGTCGTCGATCAGATCCAGATTACCGGCGATCACCCGCATGATGTTGGGATGCAGCAGATGGCGCGAGCGCAGGGCTTCTTCAAAGGCGCGCAAAAGGTTCAGCGGGTCTGACAGGAACTGCGCTTGGTCCAGCACGTCAATGCGGCTTTGCACCAGCTTGTAGGGGGGCTTGACCTTGCGGCGGCTGAACATGCCAAGGATGCTGGATTCGGGTTTGGCGTGGCGGGCTTCAAGCTCGGTCAGGAAGATCCGGGTCAGCTCTCCGACATGGGTGGCGTGGCGGAAGTAATCCTGCATGAACAACTCCACGGCGCGGCGGCCGGTGGTGTCGTGGTAGCCCATGCGGCTGGCCACATCGACCTGCGCATCGAAGGTCAACTGATCAACGGCGCGGTGGGTGATGTAATGCAGATGGCAGCGCGCGGCCCAGAGGAAATTCTCGGCGCGCTCAAACTTGTCATATTCTTCGCGCGACAGCAGGCCCGCGCCGACCAGACCGGCTGAAGAGGACACCCGCAGCAGGTATTTGCCGATCCAATACAGCGTTTGCAGATCGCGCAAACCGCCTTTGGCCTCTTTGACATTGGGTTCCAGCACATAGCGCTGACCGCCTTGGCGCTTGTGACGTTCGGCGCGTTCGGCCAGCTTGGCCTCGATGAATTCGGGGCCAGAGTTGCGGAACAGATCGGACCACAGGCGTTCGTTCAGCTCTGCGGCAAGGCTGGCGTCGCCCGCGATGAAGCGATGCTCCAACAGGGCGGTGCGGATGGTGATGTCTTCGCGGCCCAAGCGGATGCAATCAGCGACGGTGCGACTGGAGTGGCCGACCTTCAGTTTCAGATCCCACAGCATATACAGCATGGATTCGATCACCGATTCCGCCCAAGGCGTGATCTTCCACGGCGTCAGGAACAGCAGATCGACATCGGAATGCGGTGCCATCTCGGCGCGGCCAAAGCCACCGACGGCCAGCACGGTCAGGCGCTCGGCGGTGGTGGGCGATTGTGCGCGGTGCAGATGATCTCGGGCGATCAGCAAGGCGGTTGTGACCAATACATCGGTCAGATGCGATTGGGCGGAAACCAGCGCGCGGGCTTTCATCGGCTGCGCAAGGAAAGCGGTTTCCAGCGCCGCATTGGCGCGGTTCTTTGCCAGCACCATATGGCGCACGGCAACGGCGCGTCCGGCGCGGGCATCCGCTGCGGGCAGTTCGGCCAGAATGGCAGAAAGCATCGCCCCGCCGTCGATCAGATCGGCGGCGGGGATCAACAGATCAGGAGCGGCGGCGGGGCTGACCGCTGGTGCCACGGCATTCTTCATCGCGTTAACCCCTGGCCTGTGGCCTTAGAAACCTGGCCCGCCAAAGCTGCGCGGTGCCGGATCGACCACCACGGCACGACCGCCTTGGATCTGCGCGATAGCAAGGCCACGATCATTGGTGCCGTCCGAGCGCAGGCGGAAGATGCCGTTGACGCCGACAAAACCCGCGCCTTGGGTCAGGGCTTGTTTGGAGATTGGGCCGGGACCGGCCTTCTTCATCAGCGCGCCGATGGCGGCCATACCGTCATAAGCAAGGCCGGAAATCGGATGCGGCGCTTCGCTGAAGGTGGATTGGTAGCGCGCCTGATACTGCGCATAGAGCGCCGGATCAGGCAGCGCGAACCAACCGCCTTGCACGCCGGGCAGGCCGAGGGTGGCTGCCGGAATGTCCCAACGGGTGAGGCCAATGAACTGCGCGGTTGCCGAGGACAACCCGCTGTCGGCCAGTTTCTGGCTGATTAACGGCAAGGCCCCTGCGGTATCAGCGGTCAGGAAGATCGCCTGCGCCCCCGAAGATCTTGCCGATGCAGCAATACCCGGCGCCGCCGCCATCACGCCGTTTTGCGAAAATTCATAGTTGCCGGTGGCGACAACCGAACCGCCCGACGCCCGGACGCTGCGCTCGATCGCTGCGCGACCGATCTCGCCTGCCGAGTTGCGGTCATTCACGATCATGATCTGGGATTTGCCTTGCCGCACCGCGTAAGAGACCAGCCGATTGGCGGTGTTGCCAAAGGTTGGCCCCAGCACGAAGACGTTGTTGCCAGCAATATCGGGGTTGTTCGAGAAGGCCAGCACATTGACGCCAGAGCCCGCAACGGCGACGCCTGCGGCATTGGACTCTTGCGCGAAGACTGGGCCAAGAATGACTTGTGCGCCGTCTGCGACGGCTTGGGTCGCCATTGCGGCGGCTTGGGCGGGCTGGCCCGCGGTGTTGTAGACGCGCAGATCGACCTGCGCCGAACCGCCGAGATCGGAAATCGCCATGCGGGCGGCGTTTTGCAGCGAACGCGCCAGCAGCTCATCGCTGGCCTGACCGGAGCCTGCGGGCACCAGCAGCGCCACCTGAATCTTGCCAGAGGCCGGAGCGCCTCCGCCGGTTGGGCCGGAGGCTGGCACACAAGCGGCCAAGACCATTGCGGCACCAGCAATAACTATTTGGCCCAGCGACTTGCGGGCCCGGTTCAAAACGGACAACATAGAACTCCCTCACCCGTGGCGGATCGGTCTTCAGGTTAAGCGCATCGGGCCGGGAAGTAAACTTGTCAGGGAGGGATTGGCGTGACGATCACCAAAGCCACGCCACAGATGCAGCGCCTTGCGGCGGGACTGTATTTTATTGCCACACCGATTGGGGCGGCGCGCGATATCACCCTGCGGGCGCTGGATATTCTGGCCTCGGCGGATGTGCTGGCGGCAGAGGATACAAGGACGCTGCGGCATCTGATGGAAATTCATGGCGTTAGCCTTGGCGACAGGCCGCTGGTGGCCTATCACGAGCACAACAATGATGCCGCCTTGCCGCGGCTGCTGCGCGCGATGGCCGAGGGCAAGTCGGTGGCCTATGCCTCAGAAGCCGGCACGCCGCTGATTTCGGACCCCGGATTTCAGCTGGGCCGCGCGGCGATTGCCGAGGGCTATCAGGTGCTGTCGGCACCCGGAGCGTCGGCGGTTCTTTGCGCGCTGACGGTGTCGGGGCTGCCGTCGGACCGGTTTTTGTTCGCAGGCTTCCCACCTGCAGCCAAAGGGGCGCGGCAGACCTTCATTCGCGATCTGGCGCAGATGCAGGCAACGGTGATTCTTTACGAGTCGCCCAAACGCGTTAAGGCATTATTAGATGAATTGGTGCGAGAGTTGGGGGAAGCGCGTAAATCTGTGGTGTGCCGGGAACTGACCAAGCGATTCGAAGAAGTGTCGCGCGGGACGTTGGGCGAATTGGCGGCGGCCTTTGACGGGCGCGATGTGAAGGGCGAAATCGTGGTGTTGATTGATCGCGCGCCCGAACAAGTGGCGGATGCGGCAACGGTGGAACAGGCTTTGGATCAGGCTTTGACGCATATGACGATGAAGGATGCGGCGGCTGCGGTGGCGCAGGCTTACGGTTTGCCACGACGCGACATGTATCAACTGGCATTGAAAAGGGCAGGCGGATGAGCGGGGCACGGTCGTATCACGCAGGGTTTGCTGCCGAAGAACAGGTCGCACAGCTTTATGACCGTTCGGGTCGGGCAGTTTGCGCGCGGCGCTGGCGCGGTTCGGCAGGGGAAATTGATCTGATTGCGCGCGATGGCGCTGAGGTGATCTTCATTGAGGTCAAGCAAAGCAAGACCCATGCGCAGGCGGCAGAACATCTGACGGCGCGGCAGATGGCGCGGATTTATGGGGCGGCGTCGGAATTTCTGGCAGGCGAACCGGCCGGACAGTTGACCGAAGTGCGGTTTGATGTGGCTTTGGTCGATGCGGTGGGGCGGATCGAAGTGTTGGAAAACGCTTACGCCGCCTGATTGCATCCGGGCGGGGCTTGCGGCATCAAGTGGGCAATGAAGTCTGGAGAGTCTCATGCCGCTTAAAGTCGCGCTACAGATGGACCCGATCGGGTCGGTCAATATCAACGCAGACAGCACATTCCGCATCGCGCTTGAGGCGCAGGCGCGGGGGCATTCGTTGTTTTTCTATACGGCGGATAAGTTGGCCTTTGTCGAAGGCCGGGTGATGGCGCGGGGGTTTCCGATCACCTTGCGGCGGGAAGTTGGCAATCATGTCAGCTACGGGCCAGAGACCGAGGTGGATCTGAGCGAGTTTGACGTGGTCTGGCTGCGGCAGGATCCGCCGTTTGACATGGGCTATATCACCACGACGCATTTGCTGGACATGATCCACCCGAAGACTTTGGTGGTGAATGATCCGTTCTGGGTGCGGAATTATCCCGAGAAGCTGCTGGTCCTGCGGTTTCCTGAACTGACGCCGCCGACGGCGATTGCGCGGGATTTGCAGACGATTCGCGAGTTCAAGGCGCGGCATGGCGACATTATTCTGAAGCCGCTTTACGGCAATGGCGGTGCGGGGGTGTTCCGGTTGGACCCGAATGACCGCAATCTGGCGTCGCTTTATGAGATGTTCACCGGGATGAACCGCGAGCCGTTGATCGTGCAGAAATTTTTGCCGGATGTCTCGAAGGGTGACAAACGGGTGATTCTGGTCGATGGCGAACCTGTGGGTGCGATCAACCGGGTGCCGCAGGCGGGGGAAACCCGGTCCAACATGCACGCGGGGGGGCGGCCAGAGAAGATTGGGCTGACGCCACGCGATCTGGAGATTTGTGCAGCGATTGGGCCGGTCTTGCGCGAACACGGGCAGATTTTTGTCGGCATCGACGTGATTGGCGATTATCTGACCGAGATCAATGTGACCTCACCCACCGGCATTCAGGAGTTGGAGCGCTTTGACGGCACCAACACCGCCGAGCGGATTTGGCAGGTGATTGAGGCCAAGCGGGCCTAGTTTGGGGCGGGGTTAGTTTTTTGATCCCACCGCAAGGCGGTAGCTGACCGCTTCGGCGATATGGGGCAGGCGCACCTGTGCCGAGCCGTCAAGGTCGGCGATGGTGCGGGCGACGCGCAGCACGCGGTGGTAGCCGCGCGCCGACAGACCGAAGCGTTCGGCGACTTTGGCCAGCAGGGCACGGCCTTCGGGATCGGGGGCGGCCACCTGCTCCAGCAGGCTGCCTTCCATATCAGCGTTGACGCGGGTGTTTGCATGGCCTTGGAAACGCTTGCTTTGCAACGCGCGGGCGGCTTGCACGCGGGCGGCGACGGTGGCGGAACTGTCGCCCGAGGACGGCAAGTCGAGGTCGGTATAGGCCACCGGAGGAACTTCGACGCGCAGATCGAAGCGGTCCATCAGCGGGCCAGAGATGCGGCCCAAATAATCTTCACCACAGATCGGCACTTTGGCGCAGGCGCGGGCGGGGTCTGACATATAGCCGCATTTGCAGGGGTTTGCGGCAGCAATCAGCAGAAAGCGGCAGGGATAGCGGATATGGGCGTTGGCGCGGGCGACCATGATCTCGCCGGTCTCAATCGGCTGGCGCAGGGTTTCCAGCACGGCGCGGGGGAACTCGGGGAATTCGTCCATGAACAAAACGCCGTTGTGGGCGAGGGAAATTTCGCCGGGTTTGGCACCCTTGCCGCCGCCCACGATGGCGGCCATTGAGGCGGTGTGGTGCGGTTCGCGGAACGGTCGGGCGCGAGAGATGCCGCCTTCGGAGAGTAACCCTGCGAGGGAGTGAATCATGGAGGTTTCAAGGGCTTCTTGGGCCGAAAGCGGCGGCAATATCCCGGGCAGGCGGGCGGCGAGCATGGATTTTCCTGAACCGGGGGTTCCCACCATCAGGGCATGGTGACGGCCAGAGGCGGCGATTTCCAGCGCGCGTTTGGCGCGTTCTTGGCCTTTGACATCGCGGAAATCGCGGCCTGTGGCGGCGGGTGCGACCTCGCCTGCCTCTGCCGGGGTGATCGGGATTTGGCCGGTGTAGTGGCGCACCACATCGTTGAGGGTGGCGGCGGCGAGGACTTGGGTGGCGCCTACCCAAGCGGCTTCGGCTCCGCAAGCCTTCGGGCAAAGTAGCACGCAGTCATTTTCGGCGGCGGTCATGGCGGCGGGGAGTGCGCCCAAGACCGGGATCAGGCGGCCATCAAGGGAAAGCTCGCCCAAGGCGACGGTGGCCTCAACCGCGTCTTTCGGGATGATTTCCAGCGCGGCGAGCAGCGCCAAGGCAATCGGCAGGTCGAAATGCGAGCCTTCTTTTGGCAGGTCGGCGGGGGAGAGGTTCACCATGATCCGCTTGGACGGCAGCGCGATCGACATCGCGGCCATTGCGGCGCGCACGCGTTCTTTGGCTTCGGACACGGCTTTGTCGGGCAGGCCGACGACGCCGAAATACGGCATGCCGGGGGCGATGGCGCATTGCACCTCGACGATGCGGGCCTCTACGCCCTCAAAGGCGACTGTGTAGGCCCGTGCGACCATTGCGCCCCTCCCCGTTCATCTTCGTTAACGGGTAGGGGGCAATGGTTTACGAATGGTAAAGATCGGGCTTCAGGGCTGATAAATCGCCATGAATTTCGGCCATGCGTCGGGATCGGCCACGGTTTTATCGCGGCAGAAAGCATTGCAGAAACCGATGCGGCGGCCAGCGATTTCAAGCACATGGGTGACGGGTTTGCCGGAATAGGGGCAGGCGGCGTTCTCCGATGTGAAGCCGTCGACCGGGCGGGCGGCGAGGGGAACCGGGCCGGGCCACGGGCGGCGGGGATAGGGGCGGCGGTAGAAATCCTGGTCGGCGCCGTCGATCATCCCCATCGCGCGCCAGCGGCGGAAGGACGGGTGAGCGAGATGGGCTTGGACATAGGCCGCAGCGGCAGGGGCAAGCGGCAGGTTATAGCTGGCGACGCGGGCGGCGACGGGGGCGAAGAAGGCATCGGCGGCGGAATAGCTGCCGCAGAGCCAAGGGCTTGATCCGGTTTCCTTTTGCGCCCAAGCCCAGATGGTTTCCAGACGTTTCAGATCGGCCAGCACCGCCGCTGGTGGCGCACAATCGGTGTAGCTGACGCGCAGGTTCATCGGGCAATACTCGCGTAGGGCTGCAAAGCCTGCGTGCATTTCGGCGGCGAGAACGCGGGCGATGGCGCGGACCTTCGGATCGCTGGGCCAGAGGCCAGCCTCGGGGTGGCGTGAGGCGAGTTCTTCGGCGATGGCGATGGTTTCCGGCACCACCACACCGTCTGGCGTGCGCATGGTCGGGGCGGTTTTAGAAGGGTAGAAGTCTTTCAGAAGATTGGGAAGTTCATCGGTATAGAGCCGGGCAGTATGCAGTTTGACGGGGATGTCGAAGGCATCGAACAGCAGCCAGCCGCGCAGGCTCCAACTGGAATAAGCGCGGTCACCGATCACGAGGTCATAGGTCATTGCAGGCTCCGGTTCTTTGGGTCGGCGCAGGCTAGGCGATGCGGGGGCGCGATGGAAAGTGGTGTTTTGTGCGCAGGTTCATCACGGGAAGTGATGGATGAAGATAATTCACCTTTGTAGGCAGCTACGAGGGATCCAAATAGGCTTGGGCTGCGTATGCTTTCTGTCAGCCGCAAATGTGCGGGGCATTGGGGGATCAGATGGCACTTGACGCACCCTATCAGCAGGTTTTGTCGCGGCAGGCGCGCGCGGCCGAGTTGCTGGATGCTGAGACTGAGTTGCGCTTGGCCTATGCGTGGCGCGATCAGCGCGATGAGGCGGCGCTGCATCGGTTGATCACCGCTTATATGCGGCTGGCGATTTCGATGGCCTCGAAGTTTCGCCGCTATGGCGCGCCGATGAATGATCTGATTCAGGAAGCCTCGCTGGGGCTGATGAAAGCGGCGGAAAAGTTTGACCCGGATCGCGGTGTGCGGTTTTCGACCTATGCGGTGTGGTGGATCAAGGCCAGCATTCAGGATTATGTGATGCGGAATTGGTCGATGGTGCGGACAGGCAGCACCTCGGCGCAGAAGTCGTTGTTTTTTAATATGAAGCGGGTGCAGGCCAAGCTGGAGCGCGAGGCCGCTGCGGAAGGCCTGGTGCTGGATCAGCACCAGTTGCGCGAGAAGGTCGCGCAGGAAATTGGTGTGCGGGTGGCGGAAGTCGAGATGATGGAGGGGCGGCTGGCGGGCTCGGACGCGTCTTTGAACGCGACGCAGGCGGCGGATGAGGATGGCCGCGAATGGATTGATGCGCTGGAGGATGACGGCCCGCAGGCGGCCGAGCGGGTGGAATTATCGCATGATACCGAGCGGTTGAGGGGCTGGTTGGTGGCGGCGTTGCGGGGATTGAGTGCGCGCGAGCGTCATATCGTGGCCGAACGTCGGCTGCGCGATGAGCCAAGGACGCTGGAGTCTTTGGGGGTGGAATTGGGTCTGTCGAAGGAACGCATCCGGCAGTTGGAGGCGGCGGCCTATGGCAAGCTGCGCCGTGCGCTGGAAGCGCAATCGCCGGAAGTGCTGGCATTGCTGTAGCGCTTGGCGCTTTAGGACGTTGAGTTTGGCTCCGGTGCCGCCTACATCTATGGGAGGCTTTGGGAGTGTGCGATGCTGGCGAACAAGCGGATTTTGCTGATCATTGGTGGCGGCATCGCGGCGTATAAGTCTTTGGCGTTGATCCGGCTTTTGAAAGGCGCGGGGGCGGCGGTGACGCCAGTTTTGACTCGTTCCGGGGCGGAATTTGTCACGCCGCTGTCGGTCAGTGCCTTGGCGGGCGAGAAGGTGTATTCAGCCCTGTTCGATCTGACCGATGAAGCCGAGATGGGGCATATTCAGCTATCACGGGTGGCCGATCTGATCGTGGTGGCGCCGGGGACGGCGGATTTGCTCGCGAAGATGGTGCAGGGGCGGGCGGATGATCTGGCCTCGACGCTGTTATTGGCGACAGATACGCGGGTGCTGGTCGCGCCCGCAATGAATGTGCGGATGTGGCAGCACCCGGCGACGCAGCGCAATCTGGCACAGGCGCGGGCGGATGGCGTGTTGTTTGTCGGGCCGAACGCGGGCGAGATGGCTTGCGGCGAGTTCGGGCCGGGGCGGATGGCGGAACCTGAGGAGATTATGGCGGCGATTTCGGGCGCGCTGTCGGAACGGCCGTTGGCGGGCAAGCATGTGCTGGTGACATCGGGGCCTACACACGAACCCATTGATCCGGTACGCTACATTGCCAATCGGTCATCGGGCGCGCAGGGCACGGCGATTGCGGTGGCATTGCGAGATCTGGGGGCAAAGGTGACGTTTGTGACCGGGCCTGCCTTGGTGCCTGCGCCTGAGGGTGTGACGGTGGTGCGTGTCGAAACGGCGGCTGAAATGCTTGCGGCGGTTGAGGCCGCCTTGCCCGCTGATGCGGCAGTGATGGCAGCGGCGGTGGCGGATTGGCGGGTGGCCAATGCCAGTGGGTCGAAGATGAAGAAGGATGGCTCGGGGCAGGCACCAAGCTTGGAGTTTGCCGAGAACCCGGATATTTTGGCGCGTGTTTCCAAGGGGATGCAGCGGCCCCGGTTGGTGGTGGGGTTTGCGGCTGAGACCGACCGCGTCGCGGAGTATGCGGCGGCGAAAAGGCTGCGCAAGGGCTGCGACTGGATCGTGGCGAATGATGTCTCCCCTGCCACCGGGATCATGGGCGGGACCGAGAACGCGGTGACGTTGATTTCTGATGCAGGGGCCGAGGTCTGGCCGCGGATGGGCAAGGATGCGGTGGCGCGGGCTTTGGCGGATCGGATCGCGGCGGCGCTGCTGGGGTGAAGCCGGAATTTTGCGGAAAATTCCGTGCGATAGTGTCTGGTCCGTTGCGTTGGCTTATATGTCGGATACCTCCGGCGGGGATATTTTTACACAGAGGATGACCATGACGCTTGTGCAGGTGATGTGGGAAGATTGGGCGGACCGGTCGGTGGCTTTGCCGGTGTATCAGACGGCAGGGGCGGCGGGCGCGGATATTTGCGCCAATCTTTTGGCGGCGGATCGGGCGGCGGGGATTGTGATTGCGCCGATGGGCCGCGTTGTGGTGCCGACGGGGATTCGCGTTGCTATTTCAACGGGATATGAAATGCAGATCCGGCCCCGGTCTGGGCTGGCTGTGAAATTTGGCATCACGGTGCCGAACACGCCGGGGACGATTGACAGCGATTATCGCGGGCCGCTGGGGGTAGCTTTGGTGAACCTTGGGGCCGAGCCTTACACTGTGCGGCATGGCGACCGGATTGCACAATGCGTGGTGGCACCGGTGGTGCAGGCGGCATTTCAAGTGGTTGATAGCTTGGATGAAACCGCGCGAGGGGCGGGCGGGTTCGGCTCGACGGGCGTGCTCTGATGCTGGTGATTGGCCTTGCGGTTGCGCTTTGGCTTTTGGGTTGGGTTCTGCGCACCCCGAAGCGGCTGCGGTGGGGGGCGATTGCGACGCTGTGGCTGGCGGTGGTTTTGCTGAACGTGCTGCTGCCTGTGGGGCATCCTTTGCGAGAGATGACGGGGGGGGATGCGCGGATCTGGCTGGCAGTAGCCTTGGGGTTTGGCGCGGTGTTGGGCTATCGGGTTCTGCTTAAGGGTTTGAAAAAAAGAGCGAAATTTGCAGATCCGGTGGTTGCGACGCGTGCGTTTTCCAGTGCCGAGGTTGAGCGCTATGCGCGGCATATCCTGCTGCGCGAGATTGGCGGGCCGGGGCAGCGGCGGTTGAAGGAAGCGCGCGTTTTGGTGGTGGGGGCGGGGGGCTTGGGCGCGCCGGTTCTGCTGTATCTCGCGGCGGCGGGTGTGGGTGTGATTGGGGTGATCGACGATGACACGGTTGATCCCAGCAATTTGCAGCGCCAGATTATTCATACGGATCAACGGATTGGCATGGATAAGGTGCAGTCGGCCGAAATCGCGATGCGGGCGCTGAACCCTTACATCGTGGTGAAACCCTACAAGCGGCGGCTGGATGTGGCTTCGGGCAGTTTGGTGGCGGAATATGATCTGGTGCTTGATGGCTCGGACAATTTCGATACGCGGTATTTGGTTAATCGGCTGTGTGTGGCAGCGGGCAAGCCTTTGGTCGCCGGGGCGATGACGCAGTGGGAGGGGCAGCTTTCGGTCTATGATCCTACCACGGCAGGCCCTTGTTACGAATGCGTTTTCCCGGTGCGGCCTGCGCCGGGTATGGTGCCGACCTGTGCCGAGGCGGGGGTGGCTGCGCCGTTGCCGGGAGTGATCGGCTCGATGATGGCGATGGAGGCGGTGAAGCTGATCACCGGGGCGGGCGAGCCATTGCGGGGGCGGTTGCTGATCCACGACGCGCTTTATGGTGAGACGCGGATGATTGGGGTGAAGCGGCGGGCGGATTGCGCAGTGTGTGGCGTAAGGCATTGAACATGCACTAGTAATCTGGCGGTTGCTTGCGCTGCGCTGCGGTTTTTCTGTGTCTATCGCGGGTTGCGGGGCGGTAGGCAATATGCGCGTGGGGCTGCACAGTGAATCTTGACGTTTGTTTATGATTTGTTCACGCATTGAGTCTAGTTGTGAAGGACAACAGGATCATTGGGCGCGTGGGCTGAAATGACGGTGATGCGAACAATCTCTCTGGCGGTCGCACTAACTGGGGTGATCCTCATCTCTTGGGCCCGTGTGGTTTTCGTAGGCGCCGGGACGGCTGGGCTTCATTCCCGCGCCTTGCGCCATACTCTGTTGGGGCTTGCCCCGCATGAGAAGCCGATCATCCGGAGCAGAAACCATGCGATATTTGCGCGTTGTGGCCCCCTTGCCCCCGAGCCCCAATCGCGGCCATACTCCCGCATCCACTCTGTGACAGGGAGTTCACATATGAAGATTGCTGCCGCCCTTTTGGGCCTTGGTCTGAGCGTTTCTGCGGCTTTTGCGGGTGATTTGCCTGATCTGGCTGGCAAAGAGATCACCATTGTGACCGAGAATGCCTATCCGCCGTTGCAGTTTGTGGACAAATCGGGCGCGGCGGTTGGCTGGGAATATGACGCGGTGGCGGAGCTTGCCAAGCGGCTGAATTTCACGGTGAAATACGAGAACATCTCGTGGGACGCGATGATTCCGGCGGTGTCGGAGGGGCAGTTTGACATGGGGATGACCGGGATCACCATTAAGGATGATCGCAAAGAGAAGGTCGATTTCTCAGACGCCTATATGCGCTCGGAAAGCATGATGCTGGTGCGCGGCGATGAGGCGCGGTTCAGCGATGCCGCGACGTTTGCCGCCAATACAGATCTGCTGGTGGGCGCGCAAGCGGGGACGACGCCTTTCTATACGGCAGTGTATTCGGTGCTGGATGGCGATGAGGCTAACCCACGGATCAAGCTGTTTGAGACCTTTGGTGCCAGTGTTGAGGCGTTGAAGGCGGGCGATGTCGATACGGTTCTGACTGATATGACGGCGGGCAAGGGCTATGTGGATGCTTCGGCTGGTGGGTTGAAAATGGTCGGTGAACCGCTTGGATCGGAAGATTTCGGGTTCATTTTCCCCAAGGGCTCGGATCTAGCGGCCAGCATGAATGCGGGGATTGCGGCGCTGAAAGCAGATGGCACCTTTGATGCGCTGAACAAGAAATGGTTCCTGGACTATAAGGCTGAGTAAGATCAGCGGCCCTGTCGTGCGTCGGGGCCAGTTCCGATGAAAGCATTGAAAGATCAGGATTTTCCGTGGTGGCTGGTGGCGCTTGGCGGCATCGGTGCTGTGCTGTTTTACCAAGTTTGGGCGAGCGAGGTCTATTCCTCGGCGATGCGGTTGTTGGCCAAGGGAATTTGGTTGACGATTTTTGTGACCGTGGTGGCTTACGCGATGGCCTGCGTTTTGGGGCTGTTGTTGGCGCTGGCGGGGCTGTCGCGATTTCGCGCGATCCGGCAGGTGGCGCGGTTTTACATCGAAGTGGTGCGCGGGGTGCCGATCATGGTGTTGCTGCTCTATGTGGCATTTGTGGCGGCACCGGCGGCGATTTATGGTTGGAACTGGCTGATGGCGCATCTGGGGCTGGAGCCGGTGAAGACGCGGGATTTCCCGCTGTTGTGGCGGGCGATTATCGCGCTGACGTTGGCCTATTCGGCGTTTCTGGCAGAGGTGTTCCGGGCGGGATTGCAGGCGGTTGACAAGGGCCAGATCGAGGCGGCGCAGGCTTTGGGCCTGTCGGGCTGGCAACGGTTTCGCCATGTGGTGTTTCCGCAGGCGTTTCGGATGATCCTGCCGCCGCTTGGCAATGATTTTGTGGCGATGGTGAAGGATTCGTCCTTAGTCTCGGTGCTGGGGGTTGCCGATATCACCCAGCTTGGCAAGGTCACGGCGGCGGGGAATTTTCGCTATTTTGAAACCTATAATCTGGTAGCGCTGCTGTATCTGACGATGACGGTGGGATTGTCGCTGGTGCTGCGGCGGATTGAGGCGCGGTTTAAAGCGCGGGATCAGCGGTAGGGGGCGTGATCTGATTGCGCGCGTGCCGCGCAAGACCCTTGAGCGCTTGCGCGCGGTGGGTGCTTTGTGCGCCGGTGGTGTCGACAGTGAGCCGGGGCGTTTGACACCTGCGGCGGACGCTCCGCGGGGAGTATTTCAAAAAGAGCAACGGCTAGGGTGGACCTTGTGCGGTAGGGTGCATAGCTTTGGCGCAAAGGAGATTTGCGATGAATGCTTTGCTGAGCGCTTGGGACGGGGAATTTGGGCTGCCGCCGTTTGCGGCGATTTCGGACGCTGATTTTGCCCCGGCGTTTGAGGCCGCTTTGGTCGAGGCGCGGGCGAATATCGCGGCGATCACTGAACAGGCTGAGGTGACGTTTGCCAATACCATCGAGGCGATGGAACTGGCGGAAGGCGCTTTGGATCGGGTGGGCGGGGTGTTTTACAACCTTGCCGGGGCGGATAGCACGCCCGCGCGCGAGGCGTTGCAGATGGATCTGGCGCCAAAGATGTCGGCTTTTGCCTCGGAAGTGACCAACAACGCCGCGTTGTTTGGCCGGATCGAGGATCTGTGGCAGCGGCGGGAGGGCTTGGGCCTGACGCCGGAGCAGTTGCGGGTTTTGACTTTGTATCGGCAGATGTTTGTGCGCTCGGGGGCACTGTTGCAGGGCGATCAAGCGGCGCGGTTGACGGCGGTGAAATCGCGGTTGGCGGTTTTGGGGACGACGTTCAGCCAGAACCTGCTGGCGGATGAGCGGGCGTGGTTCATGGAATTGTCGGAGGACGATCTGGAGGGGCTGCCGGAGTTCGTGGTGGCCTCGGCGCGGGCGGCGGGGGTTGAAAAGGGCGTGGCGGGGCCGGTGGTGACGTTGTCGCGCTCGCTGATCGTGCCGTTTTTGCAGTTTTCTCCCCGGCGTGGATTGCGGCAGAAGGCCTATGAGGCCTGGGGTTTGCGTGGGGCGAATGGCGGGGTGACCGACAATCGCGCGGTGGCGGCGGAGATTTTGGCACTGCGGGCAGAGCGGGCGGCTTTGCTGGGCTATGCCAGTTTCGCCGATTACAAGCTGGAGCCGGAAATGGCGAAAACCCCGGCCGCTGTGCGGGATTTGCTGATGCGGGTGTGGGCGCCTGCGAAGGCCAAGGCATTGGAGGACGCAGGCCTTTTGGAGGCGCGGTTGCATGCGGACGGCATTGCCGGACCGTTGGAGCCTTGGGATTGGCGGTACTATTCCGAGAAGCGACGGGTGGCCGAGCATGATCTGGATGAGGCGGTATTGAAACCCTATCTGGGGCTGGAGGCGATGCTGGCAGCGCAGTTTGATTGCGCCAATCAGCTGTTCGGGCTGGAGTTCCGCCGCTTGGACATCCCGCTTTATCATGCCGATGCAATGGCTTGGGAAGTGACGCGCGACGGCGCACATATCGCGGTGTTTATCGGCGATTACTTTGCGCGCGGATCGAAACGCTCGGGGGCGTGGTGTTCGGCGATGCGGGCTCAGCGCAAATTGGGTGGCGATCAGCGGCCGGTGGTGGTGAATGTCTGCAACTTTGCCAAGGGCGCGCCGAGCCTGCTGTCGTATGATGATGCGCGGACGCTGTTCCATGAGTTTGGCCATGCGCTGCATCAGATGCTGTCGAATGTGACCTATGGGTTCATCAGCGGCACATCGGTGGCGCGTGATTTTGTCGAATTGCCGAGCCAGCTATACGAGCATTGGATGGAAGTGCCCGAAGTGCTGGAGAAGCACGCGCGGCATTGGCAGACCGGCGAGGCGATGCCCGGCGATCTGATCAAGCGGCTGTTGGACGCGGGGACTTACGATCAGGGCTTTTCGACGGTGGAATTTATCTCTTCCGCGATGGTGGATCTGGCGTTCCATGAGGGGGCGGCACCCGCCGATCCGATGCAGAAGCAGGCAGAGGTGTTGGAAGCTTTGGGGATGCCGCGCGCCATTCGGATGCGGCACGCGACGCCGCATTTCGCGCATGTGTTCTCGGGTGACGGCTATTCCAGTGGCTATTACAGCTATATGTGGTCCGAGGTGATGGACGCCGATGCCTTTGCGGCCTTTGAAGAGGCGGGGGATGCGTTTGATCCCGCGACCGCCGCGCGGTTGGAGCAGTTTATTCTCTCGGCGGGTGGGTCGGAGGAGCCGGACGTCTTGTATACCAAGTTCCGAGGTCGGATGCCGGGGGTAGAACCTTTGCTGAAAGGCCGGGGATTGGTCGAGGTGGCGTAGGAACCAAAGCCGGATTTGTCGCGTTATCGCCTGATGTTTTCAGGAGTGATGCTTTGATGATGGCTTATTTCGATCTGGATTTTGATGCGCAAGAAACCTTGTCGCATTTGATCAAGCTGGGTTTGGCGTATCTGTTGGCGCTGCCGATTGGCTGGAATCGCGAGAAGGAAGAACGTAGCGCCGGGATTCGCACCTTTCCCTTGGTGGCGATGGCGGCCTGCGGTTTTGCGATCATCGCGATTGGCGTGTTGGGGGCGGACTCTCCAGAACAGTCCAAGGTGTTGGAGGGGTTGATCACCGGCGTTGGGTTTATCGGCGGCGGTGCGATCCTGAAGCAAGGGGCGCAGGCGCGGGGAACAGCGACGGCGGCGAGCCTGTGGGGGACTGGGGCTTTGGGCACCGCAGTGGGCTATGGTCTGCTGGACGTGGCGGTGATCCTGAGTGCAGTGACCTATCTGGCGTTGCGCATTCTTTCCCCCCTGAAGGACGTGGCGCGCCAAGGCGACGGGGCTGACACGCCGAGCGATCAGGCCTGATCAGCGTCGCAGGCTGCTGGGGGCCGCGCCGAACTGTGCCCGAAAGGCGCGGCTGAGGCTGGAGGCCGAGGAAAATCCGCAGCGCAATGCGACTTCTGCAAGCGGGTGGCGGGTGTCGGTGATCATCCGGCGCGCCGCAGCCAGACGCAGCCCAAGCGCATAGGTCGCGGGGGGTAAGCCTAGGTTTTCATGAAAGATCTGCTCCAGGCGGCGCGGCGAGAGCCCGATGGCGCTGGCCAGTTCCGCTGTGGTTTCGGGGGCATCAAGTGTGGCTTCCATCCGGGCGATGGCGGCAGATACACGGGGGTCGAGACGAGGATCAGGTTGGGTGCGGGTCATTTGCGGCTCTGACCCGTCGCGGGCGGTGGTGATGAAGCTGGCCGCGACTTGCAAGGCCAAGGCGGGACCGTGGCGGGCGCGGATCAGATGCAGCATCAGATCGCAAGCGGGGGCGGCACCGCCAGCGGTGAAACGGTTGCGGTCGATCACAAAGCGGTCGGGGGCTGTGTCGATCTGCGGATGGGTGGCGGCGAAATCCTCCAGATCCTCCCAATGCACGGTGGCTTTGTAGCCGTTCAGCAACCCTGCGCGGGCGAGCACCCAAGCGCCTGCGTCGATGCCACCGATGGCGGCAAAGCGGGGGGCGCTGCGGGCGAGGTCACGGATGAGGGGCTGCGTCGCGGAGTGGGATTGTTGGAAGCCCGCGATGACGATGAGGGCATCGGCCCCGTCGGCGGCTGTCAGCGGGCCATTGGAGGGCAACTCAATGCCGCAGGTCAGCGGGACGGCTCGGCCATCGGGCGAGACCACGCGCCAGCGGTAGGCCTCATGGCCGAGGTGGCGGTTGGCAGAGCGCAGCGGGTCCAGAGTGGAGGCGACTTCGAGGATGGAGGATTGCGGCAGCACCAGCAGCGCCAAGGTGAGCGGCTCGGGGCGGGGCGCGAAGATGGATGTGTCGATTTTTGCGGATTTTGCCATGTTTATTGCGTAATTCGTCAAGCGTGGCGTTGCAAGCTGGTTATGGTGTGGGCAACCGAATTGGAGGATTCCCATGCCCTTGGCCATGAACCGCGAAGTTTTCATCACCGCTGCTGTCACCGGATCGGGCGGCACGCAGGATCGCAGCCCGCATGTGCCGCGCTCGCCTGAGCAGATCGCGAAATCGGCGATTGACGCGGCGAAGGCCGGGGCGGCGGTGGTGCATTGCCATGTGCGTGACCCGGAAACCGGCAAGCCTTCGCGCGATTTGGCTTTGTACCGCGAAGTGACCGAGCGGATCAGGGACAGTGGCACCGATGTGGTGCTGAACCTGACGGCGGGGATGGGTGGTGATTTGCTGTTTGATGGCACCGAGAACATGGGCCAGATGGCGGGCCATTCTGACATGATCGGGGCGACGGCGCGGGTGGCGCATGTGGTGGAATGTCGGCCCGAGATTTGCACGCTCGACTGTGGCACGATGAACTTCAACGAGGCCGATTATGTAATGGTCAACACCCCCGGCATGCTGCGGGATATGGCCAAGCGGATGACGGCGGCGGGGGTGCGGATTGAGATTGAGGCGTTTGACACCGGACATCTGTGGCTGGCCAAGGAACTCGCGCGCGAAGGCGTGATCCCGGCGCCGACCTTGGTGCAGCTCTGCATGGGCGTGCCGTGGGGCGCGCCGGATGATCTGAACACCTTCCTTGCCATGGTCAACAATGTGCCCGCCGATTGGCATTGGAGCGCCTTTGCGATTGGCCGTAACCAGATGCCCTATGTCGCGGCCTCGGTGTTGGCAGGCGGCAATGTGCGGGTCGGTTTGGAGGATAACCTGTGGCTGGATAAGGGCGTGCTGGCCACCAACGCACAACTGGTCGAGCGGGCGGTGACGATCATCTCGAACCTCGGCGCGCGAGTGATTACGCCTGCCGAGGTGCGCGCGAAGCTGAAGCTGGAGAAGCGCGCGCCGTTGCCGAGATGAAGGCCGTTCTGTTCTCATTTGTCTTGGTGCTTGCTGCATGTAAACCTGAAGCAAGCGTGACGTCAGACTTAGCCTTTTTGACCGACGCTGAATTGGAACATGCAGTGGCTGAGTGTCGCGCGTCGGGCCGTGAGCCAGTTGTGCATTTCGAAGACAGTCGCATTGCACTGGAACGGGGTCGGCCAATTTGTGAAAAGCGGACTGCCGATGGCGGTAAGCCTTGCATCGAAGTGGCAGACTGCGAATCGACTTGTTTGCCCACGACCAACACATGTGCAGCGGGTTCCATTGCGTGGGAGCCGGATCCCGATGAATACCTAGATATTTCTGCGGCGGGTCGCTCGCATACCGAGGAGTAAAACATGACGAAAAAAGCAGCGATCATTGGTGGTGGGGTTATTGGCGGCGGATGGGCGGCTCGGTTCTTGCTCAACGGCTGGAATGTGTCGGTGTTCGATCCCGATCCGCAGGCAGAGCGCAAGATCAGCGAAGTGATGGCGAATGCGCGGGCGTCGCTGCCGGCGCTGAGTGATATTCCGATGCCGGCCGAGGGTAAGCTCTCCTTCGCGCAGACCATCACCGAAGCCGTGGAAGGCGCGCATTACATTCAGGAATCGGTGTCAGAGCGGTTGGATCTGAAGCATCGGGTGTTTGCACAGATCCAACAATCGGCGGAATTGGGCACGCCGATCGGGTCATCAACCTCTGGCTTCAAACCGTCTGAGTTGCAGGAAAATGCCGCCAATCCGGGGACCATTTTTGTCGCCCATCCGTTCAACCCGGTCTACCTTCTGCCGCTGGCAGAAGTGGTGCCGTCGCCGAAATCTGATCCGGCGGTGATCGAAAATGCCAAGCTGATCCTGAAAGAGATCGGCATGTTCCCCCTGCATATCAAAAAGGAAATCGACGCCCATATCGCCGACCGTTTCCTTGAAGCGGTTTGGCGCGAGGCATTGTGGCTGGTGAAGGATGGGGTGGCGACGACGGAAGAAATCGACGAGTCTATCCGCATGGGCTTTGGTCTGCGCTGGGGTCAGATGGGGCTGTTTGAAACCTATCGCGTCGCGGGCGGCGAGGCGGGCATGAAGCATTTCATGGCGCAGTTCGGGCCGTATCTGACCGCCCCTTGGACCAAGCTGACCGACGTGCCAGAGTTCAATGACGAGCTGGTCGATCTGATCGCGGGGCAGTCGGATGCGCAATCGGGGATGCATTCGATCCGCGAGTTGGAGCGTATTCGCGACAGCAACCTGATCGGTTTCCTGCGCGCCTTGAAGGATCGCAACTGGGGCGCGGGTAAGGTTTTGCGCGAGCATGACGAAGCGCGCGCGGTGGCGTTCCATGCGGAAATCGACTCTGCGCCGAAGAATGCGCCGTTGGTGATGGCGCAAATGCAGGTGCTGCCGGGGTGGATCGACTACAACGGTCATATGACCGAAAGCCGCTATTATTCCGCCAACTCGGAAACCGTTGATGCCTTCCTGCGGCTGATCGGCGCGGGGATGGACTATGTGGCTGCGGGCAATTCGTTCTACTCGGCGGAAACCCATATCCGGCATCTGGGGGAAGCAAAGCTGGGCGACAGGCTGACCGGGACGCTACAGATCATCTCTGCCGATGAAAAACGTTTCCGGTCTTTCGTGCGGATCATGCGCGGCGATGACTGTGTCGCCACGATTGAGCAGCTTTGCCTGCATGTGAACATGACTTCGGGCAAGTCTGCGCCAGCCTCGGCTGAGGTTTGGGCCAAGCTGCGCGCGATTGCCGATGCGCAAGCGGGGCTGCCGCTGCCGGAAGGCGCGGGCCGCGCTGTTGGACAGAAGAAGTGAAGCGCGTTCTGATCACCGCAGGCGCGAATGGCATTGGTCTGGTGATGGCGCAAGCCTTCGCCGGGGCGGGCTATCGCGTCTGGGTGACGGATGTGGATGCGGCTATGGTCGCGGCCTTGCCGCCGGGTATGCGCGGCTCGGTCTGCGATGCCAGCCTTGAGCCGGGCATGCAGGCGCTGTTTGCCGAGATCACTGACGCTTGGGGCGGTTTGGACGTGCTTTGCGCCAATGCCGGCATCAAGGGGCCGACGGCGGGGATCGAGGATATGCCGCTGGAGGCATGGCATCAGTGCCTTGCCGTCAATCTGGATGGCGCGATGCTGGCGGCGAAATACGCGGCGCGGCTGATGAAACCGGCGCGGGCGGGGGTGATGATCTTCACCTCCTCTACTTCGGGCCTCTATGGCACGCCGTTTCGCGCGCCCTATGTGGCTGCGAAATGGGGTGTGATCGGGTTGATGAAAACCGTGGCGATGGAGCTTGGCCCCTATGGCATCCGCGCCAATGCGATTTGCCCCGGTTCTGTCAGTGGCCCCCGGATCGACCGGGTGATTGAGGCGGAAGCCGAGGCCAAGGGAATGTCTGCGGATGCGGTGCGCCAAGGCTACGCAGCGGGCACCGCATTGAAGCGGCTGTCTGACCCAGAGGACGTGGCGGATATGGCACTTTACCTCGCCTCGGACGGTGCGCGCATGGTCTCGGGGCAGGCGCTGGCTGTGGATGGTATGACTTATAACGTTGATCCGTAAGGAAATAAGATGCACTTTGGATTGTCCGAAGAACAACAGATGATTATCGACACCACCCGCGCCTTTGTGGAAAACGAACTTTTCCCGCATGAGGCCGAAGTGGAACGCACCGGGGTTTTGCGGCATGAATTGCTGAAGGAAATCTCGCAAAAGGCCGTGGCAGCAGGGCTTTATGCGGCGAACATGCCGGAGGATGTTGGCGGCGCGGGGCTGGATACGCTGACATGGCTTTTGTACGAAAAAGAGCTTGGCAAGGCCAACTATGCTTTGCACTGGAACTGTGTGGCACGGCCGTCCAACATCCTTCTGGCCTGCACACCAGAGCAGCGCGAGAAGTATCTGTTCCCGTGCATCCGGGCGGAAAAGCATGATTGTCAGGCGATGACAGAGCCGGGGTCGGGCTCGGATCTGCGCAGCATGAAGGCCTTCGCGAAGGCGGATGGCGGCGATTATGTGCTGAACGGCACCAAGCATTTCATCAGCCACGCCGATGTCGCCGATTTCGCGATTGTCTGGGTGGCGACCGGGGAAGAAGACACCCCGCGCGGGCCGAAAAAGCTGATCACTGCGTTTCTGGTCGATAAAGGCACCCCGGGCTTCACGGTGCGCGAGGGCTACCGCAACGTCAGCCATCGTGGCTACAACAATATGATTCTGGAGTTTGATGATTGCCGGTTGCCAGCGTCGCAGATCCTTGGTGAAGTCCACAAAGGCTTTGAAGTGGCGGGCAAATGGCTTGGCGCTACCCGGCTGCAAGTGGCCTCGACCTGTCTGGGCCGGGCAGAACGCGCCTTGGGCCATGCGATTTCCTACGCGGCAGAGCGTAAGCAATTTGGTCAGCAGATCGGCAAATTCCAAGGCGTCAGCTTTAAGCTGGCCGATATGGCGATGGAGTTGAAAGCGGCGGAATTGCTGACGCGGGAAGCGGCCTGGAAATACGATCAGGGCACGGTGACCGAGGCAGACATGTCGATGGCCAAGCTGAAAGCCAGCGAAGTGCTGGCGATGATTGCCGATGAGGCGATCCAGATTCATGGTGGCATGGGGCTGATGGACGAATTGCCGCTGGAACGCATCTGGCGCGATGCGCGGGTGGAGCGTATCTGGGAAGGCACTTCGGAAATCCAGCGCCACATCATCAGCCGTGAACTTCTGCGGCCCTATGGCGCCTAAAGAAAGGCCAAAACCATGACCGATACCCCCCGCCCGGTGATCACGCTCAGCTATTGCACCCAGTGTAACTGGCTGCTGCGTACGGCTTGGATGGCGCAGGAATTGCTGTCGACCTTCGGGCAGGACATCGCCTCGGTCACGCTGATCCCGGCGACGGGCGGGCTGTTTCAGATCACTTTGGATGGCGAGGTGATCTGGGATCGAAAGGAACGCGGCGGTTTCCCGGATGTGAAAGTGTTAAAACAAATGGTGCGCGATCGGGTGTGGCCAGAGCGGGATCTGGGCCATATCGACCGTGCTGGTAAGACCGAAGGATAGGGAATGACCAATCTTGATCGCCTGCTGCGACCCCGCAGCATTGCCGTGCTGGGCGCGGGGTGGGCGCTGAATGTGATCGAGCAGTGCCGCAAGATGGGGTTTGCGGGCGACATCTGGCCGGTGCATCCGACCAAGGCTGAGATTGGCGGCTTGAAGGCTTATGCGTCATTGGCCGATCTGCCCGCAGCGCCGGATGCCACTTTCATCGGCGTCAATCGCTTTGCCACGATTGAAGTGGTGGCACAGCTGGCGGCGATGGGGGCGGGCGGGGCGATATGCTTTGCTTCCGGCTGGACTGAGGCGGGTGAGCCGGAGTTGCAGGCGAAGCTGATCGAAGCGGCGGGCGAGATGCCAATCTTGGGGCCGAACTGCTATGGGGTGATCAATTACCTCGATGGCGCGCTTTTGTGGCCAGATCAGCATGGCGGGATTCCGGTCGCCAAGGGCGTGGCTTTGGTCAGCCAATCCTCCAACATCGTGATCAATCTGGGGATGCAGAAGCGGGCTTTGCCAGTGGCTTATGTCGCCTGCTTGGGCAATGCGGCGGTGGTGGGCTTAGCAGATCTGGCCGGGGCGCTGCTGGATGATCCGCGTGTGACCGCCTTGGGGATGTATATCGAAGGCATCGACGATGCTGTGGCTTTTGCAGCGCTGGCCGAGCGCGCGCGGGCGATGGGCAAGGGCGTGGTTTGCATCAAGTCGGGCAAGACTGAACTCAGCCGGACAGCAGCGGCCTCGCATACCGCATCCCTAGCGGGCGGAGGGGCGGCGTCTTCGGCGTTTCTGCGCCAAATCGGCGTGGCCGAGGTGAATACGCCTTCGGAGCTGATCGAGACGCTGAAGATTTTCCATGTGCATGGGCCGCAGATTGGTGCGCGGATTTGCAGCCTGTCTTGCTCGGGCGGTGAGGCGGGATTGGTGGCGGATTTGGCGGCACCTTATGGGATTGATTTTCCGCCTGTGCCGCAGGCGACACATGATCGGCTGTTCAATGTACTGGGCGAGATTCCGACGATTTCCAACCCGCTGGATTACCACACGTTTATCTGGGGTGATGGGCCGAAAACCACCGAAGTCTTCACCGCTATGCTAGAGGCCTATGACGCGGGGCTGTATATCATTGACCCGCCGCGCAACGACCGCTGCGATCCGGCCGGCTATCAGCCTGCGCTGGAGGCGATCGTTTCGGCACAGAAGACCAGCGGCAAGATCGCTTTGCCCGTGGCCTCGATGCCGGAGAATTTCGATGAGGCGCAGGCGATTGCGCTGATGGATCAGGGCGTTGTCACGCTGATGGGGCTGGAGACAGCACTGGCCGCAGTGAAGGCAGCGCAGGCGGCTCCGGGCGTTTCGGGGTGGCGTCCGGCGCAGGCTATTGCGCCGCGCGACAGCCGGATGCTGTCGGAAGCCGAGGGCAAGGCGGTGCTGGCGCAGGCGGGCGTTGCGGTGCCGCGTGCGGTTTCGGGGACGTTTGCCGAGGTGGTTGCCGGGGCGGCGGGGTTGACCGCGCCGTTTGCCCTGAAGGGGCTGGGCTTTGCGCACAAGACCGAGGCGGGTGCGGTGCGATTGGGGCTGTCCAGCCTTGACGGGCAGACCGAGATGCCGGGCGCGACTGGCTATCTGGTCGAAGAAATGGTCACCGGGGCGGTGGGGGAAATCCTGCTGGGGCTGCGGCGTGATCCGATTTATGGCGTGAGTTTGACGCTGGGCATGGGCGGTGTGACGGCGGAAGTTCTGGCCGATACCGTGACGCTGATCCTGCCCGTGACCGAAGCGCAAGTGCTTGAAGCAATGCGGGGGCTGCGATTGTGGCCGCTGCTGGATGGCTATCGCGGGCGCGCCCGTGCTGACATGCAGGCGGTGGCCGAGATTGCCGTGCGGTTGGGCGATCTGATGTTGGCAGATGCGCGTTTGGAAGAAATTGAGATTAACCCGATCCTCGTGCGCCAAACTGGTGCCGTGGCGGTCGATGCTCTGATCAGGAAGGTATAAGCGATGGACATGCGAACCGAAGGCCCGATCAAGACCCGCCGCGAGGGGGCTATTCTGGAGGTCACGCTGGACAGCCCGAAAGCCAATGCGATCAGCCTGAAAACCAGCCGGGTGATGGGGTTGGTGTTCCGCGATTTCCGCGATGATGACAGCCTGCGGGTTTGTATTCTGCGCGCGGCGGGTGAGAAATTCTTCTGCCCAGGTTGGGATTTGAAGGCGGCGGCGGATGGCGATGCGGTGGATGGTGATTACGGCGTCGGCGGCTTTGGCGGCTTGCAGGAATTGCCGAACCTGAACAAGCCGGTGATCGCGGCGGTGAACGGGATTTGCTGCGGTGGCGGGCTGGAACTGGCGCTTTCCGCCGATCTGATCCTGTGCTCGGCCAATGCGACCTTTGCCTTGCCGGAAATCCGTTCGGGCACCGTGGCCGATGCCGCCAGCATCAAACTGCCCAAGCGCATCCCCTATCATGTGGCGATGGATCTGCTTTTGACCGGGCGTTGGTTCGATGCCGAGGAGGCGCATCGTTGGGGGATCGTGAAGGAAATCACCAGCTCGGAAGACTTGCTGGCGAAGGCCTGGGATCTGGCGCGGCTGTTGGAAAGCGGCCCGCCGCTGGTCTATGCCGCGATCAAGGAAGTGGTGCGCGAGGCCGAGAATATGCGCTTCCAGGACGCGCTGAACCGGGTTTCGAAGCGACTGCTGCCGACGGTGGACAAGCTGTATTCCTCCGAGGATCAGTTGGAGGGCGCGCGCGCCTTCGCGGAAAAGCGTGATCCGGTCTGGAAGGGTAAGTAACTACATATCCACGAAATCCGCATCCCCATACATCGGGCGGATTTCGATCTCTGACGGGCCGGGCATCGGATTGGGGCAGCGTGTCACCCAATCCAGTGCCTCGGCCATATCCTTGACCTCCCAGATCCAGAAGCCCGCGATCAGCTCATTGGTCGCGGCGAAGGGGCCATCGGTGAGGGTGCGCCCGGTGCCATCGAAGCGAACACGTTTGCCCTGCTTGGATGGCTTCAACCCACCCATCGCGCGGGTGATGCCTGCAGCGTCAAGCTCGGCGTTGAACGCCTCCATCGCCGCCCATGCCTCGGGCGTGGGCATCAGACCTGCTTCGCTGTCTGCGGTGGATTTGACGATCACCATGACACGCATTTGACACCTCCGTCGATGCCTGCAGCATAGCGGAGTTGGCGCGAAAAACCGCCGGTTAATGTGTGCTGGACAGTTTCATCAGCACCAAGCCGCTGACGATCAACGCAGCGGCAAACAGGCGCATCGGTGTGGCGGCTTCACCCAGAAACACGATGCCAAGGATGAAGGCGCCAACTGCGCCGATGCCTGTCCAGATCGTGTAGGCGGTGCCCAAAGGCAGGGTGCGCATGGCAAGAGCCAAGAGGCCAAAGCTGGCCGCCATCGCCACAAGGGTGATCAGGCTGGGGGTCAGTTGGGTGAAACCATCGGATTTCTTCATGTAATAGGCCCAGACGACCTCAAGAATTCCGGCGACAGTCAGATATATCCAAGCCATAGGGCCCTCTTGCAGCAAACCGGGCCGTCCCGAAGCGGTGCAGATGCCGCAGGCCGTCCTGCGCAGCCCCAATATGCCGGGATGGAGGCTGCGATGCAAGAGGCGCGGCATTTGGCAATACCGACATATTTTGTCGCGGCTCGGCAAGGGGCGGCGTCATTGCCTCGTTACAAACGCAAAGCCCGGTCGCATCGGGACGCTGGGGAGCCGGATATGCAGGACGCGGATTACATCATTGTGGGCTCTGGCTCGGCGGGGTCGGTGCTGGCAGAGCGATTGACGCAATCTGGCAAGCATCGGGTCGTGGTGCTGGAAGCGGGTGGGTCGGATCGGCGGTTTTTTGTGCAGTTGCCCCTTGGTTACGGCAAGCTGTTTTACGATCCGGCGGTGAACTGGATGTACCAGACCGAGCCTGATCCGGGGCTGAACGGGCAGCGCGATCATTGGCCGCGTGGCAAGCTGTTGGGCGGGTCGTCCAGCATCAACGCGATGGTCTATATTCGCGGCCATCAGGCGGATTACGCCGAATGGGGGGCGGAGAATCCAGGCTGGGGCTGGGAAGAATGCCTGAGTGCCTACAAGGCGATGGAAGATACCGAGGCGGGCGGGGATGATTGGCGCGGCAAGGGCGGGCCGTTGTTTGTCGCCGAGAACCGCAAGGGGCTGCATTGGCTGGTTGAGGATTACATCAAAGCCTGCGGTCAGGCGGGGTTGCCCTACAACCGCGATTTCAATGGGGCCGAGCAGGAAGGTGCCGGTACCTATCAGATGACCATCAAGAATGCCCGACGCAACTCGGCGGCGCGGGCGTTTTTGCGGCCTGCGATGAAGCGGGCGAACTTGCAGGTGATCACAAACGCGCAGGTGACGCGGGTGCTGTTTGACGGCAAGCGCGCGGTGGGCGTGGAATATCTG
Organism: Cypionkella sp.; assembly: GCF_034376685.1. Classification (GTDB taxonomy): domain Bacteria; phylum Pseudomonadota; class Alphaproteobacteria; order Rhodobacterales; family Rhodobacteraceae; genus Cypionkella. Next base: position 109,593 of record NZ_JAXMJJ010000029.1, read on the forward strand.
CGGGGGGGCGTGCGGTGCGAGCTGCGCTGCAATGCGGAAGTGATCTTGTCGGGCGGGGCGATCAACTCGCCACAACTGTTGCAACTGTCGGGGGTGGGGCCGGGGGGGCTGCTGTCGGGGCTGAATATCCCGGTGCTGGTGGATAATCCGAATGTCGGCGACCATCTGAGCGATCATCAGGGCATCAACTACACTTGGCGGATGAAGGTTGCGACCTACAATGATTTGCTGCGGCCGTGGTGGGGCAAGCTGTTCGTCGGCGCGCAGTATTTCCTGACACGGGGCGGCCCGTTGGCGAAGTCGATCAACCATGCGGGTGGGTTCTTCAGAACCAGTGCTGATCTGGACCGGCCAAATATGCAGCTGTATTTGCAGGCGTTCTCGACTCTGCTGCCGAAAGCGGGTGAGCGGCCTTTGCTGACCCCGGATCCATTCCCCGGCCTGTCGATCGGGCTTTCCAATTGCCGCCCGACCTCGCGCGGGCATATCCACATCAACACGCCCGATCCTTTGGCGCATCCGGGGATCACCGCCAATGCGTTTTCAACCGAGCATGACGTGGCCGAGATGCTGGCGGCGGTGAAATACCTGCGCCATATCGCGGCGCAACCCGCACTGGCGGGCCTGATTGCCGAGGAATTGCGGCCTGGTCCGGCGGTGCAAAGCGACGCTGATTTGATCGCCGATTTCCGGCAACGCTCTGGCACGGTTTATCACCCCAGTTGCACGGCGCGGATGGGTCGGGATGCCACCAATTCGGTGGTGGATGCCGGGTGCCGGGTGCATGGTATGCAGGGGCTGCGGGTGATCGACGCCAGCGCGTTTCCGAACCTGATCGCAGGCAACACCAACGCGCCTGCGATGCTGATGGGCTGGAAGGGCGCAGAGCGGGTACTGGCCGATGCGCGGTGAGCCTTAAACGGAGGGCCCCGCCTCGGGGGGCATCGAGCCCCCGCTCGGCGGCGCTGCCGGGGATGAGTGTTAAACTTGGTGTTTGCGTATAGGTTGGACGCCTCCGGCGGGAGTATTTACAGCGAAGCGCGCGCGGTCATGTCAGAATGGCATCCGACCGTGCCGTCAGCCACGAATTTCGTCTTGCTTTGAAATTCGTCTGTTTATTCCCCGCGCGGGAAGCGTTTGTTGTCTTCCAGCACGTTCAGATCCATGTGGTTGCGCATGTAACGCTCGGACGCGGCGCGCAGGGGTTGGTGATCCCAAGGGTAGTAGGCCCCGTTGCGCAGGGCTTCATAGACCACCCAGCGGCGGGCTTGGCTTTGGCGGACTTCGGCGTCGTAGGCGGGGATGTCCCAGCGGTCTTGGGTGAGGGTTTGGAAATGGGCGAGGACTTCGGCGGCGCGGGGGTCGGCTGCGAGGTTGTGGTTTTCTTCGGGGTCTGAGGCGAGATCGTAGAGTTGATCGGGGTCGGCGGGGCAGTGGATGTATTTCCATGCGCCAAGCCGCAGCGCGACCATCGGGGTGATGCTGCCTTCGGCGGCGTATTCCATCGCGACGGGGGTGATGCGTGGCGTGCCTTTGGCCAGCGGCAGCAGGCTTTCGCCGTCGGTCCACGGCATCACCTCTGCCATCGAGATGCCTGCCAGATCGCACAGCGTTGGCGTCAAGTCGATGGTCGAGACGGCGGTGTCGATGCGTTGCGGCTCTAGCCCCGGCGCGGAGATCATCAGCGGGACGCGGGACGCGCCTTCAAAGAAGTTCATTTTGAACCACAGGCCCTTGCGGCCCAGCATTTCGCCGTGGTCGGAGACGAAGATCACGATGGCTTCCTGGCGGGTCGCTTCTAAGGCTTCGAAAATCTCACCGATTTTGGCATCGACATAGGAGATGTTGGCGAAATAGCCTTGGCGGGCTCGGCGGATGTGGTCGGGGGTGACTTCCAGCCCGCGCCAGTCGCAGGCGTCCATCAGGCGTTGGGAATGCGGGTCCATATCTTCATAGGCGAGCGGTTCTGGTGGTTCCAGCTCGGGGGCGCCTTCGTAGAGATCCCAGTATTTCTTGCGCGCGACGAAGGGGTCATGCGGGTGCGTGAAGCTGGCGGTCAGGCACCACGGGCGCGGATCAAGCCCGCGCGACAGGTCGTAGATTTTCTGCACCGCTTGATGGCAGACATCGTCGTCATATTCGAGTTGGTTGGTGATTTCCGCCACACCCGCGCCGGTGACGGAGCCGAGGTTATGATACCACCAGTCGATGCGTTCACCGGGTTTGCGGTAATCCGGGGTCCAGCCGAAATCGGCGGGGTAAATGTCGGTGGTCAAGCGGTCTTCGAATCCATGCATCTGGTCGGGGCCGACGAAATGCATCTTGCCTGACAGGCAGGTGTAATAGCCCGCACGGCGCAGATGGTGGGCGTAGGTGGGAATGTCGGACGCAAATTCGGCGGCATTGTCGTAGACGCGGGTGCGGCGGGGCAAGGCGCCGGACATGAAGGCTGCACGGGCCGGGGCGCAGAGCGGCGAGGCGGTGTAGGCATTGGCGAAGCGCACCGAATGATCGGCGAGGCGGCGCAGGTTCGGGGCGTGCAAGAAGGCGGCGGGGCCATCGTCAAACAGCGTGCCCGTCAGCTGATCCACCATGACAATCAGGATATTCGGGCGGCTGGGCATGGCGGATCCTCTGCGGTTTTCGGGGTTGCGCCAAAGTGGTGGCGCGCTTGGGTTTGCGTTGCAAGAGGTCATTTGACGCGAATGTGACGCGAGGTCGCAAACGGGGTCTAAAGCGCCGCTTGAAGGACGGATTTCAACACCTTAGCGTCGCCTGATACGCGCGCAGCGCATGAGGGATCCGAATGAAAATTGTCACCGACTTTCCCTTTGCGATTACCGATGATCCCGACATGGGAATCGTGCTTTCCGACGGCTGTCGCTTGTCGGCGCGGGTGTGGCGGCCTGTGGGCGCAGGTCCGGTGCCGGCGGTGCTGGAATACATCCCCTACCGCAAGCGCGATGGCACTTTGCCGCGCGATGAGATGATGCACGCCTATGTCGCAGGCCACGGCTATGCCTGCGTGCGGGTGGATATGCGCGGCAACGGCGACAGCGAAGGCTTGATGACGGATGAATACACCATTCAGGAACTCGCCGATGCCTGTGAGGTGATCGAGTGGTTGGCGGCACAGGATTGGTGCTCGGGTTCTGTGGGCATGATGGGGAAAAGCTGGGGCGGATTTAACTGCTTGCAGACCGCGTTCTTGCAGCCGCCGGCGCTGAAGGCGGTGATGTCGGTGTGCTCGACGACTGACCGATTTGCCGATGATATTCACTACAAGGGCGGCTGTTTGCTGGGCGAGAATTTTGGTTGGGGGGCGGTGATGCTGTCTTACTCCAGCAGGCCATCGGACCCGGTGTTGCGGGCGGATTGGCGGGCGGAGTGGTTGAGGCGGCTGGAGAACGAGCCGTGGTTGGCACCGCGTTGGGCCGAAATGCAGGAAAAGAATGACTACTGGAAGCACGGCTCGGTGTCTGAGGACTATGCCCGCATGACCGTGCCGGTACTGTCCTGGGGCGGTTGGGCCGACAATTACATGAACACTGTGGCGCATCTGGTGGAGAATGTGCCAGCGCCCGTGCAAGGCATCGTCGGGCCTTGGGTGCATCAGTATCCGCATACCGCTGTGCCGGGGCCTGCGATCGGGTTTTTGCAGGTGGCCCTGCGCTGGTGGGATCGCTGGTTGAAGGGCATCGAGAACGGCGCGGAGCATGATCCGGCTTATCGGGCATATATGATTCACTCCGAGGCCCCAGATGCGTCGGCCAAACATCGGGCGGGACATTGGGTGGCAGAGGCGGCTTGGCCTAGCCCGCGGGTTTCGCGGCAGGTATTGGTGCTTGGGGTTGGCACTGGAGAGCCGTCTGCCCTCCAAAGCACCCGAGGATATTTGAGCAGAGAGGGTGGCCCAGAGTTTTCTTTGCAAGTGAACACGCCGCAGCAGTTGGGCATGCACACGGGCGAGTTCTTTCCGATGGGGCTGAATGCCGAGATGCCGGGCGATCAGGCCAGCGATGACGCGATCTCGGTATGCTTCGATGGCGCGGCGCTGGCCGAGTCGTTGGATCTGTTGGGTGCGGCGCGGTTGAGCCTGACGCTGTCCAGCGATCAGCCCTTGGGGTTTGTGGTGGCGCGGCTGTGTGATGTGGCGCCGGATGGATCGTCGGTACGGATTGCGCATGGCATGTTGAACTTGTGCCACCGCGACAGCATGGAAGACCCGGTGCCGATGCCCGTGGGGCAGGCGGTGGCGGTGGCGTTCAACATCGACCAGATGGCGTATCGGCTGGCTGCGGGGCATCATCTGCGCTTGGCGCTGTCGACGACCTACTGGCCGTTCCTGTGGCCCTCGCCCGAAGCGGCCACGCTGACCGTGACGGCGGGAAGCCTCGATCTGCCCGTGCATCAAGGCAGCGAGAATGAATGGGAGCCACCTGCGCCTGAGGCCGCGACGCCTTGGGCGAACAAAGTGCTGCGGGCGGGCAAGACCACGCGCAAAATCGAAACCGACTTGATTTCAGGCACCACCGCCTTGGTGATCAGCGATGATCTGGGCGATGTTGAAAATCTGTCACACGGGCTTTGCACCGGCGAGTCTATGACAGAGCTGTGGCAAATCCATCCCGATGATCCGCTGTCTGCCCGCGCGGTTCATACCTGGGAGCAGCGGTTGTCACGCGGAGATTGGTTTGTAAAGACAAATGCTTGGGCTGAGATGACCGCCACGGCCACCCACCTGCACCTGAAGGCCAGCTTGACGGCATGGGAGGGTGACACCAAGCTGTTTGAACGCCACTTTGATGATGAGGTGCCGCGCAGATTTGTTTGACCCTTTGCGGTCAAGAATCGTTGCCATAACGGAAATTCACGGGTTACTGATTGGGTAATCAACAAAAAACAGCCCGAAAATCTGGGCAAGTTCAGGGAGAACACAATGTCGAATGAGTTGAACTATCTGCTAAGCCGCGCTGCCAAGGGCCTGATGAGCCGCCGCGAATTCGTCGGCCGTGCTGGCGCTTTGGGTGTGTCTGCGGCGCTGGCCTCGACGCTGCTGGCCTCGGCTGCCCGTGCGGAAGAGCCGAAAAAGGGCGGTCTGCTGCGCGCAGGCATGCAGGGCGGCGAGAGCACCAACTCGCTGGATCCGGCATTGGCCGCGTCGGAAGTGCCGTTCGCTGTCAACATGATCTGGGGCGAAATGCTGGTCGACGTGAACGCCAAGGGCGAGATCGACTATCGCATCGCCGAAGAAATCAGCTCGTCGCCGGACGCGATGGAGTGGAAATTCAAGATCCGTCAGGGTGTCGAATATCACGACGGCAAGACTGTCACCGCCGATGACGTGGTCGCTACGCTGAAGCGCCACACCGATGAGAAATCGCAGTCGGGCGCTTTGGGCATCGTCAAGGACATCACCGAGATGAAGGCCGAGGGTGACATGGTCACGCTGAAGCTGGCCTCGGGCAATGCCGACTTGCCGTTCCTGATGGCCGATTATCACCTGATCATCCAACCCGGCGGTGGTGTTGACAACCCGGCGGCTGGCATCGGCGCGGGTCCCTACAAGATCGTCGCAAACGAGCCGGGCGTGCGCCACACCTTCACCAAGCACGCCAACTATTTCGACAGCACGATGGGTCATGCCGATGACGTCGAGATCATCGTGATCAACGACAACACCGCCCGCACCTCGGCGCTGCAAGCCGGTCAGATCCACATGATGAACCGGGTCGACCCGAAGATCGTCGAGTTGCTGAAAGGCGCGCCGGGGATCTCGATTCAGGCCGTTGCTGGCCGTGGTCACTACGTCTTTATCATGCATTGCGACAAGGCCCCCTTCGACAACAACGATCTGCGCATGGCGCTGAAACTGTCGGTCAACCGTCAGGAAATGGTCGACAAGATCCTTGGCGGCCTGGGCTCGCGCGGCAATGACTTCCCGATCAACGCCGCCTATCCGCTGTTCGACGACACCATCCCGCAGCGCGAATATGATGCAGCCGCTGCGGCTGAGGCTTACAAGAAATCTGGCCATGATGGCTCGCCCATCGTGTTGCAGGTGGCCGCAGGTGCCTTCCCCGGCGCAGTCGAAGCCGCCCAGCTGTTCCAGCAATCGGCCAATGCGGCCGGTATCCCGCTGGAAATCAAGCGCGAGCCGGATGATGGCTATTGGTCGAACGTCTGGAACGTGGCTCCGTTCTGCGCCAGCTATTGGGGCGGACGTCCGGTGCAGGATCAGATGTATTCCACGGCTTACCTGTCCACCGCTGACTGGAACGACACCAAGTTCAAGGATCCGAAGTTCGACGCAACCCTGATCGGCGCGCGTGCCGAGTTGGATGAAACCAAGCGCAAGGCGATGTATTCCGAACTGGCGAACAATCTGCGCGACAACGGCGGTCTGATCTGCCCGATGTTCAACGATTTCGTTGAAGCGAAGCGCGATGAAGTTGCTGGCTGGGAGGCTGATCCGAATGGCGAATTGATGAATGGCCGCGCACTTGCCAAGTGCTGGCTGAACACCTGATCGCCGTATGCATCCGGTCCTGAAACTCGTGGCCCAGCGTCTGGCGCTGGGTCTGCTGCTCATGTTGGCAGTCTCGGCGCTGATCTTTTTCGGGGTCGAGGCTTTGCCGGGCGATGCCGCGCAAGCCATGCTGGGTCAGTCCGCCACGCCAGAGGCTTTGGCCAACCTGCGCGAGAAAATGGGTCTGAATGACCCGGTGCTGTCGCGCTATGGCCATTGGCTGTTTGGATTTCTGACCGGGGATATGGGGACGGCGCTGACCAATGGCGAAGATATCGCCAGATCCATCGGCAACCGTCTGGGCAACACGCTGTTCCTTGCGTTCTGGGCTGCGCTGATCTCGGTGCCGCTTGCGATTTTGTTGGGTCTGGTGGCCGCACGCTATAACGGGCGCTGGCCGGACCGGCTGATCTCGGGCGTGACACTGGCGACGATCAGCCTGCCCGAATTTGTGGCGGGCTATCTGGTGCTGTATTTCCTTGCCGTAAAGCTGCAACTGTTCCCTGCCATGTCGATGGTTTTCCCCGGCATGGGGGTGTTTGAGCGTTTGGGCGCGATCATCCTGCCCGTCATCGTTCTGGTGATGGTGGTGCTGGCGCATATGATGCGGATGACGCGGGCGGCGATCCTGAACGTGATGCAATCGGCCTATATCGAGACGGCCGAGCTGAAGGGCCTGTCGCCTTTGACCGTGATCTGGCGTCATGCGTTTCCGAACGCCATCGCCCCTGTGGTCAACGTGGTGATGTTGAACCTGGCCTATCTGGTGGTCGGCGTTGTCGTGGTTGAGGTGGTGTTTGTTTATCCCGGCATGGGGCAATATCTGGTCGATCACGTCACCAAACGCGACCTGCCGGTGGTGCAGGCTTGCGGCATGATCTTCGCCGCCGTTTACATTGGGCTGAACATCCTTGCGGATGTGGTGTCCATTTTGGCCAACCCAAGATTGAGGCACCCGAAATGAGGCGCATTCCGCTTTCCGCGCTGCTCGGTCTGGTTTTGACCGGGGGCTTTTTCTTCATCGCCATCTTCGCGCAACTGATCGCGCCCTATCAGATGGATGAGCTGGTCGGCGGCGTCTGGGATCCGATCTCGTCTGCGCATTGGCTGGGCACCGATAGTATCGGGCGCGATCTGCTGACGCGGATGATCTATGGCGCGCAGGTGACGATCTTTATCGCCACGGCCTCCACCATCCTGTCCTTTGTCACCGGCTCGGTGTTGGGCTTTCTGGCGGCGACCGCAGGCGGTTGGGTGGATCAGGCGCTGTCGCGGTTTATCGACCTGATCATGGCGGTGCCGACGCTGATCTTCTCGCTGGTGATCCTGACGGCGGTGGATGTGACCACGCTGAACCTGATTCTGGTGATGGGATTGCTGGATTCGACGCGGGTTTTCCGTCTCAGTCGGGCGGTTGCAGTAGATATCACCGTGATGGATTACGTTGAGGCTGCCCGTCTGCGCGGCGAAAGGCAGGGTTGGATCATCTTCTCGGAAATCCTGCCCAACGCGCTGTCGCCCTTGGTGGCTGAACTAGGTCTGCGCTTTATCTTCGCGGTGCTGTTCATCTCCACCCTGTCCTTCCTTGGCCTTGGCGTGCAGCCACCACTGGCGGATTGGGGCGGCTTGGTGAAGGAAAACTCGGCGGGTCTGGTCTACGGCATCCCTGCCGCCCTTGCTCCGGCGATTGCGATTGCAGCACTGGCGATCTCGGTGAACTTGGTGGCGGATTGGGTGCTGTCGCGCACCACCAGCCTGAAAGGCGGTCGCGGTGCTTGATCAGATGAAACCCACACCTGCCTTGCTGGAAATCAGGAACCTGCGGATTGAGGCCACCTCTTACCCGCCGGGTGAGAAACCGCGCGATGTGGTGCTGGTAGATGATGTGTCTGTCTCTGTGCAACAGGGCAAGGTTCTGGGCCTGATTGGCGAATCCGGTGCGGGCAAATCCACCATCGGGCTTTCGGCGATGTCGTTCGGGCGCGGTGGGGTGCGACTGTCAGGCGGTCAGGTGATGCTGAACGGCCGCGATATCCGCACGGCTGGCCCCAGCGATCTGCGCAGCCTGCGCGGTCGCGAGGTCACCTATGTCGCCCAATCCGCCGCCGCTGCGTTCAACCCGGCGAAACGGCTGATGGAGCAGGTGATTGAAACCAGCCTGCACCACAAGCTGATGACCCGCCCCGAGGCCGAAGCCCGCGCGGTAGAGCTGTTCCGCAAGCTTGGTCTGCCCAATCCCGAAAGCTTTGGCACCCGCTATCCGCATCAGGTTTCGGGCGGGCAGTTGCAGCGTGCGATGACAGCGATGGCACTCTGCCCGAAGCCGGATCTGGTGATCTTCGATGAACCCACCACAGCGCTGGATGTGACCACGCAAATCGACGTGCTGGTGGCGATCAAAGCCGCGATCCGCGATACCGGTGTGGCGGCGCTGTATATCACCCACGACCTCGCTGTGGTGGCGCAGGTCGCCGATGATATCCTCGTGCTGCGCGGCGGCAAGAAGGTCGAATACGGCACGACCGATCAGATCATCAACGCGCCGCAGCAAGCCTATACACAGGCACTCGTGTCGGTGCGTTCGATTGACCACGTTGAGAAAGCCGAAGCCCCGCCGGTGCTGTCGGTCGCCAATGTGACGGCGCGCTACAAGGGCACCAATTTCGACGTGTTGAAGAATGTCACCGTTGATCTGCCCGCAGGCCAAACTCTTGCTGTGGTGGGCGAAAGCGGCTCGGGCAAATCCACGCTCGCTCGGGTGATTACCGGGCTTTTGCCTGCAGCCCAAGGCCGCATCACCTTTGCGGGCCGCACATTGTCGCCCGATCTCGCCAGCCGTTCGAAGGATGATCTGCGCGAATTGCAGATGATCTACCAGATGGCCGATACCGCGATGAACCCGCGCCAAACCGTCGGCACCATCATCGGGCGGCCATTGGAGTTTTACTTCGGTCTGAAAGGCGACGCGAAACGCAAGCGTATTCAGGAACTGCTGGAAGAAATCGAAATGGGCGCGGGCTTTATCGACCGCTACCCGGCCGAACTGTCCGGCGGCCAGAAGCAACGCGTCTGCATTGCCCGCGCGCTGGCCGCCAAGCCCAAGCTGATCATCTGCGATGAGGTCACCTCGGCCCTCGATCCGCTGGTGGCGGATGGCATCCTGAAACTGCTGCTGGAGTTGCAAGCCCGCGAAGGCGTGGCCTATCTGTTCATCACCCATGACCTTGCGACGGTGAAAGCCATCGCTGACAAGATCGCGGTGATGTATCGTGGCCAGGTCGTGCGCTACGGCAGCAAGACCGATGTGTTGACCCCGCCTTTCGACGACTACACCGACCTTCTGCTGTCCTCGGTGCCCGAGATGAAACTGGGCTGGCTCGAAGAGGTGCTCGCCTCGCGCAAAATGGAAAGCGGCGGCAACTAAGCCGCTGCCGTCGCCGTTTCATCTGTTCATAAATATCCCCGCCGGAGGCTTCGCGATCTCCGCCGGGCCGGAGTTGTAAATGCGCAAACTACTGCTGATCATCCTCGATGGCGTGCCCTACCGCAACTGGCGCCGCCTGTTTGGCAATCTTGAAGGCTGGGTCGCCGCGGGCGAGGCAAGGGTCTGGCGGATGCGTTCGGTGCTGCCCTCGACCTCTGGCTCTTGCTACGCCTCGATCCACACCGGCACGCCACCACAGGTGCATGGCATCTGGGGCAACGGCCTGCGCCGCCGCTTGGAATTACCGGATGTGTTCTCGGAAATCTCCAAAGCGGGCGGCAAGACCGGGGCAGTGACCCACAGTTTCTGGTCGGAATTCTTCAACCGCTATCCGTTCGATATGGTGCGCGACATTGAATATGATGAGCCCGAAGGCCCGATCACCCACGGCCGCTTTCACACCATGACCGGGGATAGCAGCTACAACCAGATGACGCCCTCGGATGTCGATCTGTTTGCCACGCTGACCCGGCTGTGTCTGGTGAAAGGCATCGACTACGGCATCCTGCACACTTGCACGCTCGACAGTCTCGGCCACCGCTTCTTCCACGACTGCGAGGAGATGGACGACGCCTGTTACCGGATGGACGAAATGCTTGCCACCTTCCTGCATCAATGGCGCAGCGCGGGCTATGAGGTGATCGTCACCGCCGACCACGGCCAGGACGAACGCGGCCATCATGGCGGTGCGGGCGAATTGCAGCAGGAATTCGCGTTCTATTACTTCGGCGATTCCGAGATGCCCGCCGCCGATGTGGTGCTCGACCAGTTGGCGCTGGCCCCGTCGATCCTGACGCGGATGGGGGTGGCGGTTCCGCCCAGTATGAAGGCGAAACCGTTCTTCACCGCCTAGCCGATTTTCGCGCGAAAATCGTAGACGGAATTCGCGCGAATTCCGCCCTCAGCTGGCGTAGCTCGCACCTTCTTCGTCCAGCAAGGCCTTGATCTCGCGCAGATGTGCCTCGGCATAGCCGGGGTAGTTGTCCCATTCGCCCGCGGTTTTCTCGGCCACTGCATCCGACAAGATTCGCAAGGCCTTTCCGGTTTGCAAAGCGCGGATGTAGGTTTCGGCGGCGCGCTCAAAATAGGTCAGGCGGTTGAAGGCATCCGCCACCGTTTGGCCGATGATCAGCACGCCATGATTGCCCATGATCATGGTGGTGATCTTCGGGTCGGCCAAAAGCTGGACGCAGCGCGCGGCTTCTTCCTCAAACGCCATGCCGCCGTAATCGGCATCCACCACTTGCCGCCCAAAGAACATCGCCGAGTTCTGGTCGATCGGCGGCAGGTAGCTGTCCGCCAAACTGGCCAACACCGTCGCGTGAATCGAATGCACATGCATCACGCAGCGCGCATGCGGCAAAGCGCGGTGGATGCTGCCATGCAGGCCCCAGGCGGTCGGGTCGGGTGCGTCAGGGCGGTTCATCGTGGTGGGATCATTTGCGTCAATCTCCAGCAGGCTGGATGCGGTGATCCGGCCAAAGTGGCGCATATTGGGGTTCATCAGGAACTTCGTGCCTTCGGGGTTCACCGCAAGGCTGAAGTGGTTCGAGACCGCCTCATGCAGGTTCAGCTTGACGCTCCAACGGAACGCTGCCGCCATGTCGACGCGCTCGGCCCAGTGGGTGATATTGGCATGTGCGTTCATTGGGTCTCTCCATAGGGCCAGCGGGCTTGTGCCAAGGCGCTGATCGCGTTGCAAATTTCGGTGAAGGATGCCGCCGCCCGAGGTACTGTCACCCGCGCGCGCAGATAGCCATGCACCATGCCGGGTGCTGTGAACGACACCGCCCGCCCGCCTGCAGCCCGGATCGCCGCAGCATAGTCATGCGCATCATCGGCCAGCGGATCACATTCGGCGGCAATCGCGATGGTGGGTGGCAGGCCGTTAAAATCGGTATCCTGCAAGGGGGCGACGGTTGCATCGCCCTGCACCTCTGCCCCGCCATGCCGGATGCCTGCGTAGAATTCCACATCCGCCAGCGTCAGCATCGGTGCGAAAGCATGGGTCAGATAGCTGCCCTTTGTCCGATCCCCGCCCAAGCCCGGATAGATCAACACCTGCCCCAAGATCCGCGCATCGCCCCGCAACGCATGACTGACCGCTGCCGCCAGATTGCCGCCTGCGGAATCCCCCGCCAGCACCAGTGGCCCCTGCAAAGCCTGCACCACTGCCGTCGCATCCTCAAACGCCGCAGGATGCAGATGCTCGGGCGACAAACGGTAATCCACCGCCACCACCTGCAAGCCCGTAAGCGCGCGAATATCGGCGCAAACGTCGTCGTGGCTGTGGAGCCCGCCCACCACATAGCCGCCGCCATGCAGATACACCACCGTCGGGCCAGCGCCCGGATAGATCCGGCACGGAACCTCTGCAATCACCTTATCCTCTGCCACCACCCCTGCCGGATAGCCGCGATGAAACGTCGCGCACATCGCATCATAGATCCGGCGCTGATCGGCGATGGTCAGGCTGGCGGTGCCGGGCGGATAACAGGCTTCACTGTCGCGGATAAACCCCCAGGTCGCGGCGTCGATAAGGCTTTGGTAATCTGGCGCTGGCATGATGCGGGAAACCTGACTGCTGTTGCGGCGATCATGGCGGGCAAAGCCTGCAGGTTCAACGCCTAATCACCGCCACAATTGACCGCGAAATGCCTGAATGCCCGCCTAATTTCGCCGCAACTGTCGCCTAAAGTAGAACAATCAAGACGCAGAACGCCTGCCATGTTTAGGGGAACAATCGTGCAAGTCATTCGGTCATTTGAACATCATAGTGCATCTCCGGTCGGATTCGGCGTTCGGGTGATGCTGGTTACGCAAGCGCAAGACGGCAACATCCTGCCGCATCGCCTTGCTGGCTTGGGTGGCAAGGTTGAGATGGTGGATGATCTGTTCGTCGGGCTGGAAGCGGTGATTGAAGATCCGGCGGGTTACGGCTTGTGCGTCATTGATTGCGATGCGATTGGCGGTCTTGCAGCAGGTCGGCGTGCCCATGAACTGCTGGCAGATGTCTCGCGGCGCGTGCCGGTGATCCTGCTGTCGCAGGAATGCACAACACAGGAATTCCCCGAACAGCGCGGTGCGGCGGTGGTGCTGCGCGCGCCCGCTTCGGGCATCTCGCTGCGGGTCGGCTTTGAACATGCCCTACGGGAGCGACTGGCGGCGCGTCTGATCTGAAAATGCGATCAGCTGCCATCCTGATCGCCAGCAGTGATCAGGGATATGGCGACAATACAAAAGGGGCGCATAAAATGCGCCCCTTTCAAATGTGATACGGTGCTTGCGCCGAAGTTTCAGGCCAGCGCCAGATTGGTCGCCGATTCGCGGCCATCGCGGCCCGCTTCGATATCGAAGGTGACCGGCTGGCCATCTTTCAGCGAGCGCAGACCAGCACGCTCCAGCGCCGAGATGTGCACAAACACGTCCTTCTTGCCACCTTCCGGGGCGATAAAGCCGAAGCCTTTGGTTTCATTAAACCATTTCACGGTGCCCTTAGCCATCGTGACGTCTCCCTTAGTAGTTCCGCCCGCGAGATTGCGGCGGCTTGGCGCAGTCAGCCTTTGTCGAATGCTGTGGCCGAAATCGGAGACAGGGATCGCAGAGAGTCAACGTCGCAGGGTAAGTTAGGGGCGACTCTGGCCACAGATCAAGAAAAAATTACGCGCTAGGCGTGTTCTGGATGATGATGCTCTGCCGGTTTGCGGCGTGGCAGCATGGCATAGCCCAACAGCAGAATGGCTGCGGCACAGCCAATACCGCTCCACAACCACAGGGCGGTCAGCCATGTCACGTTCAAAGCCACAAGTCCAAACAGCGCCGAGAAGAAACCGAGAAATCCGCCTGTAATCATTGAAACAACAGCCATGATGCTCTCCGGTTATCCGCCACCCCAATAAGACGCCGAATTAAGGCGGGAATGCGGCAGAAGCACGGTATGGTTGTGAAGCGCCGCTAAATTGGCTCAAAAGCGGCGGCGCGCCCGCAGCGCCGCGCCAATGGTGCCATCGTCGAGATAGTTCAACTCGCCACCAATCGGCACGCCTTGTGCCAGCGAGGTGATCTGCACCTCAAGCCCCGCCAGTGCATCGGCGATGTAATGCGCGGTGGTCTGGCCATCCACCGTGGCATTCAGCGCCAGAATCACCTCTGTCGCCGCCGCCGCCCGCTCTACCAGCCGGGGGATGCCCAGCTCATCCGGCCCAATCGCATCCAGTGCCGAAAGTGTTCCGCCCAGCACATGATAGCGGCCCTTGAACGCCCCGCCGCGTTCCATCGCCCAGAGGTCAGAGACATCCTCAACCACACAAATCTCCCCATTGGCGCGGGTTTCGTCGCTACAAATCGGGCAGATTTCACTGGTGCCGATATTGCAGCAGATCACGCAATCCTTCGCTGTCAGCGCCACCGTTGCCATCGCCTGCGCCAAGGGGGCCATCAGCGGCCCCCGCTTTTTCAGCAACGCCAACACAGCCCTGCGTGCCGACCTAGGCCCAAGCCCCGGCAACCGCGCCATCAATTCGATCAGCGTTTCAATGTCGCGCGATTGCTCCATTCCGGCAGGGTTCCCCTAGATTGGAAGCTTGAAATCCGCAGGCAATCCAAGCGCTTGCGTCATTTTCTGCATCTCGACCATGTTGCGGGCCTGACCCTTGTTTTGCGCATCCTTGATCGCGGCGATGATCAGATCCTCCACCACTTCCTTTTCTGAGGCGACCAGAATCGACGGGTCAATATCCAGCCCGGTCACTTCGCCTTTGCAGGTCGCCCGTGCCTTGACCAGCCCCGCGCCCGCCTCGCCGATCACAACGGTGCGCGCCATTTCTTCTTGCAGCTCGGCCATCTTGCCCTGCATTTCCTGCGCGGCTTTCATCATCTTGGCCATATCGCCCATGCCGCCCAAACCTTTTAGCATATCAACTCCTTAGCTGTCCTCGAACGGATCCCATTCGTCTTCTACCTCCGGCAAAGCCTCGATCGCGGCACTCGCCGCCATCGCCTCTGCCGTCCTGATCTCAGAGATTTTCGCCCCCGGAAACGCCAGCATCACCGCCTGCACCAGCGGGTTTTCCATCGCCTCAGCTTTCGCCGCGTTCTGCGCCGCATCACGCTCTTCGGCCAGCGTCGGCGCACCACCGGTATTGACCACCGACACGCCCCAACGCGCCCCGGTCCAGCCCTGCAACCGCTGGCTTAACCGCGCCGCCAGATCGGGTTTCGCACCCGCAGCCGGTTCAAACTCGATCCGCCCCGGCGCGTATTTCGCCAGTTTGACGCCTTCTTCAATCTCGACCAGCAAGCGCATATCACGCTTTTCGCGGATCAGTTCAACAACTTGCGCGAAGCTGGAATACACCACCAACTGGCTTTCGGCCACCGCCAAGGCCTGGCCGACCTGCATAGTTGGCCCACGCATGGGCGCAGAAGGCGCCATCCGCAGCGCGCCATGCACCATGCCGCCACCGCCACCAGCAGGCGCACCCCCGGTAGGCCGCGCAGGGGCCGCTTGCGACATCAGCTTTTTCACCAGCGTCTCAGGGTCCGGCAAATCGGCCACATGCGTCAGCCGGATCACCGCCATCTCGGCGGCCATCATCGCATTGGGGGCAAGCGCCACCTCTTCCAACGCCTTCAACAGCATCTGCCACATCCGCGTCAGCACCCGCATCGGCAAAACCGCAGCCATCGCCAACCCACGTTCGCGCTCATCCTGCGGCGTCGTCGGGTCTTCGGCAGCTTCCGGCGTGATCTTGATGACGGAGACCCAATGGGTGATTTCCGCCAGATCGCGCAGCACTGCCATCGGATCAGCGCCGTCGGCATATTGCCCCGACAGTTCCGCTAAGGCTCCGGCCGCCTCACCTTTCATGATCAAATCAAACAGATCCAGCACCCGGCCCCGATCCGCCAGCCCGAGCATCGCCCTGACCTGATCTGCGGTGGTTTCCCCCGCGCCATTGGAAATCGCCTGATCCAACAGCGAGGTCGCATCCCGCGCCGAGCCTTCCGCCGCGCGCGCAATCAGCGCCAAAGCGCCATCTGTAATCTGTGCGCCCTCGGCATTCGCAATCTTGCGCATCAAGGCCATCTGCACTTCCGGCTCGATCCGCTTCAGATCGAAGCGCTGGCAGCGCGATAGCACCGTCACCGGCACCTTGCGGATTTCCGTGGTGGCGAAGATGAATTTCACATGTGCCGGCGGTTCTTCCAACGTCTTCAAAAGCGCGTTGAAGGCGGCATTCGACAGCATATGCACTTCGTCGATGATATAGATCTTATAGCGGGCCGAGGCCGCCCGATAATGCACAGAATCAATGACTTCGCGCATGTCATTGACGCCGGTGCGGCTGGCCGCATCCATCTCCATCACGTCAACGTGACGGCCTTCCGCAATCGCCACACAAGGTTCACACACGCCACACGGCTCGGTAGTCGGCAGGCCCTGACCATCAGGCCCGACGCAATTCAGCCCCTTGGCCACAATCCGCGCGGTGGTGGTTTTGCCGGTGCCGCGAATACCCGTCAGCATGAACGCATGCGCAATCCGGTCCGCCGCAAAGGCATTCTTCAGCGTGCGCACCATTGCCTCTTGCCCGACCAGATCGGCAAAGGTCGCGGGGCGGTATTTGCGGGCAAGAACCTGATAGGTTTGCGGCGTGGTTTCGGTCATCATGCCTCAGGACTATGCGGGCGGATTCGGGTTGCCATAACCTAAGCCGCGCGTGGCCAAACGTAAACCAAAGAGGAACAGATGCGGCTGACAATCGCAGAACTGAGCGTAGGGCAGGGGGTGCTGGGCATCAGTCCGTGCCCCGGCCGCGCCGGGTTTTATGAGGCAGACCTGATCGCGGTCCGGCATTGGCAACCGTCACTGGTCGTCACATTCATCACCTATGAGGAACTGGAGCGCGTGGGGCCAACGCTCGGCTTTGATTTGGAAGGCGCTGACATTGCCTGGGCGCATTTGCCCACCGCCGATTACGACACCCCCGGCGAAGGCTGGGACTATATTTCCATCGTCGTGCATAGCGAACTTGAGGATGGCCACAAGGTCCTGCTGCACTGCATGGGCGGTTGCGGCAGATCCGGCACCGCCGCCTTGCGCCTGATGATCGAGGCCGGAGAAGGCCCGGAAGCCGCGCTGAACCGTCTGCGCAAAGTTCGCCCCTGCGCGGTAGAAACGCCCGAGCAATTCCTCTGGGCCAGCCAAGCCTCAAACCAGCCAAGCCCATAAAATTTAACTAAAATTTGCGTTCACATTGGGGCAAATATCCCACGGGGGTCCGGGGGGGTGAAACCCCCGGCGCTCAGCCCCCAGGCCGCCGCTTTGCCGCGGATTTCTTGGTATATTTCCCCGCCGCCCGCACCTTTGACACCTGCATCGCGGACGAATTGGCCTTTTCCTCAGCCCCAAGTTTCCGCCAGCTTTCCAGTCGCCGCGCATCGACCACGCCCGCCTTGATCGCAGCTTGCACCGCGCAACCCGGCTCGACGGAATGGGTGCAATCGCGAAACCGACAATCTGCCGCAAGGTCGATCAGATCGGAAAACAGCACATCAATGCCATCCGCCACATCGGTCAGCTGCAACTCGCGCACCCCCGGCGTGTCGATCAGCCAACCGCCCGCAGGCAAAGCCAGCAGATAACGCGAGGTCGTGGTGTGACGGCCCTTGGCGTCATCCTCCCGCACAGCACCTGTCTCTAATGCCCCCCCGGTCAAGCTATTGGCCAAGGTGGATTTTCCCACACCGGAAGATCCCAGCAAAACCACCGTCTGCCCCGCCCGACACCACGGATCGAGCACAGCAAGATCACCGGATTTGGCGTTCAACGCCACCACTGCCATCCCCGCCGAAAGTCCCTCTGCCCGCGTGATATAGGGTGCGGCCTCGGCCATATCCGCTTTGGTCAGCACAACCACCGGCGTGATACCGGCGGAATGCGCCAGCACCAGATAACGCTCCAACCGCGCCTCGTTGAAATCGGCGTTGCAAGAGGTGACGACGAACATCGTATCGACATTCGCCGCGATCAGTTGCGCCACCGTCCCGGTCCCCGCAGCCCGGCGTTGCAACAGGCTGACCCGCTCCAGCACCCGGCCCACGCGCGGACCGTCGGCCAGTACCCAGTCGCCCACCGCCATGCCTGCGACCGAAAGCGTCGGCGGGCAGAGCAATTCCACCGCGCCGTCCGCCGTCAAAGCCTGCACCCTTGCCCGATGCAGCGAACTTAGCCGCGCCGGCACAAACGCCGCATCCTCCTCGGTCAGCTGTTCAGAGAAATGGTCAGACCAGCCCAGATCGGGCAGCGTAAAATCAGGCAAACGGCATCCTTTTTCGGCCCCATCCGGGCAAGCCTCAGCTTACGCCCGCAGGCGCGTTGCGGCAAGCAGGGGCTTGCACCCGCCCCACCAAACCCGCACCCTGCGGCCAAAAGGAGCCGCCCCATGTCCGCCCCCAAACCCGCTGCCCGCATCGCCATTCTCACCGTCTCTGATCGCGCGTCAAAGGGCGAATACCAAGACCGGGGCGGCCCGGCAGCCGAAGACTGGCTGCGCCGCACCCTTACCACCCCCGTCGAAATCCTCCGTCGCATCACCCCAGATGGCCGCGCCGAAGTCGCCACCGAACTCCGCGATCTCGCTGATAACTGGCGGGCCGACCTGATCCTCGCCACCGGCGGCACCGGCCCCAGCCCGCGCGACCAGACCCCCGAGGCGCTTGCGGATGTAATTAACATGGAATTGCCGGGCTTTGGCGAGGCGATGCGCGCGGCCAATGGCAAAGTCGTCGCCACCGCAATTCTGTCGCGGCAAACTGCTGGCATCCGGGGCAAAACCCTGATCATCTCGCTGCCGGGCAGCCCCAGCGCCATCGCCACCAGCCTCGACTCTATCTTCGCCGCCGTGCCCTATTGCCTCGACCTGATCGGCGCGGGCTGGATCGAGACCGACCCCACGCTGATCAAAGCTCACCGCCCGAAAGCATGACTCTCGACTTCGGCCCCAAAGGCCACTGCGCTGTCAAACGATGACAGCCGCCACGCTGCAAAAGCGCCTCAGGCCCCAACACCCTGCTGCGGCAACAGTTGCACGGCGTTAATCTGCCAACCCTCCGGCGTCTCAACCATCATGTAATCCAGCAGATAGGTGCGCCCGCCGGCATCGGTGATCATCACCCGCTGCCACAGATTGCCCGCCACGGTGCGCAGTTCCAGCATCCGCACCGCGTCATGCCGCCACACCATCGGATAAACCTTCTCGACCATCTCGCCAAACTCATCCGGCGTGCCGAAAATGCCTTTGATGTTGGGTGAGGCATAGGTCCACGCCTTGCCAATATCCTGCGCATTGAACGCATCGAGTTGCTGTTGAATGGTTTGTTGAATAGGCACTTCCTGCGCCATAGCGGGCAAGGTCAGCCCGACTAAAGCGGCAACATAAAGGTAAAGTCGCATCGCAACACCTCATACCACCGTCCCCATCATAAATGGTAAACCAGCCCGAGGTTTCGTCAAATAAAAACCCCCGACACACACGCTAGCGTTGAGTCAGGGGCGCAGTTTTCAGCAGATCAGGCGATAAGCTCGCCATTCAAGCCGCGATCGAGCAGCGCAATGGTTTCTTCCACGCCATAAAGCGCGATGAAGCCGCCAAAGCGCGGGCCATCCGAGGCACCCAAAAGTACCTCATAGAGCGCCTTGAACCAGTCCCGCAAAGGCTCGAACGCGTGGTCTTTCCCGACGGCAAATACCATGCTTTGCAGCGCCTCGTCGTCCAAACCGCCGTCCCAGGCCACCAACCGCGCCCGCAGATCCAGCATTGCCGCGCGTTCCTGATCCGAAGGCAGACGGAACACCCGCGTCGGCGCAATCCGGTCGGCAAAATAGCGCAAGGCATAGCCCGCCGCCGCATCCAGATCGGGGTTGCCTTCGGGCGAGGCATCCGGCGCATAACGCTTGATAAAGCCCCAAAGGCCGCGTGCATCCTTCGCGCCCGACACCGAGGCCAAATTCAACAGCATCGAGAACGGCACCACCATTTTCGACGCAGGCGGATTGCCCTTGTGGATATGCCACACCGGATTGTTGACCTGCTGATCGACGTCCTGCGTCGGATACGCCCGCAACTGCTGGTGATATTCGTCCATCGCCCGCGGGATCACGTCGAAATGCATCCGTTTCGCCGTCTTCGGCTTCTGATACATGAAATACGACAGGCTTTCCGACGAGGCATAGGACAGCCATTCGTCAATCGTCAGGCCATTGCCCTTGGATTTCGAAATCTTCTGGCCCTGATCGTCAAGGAACAACTCATAAGACATATGGTTCGGCTTTTTGCCGCCCAGCACCTCACAAATCCCATCATAGATCGGGGTATTGGTGGAATGGTCCTTGCCATACATCTCAAAATCAACATCCAGCGCCGCCCAACGTGCGCCGAAGTCCGGCTTCCATTGCAGCTTGACGTTGCCGCCCGTCACCGGAAGCGTCCATTCGCGGCCATCCTCATCATCAAAGGTGATGGTGTGGTTGACCGGGTCGACGTTCTTCATCGGCACATACATCACCCGCCCGGTTTCGGGGTGGATCGGCAGAAAACAGGAATAGGTCTGCTGACGTTCTTCGCGCAAACTGGCCAGCATGATCTTCATGATCGCATCATAGCGCTCGGTCGCCAGCTTCAGCGTATCGTCGAACTTGCCCGATTTATAGAACTCGGTGGCGCTGATGAACTCATACTCAAAGCCAAACGTATCCAGAAACCGCCGCAGCATGGCGTTGTTATGCGCGCCAAAGCTGTCGAATTCACCGTAAGGGTCGGGCACAGACGTCAACGGCTTCTGCATATGCTCGCGCAGCATATCCTGTTGCGGCACATTCTCGGGAACCTTGCGCATCCCGTCGACATCATCCGAGAAACAGATCAGACGCGTCGGAATGTCCGAGATCGCCTCAAACGCCCGCCGGATCATCGTGGTGCGCGCCACTTCGCCAAAGGTGCCGATATGCGGCAGACCCGAGGGGCCATAGCCGGTTTCAAACAGCACATAGCCCTTTTCCGGTGCCTTTTTTTCGTAGCGTTTCAGCAGCGCGCGGGCCTCTTCAAAGGGCCAAGCTTTCGATTTCATCCCAGCATCGCGCAAAGCGGACATCGCGGCATACTCCAACGCGTGGCAACCCCATGTCACCACAAGCCCCTGTCCTCTATTGCCGCCACGCGCGCAGGTCAATATTCTGCACCGCAACAATAGGAGAGCAGACTTGCCCGATACCCCCCCCTCGCTGTCGCCCCAAGACGCGCTGCTGGCCGTGATGATCGCGGTGTCCGCTTCGGATGAGAACATGCGCACGGCTGAACTGGTGGCAATTCAGCGCACGGTGAACCACATGCCGGTGTTTGGCAGCTACGACGCCGATCGCATCCGGGTCGTGGCGCAAACCGTATTTGATCTGTTCGAGGAAGAAGACGGCTTGGAGGCGCTGTTCGGCCTGATCCGCGACGCGCTGCCCGAGCGATTGAATGAAACCGCCTATGCTTTGGCCTGCGATGTCGCCACAGCCGACGGCAGCCTGCGCGAGGCGGAACTGCGCATGCTGGAAGAGGTGCGCGAAGAGCTGAACATCGACCGTCTCCACGCCGCCGCTATTGAATGGGGTGCCAGAGTGCGGCATCTGCGGCCCTGACGCTGCACGGGCCTGATTGCGGTGGTCTGATTATGGGGCGCCGATTGCGCGAGCCTAATTACGCGGCATCGGGACGTCATGACCTTACGTCGATGCCAAATGGAATCCAAATTCGCGGGCTGATTGCACTTCATCCCGCATAGCCGATTGACCGTTAGATGCGACTTGGCCAAAGTCACGCGCATGGGGGGAGCCATCATGTTGATATTATCACGCTTTATAGATCGGGGCACCGAAGTAATCGGCAAAGCGGTCGGCTGGTTCATTCTGGCAGCCATTCTGTTGAGTGCAGGCAATGCCGTGGTGCGCAAGGTGTTCAACACCTCGTCCAACGCCCTGCTAGAGATGCAATGGTATCTCTATGGCGCGGCGTTTTTGCTGGCGGCGGCCTATACGCTGCGGCAAAATGAACATATCCGCATCGACATTGTCTATGGGGCGCTGTCGCGGCGCACCCAGCACTGGATTGACCTGTTTGGTCATGTGTTCTTCCTGATGCCCTTCGCGATTCTGATGGACGTGTATTTCGTCTCTTATGTGCTGCAATCCTATCACTCGGGCGAAACCTCGAACAACGCGGGCGGGCTGACGTTGTGGCCCGCCAAGGCTTTGCTGCTGGCAGGCATGCTGCTGCTGACGCTGCAAGGTATCTCGGAAATCATCAAGAAAATCGCGGTGATGCGCGGGGTGATCCCCGATCCCACGCCGTTTGTCTCGTCCCATGAGGCCGCCGCGCTGGAAGGCGCGGAACTGGCTGAGCAACTCGCCGCCGCCCAAGCTGAAGCTGAGCAAACCGCCAAGGGAGAACGCAAATGATGGAACTGATCGCGCAGAACATGGCGCCGATCATGTTCGTCTCTCTCGTGGTGTTCCTGCTGGCAGGCTACCCGGTGGCCTTCTCGCTGGCCGCCAACGGCTTGCTGTTCTTCATCTTCGGTGTCTGGCTTGCCCCGCTGTCGGAAGGCACCATCACACTCGATTGGCCGCTGCTTTACGCCTTGCCCGAACGGTTCTGGGGGGTGATGCAGAACGAAACCCTGCTGGCCATCCCGTTCTTTACCTTCATGGGCATCGTGCTGGAACGCTCTGGCATGGCCGAGGATCTCTTGGAAACCATCGGCCAGTTGTTCGGCCCGGTGCGCGGTGGCTTGGCCTATGCCGTGATCATCGTTGGCGCGCTGCTAGCGGCAACAACCGGAGTCGTCGCGGCCTCGGTGATCGCTATGGGCCTGATTTCGCTGCCGATCATGCTGCGCTACGGCTATGATCGACGCTTGGCGAGTGGGGTGATTGCCGCTTCTGGCACCTTGGCGCAGATCATTCCGCCCTCGCTGGTGCTGATCATTCTGGCCGACCAGCTGGGTCGCTCGGTGGGCGACATGTATAAGGGTGCCATGATCCCCGGTCTGGTGCTGACCGGGCTGTACATGAGCTATGTCTTCCTTGTGACGATGTTCCGACCGAACTGGGCTCCGGCCCTGCCGAAAGAAGCGCGCACTTTGGGCAGTGGCGTCACCTCGCTGATGGTGTCGCTGCTGATCGCGGGCGTCATGGGCTATCTGATCATCAAAGCCCTGCTGCCACGTTACGGTGAAGGTGCTGATATCATTGGCGCTTCGATTGCCATCATCGCGATCTATGTCGCGGCCTTGCTGGATCGGGCGCTGAACCTGAACTGGATGTCTAAACTGTGCTCGCAGGTGATCATCGTGCTGATCCCACCGCTGGCACTGATTTTTCTGGTTCTCGGCACGATCTATCTTGGCATCGCCACCCCGACCGAGGGCGGTGCAATGGGCGCTGTCGGCTCGCTGATTCTGGCAGGCGTCAAAGGCCGCTTGAGCCTGTCAGTCATCCAGCAGGCTTTGGCCTCGACCACCCGGCTTTCCGCCTTCGTGATGTTCATTCTGCTGGGCGCGCGGGTGTTTTCGCTGACCTTCTACGGCGTGCAAGGCCACCTCTGGGTCGAGCATCTGCTGACTGCGATGCCGGGCGGGCAGTTGGGCTTCCTGATCGGTGTTTCGATTCTGGTGTTCCTGCTGGCGTTCTTCCTCGATTTCTTCGAGCTGGCCTTCATCCTTGTGCCACTGCTGGCCCCTGTCGCCGACAAGATGGGCATCGACCTGATCTGGTTTGGCGTCATTTTGGGCGTCAACATGCAGACGTCGTTCATGCATCCGCCGTTTGGCTTCTCGCTGTTCTACTTGCGATCAGTGGCGCCAAAAGAACCCTTTATCGACAAAGTGACCGGCAAGTTGACCGCAGCCGTCAAAACCAGCCAGATCTATTGGGGGGCGGTGCCCTTTGTGGTGATCCAGGTGGTGATGATCGGGCTGGTGATCGCCTTCCCGCAGATGGTGATGCACTACAAGGGCGCGGTGGTGGATACCTCGCATGTCACCTTCACCGCGCCGAACTCTGGTTTGGGCGGGCTTGGTGGTCTGGGTGGGCTGGATGGCGGTTTGGGCACGGGTCTGGGCGGGCCAGCCACCCCGGCTGCACCCGCAGCGCCTGCCCCCTTGAACAACGACCTACTGTCACAGCCACCCAGCTTTGACACCACAAAGCCAGTCGCCCCCGCGCCCTGACCCCAACCTGAGCGCATGAAAAAGCCCCCGCCGATCACTCGGCGGGGGCTTTCTTTTGGCGTCTGGCTTACAGCTTGCCGTCGCGCTGCTGGATCATCATGAAGGTGTCGTAGTTGTATTCCGCCACCTGCGTCCACTGATAGTAGTCGTTGCGGAACGCCTTGATCGACTCCCAGATTTTCTTGAACGGGGCGTTGGTGGCTTCCATCTCGGCATAAACTTCATTCGCAGCGGTGAACGAAGCTTGCAGGATTTCCGGGCTGAACGGACGCAACTGCACGCCTTGGCCAACCAGAGATTTGATCGCCGTCGGGTTCTTGTAGTCATACTTCTGCAACATATCGGCATCCGCTGCCCGCGCAGCCGTGCGCAGCAATGATTGGTATTGCGGCGTCAGCGATTCGTATTGCGCCTTGTTGAAGAAGAAGTGAACCGTCGGGCCACCCTCCCACCAACCCGGGTAGTAGTAGAACGGCGCGACCTTGTAGAAGCCAAGCTTTTCGTCGTCATAGGGGCCAACCCATTCCGCCGCATCAATCGTGCCCTTCTCCAGCGCCGGATAGATGTCGCCACCCGGAATTTGCTGCGGCACCACGCCCAGCTTGGTCAGCACTTTGCCGGCAAAGCCACCCACGCGGAACTTCAAGCCCTGAAGGTCTGCCAGCGTGTTGATTTCCTTGCGGAACCAACCGCCCATCTGCACGCCGGTGTTGCCGCCGGGCAGAGCGAAGATGTTCTTGGTGGCAAGGAATTCATTGTAAAGATCAATGCCGCCGCCGTGGTAGTGCCAGGCGTTGATCCCGCGTGCCGACAGCGAGAACGGCACAGCCGCCGCCAGCGCAAAGGTCGGATCCTGACCGAAGTTATAGTAGCCAACGGTGTGGCAGGCCTCGACCGTACCCGCGCTGACCGCATCCGCCGCAGGCGCGCCACCGGGCACAAGTTCCCCCGCCGCAAACACCTGAATCTGGAAATTGCCATCGGTGGCTTCCGACAGCATCTTCGACAGAACCTCAGCTCCGCCATAGATGGTATCCAGCGATTTCGGGAAAGAAGAGGTCATCCTCCAGGTGACCTTGGGGCTCGACTGCGCAATCATCGGCGAGGCCAGCATCGCGGCCCCCGCCGCGCTGACACCCCCGATAGAAGCCTTAGTCAAAAACGAACGACGATCCATGCAATCCTCCTGTTGATGCAAATGGTCCGTGACGCAGGCTCCTCAGCCCTCGCCGACACAGGGCAAGACTACACGCTGTGATGGTTCTGTCTATCCAGTTACAGCGGTTGCGACGATTACGCCGGGGAAATCTGAGTGCGTTTTCCGAGTGATGCAGCCTGCCACCCAGTGCAGCGCGGCGCGCGGCACAGGCTGACGGACATCACCGCAAACCTTTTGCGCATCGCCTTGCGGGATGCGGCGACCTTCGGCTTAAACGGCAGCATTTGCCGAAATAAGTGGCGCGGTCAAAGATAAGTCTTGCCCCAGCGGTGCAGCAACTGGCCTTGCAGGCGATGCGCCCGCTTGACCCAAGCCCGGTCGCCCTCGGGTGATTCCCGGTTCCACACTGGCACCGCCGCACGGCGCGGCACATCGGCGGTGAAGATCGCAAACGCCAGCGACCGCCCTCCCGGCGCATCGACATAGCCCGACAGGTTCGAGACGAAGTTCATCGTGCCACTTTTCGCATGCACCCGCGCCATGCTGCCCGACTTGGCGGCTTTCGCTGCGGGCTTGCCATCGACGCTGGGCAGATCGACGGTTTTCAGAAGGTCATGCAGCATCGAAAGCCGCTTGTCGCGCCGCGCCGCGATCATCACCTGCACCATCGCCGACGGGCTGATCCGGCTTTTCGGCCCAAGCCCAGAATGATCGCCAAACACCGCCTGCACGCCAAACCGCCGCCGCGCCCATGTTGTCATCACCGCCGCTGACCCCTCCAGCGTGCCTGCGCCCGAGGCCGCCAGCCCCACTGCCTCGGCGGTCAGATTGGTCGAAAACCGCATCATCTTGCGCAGCAGGTCCGGCAAAACCTCGGACTCGTGGCGCACAATCTCTGCCGCAGCGGGCAGGGTATAAACCACCTCGGCGTTTGGCAGTTTGATCCCCTGCGCCGCGCACAGGGTCTGAAACACCTCCGCCGCATAGGCCGCCGCATGACGCACCGGCAACCAGCGCGAGCCTTCGCGCCCCAAAGCCCCGCGCGCCACCGTCCAATTGTCGCCCGCCGTGCCCGCCTCATAGGCAAACACCGGCACATCGCGGTCCACTACCTGCACCCGTGCCATACTGACCGGCGGCACGAACCGCGCACCTTCCGCGTTCATCGCAAGGCTGTAGCCGTCATTCACCGCTTTCCAGACGAAGTTCACCCGGTTGAAATTCAGCATCAGCCCCGAGATCGCCGGATTATAGCCCACGAAATCCGGCTGATCGCCCGAGATCTCCACCCGCTCTGGCAAAGCCCCGGCATAGGCCACAAACTTCCCCGTCACCTTGCGCAGCCCCGAGGCCGCCAGCGCCGCCACCAGATCGCCCATCTTGTCGGTGTCAAAGGTCGGATCACCGCCCCCCGCCAGGATCAGATCACCGTCGAGCCGCCCGTTCACCACAGCGCCCGTCCGCATCACCCGCGTCACAAAGCGATGCTCGATCCCCAGCTTTTCCAGCGCAAAGGCGGTGGTCACAGATTTGGTGACACTGGCAGGCGGCATGGTCTGCGCCTCGCCAAAAGACTCCAACACCCGCCCGGTCGCCAGATCCGCCACGCAATAGCCGACCACACCGGTCAGCTTGGCCGCTTCAACCAGCGCCGCCGCGCCGGTTGGTTTGATCACCCGTGCCTTGGGCCGCAGCGACACCGCAGGCGCTTCTGCCCACGCAGGCAGCGCAGCCCCCGCCAGCAGCCCGCCCAACACCCATCTGCGCCCAACCAGCATGTCGATTCCCTTGGTCATCCCATCGCACAAATAGCCTTGGGCGTGGCTGCGATGCAATCGCAGCCCAGAAAATTCCACCTTCGTCACACCAAAGTCATAAACAGCCACACAGTCTCGCCGCCTCGTTTATGCACCGATGACGTGACTTCCACACCTATGATCCTGCCTGAAACCCCATTGTCCTGCAGATTTTTTGGTGCTTATGTCCGTCCTGCAATGAAATACCGAATTTCGTGTTTTCGATAAAGGTGAAGAAATTTATGAGCACGTTTTCGAAAGCTGACCTGCCCGCGTTCATTGCAAAAGTCGACGCTTTGGGCGGACCTTCCAGCGCCAAGGCGATGGAATATTGGCAGGGCATGCGTTACCGCCCGCAGATGAAGGTGAATGAAGACCTTGATCCGTTTTCAGAAGCCTATGTTGATCAACAGCTTGCACTGTACCACGAAATTTCCGGTCGGGCGATTGATCAAGAGGCCAACGAGCAATCCGATTTCAATGTGGACCACCACGTCGCCGGGGCCAATGCCTATGCGATGACCAATCCCAACAGCATGGTGCGACACTATTTGCGGCTGTCGCATCTGATCGCGGTTGCCGACTTGCCTGCCAATGCCAAGGTGTTGGACATGGGCGCAGGCTGGGGCATGTCGAGCGAGTTTTTCGCCACCTTGGGCTGCCGCGTCACATCGGTGGATATCAATCCTAGTTTTGTCGAACTGATCCGGCGCAGACAGTTGCGCCACGGCCTGCCGATCGTCGCCGCGCAGGGCACCTTTGACGAATTCTTGTCAGAAGATCGGTTTGACGCGGTGCTGTTTTATGAATGTCTGCACCACGCCATCCGGCCGTGGACCGTGATCGAGCGGTTGGGCAAAATGCTGAAACCCGATGGTGCGATCATCTTTGCTGGTGAGCCTATCAATAACATGTGGCGGCATTGGGGGCTGCGCAACGACCCCAAATCGATCTACTGCATTGCGAAAATGGGCTGGTTTGAAAGCGGCTGGTCTGAAGCCTTCATAACCGCCTGCCTTCAGCGCACCGGCCTGTCGGTCAAGATCGAAGCCTCGGCGGTTCCAACGGTTGGACATCTGTGCGTGGCGCGTGCAAGGCCCAATGCCACACGACCAGCGGCGGCGGCACAACCGTCATCGGCGCAACCGGGTTCTTTTGATCTGGCCCGGTCTTACGCGCGGGGTGACGAGTGGTTCATGGGTCCGCAACATCTGATCGCCAAAGAGCGGTCAACCTTGGATGTTCAAAGCGCAACCGCTGGGGCGACCTTGGTGCTTGGTGTGGAAAATTACCGCCGCACGTCTATCAAGCTGCGGGTAGAGCGAAACGGCACAACCGTCCAGACTCTCGCTTTGACCGACCGTAAGACCGAAGTCCGCGTCCCGCTGATGGCCGGAGCGAACGCAATTTGCTTTGTCAGCGATACTTGGGTTCCCAAGCTGGAACTGGGCAATGCCGATACGCGGGCAATCTCGTTTCATCTGGCAGCGGCACATATTGAACCTTAGATCAGGCTTTGCGGCAGCCCTACTTCTTCCACTCGCCCCGCGCCCGGATCGCACTCGATGACGCGCCATTCATCGGGATGTTGACAAAACACCACGCCGGCGCTTTGCGCCCGCGCAAATTCTCACCGCGATCCACCTGATTGACCCGAAACGCCCGCGCGGCCACGCTTGTCCGCGCCGCGACCCCAGACCCCGGCCGTGCCAAAACTCCGACGGGAACCGAGCGCAAAATGTCCCGCCAGCGGTTCCAGCGGTGAAACTGCACCAGATTATCCGCCCCCATCAGCCAGACAAAATGCACGCCGGGATAGATCGCCTGCAGCTTGCGCAATGTATCCGCCGTCGCCCGCGTGCCCAACCGCGCCTCCAGATCGGAAATCACCACCCGCGGATCCGACATCATCTGCCGCGCCCGTGTCAGCCGTTCCGCCATCGGCGCAGGCTGGCGGGCCTTCAAAGGATTGCCGGGGCTGACCAGCCACCACACCCGGTCCAGACCCATCCGCTTCAACGCCTCGCGGGTGATATGCGCATGCCCTTCATGCGCCGGATCAAACGATCCGCCCAAAAGGCCAACAACCATGCCCTTGGCCGCAATGGGAAACCCTGCTTTCATTTTGCCATGTTGACCCGAAGTCACGCGCCATTACAATGGCTTGCAGTAGGCAAAGCGCTTGCTGCAAGGCACGGGTTAAGACGCCGGACCTCCGGCTGGGCGGGGCTTCCCCTCCCAAAGATCGCAAGCCGTTACATTCGACGCATGGCCGTGGCTGAACTGCATTCAGATCCGGCTATGCAGGACAGGTGAGGTTAACCCGTGCCCTTGCGCCTTTCCTTGCCCAACAAGGCCCCCAAACTTGCCGCCCGCAATCTGCTTTGGAACCGCTATCTGCCGCAGGGCGCGCCCCTGCTGCGCGCGGTTCCGCGAATTGCCATCGAGCAAGGCTTCCCGCTCAACATATCAACCCCACGGGAAAATTACGACCTGCTCAAGGCCACAATCCACCACCTCAGCCGCCTCACCGATCTGCGCCGCCAAGCCCCCAATTTCCTCGCCCAGATCGCTTGGGTTGCTCAGGTCACCCCCGCCAAAGGCGCAAAATTGCACGAACGCCTCACAGCGGCGCTCTTGACCACAGAAAATACCTGATCTAAGTCAGCTAATTAATGGGACGACTCCAGCCAATTTGACTAAAATTTGCTATCATCTGTCCTAAAATATCCCACGGGGGTGCGGGGGTGTGAAACCCCCGCTGACCAATGCAGCACAAAGGCCCGCCCATGCTTGACTCCATCGCCCGCCTGCGCCGCTTCAACCGTGCGGTCACCCGTGAGACCGGCGCGCTGGATCATTCCTATCTTGGCCGAGGCCGCCCGCTGGGTGCTGCCCGCGTATTGCAGCTGGTCAAACCGCAAGGCACTGATATTGCTGACATCCGAACCAAACTGAACCTCGACTCCGGTCTGCTCAGCCGCCTGCTGCGCAGCTTGGAAGCCGAAGGTCTGATCCATCTGACCCCTGACACCAGCGACCGCCGCCGCCGCACAGCGCAACTGACCGCCGCAGGTCAGGCCGAAATGACGGCTTACGAGGCCATCGGCTATGCCAAAGCCGCCGAAACCCTGTCCCGCGCGGGCGCGCGTCAACAAGCCCTGATCGACGCGATGGATCTGATCGCCACCACGCTTTTGCAAGACCAGCTCGATATCCGCGACGCCGACCCCGATGCCCCCGAAGCGCTCGCCTGCCTGAAGGCCTATTACGCTTTGCTGGCCGAGAAGATCGCTGGCGTCACGCCAGATATGTTGGGGCTGCCGCTGCACGATGCGCAGAAATACCGCCCGCCACGGGGGGCATTCCTGATCGCGTGGAGCGATGATCTTCCGGTCGGCTGCGTATCCATCCGCTCGCTTGATGCCACCACGGCCGAGGTCAAACGCCTCTGGGTCGACCCATCAGCCCGTGGTCAGGGCCTTGCCCGCCGCCTGATGCAAAGCATTGAATCCCGCGCCAGATCGCTTGGCTACAGCCATCTCAAACTTGATACCAACGCCGCCCTGACCGAAGCCATCGCCCTCTACCGCCGCGACGGCTGGCAGGACATTCCTGCCTATACCAGCTTCCCGGCGAACCTCTGGCTGGGCAAAAGCTTGTAACCTGCGCTGCCTGGCACCCCGTGTGCTAGAAGTTCACGCGATCCGCGATTCAAGTCGCCGCATTTCACCAAAAGGTCAAAAAACGCTGTTTTGTGAAGGGTTTGCGTCACCCGCAAAAGGCTTTATAGGCAGTCGTGCACCCAAACGGGTTTATCCCCGCCGCTCAGCAATGGAACGCCGATCTTGACCGATATTCGTGAACTGCGCGCCGAACTGGCTGCCCATTACGATCTTGCTCCATCGCTGGATGCAGCCGAGGCCACGAAACACATCCATGCCAAGATGGATCGCGTGGTGCCGCTGGCCGACTGGGCGATGTTTGCGCCCTATGTCATTGCGATCAATCGGCTGAAGGCGGAGCGCAACGCAGTGATCCTGGGGCATAACTACATGACGCCAGAAATTTACCACGGTGTTGCGGATTTTGTCGGTGACAGCCTGCAATTGGCGATCAAAGCGACCGAGGTTGAGGCCGATGTGATCGTGCAATGCGGTGTGCATTTCATGGCGGAAACCTCGAAGATCATGAACCCGTCGAAGATTGTGCTGATGCCCGATATGGCCGCGGGCTGTTCTCTGGCGGAATCGATCACGGCAGATGGCGTGGCCGAAATGCGCGCGCGCTATCCGGGCGCGCCCGTGGTGTCTTACGTCAACACCACCGCCGAGGTGAAGGCGGCGTCGGATGTCTGCTGCACCTCGGCCAATGCGCTGCAAGTCGTCAACGCGATGGAGGGCGACACCGTGATCATGACGCCCGACCAATATCTCGCCCGCAATGTCGCGGCGCTGACGCACAAACGCGTGGTGTGGTGGGAAGGCTCCTGCATCGTGCATGAACTCTACCAAGCCGCTGATCTGCGCGCATATCGCGAGCATGACCCCGATGTGAAGATCATCGCCCACCCGGAATGCACGCCAGAAGTGGTGGCCGAGGCGGATTTCACCGGCTCTACCAAGGGCATCATTGATTGGGTCCACAAACATAAACCCGCCAAAGCGATGCTGGTGACGGAATGCTCAATGGCGGCGAATATCGCCGATGAACTGCCCGAGGTCGAATTCGCCAAGCCCTGCAACATGTGCCCCTACATGAAGATGATCACGCTGGAAAAGATCCTGTATGCGCTGCACAGCATGACGGGTGAGGTGCTGGTCGATGCCGAGATTTCAGCGCGTGCAAGGGTCGCGGTGCAGCGGATGATCGACATCAGTCGGGCTGCGGCCTAAGCCATGACAGCGCAGGCGATGCACAGCGTCGACACCGGACGGGTGATCATTGTCGGCGCGGGTCTGGGCGCGCTTTATGCTGCGCTGAACCTTGCGCCGCATCCCGTACTGATTATCTCGCCCGATCCGCTGGGGCAGGGTGCCAGCTCGGCTTGGGCGCAGGGCGGCATTGCCGCCGCGATGGCCGAAGCCGACAGCCCCGAGGCCCATGCCGCCGATACCGTGCGCGCGGGGGCAGGGACGGTCGACGCCGAGGTGGCGGCTTTTGTGACTGCCGAGGCTCACACACATATTCTGGACCTGACCGCGATCGGCACGCCGTTTGATCGCGATGCGCAGGGCGGCTATGTGCTGTCGCGTGAGGCGGCACACAGTCTGGCGCGGGTGGTCCGGGTGCGCGGCGATCAGGCTGGCCGCGAGATCATGGCCGCGCTGATTGCCGAAGTGCGGCGCACGGCTTCGGTGCAGGTGATAGAAGGCGTGATGGCGACGGATTTGTCGCTGCCAGACGGCCAAGTCACCGGAGTCGTGATCGAAGCAACAGAAGGTTCTGCACCAATCCTGCTGCGTGGGGCGGCGGTGCTGTTGGCGGGTGGTGGTTCGGGCGGGCTTTATGCGCTGACCACCAATCCACCCCGCATCCGGGGTCAGGTGATCGGCATGGCGGCGCGGGCGGGGGCGGTGATTTCGGATGCCGAATTCGTGCAGTTCCACCCGACCGCCATCGACATGGGCGAAGACCCCGCCCCCTTGGCGACCGAGGCTTTGCGCGGCGAAGGCGCTACCCTGATCAACCGTGGCGGCACGCGCTTTATGCTGGCCGTCCACCCCGATGCCGAACTTGCGCCGCGTGATGTGGTGGCCCGCGCCATCTTTGCCGAAACAGAAGCCGGGCGCCGTCCAATGCTCGATACCCGCGCGGCGCTTGGGGCCGAGATCACCGATCGCTTTCCCGCCGTGGCCGAAGCCTGTCGTCGCGGCGGCATTGATCCGGTGACGCAAGCCATTCCGGTGGCGGCAGCTGCGCACTATCACATGGGCGGCATTGCCGTGTCTCCGCAGGGACGCAGCAGTCTGGCCGGACTTTGGGCCTGCGGTGAGGCCAGTGCGACCGGATTGCATGGCGCCAACCGCCTCGCCTCGAATGGGCTGCTCGAAGCATTGGTCTACGGTCGCCGTGCCGCGCGCAATATTGCGCAGGGTCTCAGCAGCGATCACACCTTGCCCGTGGCCCTGACGTTGCAAGCGGGCGGCCGCGCCCTCGACCCCGGTTTGGTCGCAGCGCTGCGGGCCGTGATGACGGATCATGTCGGCGTTGTGCGCGATGGGGCTGGCCTGCGGTTGGCGCTGCGCCGGATTGCCGATCTTGAAAATCAGGCGTCCGAGCACCCAAATTTCCTCAACATGACCGCCACTGCCACTTTGATCGCCGCCGCAGCCTTGTTGCGGCAGGAATCGCGCGGCGCGCATTGCCGCCGTGATTTCCCAGATACCAATCCCGCGCTGGCGCATCGCAGCACCCTCACGCTGACCGAAGCGCTTGCCCTGCGCCAATCCGTAACGGAGACCTCGGAATGACCACCGCTTTCGCGCCGCTACCCGACCTGCTGCTGGAACCACTGGTGCGCGCGGCATTGATCGAAGATCTTGGCCCGAATGGTGACGTGACCACCCGTGCGGTGATCCCGGCGGCGACGCGCTACCGTGCCAAACTGAATGCCCGCGAAACCGGCGTGGTTTCGGGGATGCAACTGGCCGCCATTGCCTTTCGCTTGGTGGACCCAGCGCTTGCGATCACCTTGCACCGCGCCGATGGCAGCCAGTGCGCGCCAGGTGATGTGCTGATGGAGATCGAAGGCGCTGCGGCGTCGATCCTGTCGGCCGAGCGTGTCGCGCTGAACTTTGCCGGGCGGCTTTCCGGCATTGCCACCTTGACGGCGGCCTTCGTGGCCCAGACTGCGGGCACCGCCACGCGCATCACCTGCACCCGCAAGACCACGCCGGGCCTGCGCATGGTCGAAAAGGCCGCCGTGCTGCATGGCGGCGGCTTCAACCATCGTTTTGGGCTGTCAGATGCGATCCTGATCAAAGACAATCACATCGCGGCGGCGGGCGGTATCCGTGCGGTGCTGATGGCCGCACGCGCATCGGTTTCGCATATGATAAAGGTTGAAATCGAGGTCGATACGCTGGCACAACTGACCGAAGTGCTGGCGGTTGGCGGCGCAGATGTGGTGCTGCTGGACAACATGGACACGCCGACGCTGCGGCAAGCGGTCGATCTGGTCGCGGGGCGATTGGTGACGGAAGCCTCTGGCAATATGGCGCTGCCACGCATCGCCGAAGTGGCGGCGACGGGGGTGGATTATATTTCCAGCGGTGCGCTGACCCATTCTGCCCGCACGCTGGATCTGGGGCTGGATTTCTGATCGCAAGTTTCAAGCTGCAAGTTTTTCGCCAAGGCCGCTACCTTCCCACCTTCTTTTCGCCCGCCTGACGTAGGGCAGAAAGAAGGTCGTGAAAACGGTCGCCCTGAACAATCACATGTTCGCGGAGCGCTGTCGCCGCCGCCTCAGCGTCTCCGGCTCGGATCGCGGCCACGATGGTGTCATGTTCGCTATACGACCGTGACATACGGTTGCGAACCCGCAACTGCATCCGCCGATAGGGCTGCAGCATGGCATGCAGTCGGGCTGCCTCGTGTTCCAGAAAAGCATTGTGGGTGGCGCGGTAAATGCAATGGTGGAACAACGAGTTGTGCCGGTAATACCCTTCAGTGTCCCCCGCCTCCGCCAATTCGCGACAGCGGGCGTGGATTATCTCGAACTCCACCAACTCGGATTCTGTGATGCGCCGCGCTGCCAGACGGCCGCAGGTGGCCTCCGTCTCGGCCATGACTTCGAAGCGTTCCGCCAATTGCTCGGCCGTCCAAGAGGTGACGAAAGTACCGCGCTTGGGCATCACCCGGACCAACCCGGAAGATTCCAGCTGATACAGCGCCTCGCGGATCGGTGTGCGCGAACAGTCGAACTCACGCTCCAGGGCCTCAGGGTCCAGCCGTTCTCCGGGGGCGTAGACCCCCTGAACGATTGCGTTTTCCAGAGCGTTCCTGATCCGCAAAGCGTTGGGAATCGCGCGCATTCGATCTTCCTTCCTGTTTGCTGAACTCTAGTCCACCCCAGATATAATATCCATGCAGCATCTTGTTATATACAACAGAGCCATCAATGAGTATAACGCTCTTGGGGAGATTCGCCTTACTTTGGAGGGTGGGGCGGATAGACAGCCGGAATTCCGGCACAGGCGAATGCAGGGAGAGGAGCCACGCATGTCACCACATCTGATTTCTATTTATGCTTTGGTCGCGATGTTTGTCGTCGCCACCATCTGGCCGATCAACATGGGGGTACTGGCATTTGTCGGGGCCTTTCTTGTCGGCACGTTGCTGGCCGCACAATCTACCAAAGACATCATCGCAGGCTTTCCGGGCGGGTTATTCCTGACCTTGGTCGGCATCACCTGGCTGTTTGCTTTGGCGCAAAACAACGGCACGATTGACTGGCTGGTGCGCATGGCGGTTCGTGCGGTCAAAGGCCGCCTCGCGGCGATCCCGTGGATCATGTTTGGCATCTCGGCGCTGTTGACCTCGGTTGGCGCTGTCAGCCCCGGCGCTGTGGCCATTGTCGCGCCAATCGCGCTTGGCTTTGCTTTCCGCTACCAGATTTCGCCGCTGCTGATGGGCCTTATGGTGGTTCACGGCGCTCAGGCTGGCGGGTTCTCTCCGATCAGCATCTATGGCGGCATCACCAATGGTGTGGTGCAAAAGGCGGGACTTCCGCTGAGCCCGATGACCACCTTTGCCGCCAGCTTCGCAGTCAACGCGGCGGTGGCGCTACTGCTGTTCATGGTGCTGGGCGGACGCAAACTGATGCAGATGCGCATGCAAACCATCGAAACCATCAAGGTCCCGCATATTGAGATCACGCGTGCCGCCACGGGTCCGCAGATCTTTGGCGATAGTGAGGCCGAAGCCCTAAGCCGCCGGATCGGAGAAGAAGGCGGTGGCGCATCGAACAAGCTGGTCGCCGAAGTTGAAGAAGGCAATCACCGCGACGGCAATCTGTATCAGGTTTTC
Source organism: Cypionkella sp. (assembly GCF_034376685.1). GTDB lineage: Bacteria > Pseudomonadota > Alphaproteobacteria > Rhodobacterales > Rhodobacteraceae > Cypionkella. The sequence continues at coordinate 145,865 of NZ_JAXMJJ010000029.1, forward strand.
ACGCTCGCCTCGCTGATGCTGCTGTCTGTGCTCGTGCTGGCGTTCAAGCTGGACATTGGCTTCGTTGCGCTGACCATCGGTCTGGCGCTGGCTCTTTGCGCCCCCACCATGCAGAAGCGCGCCATGGCGCAGGTCGCTTGGCCCGAGATCATGCTGATCACCGGGGTGTCCACTTATGTCGCGGTGCTGGAACATATGGGAACCATTGACTTTGTCGGTGTCAGTGTGGCTGGCATGGCCTCGCCGATGCTCGCGGCTCTGATGCTGTTCTTTGTCGGCGCGGTGGTGTCCGCCTTTGCGTCGTCTACCGCTGTGCTCGGTTCACTGATCCCACTGGCGGTGCCGTTTTTGCAAGCGGGCACCGGTGTCGGCGCAATCGGTTTTATCGCGGGTATGGCGGTTGCTTCGACCATTGTTGATGTCAGTCCGTTCTCAACCAATGGTGCATTGGTTCTGGCCAATGCGCAGGGTGTGGACAAGCAGGCGTTCTTCCGCAAACTGCTCAACTACGGTGCCTTGGTGACGATCATCGCCCCCATCGTGCTGTGGATCATCTTCGTCGTGCTGCCGGGTTGATCCCGGCAGCAATAGCAACCCCGGAGGTCCGTGATGATCAAGACCGAACAACCCCAACGCCACAGCCGCCCTGCCTTTCTGGGTGATCTGTTCGAAAGCCTGACGGTGCGCGGCCGTCGTCTGCTCGGATGGCGCGAGGGTGCGGGGCCAGAGACAATCGTCGTCCCCGACCTGTCTGAACTGGGCCAGCGCCTGCTGTCGCGGCGGGGGGAGGCTTCGGGCGTGGTGATCGCCCGCGCCCTGCTGGCCGCTTTTGAGGATGCCGATACGGCGGCAAGGCTGGCATTCCTGAAGGCACTGGCCGAAAACTTTGGCCCCGACGCAAAGGCGGTGAAAGCCGCCCTCGCCGCCATGCAGAAAACACCCGAGTCGATGGAGGCTGTTGAGGCCTTGCACGCCGCCGCCGAACCACGTCGGCAAGAGTTGTTGCGTCGTCTGAACCTTGCCCCCGGCGGCACCGCCGCTTTGGTGCGCATCCGCGAGGAATTGCTGCGCCACCTGCGCGACAATGCTGACCTGCGCCGGGTGGACAGCGATTTTGCGCATCTGTTCGGGTCGTGGTTCAACCGCGGCTTTCTGGGGCTGCGCCACATCGACTGGAACACCCCGGCGAGCATTCTGGAAAAGATCATCCGCTATGAGGCGGTGCATGCGATCCAGAACTGGGACGATTTGCGCAACCGTCTGCAACCAACCGATCGGCGCTGCTATGGCTTTTTCCACCCGCAACTGGTGGACGAGCCGCTGATCTTCGTCGAGGTGGCGCTGACCCGTGCCATTCCCGACAATGTCGGCGGCCTGCTGGAGTTATCCCGTCAGCCGATCCGCGCTGAAGAGGCCGATACGGCGGTGTTCTATTCAATCTCGAACACCCAGCGCGGGCTTGCGGGGGTGTCCTTCGGCAACTTTCTGATCAAACAGGTGGTCGAGGAGTTGAAGGGTGAACTGCCCAACATCAAAACCTTCGTCACCCTGTCGCCGGTACCGAGCTTTGCGGCTTGGCTTGGGATACAGCGCAAGGATGAAACCTCTGACCTGATCAGTGCCGAGCAACGGCATGCCTTTACCGTGCTGGATCTGCCCGGTTGGCATCAGGACGCCACCATGGCCGAGGCGCTGCGCACCCCACTTCTGGCCGCCGCCGCCACCTATTTCCTGCGCGCCCGCGACAAATCGAAACGCGTGATCGACCCGGTGGCGCGCTTCCATTTGGGCAATGGCGCACGGCTGGAACGGCTGAACTATTTGGGCGATATATCAGCCAATGGGCTGAAACAATCGCATGGGCTGATGGTGAACTACCTCTATGATCTTGGTCAGATCGAGACCAATCACGAAGGCTTTGCCGAGCGCAGCTATGTCTCCGCCTCGGACAGCGTGAAAACCGCGCTGCCCACCGATAAATCCTGATTTCCCGTTTTTGCAGGAGTTTTCATGAACGCGAACCTGTTCGATATCCTCGCCCGCTCAATCACCGATGCCGAGGCCCCCGCGATTGAGACGCTTGACGGCGCGCGCATCAACTACGCCGATCTCGTCGCCCGCACTGGCCGGATGGCCAATGCACTGGTGTCTTTGGGCGTGAAACCGGATGACCGCGTGGCGGTGCAGGCGGAGAAATCGGTCGAGGCGATCATTCTCTATCTTGCCACCGCCCGCGTGGGTGCGGTGTTCCTTCCGTTGAACACTGGCTACACAGCAGCAGAGGTCGCGTATTTCATCAATGATGCCGAACCATCGTTGTTTGTTTGCGACCCCTCGCGCGCAGCCGATCTGACCGTAGCCGCCGAAAAGGCTCAGGCGCGGATGGTAACGCTGGATGCCAAAGGCAAGGGCAGCCTGACAGATGCAGCAGCCGCAGCCCCGGCAGGTTTTGACACCGTGCTGCGCGACAAGGACGATCTGGCGGCGCTGCTTTATACGTCGGGCACCACGGGCCGCTCGAAAGGCGCGATGCTGACGCATGGCAATCTGGTATCCAACGCATTGTCGCTGCGCGAAACATGGCACTACACCGATAAGGACGTGCTGATCCATGCCTTGCCGATTTTCCACACGCACGGCCTGTTCGTGGCAACCAATGTGACTCTGTTCTCGGGCGCGTCGATGATCTTCCTGCCGAAATTCGACATCGACCGCATTTTCGAGCTGATGGGACGGGCGACCGTGCTGATGGGGGTTCCGACCTTCTATGTCCGTCTGCTGGAAGACGACATGTTGAACGTCGAGACCACGGCCAACATGCGGCTGTTCGTGTCCGGCTCGGCTCCGCTTCTGGCCGAAACCCACCGCGAATGGCGGGCGCGCACGGGTCATGCGATCCTTGAGCGGTACGGCATGACCGAGACCAATATGAACACATCAAACCCCTATGACGGTGAGCGGGTGGCGGGCACCGTGGGCCTGCCCTTGCCGGGTACCGAGGTGATCGTGACCGATCCTGAAACCGGCGCTGAACTGCTGCAGGGCGAGATTGGCATGATCGAGGTGCGCGGGGCCAATGTGTTCAAAGGTTACTGGCGGATGCCGGAAAAGACCGATGCCGAGCTGCGCGCGAACGGGTTTTTCATCACTGGCGATCTGGGGCGCATCGATGACAAGGGCTATGTCCATATCGTCGGGCGCGGCAAGGATCTGATCATCACCGGCGGCTACAACGTCTATCCCAAAGAGATCGAGGCCGAGATCGACGAGATCCCTGGCGTGTTGGAATCCGCGGTGATCGGCATCGCGCACAAGGATTTCGGTGAAGCCGTGACAGCGGTTGTGGTGCCCACTGGTACGCCAGGCCTGACAGAGGCCGCCATCATTGCGGCGTTGGAGGGGCATCTCGCCCGGTTCAAGCAGCCCAAGCGCGTGATGTTCGTAACACAGCTTCCGCGCAATACGATGGGCAAGGTGCAAAAGAACCTGCTACGCGAGCAATATGCAGAGCTTTATCACAAGTGAAGAACGGGTCAGCAGCCGAGAACCCGTGACCGATCAACCGCCTCGGAGTGGCGTATCAAACGCCGATCCACAACTGCTTTCTGTGTCATATCTCGGCTGAATCTGGCCGAAACAACACCAATCTACCGTCAGACGGTGCCTTTGGGGGCTAGGCCAAAGCTGGAACCGGTTGGTCTGTCTGGCAGCATCACCACCCCGTCGGAGGCCCGCGCTTTGGTGCAGGCTGCCGTGTCTTTGGCTGCGCGCGTCGGCTGACTGATCTGGACGCCGCGGGCCAAGCCCTTATCGCGCGTATTGTCGCGGCCGACGCGCTGGTTGTGGCAACGCCGATCTACAAGGCCAGCTATTCCGGCCTGTTCAAGCATCTGATTGACCTGCTGGACCCCCTGTCTTTGATCGGCAAACCGATCCTGATCGCGGCGACGGGCGGTGGCGAAAAGCACGCGCTGGCGGTGGAGCATCAGCTGCGCCCGCTGTTTGCGTTCTTTGAGGCGTATTCCCTGCCCACCGCCGTGCATGTCTCGGACAAAGACTTCACCGATGCTGTGTTGACCGCCCCCGCCGCCCTGACCCGGTTGCAGCGCGCCGTGGCCCAGTTTGATCTGCATTTCCCGCAAGCTTTGCGCCCCGCGCAAGCTGGCGAATAACCCCGAAAAGGCCGCTGACATGACTACCGATCCCGTCAAATTCGCCTACTGGGTGCCCAATGTTTCAGGCGGCCTGGTGATTCCCAACATCGAACAGCGCACCAGCTGGGACATCGACTATAACCGCAAACTGGCGCAGATCGCCGAGGCGGCGGGGTTTGACTATGCCCTCAGCCAGATCCGCTTTACCGCAGGCTATGGCGCTGATAACCAACACGAACCAGTGGCGTTCAGCCATGCGCTGCTTGCTGCCACCGAAAAGCTGAAAGTCATCGCGGCGCTGTTGCCCGGCCCGTGGAACCCCGCGATCGCCGCCAAGCAGATCGCCACCATCAGCCAACTGACCAACGGCCGCATCGCCATCAACGTGGTGTCGGGCTGGTTCCGGGGCGAATTCTACGCGATTGGCGAGCCGTGGCTGGATCACGACGAACGCTATCGCCGTTCCGAAGAATTCATCCGGGCGTTGCGGGGTATTTGGGGGCAGGACGATTTCACCTTCAAAGGCGAATTCTACCGTTTCAACAACTACACGATGAAACCCAAGCCCGCTGATCCGCAGCCCGAGATTTTCCAGGGTGGCTCCAGCCGTGCCGCCCGCGATATGGCCGCACGGGTGTCGGATTGGTATTTCACCAACGGCAACACCCCGAGGGTCTGGCCGCGCAAGTCGATGACATTCGTGGCAAAGCCGATGCCGAAGGCCGGCGCGTCAAGGTTGAGGTGAACGCCTTTGCCATTGCGCGCCAGACCGAGGCAGAGGCCCACGCGGTGCTGGATGAGATCGTCGCCAAGGCCAACCCGGACGCCGTGCAAGGTTTCGCGCATGAGGTGAAAAACGCCGGTAAGGCCAGCCCCGAGGGCGAAGGCAACTGGGCGAAATCGACGCTGGAAGATCTGGTGCAATACAACGACGGCTTCCGCGCCCGGTTGCGTGGCGAAACCGGCGAACATACCGGCAAGTATCCCCAGATCTCGGATGGCAGCCTGAACTATCCGCCGGTACAATAAACCTGTCCGCCGCTGTATTTTGTCGGCTCATCCGACGAAGGCTTCGAAGTTTGGGCCAAGCATATCGACAAGTATCTAGGGTCAAGGCCCATCGATCTTTCAGTTACGGCATGCTTCAGGCTCTGTAAGGAGACTGAGATATGAGCAACCTTTTCTGGCTGACGGACGCGCAGATGGCGCGGCTACAGGCCTTTTGCCAAGAGCAATGGCAAGCCGCGCGTCGATGAATGCCGGGTCTTGATCGGCATAATCTTCATCAATCGCAATGGGTTGCGGTGGTGCTACGCACCCAGGGAGTATGGCCCGCCAAAGACCCCCAATAAGCATTGGGCGCGACGGGGCGACAAGGGCATCTTCACCCGGATGATGGAGGTCTGGCCTTCCGAGGCGGCCACCCCGAAGACCGTCATGATCGACGCGCCCTGCCTCAAAGCACACCGCACGGTGACAAGTCTGCGGTCAAAAACGGGACCGACGACCAGCGAGGCCGTCTGATTGGCAGAACCAAAGGCGGCATGAATACCAAGCTGCATGCCGTCACCGACGCGGGCGGCCGTCCGATCCGTTTCTTCATCACCGCAGGCCAGAGGTCAGTGATTACACGGTGCAGCGGCCCTGCCGGGCTGCTTGCCGAGGGCAGAATGGTTGCCGGTGGACCGGGGCTATGACGCGGATTGGCATCAGAGATGCATTGAAAGACAAGGGGATAAAGCCCTGCATCCCGGCTCGGAAGTCTCGCAGCAAACCCGTCAAGCATGACAAGCGCCGCAACAGGATCGAGATCATGTTCGGCCGCCTCAAGGACTGGCGGCGCGTCGCCATGCGCTCCGACAGGTACCCGAACTTCCTCTCCGCCGTTGCCCTCGCCGCAACCGTCATGTTCGGGCTATCACCCGAGAACGAGTCATGGCTCTAACATGTCGCCAAGTTAGCCAATCAGGCGCGCGCGGGTTCAGTTTTGTTGGCGCTTTTGCTGCATAACACCGGACAAATTCGGTGAAGAGAATTTCGGGCCACTCATGTTGTAGGACAAACGCGACTGGCCGCGCAGCACGATCCGCGATCATCTGTAAACCATTTCTGTGCCAGCACCACGTCCCGCATAACCCCCACGTTGCCCTTGCCCCCAACAATCGCTACATAGCGCAGCAACAGCGCACAGCGACTTTGTCAGGAGCACCCCAATGGCCTCGTATCAATATGTCTACCACATGGAAGGCGTCTCCAAGACCTACCCCGGTGGCAAGAAGTGCTTTGAGAATATCCACCTGAACTTCCTGCCCGGCGTGAAAATCGGTGTGGTCGGCGTCAACGGCTCGGGTAAATCGACCCTGCTGAAAATCATGGCCGGCATGGACACCGACTTTAAGGGCGAGGCTTGGGCCGCCAAGGGCGCGAAAGTCGGCTATCTGGCGCAGGAACCCTACCTTGATCCGTCCTTGGACGTGAAAGGCAACGTCATGCTTGGCGTCGCCAAACAGACCGCCATTCTGGAACGCTACAACGAACTGGCGATGAACTACTCGGACGAGACCGCCGATGAGATGGCCGCCCTGCAAGACCAGATCGACGCCGGCAACCTTTGGGAGCTTGAGGCTTCCGTCGGCGTCGCGATGGACGCCCTGCGCTGCCCGCCCGATGACGCCGATGTCGAATCGCTGTCAGGCGGGGAACGCCGCCGCGTGGCATTGTGCAAACTGCTGCTCGAAGCCCCCGACATGCTGCTGCTCGACGAACCGACCAACCACCTTGACGCCGAATCCATCGCTTGGCTGCAAAAACACCTGATCGCCTATCGCGGCACCATCCTGATCGTCACCCACGACCGTTACTTCCTCGACGACATCACCTCTTGGATCTTGGAGTTGGACCGTGGCCGCGGCATCCCCTACGAAGGCAACTACTCGGCTTGGCTCGACCAAAAAGCCAAACGGATGAGCCAGGAAGCCCGCGAAGATAAATCCAAGCAGAAAGCGCTGGAGAAAGAACTCGAATGGATCCGCTCGGGTGCCAAAGCCCGTCAGTCCAAAGGCAAGGCCCGCTTGGCGCGCTACAACGAGATGGCTGGCCAGACCGTGCTGGAACGCGCATCCTCCGCGCAGATCATCATCCCGAACGGCGAACGCCTCGGTTCCAAGGTGATCGAAGTCACCGGGCTGAAAAAGCACATGGGCGACAAGCAACTGATCGAGGATCTGACATTCACCATCCCGCCGGGTGCCATCGTCGGCGTGATCGGCCCGAACGGTGCCGGTAAATCGACGCTGTTCCGCATGCTGTCGGGTCAAGAACAACCGGATGAGGGCACCATCGTGCTCGGCAATACCGTGCAACTGTCCTACGTCGACCAATCCCGCGACGCTTTGGACCCCAACAAAAACGTCTGGGAAGAAATCTCCGGCGGCTCGGAAGTCATCCAGCTTGGCGATATGTCGATGAACTCCCGCGTTTACACCGGGGCGTTCAACTTCAAAGGCACCGACCAGCAGAAAAAGGTCGGCCTGCTGTCGGGGGGTGAGCGAAACCGCGTCCACATGGCGAAACTGCTGCGCTCGGGCGGCAACGTGCTGCTGCTCGATGAACCGACCAACGACCTCGACGTGGAAACCCTGCAAGCCCTCGAATCCGCCATCGAAGACTTCGCCGGCTGCGCGATCATCATCAGCCACGACCGCTTCTTCCTCGACCGTCTCTGCACCCATATGCTGGCGTTTGAAGGTGACGCCCATGTCGAATGGTTCGAAGGCAACTTCCAAGCCTACGAAGAAGACAAAGTCCGCCGTTTGGGTCCAGATGCGCTGGAGCCGAAACGCGCGAAGTACAAGCGGTTCAGCCGGTAAATAATCGAGCGGGGTTCAGCCCCGCTCTTTTCATATTGGCAACAACGATGCAAAACATCCCGCCATTTATCTTTTATGAAAAGCGCACGCTTTGCGACCCGTTGGTATCACTTGCTTTTGAAGCTGTTGGTGGCTTTCACGATGCCGCGCTGGACGACTGCTCGCTTTTTAACGGTGGCGTTAAGATCAGGTTTTGGGAACCCTATTTTTATGATCAGCGCCAATACAACCAATTTGGAGTAAAGGGGGCGGAAGTTACTATAGCATTTGACCCACAGCCAAATTCAACTGTTCTAATGTTGATCTACGGACTGTCTGATCGCAGCGTTTTCAACTTCGTTCCTAACTTGGTAGAAGCGAAACTCACCGTAAATGCGACGGATGCATATGACCTTGCGTTTGGATTTTCGCCAACGCGCTCAACATTCGAGTGGATCTTTCAACCATTTGACGGGTAATCGCGTCACATCCGTCCAGTCAGCAGCAACACCAGCACAATGATCGCCACCACGCCGATCACACCGCCGCCGCCGTGGCCATAGCCACCGAACGGCCGCCAAAACCGCTGGGCCGGGTCAGCAGCCTCTCACGACCAAGCGGCAATTTTGCTGCAAAGCCAGTTTGATTGGCGCACATTCAAACTTTCACGCCAACGAGGCGCGGACGCGGCTTTCTCGCAGCGCGCCCAGCTCTTCCAAAATCGGATGCGCGACGGAGGCCAGATGCGCGTTCACCCGTTTCAGGTCACGCAACAGATCAAGATGGATGGTGCTGGTCTCAATCGTCTCAACCCGCCCGGCGCGCACCCTGTTCAGGTGGCTTTCGGCGGACTGCGCCTCAATCTTGCGGATGATCACCTTCTGATCCAGCAAACGCCGGGCCAGTTCTGGATCACGCGACAGGAATATCGCCTGTGCCATCTGGAGGTTTTCGCGGGTGTGAGCGTAGAAGTCGTCGATTTCGGCCAGCCCCTCGACAGAAAAGCTCAGCTTCTTGCGGGCTTTCTTAAGGGCAATCTCTGCGAGCCCGCTTTCGATGATATCACCGACATGCTCGAGGTTGATCGCGTAAGAGATCACCTCATTGGCGCGTCGCGCGTCGCGTTCATCCAGCTCGGTGCGGCCCAGGCGCGTGACGTAAAGCTTGATCGCCTCATGCAGACGGTCAACTTCATCTTCAAGACGGCCAACATCGGCGCAAGCGGCTTCATCCGATTGATGTAGACTGGTCAGGGTGTGCTCCAACATCTGACCGACCAGATCGCCAACCCGCAGGGTCTCGCGCGCAGCTACAGCAAGCGCCATGTCCGGGGTGTTCAGCAGACTATCGTCCAGATAGCTGGGGCCGCTTTGCGTGGCATCGCCGCGATTGGGCAGGATGCGCTCTACGATACGCGCAACCGGGCCGATCAGCGGTAAAAAGATCACCAGCAGCGCAATGTTGAAACCCAGATGGGCAGCCACGGTCAGGTGCGCGGGATCAGGGAACGCTCGCTCTAGCAGTGTCGCCAACGGCACCGCAAACATCATGACCAGAACCGAGCCCAACATCCGAACGATCAGATTTGACAGCGTCAACTGCCGCGCTACCACGCCATCGCCAGACACGGCGAGATGCGGTGGAATCGCACCGCCCAGATTGGCCCCGGCCACCAGATACAGCGCCAGTGGCGGCTCTACCACGCCCGCGCTTGCCAGCAGCATGATCAGCACGACGACAGCCAGACTGGAGGAGGCCAGCACTGCCAGCCCTGCCGCAAGCAGCACGGCAAACACCGGCGCATCATCCAGCGCGGAAAGTATCGTGATCACCGTGGGCGATGTGCGCAGCGGCGCGGTGATGTCGCCCAGCAAATGCAAGGCCAGCAGCATCAGCCCAAGCCCAAGCACCGCGCGCCCCATATTGCGCGGCGCGTTTGTCGTGCTTGATGTCGACATGACCACGCCGACAAAGATCAAGGCGCTGCCCAGCCAGTGAAGATCCATCGACAAGAACAGCGTTACCACCGCAGTGCCCAGATTTGCGCCCAGCAGCACCGCCTGCGCCATGCGCGGGTTCACGATGTCGCGTGCCGTGAACGAGGCGGTGATCACAGCGGTCGCGGTGCTGGATTGCAAACCAAGCGTTACCACAAACCCCCAAAACGCCGACGAAACCCGGTTCGTCGTCCCCTTGGCAATCCATTGCCGCAGCACAGCCCCAAAGGCCCGCAGCACCCCGGTTTTGATCAGGCGCAATCCCCAGATCAACAAAGAGGCTGCGCCGAGCAGATTGATAAGCTGGATAGTCGAGTCCAAGGCAGCCCCCGATGGCATGGCGCAGTGTGCGCCTGCATCGCCTCAGAGTGCCAGTCAATGCACAGCCGTGCAACAGAATAGTGTCATAAATTCGTTACAAAGCAGGATTCAGCTCACATCACCGGCATTTTTGTGGGCAGTCGATCAAAATATACTCGCTATTACAGTGTATTGTTTGGTGTTTTGCATGGCCAGTTCCAATGTTCACAGAACTGTGCAACATTGCAACGCAGCGTTCCTCATCTGGACCACCCGATGCCGAAATCAAAGCAAAAACCGCATAAGGCCTCGATCAGCGCGCATAAGGTCGCCGAGCTTGCCGGGGTCTCGCGTTCGGCGGTGTCGCGCACCTTTACCGAAGGCGCCAGCGTGTCAGAGGCGACCCGCCGCAAGGTTCTCGCGGCGGCGGAAAAGCTGGGCTATCATGTCAACCTGCTGGCGCGCGGTTTGATCCAGCACCGATCAGGCATTGTCTGTCTGATTGTGGCGGATATGCAGGCGCCCTATCAATCCTCGTTTCTAGAGGCGGTGACGCGGCGGTTGCAGGAAATCGGCAAGGTTGTGATGGTGCTGAATACGGCGGGGCAGCCTGCCAATGTCGAAGCGGCGCTGCGCCAGACCCTGAACTACCGGGCTGATGCGACGGTAGTGGTGTCGGGCAGCCCCTCGGCCTCACTGATCGAGACCTGTATCGACAATGGCCAAAGGGTGATCCTGATCAACCGCGACGATCCGATCATCGGGCCCGAGCGGATCATGGTTGGCAACGAGGAGGCCGCGCGCGAGGCCTGCCTGATGCTGCTGCGCGCCGCCTGCACCCGGCTTGCCGTGGTCAGTTCAACCGCAGGCACGCCCAGCGTCACCGCACGCGAGCGCGCTTTTGTCGCCGCAGCCGAGGCGGAAGGCTTCGCGGTCACGGTCAGTCGCGCTGGCCCCACCGGCTATGCCAGCGGGGCCGACAGCGCCCGGCAGTTGCTTGCGGCCTCTTCGCGGCCTGACGGTGTATTTTGCGTCACCGATCTGCTTGCCATTGGTTTCATGGACGCCGCCCGGCAGGATTTTCGGCTGTCGATCCCCGAGGATATCTGCGTGATTGGCTTTGATGACATCCCCGAGGCCGGCTGGCTGGGTTACAACCTGACCACATTCCGTCAGCCGATCAACGAGATCGCCGAATATATCGCCGCCATCCTGACCAGCGATGAAGCGGCCTTGGGCAAGCAGAATTTCCCGGTGCAAGTGGTCTGGCGCCGCACCGTCAGGCCCTGATCAGATCGCGCTTATTGGCAGCTTGGACAGGTAGATCCCAAAACCATCTTTTGGCAATCGCTCAAAATGGGTCGCGCAATCCGCAGCACCAAATGACTTTACCGCCTCGCTGCCTTTGCACAAGCCATACCGATCTTCGATCTGGACTCTCCGTGCAATGTCCGGCGCATACAATTCCGCCATCCTAATTGCCGTACGATCCGCCTCTTCATTGCCGCAGTTCAAATCAGTGATTGCACCACAGTGGTGGAGAATTTGGGTGGCATGGCCCGAAACTGGCCGAGAAAACCCTCGACTTTCAAACCTTCCCAGACATTTGCTCACAAGATTACGTCCGTTGAAGCTAGAGTTGTTATTCCCGCAACCTGGATCTCAAAGTCAAAGACACCATCGCCATTCACGTCGCCGCGCAGCAAGACATTCGCGCCGTTTACCGTATACCACAGCGCATTGGCCGCAGATGTGGTGCCCGTCCATGTAAAGACCTGATTGCCAGCAAGCGCCGCGTTGGCATCAATGGCTGCGAGATCAATCTTGTCCGTCCCCGCGACGAAATCAAAGATCACGTCGCGCGCGGCACCCTTGGCGCTGTCTGTGATTGCGGTGAAAACAAACACATCGCTGGCGCCGTCATTGGCCCCACCATACAGCAGATCGCGCCCCGCGCCGCCGATGAGTCGATCCGCGCCCGCGCCACCGTAAAGCAAATCGTCGCCAGCCCAACCCCGCAAGATATCGTTGCCCGCACCGGTTTGTATCTTGTTTGCGCCCGCGTTGCCGCTGATGTCGTCGTTGCCGCTGCCGGTCAATACGTTTTCAATGTTGCGCAGCGTGTCGGTGCCATAGCCGGTGTTCTGCGCCGTGGTCAGGGCAAGATTGACGGTGACCGCCGCGCTGCCGGTAAAGATGACCGTGTCGATGCCTGCCCCGCCATCCAGCGTATCATTGCCCGCATCGTTTTGCAGACGGTCATCGCCCAATCCGCCGATAAGGCTGTCATGGCCCGCCCCGCCGACAAGGCTGTCGTTTCCAGCTCCACCATCCAGACGATCATTGCCACCAGCGCCAAGCAGACTGTCATCGCCACCGCCGCCATTGATCTCGTCGTTGTAGCGGGTTCCGGTGAAATTGTTGTGCTCGCTGCCGAGAGTTACATCCAAGGCCGAGCGTGGATCGACGATGCGGGTGGCGGTGATGAAATCTGATCCGCTTGGCGTCAAAGCGCTGAAGGTGTACACCAGCCGACCATCCGGCAATTCGCTGACGGAAACGATCGAGCCAGAAAGCAACCGGATTCCGTTATAGGTTTCTTGCTGATCATAGACCGTGATGATCTCGCTGGCCGGGGTGCCGTTCGCATTGTAGATGCGCATGACCTCTTTGTGCTGATAAACCTCATCCGCCGGGCCGGTGTTCCAAGTTACGGCAAATCGACCATCACTGAGCGCGGTAATTTTTGACGCACGATGTTCGGAAAAAATATCGTCAGACACCGTAAACACCGAGCCGGCCAGACTGCCGTTCGGGTACAAGACCTGGCCCCGGACGATAGAGCCGTGGTTGTAGGGCGGAGTCTCGCTGGTATCGGTCCAAGTCACCGCCAGCCTGCCATCGGAGAGTTCTTCGATACGGATGCTGCGGTAATCGCCGCCGACCGCGACCTGGATCAGACCACCGATCGGACTGCCGGTGTCTGAATAGCGCTGCACGCTGACGGTCTCGTTGGAGAAGATGCCAGTCGCCACCGCATGTACAAAGCCGCCATCGCCATAGGATGTAATCGCCCCGATGCCCCGGGCGTAGGTGGCTTCGGTCAAGATCTGCTCGTCACCCGCCGGGGTGCCGTTGGCGTTATAGACGCGCATGCGCGGCGCGGCCTCGCTGCGATGGGTCCAGACCACCGCAAAGCGGCCATCATCCAGCGCCACCACCGAGGTCAGCTCTTGATCGCCCGTGGTCGTCATTGGCGTGGCGACCTCGCCCCCAACCTTGTTGCCTGCGGCATTGAACACCTGAAACCGCACCGTGGTGCCAGTGAAATCCGGGGCGGTCTCGCTGGTATCTGTCCAGGCGACAACAAAGTTGCCGTTCTCTAGCTGTGTAACCTCAACATCCTTTTGCGAACCGAAGGTGGTGGTGTTCACTTGGGCGGCAGTGGTCAAGCTGCGCCCGTCTGGGGTGAACTGGCGCATAAAGACTTCGCCATTACTGCCATAAGCTTCAGACACCAGCAGCAGATTGCCATTTTGCAGCGTGATCGCCGCGCCCAGCATTTCGCTGTTGGTGTCTGGCAGGATGTTGATGGTCTTGAAACCGGCAGAAATGGCGGGGGTGAACATGGCAAAATCCTTTTTCACACGGAAGGCGAAGCAAATCTTCGCTGCCATGCTTAGGTTTGTCAGATCGCCCGGCGAAGGCTTAGTCTACGAAGGCACCGAATTCGTCGACGAACGTCGCTGGACAGGGGGAAATCTGCGGTGAATGATGCGCCGATGTTTGATGCAGCCGTGCCTTTACCGCCGCCCGCAGGCGCAGCAAAGACTGGGCCGCGGGCTTTTGGCCCCAATGTGGTCAAGCTTGGCTTGGCCTATGCCGCGACTTATTTTGTTGTCGCCAGTCTGGTCTGGGGTCTGGCGGGCTATGATCCGATTGTCACCGCGCCGGGCAAGCTGATCGGCATGACCGGAGACGCTATTCTGGCGATCATCATCACTTTGGTGCTTTGGAAAATGCGAAAGGTCCGGCTGGGTTACAAAGCCTTGGTCGGCTGTGGGCTTGCTCTGGCGCTTTCGCCGGTATCCGGTTTTTTGGATTGGGGCATTCATGCCTATTTTGTTTATCCCCAACCCGTTCCATTCGATAAGGCCGTCTTCGCGCAGGTGGTGATTTTCACCACGTCCGAGCTTTTTGGCTGGTCTTGTCTCTACCTTGCGCTGCAATACAGCGATCACGTCCGCGAGGTCGAACAACGGGTGGCCGCCGTGCGGCAAGAGGCATTGGCAGCCCAAATGCGCGCCTTGCAGTATCAGGTCAGCCCGCATTTTCTGTTCAACACATTGAATTCTGTCGCCGGGTTGATCGAGGAAAATGCCAGCGTTCAGGCGCATGAAATGCTTTTGAGGCTTGCGTCGTTCTTGCGTCAAACCGTGACGCTGAACCCCGAGCATGATATTCGCCTCGCCGATGAACTGGCGATGCAGCTGAACTACCTTGGCATCGAAAAGGTGCGCTTTTCAGACCGCTTGCAGGTAAGAACCGAGGTGGCTGCGGGTCTGGACGACCTTTTGGTGCCGCCGTTGATTTTGCAGCCCTTGGTCGAAAATGCAGTAAAATATGGCATTTCGCAGATGCAGGGGCCTGCCGAATTGGTGATTGGTGTTGCAGAAGAACCCAAAGGCACTCTGCGGCTATGGGTGGAAAACACCGTTCCGCCAAGCGGTGCGTCACAAGCAGCGGGGCTTGGGATCGGCTTAGAAAACGTCGCGCATCGGTTGCAGGCGCGTTGGCCGGAACAATGCGCGTGCGAGGCGACGCTGTCGGCCCAGAACCGCTTCAAAGTGCAGATTACGCTGCCGATGTCGTGGGGGCCGCCGTGACGGTGACGACGGTTCTTGTTGTCGACGACGAACCCATCGCGCGCCGTCGCTTGATCCGCATGTTGCGGCGGCTGGAGTCGGTTCTGGTGGTGGGTGAAGCGGCAGACGTGAAGCAAGCTGTTGCTGAAGCGGAAAGATTGAAACCCGACCTGCTGCTGTTGGATATTCAGATTCCGGGCGGTGACGGCTTTAGCGTCCTTGAAAGGTTGGGTGCGTCAGCGCCGCAAATCATCTTTGTCACCGCTTACGATCAACACGCGCTGCGCGCCTTTGAGGTTGAGGCCGTCGACTATGTGACCAAGCCTGTCGACCCGGTCCGGCTGACGAAGGCGATTGAGCGCGCCATCTTGGCCATCGCGGCACGCGCATCGTCTTGCAAGGTTGAAGAACTGACAACGACGGTCCACAGCTTGCGGGAAACACTGGCCGAAGTCACCATTCCCAACCCGGCGCTTTGGATCAGGCATCGCAGCGGTTTGCTGCGGGTCGAAATTGAAGACATCATCTATGCAAGGGCAGAGCGGGACTATGTGCAGCTTCACCTTACCGAGAAAGTCTGTCTTTACCCAGAGAATATGGCTGCACTGGAAACCAAACTCGCCCCCTATGGCTTTGTTCGGATTCACCGCAGCACTTTGGTCAGTCTCAAGGCAATCCAGAAGATTCAACGCGGCGTTGACGGCAGATTGACGCTTCAGATCAGCGACGGCACCAGACTGACGGTCGGGCGCACCTATGCGAGCGGCATTCGCAACCGTCTCAGTGTTTGAGAGGACGGCAAACCATTTCGATCACAAATGGCGTGCGCGGTGGTACGTCTGGAGTGACTGCCGTTTCTGCCGGCGCGTAGTCCGAGCAATTGTCGGGCTGGATGATATCGACAACCGCCATCGCGATAAAAACTGCCGCGATACATCACCTGCCAATGCTCCTCGATCCGGAGCGGGTCTTTGGCCGATCAGGTAATCGGCCAACTCATGCACAGCCGCCTCAACCGTCAGCGCGCGGCCCTTGACCAAAGGCTCCCGCCAATCCGAGACGCCTTCTTCGGTCTCGATCTTCAGGAACAGCCAGCGCGGCGGCACGATAAAGGTTTTCATGGCGGTGATCTTCATTTGATATGCTCCGCGAGGCAGTCAATGGAGGCGCGACCGTCAGTCGGCGCCAACTGTCGCATGGATCTGCCCCGATCTTGCCGTAGGGCGTGCACGGTGCCCCCTGTGCGCAGATTTATCGAGCCTCAGACCCGCCGAAAATCCCGCGCAAGCGGTCGTGGTTGATCGCGCGGCAAATCACCCCCTGAGGCTTGAAGGTTACCACGTCCTCCCCCGCAACCATGGCGTTGACGATGGCTTCTTCCACCGCTTCAACCGAGGCCAGATAAAGCGGGTCCAGCACCTCGCCGTTCAGCTCTTGTTTGGTCACAACAGCGGGCGCAAACTGCGGCACCGGGCCTGCGTTGGCGGTCGAGAACGCCATGAAGATATCGCCCGAGTTGTTGCCGCCCGGTGTGCCCCCCCGCCCAATGCCGATTGCCGCACGCTTGGCGACCTGCCGCAGCGACAGCCCCGACAACGGCGCATCGGTGGCCACGATGACGATGATCGAGCCCATCTCGGTGGCGTGCAGCGAATCCTCGGGCATCAACTGGCCAACTGGGCGGCCCAGAATGGTCAGCCAAGGCCGGATGCCGTGATTGGCCTGCACCAAGGCGGCCACGGTGTAGCTTTGCCCGCCGATCTCAATCAACCGCGATGAGGTGCCTGTGCCGCCCTTGAACTCGTAACAGATCATGCCGTTGCCGCCGCCGGTGGACCCCTCTGCCACCGTGCCGGTGCTTGCCGCATTCAGGGCAGCGATGGCATGTTCGGGCTGCACATATAGCGCGTTGATATCGTTCAGCACACCGTCATAGGTCTCGGCCACCACGGGCATCGCCCAAGCGTGATGGTTCTGGAAATAATCCGCATAGGTGTCGATCATCCAGCGCACGGCCCCCGTATGCACCGCGCCCACACCATGGGTGTTGGTGATGCAGATCGGCCCCACGAAATAACCCGCATCATGGATCCAATGCGTGCCCGTCATCTCGCCATTGCCGTTCAACGAATACTGCCCCGCCCAAACTGGCATCGGCACCGTGCCCGGACGCGGCAGAATAGCCGTGACACCCGTGCGCATGTTACGCGCAGGGTCGGTCAGGGTGCAAAACCCTACCGCGACACCCGGCACATCGGTGATCGCATTCAGCGGGCCGGTTTTGCCGGGAAACGGCAAGCCAAGATCGCGGGCCCGAGGTTTCTGGCCCAGTTTCAAGTTCGTATCTTTCATCTCATTCCGTCTTTCTGGCGCGCAGCCATAGTCCCAAAGCCGCGATCACGATCGAGGCCGCAATCATCATGGTTGCGATGGCGTTAATCTCTGGCTTCACCCCCCGGCGCACCATGCCGAAGATGAATACCGGAAGCGTGGTGTTGTCGGTGCCCGCCACGAAATAGGTGATCACCAGATCATCCATCGAGATCACAAAGGCCAGCAGCGCCCCACCAATGATCCCCGGTGCCAGTTGCGGCAGCAGCACCTTGCGCAACGTCACCCATTCCGACGCACCCAGATCGGCCGAAGCCTCTTCCAATGCCGGATCAAGCCCCGCGATGCGCGCTTGCACGATGATGAACACATACGAAGTCAGGAAGGTGCAATGCCCGATGATGATGGTCAGCATCGACAGGTTCATCCCGATGGTGACGAAGAAAATCAGCAGCCCTATGCCCAGCACAATATCAGGCATCATCATCGGCAACATCAGAAAGCCGTTGTAAAACCCTTTCGCGGCAAAGCGATAGCGGGCAAGGGCGATGGCCGTCGCCGTGCCGATCACGGTCGAAACCGTGGTGGTGAAAGCCGCCACCGTCAACGAGGCTTTCAGCGCCGCCAGCATCTGATCCGTGCTTTCGATATAGGTCGCGCGGCTGTTCGGATCGGCCACACGTTCGCCCAGACCCAGCAGGCCGCGATACCAGTCAAAGGTGAACCCCTCCCAGATCATCATATTGACCGGGTTCGAGTTGAACGAATAGCCGATGATCACCAACAACGGCGCGTAGATGAACAGGAAGAACACCAGCGAGAACAACGTCAGCGCGGCCCAGCCAATCGGATTACGCATTCTGGCCCCCTTTGCGCTTGGCGAAGGCCATTGACCCCAGCAGCACCGCCAGAACCACCGCCATCACGATCATCGACAGCGCCGAGCCAAACGGCCAGTTGCGCGCCGACAGAAACTGTTGCTCGACCAGATTGCCGATCATCAGCCCCTTTGCGCCGCCCAGCACATCCGGCACGATGAAGTTGCCGACAGAAGGGATGAACACAATCACCGCACCGCCTAAGATACCGGGCAGGGTCTGCGGCAACACCACTTTCACGAAGGTCTGCAACCGGGTGGCGCCAAGATCCATCGACGCCTCAATCAGCGCCCGATCCAGATTGTCGACAGCCGAATACAGCGGCAGAAACATGAACGGCACCATGACATAGACCATGCCCAGCACCACGGCGGCAGGCGTGTAGAGAATTTCCAACGGCTCGGAAATTACGCCGACGCTGATCAACACCGTGTTCAAAATTCCCGAAGGCTTCAGGATCAACAGCCACGCATACAGCCGCACGATCAGGCTGGAAAAGAACGGCAGCGTGATCAGGAACAGAAACAACATCCGCCAGCGGCTTGGCAAACGGCTGACCCAGAACGCCACCGGGTAGCACAAAAGCAAACACAGCAGGGCCGTCAGCGCGGCAAAGCCAAGACTGCGCATAAGGATTTGCAGATAGATCGGCTCATAGACTTCAAGGATGTCATCGGCCCAGCCAAAAATCCGGCCATAGTTCCAGTGGTAAAACGCCCATTCGACACCACCGTAAAGCCCCGGAGTCAGGAAAGAAAACAGCGCGATGATCAGCAGGGGCAGCAGGAAAAATACGCCCAGAAACAACGTCACCGGGGTTAAAAGCGTTGTTAGCACAAGGGTTTGTCGCCTGATGGCCATTATGCCGCCTCCAGCACATGCGGTGCTGCTGGATCGTAGGATAGATGTACGGCGCTGCCCTCTTTCGGGGCGGACGCACTATCGCGGGCGGTGACGCGGATTTCCGGGCCGCCAACACTGGGCTGCACGAACAGATGCAGGTCAGAGCCCAGATAAACCGCCTTGGTGACGGTGGCGGCGATGCCGTGATCCGACAGTGTGAAATCCGCCGGGCGCAGGACGGCCACGGCTTTGTCTCCGGCCTTGGCGGCACCGGCGGGAAGCATCAGCTCCAGCCCCTCAACCGTGCGGCCCAAAGCCTGACCCGCCTCAATCCGGTCGATGGTCAGCGCGAAAAGATTGGTTTCACCGACAAACTCCGCCACGAAGCGGTTTTTCGGATGGCGATAAATCTCGCGCGGGGTGCCGATCTGCTCGATCCGGCCCGCGCGCATCACCACGATGCGATCCGACATGGTCAGCGCTTCTTCCTGATCATGGGTGACGAAGATAAACGCGATGCCAAGGGTGTTTTGCAGCGTCTTCAACTCGATCTGCATCTGTTGGCGCAGATTGCGGTCCAGCGCCGACAGCGGCTCATCCAACAGCAACAACCTAGGCTTGCCAATGATCGCCCGCGCAAGCGCGACACGCTGGCGTTGCCCGCCCGACAGTTGCGATGGCTTGCGCGCGCCCATGCCAGTCAGCCCGACCTTCTCCAACGCCTCAGCCACGGCACGCTCGCGGCTGGCACGATCCTCTCCGCGCACCTCCAGCGCATAACCCACATTGCGCGCCACAGACATATGGCTGAACAACGCATAGCTTTGAAACACCGTATTCACCGGGCGGCGGAACGGCGGCAGCGCCGCCAGATCAGCGCCATCCAGCAAGATCGCGCCGCCATCAAGGGTCTCAAACCCCGAGATCGATCGCAACAGCGTTGTCTTGCCACACCCCGAAGGCCCCAGCAGCGTGACAAACTCATGTGCGCCGACGTCCAAATCGACCCCATCGAGGGCTGCAAACTTGCCGCCTTCAGGTGTGACGAATTCGCGCCGCGCATTGCGGATTTCAAGAAGTGCCATGTCAGATATCCCGGTGAACAAAGGCGGCCCACAAAGGACCGCCCGATCAGTGCCAAGCTATGTTTACTGCGCGGTGCGGATGGTGTTCCACGCGCGATCATACAACTTCAACGCAGCGCCAATATCTTCAAAGATTTGCAGCCGCGCGATGGTTTCCGGCCCCACAGTGATGTTCGGATTGTTCTTGATCTCTGCCGGGATTAATTCGCGGGCGGGCACGTTGGCGGTGCCATTATACTGCTGTGCCACGTTCAGCGCCGCGATCTCCGGGCGCAGGTAGAACTCCATGAAGGACTTTGCGTTTGCCTTGTTCGGCGCCGAGGCCAGCACGCAGATGTTTTCTTGATACATCGTCGCCCCTTCCGAGGGGATCATGTATTTGATCTCGGGCGTCTGGGTGAAAAACACGTTGCCGCCGACAAAGAAATGCGCCGCCGCAATATCGCCCGAGGTCATCATCGCCATGCTGTCATAGGAAAATGCCGACACGCTGGCCTTGTGCGCCAGAATGTAGTCGGTCGCCAGTTTGATATCCGCCGGATCCGCCGAGTTCACCGATTTGCCATTCGCGATCAGCCCAATCGCCAGCACTTCGCGCATGTCGTCCAGCAGGGTGATCTTGCCGCCGGTCTTTTCCGGCACCGCAAAGAAATCCGCCCAAGACGTCAGCGGCCCGGTGAGTTTCTCGTTATAAAACACCCCCACCGTGCCCCAGGCATAGGGCAGGCAATAGCTGCTGGTCTGATCTTCTTTGGATCGCAGGTTGGCCAGGTCGATGTTCTTGAAATCCGGCGACAGGTTGATGTCGGTCTTTTCCAACAGGCCCAGCTTCAACATGATGTCATTCATATGCACCGAGGGGAACACGATGTCATAGCCCGTTGCACCCGCCTGAATTTTCGCCAACATTTCCTCGTTCGAGGAATAGGTGTCCAACGTCACCTTGACGCCGGTTTCCTCGGTAAACTTGGTCAGAATTTCGGGGTTGATGTAATCGCCCCAGTTATACAGCGCCAGCGTCTCTTCCGCCTGCGCAGCACCCGTCATCAGGGCCAGCGAAACGGCCACTCCAAAAGCCTTCATCATGATCTCCCGGTTGTCGCTCTTACCACTCCGCTTTGGTCAGAATCTGTTGGCAGCGGCGAGTCGAGCATGTTATGGTTATGACAGATCGCTACCATATTAGATATTTGATGTAAACTCTGCCATGAACAATATGCCTGAAACCCCCGAGGATTCTCCCCTTGCCGCGCGTTTGCGCAGCCTTTCCGGTGTGCTGACCAAATCTGAGGCAGTCATTGTGCAATGGCTTACTCTCAACGAAGCTACCTTGGGGCTGGAAACCGGTGCCTCGATCGCCGCCAAAACCGGGGTCAGTGAGATCACCGTCAGCCGTTTCCTGAAACGCGCAGGCTTCAAAGGCTTGCAGGGGCTGAAGGAAGACTTGCAGGCCGCGCTGGTGCACACCCATATCTCACCCAGCGAGCGCTATTTCCGCCTGCTCGATGGCGAAATCGGTGCCATCCTTAAGCGCGATGCCGATGCAGTGCTGGCCCTCGCGCATGAAGTCGACAAACCCGTTTGGCCGATTGCCATCGACGCCATCGCTGCAGCGGACGAAGTTTTTGTCATGGGATTCCAGACCATTCGCGGCATTGCCGAGGATTTCACCCGGCGCTTGTCCATCGTGCGCGGCTCGGTGCGGTTTTTGTCACCGCATGACGGTGGCTTGGTCGAGTGGATCCCGTCGTTCCGTCGTGCCGATGAAGCCCGCTGCCTCGTGATGGTGGATATGGCACCATACGCGCGTGAAGCGCTGCCGATTGTCCAGACGGCCATTCGGTTGGGCATGACGGTCGTGGTTGTGACGGATGAGTTGAACACTTGGGCGGCACAGGAGACACCTTTGGTGTTTCACGTCACCACAAAAGTGGATGCATTTCTGGAAAGCACCGGGGCGATGACCACCCTGTTGAACGTGATCATTCATGCTGTGGCAGGGAAATTCCCTGATAAAGCCCGCAAGCGTATCAAGGACTGGCCGCCAATCATGCGCGATTTGGGATTGTATTGATGGTGGTCCGATAAGCTATGCAGAAAAACGCAGTGCACGCACTGTCAACATAGGCGTATGCAACCCATTAAGATTGCAAGCTGCTGAAACGATCAGAATAGGGCTGCTCCGCCACAGATTGATGGCCCGACGCGCATGGCCGGGCTGCCCAATCCCGTCACATCCGCCCGGTCAGCAACAGCACCAGCACGATAATCGCCACCACGCCGATCACACCGACGCCGCCGTGGCCATAACCATAGCCATAGCCACCGAAACGACCGCTAAAGCCGCCGAGCAGGAAGATCACTAGAATGATCAGCAGAATGGTTCCAAGCGACATCGGATAACTCCATGATAAAGGGGCAGGGGGCGGATTGGCCTGAACAGCCAACCCGCGAATTGTTTGGGCTTACTTGCCCTTGATCACATCTCTCACTGTGTCTTTGGCGCTGCCGACGGCGTTTTGCACTCGGCCTTCAACCTGATCGGCCTGACCTTCGGCTTTCATTTTGGCATCGCCAATCGCCGAGCCAATCGCAGCTTTCGCCTTGCCCTTGACCACTTTGGCCGAGCCTACAATCCGGTCTTTATCCATGATACATCTCCTCTGAGCACAGCGTGCACCTGCATCGCGCCAGAGCCCCGCGCAAACCTTTCACCAGATCGGCGCAGGCGGTGTCTGCCGCATGAAGAGAAAACGCAGACATCGCCAAACGGTTCCCGATCAGTCGGCGACGACCGTGGCACGACGGCTGAAGCGCTGCCTACCGGTCAGCGGGAACCAAATCGGGCTTACAGGGTTTGTCTTTCAAGTCGAGTGCTTCCAACCAAAGGAGACCGCCATGAAAGGCATTGTCGCATACTTCCTCGGGATTCCGATTGTCGTGATTATTCTGCTTTATGTGACGGGCATTTTTTGACGCCCAGTAATTCAGCTCCGCAGGCATGCCGCCGCCCTGTAAAACGCGGAAGCAGCCGCTAACCAAGCGGGCCAAAACAAAGAGGCGAGGGTTTCCCCTCGCCTCTTTTCAATTTAGCCCGGCAGGGCTCGGATCATTCCTTGATCACATGCCAAACATCGCCCAAACCGTCGCCATTGGCCTCGCCCTTGGCTTTGTCGCCCGCGAAATAATACACCGGCTTGCCGTCATAGGCCCATTGCTTGCTGCCATCGGTGCGGTCCACCAGTGTCCAGCCTTCGGCCATCTTGTCATCGGCCTTGCCCAGATAGGGCGGCCATTTCACCGCACAGTCGTCATAACAGGCCGAAACCCCGCCTGCATCCTTGTCGAAAATATACAATGTCATGCCCTTGGCATCGGCCAGCATCCCTGCCGCCTGCGCAGCAAGGCTCGATCCCAGAATGAAAGCCGCGCTCAACGCGGTCAGGTGTTTGCTATAGTGCATCACAGATCTCCTTGCGATCAGACGTTCCGCAGCAACGTCGCAGGATCAACCAAGGCAGCACAAGCCCCGGTCCTGCGAGAGTGCAGGGACGGCGCACCGTAGCCCTGCACCGCCACCATAGCACAAGGCGGGCGCTGCAAGATCAGCCTTTGGTCTGATAAGCGGGAATGCTCGCGCAAGCGTGATGGCGGCTTACTCTGCCGGAAGCTCGCGCGGTTTGCCCGCCTCATCAATCGCCACAAAGGTAAACATGCCATGCGTCACCTTTTCGCGCAGCGCCTGGCGGTTGCGCAGCACCCAAGCCTCAATCTGCAAGCCCATCGAGGTTCGCCCGACCCGCGCGATGCTGACATAGATGCAGAGCACGTCGCCAACCTTCACCGGGCGGATGAACTGCATCGCGTCAATCGCCACCGTCGCCACCCGGCCCTGCGCCCGAGCCGAGGCCACAATCCCCGCCGCCATGTCCATCTGAGACAGCACCCAGCCGCCAAAGATATCGCCGTTGTTGTTGACATCGCGCGGCATCGTCAGCGTGCGCAGGGTCAAGGCACCGTTGGGCTGTTCGGGATCTGGCGGTTGCGGCATGGCCTATCCTTGAATGAGGGGTTGAGGGATTAAGAAACACTTAACGCGATAGGGTCAAGCCATTGTTTTCAAACGATTTCAAAAGGTCCCGAGTTGGGACCTCAGTTCAGCATCCCGCCATCGGAATCGTCGCCGGTTTCTTCCAGCAAACGGTCCAGATTCGGCACGACCACATGCCGCTTGCCTTCCAGCACGATCACGCCTTCCCGTTTCAAAGTCGAGATCTGACGGCTGACCGTCTCCAATGTCAGGCCCAGATAATCCGCCATCTCCTCACGGGTCAGCGGCAGATCAAACCGCGCCCCCCCGGTGCCCGGCGCCTTCTTCAACGAGGCATTCCGCCGCGCGATGATCGCCAGCAGGCTGGCAATCTTCTCGCGCGCAGTCTTGCGGCCCAGAAGCAGCATCCACTCCCGTGCGGCATCCAACTCATCCAACGTCATTTCCAGCAACCGCTGCGCGATATGCGGGGTTGATCCCATCAGCTCTTCAAACGGCTTCTTGCGAAAACAGCACATCACCAGATCGGTGGTGGCGGTCACATCATAAGCCGCCGTCGCCCGCCCCGGACGTCCGACAAAATCCGACGGCAGCAACAAACCCACCATCTGCCGCCGACCATCCTCCATCGTCTGGGTCAGCGTCGCGATGCCGGTGACGACCGAGGCCACAAACTCCATCCGGTCGCCCGACCAGATCACCGGCTGCCCGGCCTGAAAGCTGCGGTAATATTTGATCGACTCCAGCAGGTGCAGCTCATCCGTCTCACACCGCGCGCAAACCGCCCGGTGCCGGATCGGACAGTCGCCACAATTCAGATCGGCGATCTTCGGGTCATGATGCGACATATCCGGCCTTTCGGTTGATGGGTTCGGGTCGATTGATCTGGGTCAAGGCATCCGGGCACACTCGCTGTCAAACTACGCTCATGACAGTCCATTCGCAACTGATGCAGCTCGGTCTCTTTGACGCGCGCGTGCCCCGCTATACCAGCTACCCGACCGCACCACATTTTAGCGGTGCAATAGGGCCTGCCGATTTCGCAGGATGGATCCGCAGTATCCCCGTCAATACAGAGATTTCGCTGTATTTGCACGTCCCATTTTGCCGCCGCCTGTGTTGGTTCTGCGCCTGCCGCACTCAAGGCACGGTGTCGGATGATCCGGTGCGTGCCTATGCCAAGGTGCTGAAAGCCGAGATCGAGCTGCTGCGCGCCCATCTTGCCCCCGGTATCCGGTTGGCCAAACTGCACTGGGGCGGCGGCACCCCCACCATGCTCGCCCCCGATCTGATCCGCGAACTGGCGGCGCAGATTTTCGATGTGGTGCCGATGGCCGATGGCGGCACCTTCTCGGTCGAGATCGACCCGATGGAAATCGACGCCCCGCGCCTTGACGCGTTGGTTGCCGCTGGCATGAACCGCGCCTCTATCGGCGTGCAGGATTTCGATCCGCAGATCCAAGCCGCGATTGGCCGCGAACAGCCCTACGAGACAACCCTCGCTGTGGTCGAGATGATCCGCGCCCGTGGCGTGACCAGCCTGAACGCCGATATTCTCTATGGCCTGCCACACCAAACCCCGACGCGCATTGCCGATTCCGTGCAAAAACTGTTGGCTTTGTCGCCTGACCGGGTGGCACTTTACGGCTATGCCCATGTGCCGTGGATGAGCCGCCGCCAGCAATTGATCCCTACTGACGCTCTGCCGACGCCCGAGGAACGGCTGGAGCTGTTTGAGATCGCACGGCGGTTGTTTTTGGCAGATGGCTACGCCGAAATCGGCATCGACCATTTTGCCAAGCCCAGCGACAGCATGGCGCAGGCCGCCAAAGCCGGAAAACTACGGCGGAATTTCCAAGGCTATACCGATGATGTCTCACCGATCCTGATCGGGCTGGGGGCCTCGTCAATTTCGCGCTTCCCACAGGGCTACGCGCAAAACGCCCCCGCCACCGCTGCCCATACCAAAGCCATCCGCGCCGGCCAGTTCTCAACCGAGCGCGGCCATGCCTTTACCGATGAAGACACCCTGCGCGGTCGGCTGATCGAGGCGCTGATGTGCGATTTCCACATCAACCGCGCCGAGATTCTGCGCGATTCCCCGGTAACGCCCGAGCGGCTGGATGCGTTGCTGACCACTGCCGCACGCGCCTTCCCACAGATGCTGGTGCTGGATGCGACGGGCCTGTCGATCCCCGAATCAAGCCGCCCGCTGACCCGTATGGTGGCGCGGATGTTCGATGCCTATGATCAAAGCAAGGCCAAGCATTCGGCGGCTGTCTAGGCCGTCGGTGCGAAGCTCTCCACAAACCTCACCATACGCGGCAGACAATTCCCGCGCAGATCATAGCGCTCCAGCGCGACTTTGCGCACCTCTGCGCGCATCTCGGTGAACCGTTCGGGGTGGGCCAACCCTTCGATCATCGCCGCAGACCAGCCCGGCACATCGAAGAAATCGACCAAGGTTCCGGTCTTGCCATGCTCCAAAGCCTCCATCACCGGCTTGGTGGCCGAGCCGATGATATGGCACCCCGCCGCCATCGCCTCGATCATCGACCATGACAAAACGAATGGATAGGTCAGGTAAGCATGGGCGCGGCTGACCTTCATCAGCGCCACGAAATCGGGGTAGGGCACCTTGCCCATGAAATGCACGCGGCCAAGGTCCAAACGGTCGCGCACTTCCGACAGGAAGCGTTCCTTCCAACCCTTTTCGCCCTTCGGGGCTGCGCCATAAGACACTTCATCGCCGCCGACGATCACCACCTGCGCCTGCGGTCGCGCCGCCATCACGGCGGGCAAAGCCCGCATGAAGGTGTGATAGCCGCGATAGGGCTCGAGGTTGCGGTTCACAAAGGTCAGAACCTCATCCCCCGGCGTGACCACGCGACCATTCGGCAAGCTGAAGCGCGCCTGCGGATCGGGGGCCATGCCTGAGGTGTCGACTCCGTCGTGGATCACCGTGATCATCTTGCGCAAGGCGTCAGGGTAGGTCGAGGCTTGCCATTCGGTCGGCGACAACCCGGCATCGGCATGGGCCAAAGCCTGCCCCAGATAGGTGGCGCGGCCCTGCGCAATCAACACCTGATCAAAATTCGGCTCGCCAAATTCGCGGTCAAAGCCGACATCCGCGCCGCGCCCGCGATAGTAGAATTCGGCATAGACGATCAGCTTGGCTTCGGGCCAGATTTCTTTGAGGAACAAAGTTTCCCCCCAGCCGGAGTGGCCAAAGATCACATCTGGCACATAACCCTTCGCCCGCATCGCCAGCGCCGCCCGCGCCACCGTCACACCACGATCACTCATCGTGGTATAGTTGCGCCCAAGCCGCGTCGCAGCAGGATCCACGGCAGGTGCTTCGTGCTTGTATTTGGCGACGGGGATCGGCGAAACACGGTTGTTGTTGAAATCGGTCAGTGCCATGCAAACATGGCCGCGCGCCGCAAGTTCCGGGGCGAGATGCAGGAATTGGCCGGGGAAATTCTGATGCACGAACAAGATTTTCATGGCCGCAGATTGTCTCCGAAAGCCGCCGCCATCAGCGCGCGGGTATAGTCGGTTTGCGGATTGTCAAACAGATCGGCCCCCAGACCCGCCTCAACCACATCGCCATTTTTCATCACCATCACCTTATGCGCAAGCGCGCGGATCACCCGCAGGTCATGGCTGATGAAGACATAGGCCAAGCCCCATTTGCGCTGCAAGGCGCGCAGCAGATCGACGATCTGCACCTGCACGGTCATATCCAAAGCACTTGTCGGCTCATCCAGCACCACCAGTTTGGGACGCAGGATCATCGCCCGCGCAATCGCAATGCGCTGCCGCTGACCGCCGGAAAACTCATGCGGATAGCGCGCGGCCATCGCCGGGTCCAGACCCACCTCGGCCATGATTTCCGCCACCATCTCGGCCCGATTGCGCCCCGGTTCCAGCCCGTGCACGCCCAGACCTTCGGCGATAATCTCTGCCGCCGTCATGCGGGGGCTAAGACTGCCGAACGGATCCTGAAACACGATCTGCATGTCGCGGCGATGGGCGCGCATCGCCTTGGTCTGCAAATCCTGAATGTCCCGCCCCAGCACGGTGATGCGACCGGTCGAGTCAATCAGCCGCAAGATCGCCAGCGCCATCGTGGTCTTGCCAGAGCCGCTTTCGCCAACAATCCCAAGGGTTTCCCCCGCCCGCACCGACAGCGACGCCTCATTCACCGCCTTCACATGGCCGACGACCTTGCGCATGAACCCTTGCTGGATCGGAAACCACACCCGCAGGTTTTCGGTCTCCACCACCACAGGCGCATCAGCCGCCACCGGATCAGGCCGCCCCTGCGGTTCGGCCGCCAGCAGCTTTTGCGTATAGGGGTGCTGTGGATTGGCAAAGATTTCCGCAGTCAGCCCCTGTTCCACAATCTCGCCGCCCTGCATCACGCAGACCCGGTCGGCAATGCGCCGCACGATGCCCAGATCATGCGTGATGAACAGCAAAGACAGCCCTTCGGTTTGCTTCAGATCTGCGAGCAACGCCAGAATCTGCGCCTGAATCGTCACATCCAGCGCCGTGGTTGGCTCATCTGCCACCAACAGCTCTGGTCCATTCGCCAAAGCCATCGCGATCATCACCCGCTGGCGCTGCCCGCCGGACAATTGATGCGGATAGGCGCTCAGGCGGCTTTCGGCGTCGCGGATGCCCACCTTGTCCAGCAATTCCAGACAGCGCACCCGCGCCGCAGCCCCGCTAAGGCCCTGATGCAGGCTCAGGCTTTCCACCAGCTGCCGCTCGATCGTGTGCAGTGGGTTCAGGCTGGTCATCGGCTCTTGAAAAATGAAGCTGATGTCATTGCCGCGCACCGCCCGCAGCTGCGCCTGCGTCGCGCCAACCATTTCCTTGCCCAGATACTTCACCGAGCCCGTCACCCGCGCGCTATCCGGCAACAGCCCCACCGTCGACAAGGCGGTCACCGACTTGCCCGAGCCAGACTCGCCCACCAGCGCCACCGTCTCGCCCTTGTCCACGCTGAAACTCACCCCGCGCACGGCGGCAATCTCCCGGCCATCCTGACGAAAGCCGATGTTCAGGTTTGACACTTCCAACACAGCATTCATTGGAAGGTCTTTCTGGGGTCAAACGCATCGCGCACGCCTTCAAAGATGAAGACCAGCAACGACAGCATGATGGCAAAGGTGAAGAACGCGGTAAACGCCAGCGAGGGCATCTGCAAATTCTGTTGCGCTTGCCGCGACAACTGCCCCAGCGAGGGCAAAGATGCAGGCAGCCCAAAGCCCAGATAATCCAGCACAGCCAGCGAGCCTATGGTGCCCGAAATCACGAACGGCAGCATGGTCAGTGTCGCCACCATCGCATTCGGCAGCACATGCCGCACCATGATCACGAAATCCGGCACGCCCAAGGCCTTGGCCGCGCGCACATATTCAAAGTTCCGCGCCCGCAGAAACTCGGCCCGCACCACGCCGATCAGCCGGGTCCAGCCAAAGGCGATCATCAGCAGGATCAGGATCCAGAAACTGCGCTGCCAGACGGAAAACACGATGATGATGACGTAAAGCTCTGGCGTGCCGCTCCAGATCTCCAGCACGCGCTGAAAGATCAAATCGACCTTGCCGCCGAAATAACCCTGCACCGCCCCCGCCGCGATGCCGATAACCGAGGTCAGCAGCGTCACGATCAGCGCAAAGGCCACCGACAACCGAAAGCCATAGATCACCCGCGCCAGCACATCGCGGCTGGTGTCATCGGTGCCCAGCCAATGCTCGGCATCTGGCGCAGAAGGGGCCGCTTTGCCGCCCAGATCATTGATCGTGTTGTAAGAATAGGGGATCAGCGGCCAGATGATGCGGCCCTGCTCGAAACCCTCGGCGCTGTAACTGCCCGCCGCCACGGCGGCGAGAATATCTTCCGGCGTATCAAAGCAATCCAGCACGCCGCCGGTCACGATCAGGCACTGCACTTCGGTGGCTTTGTAATTCGCTTCGGTTCGGAAATCGCCGCCATAATCGGTCTCGGCATAGAACTTCAGAAAAGGCATCCGCCATTCGCCGCGATACTCCACCAGCAACGGGCGATCATTCGCCAGAACTTCGGCAAACAGCGACAGCCCGAACAGCAGGCTGAACAGGATCAGCGACCAGAATGCCCGCCGATTTGCCTTGAAATTCCGCCAGCGGCGCTGATTCAACGGGGACAATGCCATCATCCCCTCCGCTCGAAATCAATCCGGGGGTCAATCCAGACGTACATCAGATCCGACAGGATCCCCACCACCAGCCCCATCAGACCAAAGGCGAACAATGTGCCGAAGATCACCGGATAGTCGCGCTCGACCGCCGATCTATAACCAAGCTGGCCCAGACCATCGAGGCTGAAAATCGTCTCGATGATCAGGCTGCCGCCAAAGAATACGCTGATGAACAGCGCCGGAAAACCCGCGATCACGATCAGCATGGCATTGCGAAACACATGGCCATAAAGCACCCGCGATTCCGGCAAGCCCTTCGCCCGCGCCGTCATCACATATTGCTTTTTGATCTCATCGAGAAAGCTGTTCTTGGTCAGCAAGGTCAGCGTGGCAAAGGACGAAATCGTGCTGGCGATCACCGGCAAGGTGATATGCCACAGATAATCCCCGGCTTTACCGAGCAGCGACAGCTGATCAAAATTCTCTGAGGTCAGTCCACGCAGCGGGAAGATTCTCCAATACGACCCACCCGCGAACAGCACCAGCAGCATCACCGCCACCAACAACCCCGGAATTGCATAGGCCGCGATGATCACGCCAGAGGTCCAACTGTCAAATCTGCTGCCATCGGTCACCGCTTTGCGGATGCCCAAAGGGATCGAGATTAGATAGGCGATCAGCGTCGACCACAGGCCGAGGGTGATCGAAACCGGCAGCTTTTCCGCCACCAGCCCCATCACGCTTTCAGAACGGAAATAGCTTTGGCCAAAGTCAAAGCGGATAAATTTCCCCATCATAAGGAAAAACCGCTCATAGGCCGGGATCATTTCCTTCTGGCAGTCTTTCGCCTGCTTCAGCAGCGACCCTTCATAGCCCGCAGGGCAGATGAAACGGGCAAAGCCGAATTCAACTTCCAGCTTGGCGCGAAACTCGGGTGGCAGACCGCGCGCCCCGACATAGCCCTTGCCGCCATCAGCCTCGCCGCCCGCGTCACCACTTCCGGTTCCGGTCACCGCCGCGATCGAGTCGCCCGACCCCTGCATCCGCGCCTCGATCTGATCGAACGGCCCGCCGGGCACGAACTGCGTCATCGCAAAGTTGATCACCATGATGCCAAGCAACGTGGGGATCACCAAAACCAGCCGCCGAAGGATATAGGACAGCATTTATTTCAACACACCCGCTGCCTTCAGCTTGTCGGCCTTGGCTTGGTTGAACCACCAGAAGCTCAGCTCACCCAAGGCATGGGGCGGCAGGGTCGCGGGATGCTCATACTGATCATAATAGGCGACGAAGTAGGAATCGTTGAACCACGCGGGCACCCAGAACCGTTGTGCGCGCAGCACCCGGTCCAGCGCCTTCACCACGGTATCCAGTTCCTCACGGCTTTTCGCCGCCTCGACCAGATTCAACAGCTTGTCCACCGCCGGATTGGCAAAGCCCGCGCGGTTGCGGGTCGAGTTGTTCGCCGTCACCGATGAATACGCCTGCTTCAACTCGCCGCCCGGCTCGTATCCGCCGTTCACCGCATTGGCCGAGATGATGTCGAAATCGAAGTTCGGCGGATCGGTGCGCTGGCTCATCTGCGCCGCGTCAATCATGTTGAGCGACGCATCCACCCCCACAGCCCGCAGATTTTCGACATAGGGGCTGATCACCCGCTCAAAGCTGGGGCTGTCTTCCAGAAACTCGACCTTCAGCGTCTCGCCCTTGGCATTGCGCCGCATCCCATCCGCGCCCACTTCCCAGCCCGCCTCATCCAGCAGGTGCGACGCCTTGCGCAGATTGCCACGGTCCATCGACCGTTCCGAGGTGGACACCGACGCCATCACCGCATCATCGGTCAAGATCGACGCAGGCAGCAGACCCTCATCCACCAAGGGCTGCAACAGCGCCACCTCGCCGGGGCTGGCGGCTCCTTTCGCCGCCATATCGCTGTTCTCCCAGATCGAGTTGACCCGGCTGTAAAGCCCGTAGAACAGCGTCTGGTTCGACCATTCAAAGTTGATCATCAGCCCAATCGCCTCGCGCACGCGGGGGTCATGGAACTTTTCGCGCCGCAGGTTGAACAGGAAGGCCTGCCCCGAGGCGATATTGCCATTCGGCAATTCGGTCTTGATCACAGATCCATTGCTGAGATTGTTGAACTGATAGCCCGTCGCCCATTGCTTCGACGAATTCTCCTGCCGGAACGTGTAGATCCCGGTCTTGAACGCCTCAAACGCCGCGGTATCATCCCCGAAATATTCATAGCGGATGCGGTCAAAGTTGTTCTGGCCGACGTTCAGCGGATGGTTGACGCCCCAATACTCCGGGTTGCGCTTGTAGATGATCTGCTGGCCGGGTTTCAGACTGTCCAGCACATAGGGGCTGGTGCCAAGGAAGGGCTTCAGCGTGCTGTCTTCCAGATCGCGCTTGTTGCCCTCGTAATCCGCCTTCGACATCACCGTCAGGCCGCCCGCAATCGCTGGCATGTCGCGGAAGGATTCACCGGGGGTGAAGGTGAATTTCACCGTGTAATCGTCCAAGGCTTCCACCGACTGGAACTTCGCGTTGAACACCGAGCGGTATTCCGCAATGCCCTTGTCGCGGAACATCTCATAGCTAAACACCACATCCGCCGCCGTCATCGGGCTGCCATCCGAGAATTTCACATCCTTGCGCAGATGGAAAATCACCCAAGAGCGGTCTTCGGGATATTCCATCGTCTCGCACATCAAGCAATAGGCCGCACCAATCTCATCGGCAGGGCTGGCCAGAATGCTTTCGTAAAAGATCGAAGATGCAACCGCCGCCACACCCTTCACCGAATAGGGGTTTAGGCTGTCAAAGGTGCCGGGGGCCCATTCCGAAATCTCGCCGCCCTTGGGCGCGTCGGGGTTGACGTAATCCAGATGCTTGAAGTCGGCAGGATATTTCAGAGTGCCAAAGGTCGAAATGCCATGCGCGGTGATCACCTTCGCGTCTTGAGCACTGACCATGCCCGCGCCTGACATCAGCGCCGCCAGCGCAAAACCCTGGTAAATCTGCCGCATCCCCGACCTCCTGTCTGCCGCTGCTGTGCCGCAGCTCGATTGTCGCACATGCTAAATCGGAACCCGATCAGGCCACAAGGCGCGAATGTGTGAACGCCACCGCAGCTTGGCTCTCATCGCCGTGAAAACCAAAAAGCCGCCCAAAAGGACGGCTTTTCCGATAAATTGCGCAGCGGCTTATTGCACCGAGGCCAGATAGGCGATCACGTCGGCGCGGTCTTTCACTTTCGGCAGGCCAGCAAAGCCCATCTTGGTGCCTTTGACATCGGCTTTCGGGTTCAACAGGAACACATCCAGCGCTTCCGGCGTCCAAGGGGCGTTGACCGATTTCATGCCGTCCGAATAGCCAAAGCCGTCAACCCCGCCGCGCGCACGGCCAACCACGCCATTCAGATGCGGGCCAGTGCCATTGCTGCCATCCATCTTGTGGCAGGCCGCGCATTTCTTGAAGACTTTCTCGCCCTCAGCCACGTCGGCCGCTGCATAGATTTCAGCGAAGGGCGGGCCCTCGGCTGCCGCACCATCCGCAGGCGCTGCATCCTCTACGGCGATCGAATAGGCCTGCGCCACTTCTTCGCCGCCGTGGCTTGCCGCATTGCCGCCGTGGTAAATCGTCTCACCGGCCCAGGAAATGAACAGATACACCAGAAGCGAGCCACAGACCGCACCGGTCACCTTGGTCAAAGTCATCGTGTCGAACATGTCGCGCCTTCCTTCGGGTCGTGTTTGGGTGGGCTGCAAAGCCGGAACCTGATTTGGGGTTATCTACCCGCTTCCCCCGCCTTCTTTCAAGGTGTAGTAGCGCGACCAATAGCCCCAATGGTGGGCTTTTTACGGCGGAGTGTTCGAAATGTCAGGGCGTATCGCGTTTCAGGGCGAATTGGGGGCGTATTCTCATCAGGCGTGCCAGCAGGCGCGACCGGATATGGAGGCGTTTCCCTGCACCACCTTTGAAGATGTGGTCGAACTGACTCGCTCGGGCGAGGTCGAGTTGGGCATGTTGGCGGTGGAAAACTCCACCTATGGCCGGGTCGCCGATGTGCACTCGCTTTTGCCGCGTGCTGGCCTGCATATCGTCGATGAAGCCTTCGTGCGGGTGCATGTGAACCTGCTCGGCGTGCTGGGGGCAAAATTGTCGGATGTGAAAGAAGCCCATGGCCATGTGGTGATCCTGCCGCAATGCGCTGGCTTCCTGAAAGCCCATGGCATCAAAGGCAAGGTCAGCTCTGACAACGCCCGCGCCGCGCGGGAAGTGGCAGAAGGCCGTGATGTGACCAAAGCCGCACTGGCCAGCGAACTTGCGGCCTCAATTTATGGCCTTGATGTGCTCGCGCCACATATCGAAGACCACGCCAACAACACCACCCGCTTTCTGGTGATGAGCCGCAGCCCCGACCATTCCCGTCGTGCTGATCAGATGATCACCACCTTCACCTTCCGGGTGCGCAACATACCGGCGGCTCTGTATAAAGCGATGGGCGGCTTTGCCACCAACGGCATCAACATGACCAAGCTGGAAAGCTATATGGTCGGCGGCAGCTTCACCGCGACCGAGTTTTACGCCGATATCGAAGGCCATCCCGAAGATGCCCCGGTGAAACGCGCGCTGGAAGAGTTGCGCTATTTCTCAACGCAGGTCGACATCTTGGGCGTCTACCCGGCAGATCGTCGCCGTGACTGACTTTGAACCGAAAGAAAACGCTGTAGGGTGCGTGATTTCACGCACCTTCCCCCCGCCTGTTTCAAATCAATACTTCTTCACCGCTCGATAGCGCGCCTCAATCTCTCCGGCCAATTGCGCGGTGCGTTGGTCAAATTTGCGGTCAATCCGCGCCCGCGCCAATCGCAAAGATTGCAGGAACAGCCGCGCCGTCAAGCTGCGCGGCGTGACATCCAGCACCAGATGCAGCCGGGTGCGTTTGCCGCCCAACTCCATCAACTCGACCGAGGCAACCCCTTCAACCGACGGCGCAAGCGCGGCAAAGCGCAGCAAAGTCGGCGTCTCGATTTGCGTCAGCTCCAGCTCCATGCTGCGCGGTTTGCTGCGATAGGAAAACCGCGCCGCCCAGCGCATCCCGGCGGCGGTGCTGCGCAGCTTGTCGGTGCGCGCCACTTCCGCGCCGCGCCGCATCGCCGCGCGCTCCCAGGTTTCAAAATCCGTGAGGATCTGAAACACGTCAGCAATCGGTGCCTCAATATCCTGCTTTGTCGCAAACCGCATCGCTGTCCCCTTGCCCGTCTTGTTCTTATTTGCCAGCACACCCAGCGAAACCGTCAACTTGTCTGAAATAACGGTCAATCCAGCCGTTCTGCAAGGAAATTACCCATCAGAAACTGCGCAATAGCGCCTTTTCGGCCAGCTTTGATCCTGGGATGCTGCCCTGCCATCACCTCAACCAATTCCTCGCGGGTCACCCACAGGGCATCTTCCAACTCGGCGGGGTCAATCGTGATCTCTTCCGAGGTCGCCTCGGCAATGCAGCCCATCATCAGCGAGGCCGGAAATGGCCAAGGTTGGCTTGCCAGATAGCGCACCGCCCCCGTGGTGATACCGGTTTCTTCAAACACCTCGCGCCGCACCGCCGCTTCCATCGTCTCGCCGGGTTCGACAAACCCTGCCAGCAGCGAATACATCCCCTCGGGCCACGGCGCAGACCGCCCCAGCAGCAGTTTGTTGCCGCGCACCACCAGCATGATCACCACCGGATCGGTGCGCGGGAAATGCTGCGCGTGGCAGGCCGGGCAAGACCGCTGCCAGCCCGCATGGCTCATCTCCGAGGCCGCGCCGCAATTGGCGCAAAAGCCATGCGAGCCGTGCCAATGCAGCACCGCCTTCGCCGTCGCCGCCAGTTCAGCCTCACGCGGGGTCAGCAGCGCCATCACGCCGCGCAGATCCTCAAAGGCGTGATCGTCGGGCAGGGCAGGGTGGCGCTGCCGATTGGCATCGACAAACCCGGCTGGCTGGCTGGCTTCCAGCATCTCCGGCTCCCAATCCGAAATATCCTGCGTAAACCGCGCCTGCCCGTCGTCCAGCCCCAGAAACACCGGCGGCTTTGCGCCCAATATCGCGCTGTCGGCGGCCACCCAGCCCAAAGCTCCCTGCGCCACCACCAAGGGCTTGCCGCGCCAGATCGGCAACACCAGCCCTTCGGCAAACATCCCTGCCATCCGTCTGGCATCGACCCGCAACGCCGCCGCCCGATCCAGACCCGAGCCGCCAAATGTCACCGTTTCTGCCAATCGCATCGTCGCACTCCCGCTTTAGCGATTCTTCGCATGGAACGCCCTGCGGGGCAATTCACAGCACGTCCCAAGATATCCATACCGCCTGATCAAATTTGCAACTTATAGGTGAAATATTTCTCGAAATGGCGAATTTTACCTTCCTTTCGGCAGGTTGGAATGAGACGTTAAACCGGCGGGAGATCAGGCCGACGCAGATCGGCATTCCGCCGCGAGGGAATTGGGGTTTACGGTGCAATACAGCTATCCGAACAACCGCGGTGCGATCTCGGGCGCATTTGGCGGTGCCGAGATTGATCTGCGCATTCTCGCAACCTCGGATCTCCATGCCAATCTACTGGCTTGGGATTACCACGCCAACCGTGCCTGCCCACAGCGCGGGCTGGCGCGGGTGGCCACTCTGATCCACAAAGCCCGATTTGAGCGTCCACAAGCGCTGCTGTTTGACAATGGAGATTTTCTGCACGGCACCGTGCTGGGCGATTTTATAGCCGAGACCACGCCAACTCTACGCTCGGGCCGCCCGCTGCATGCCCATCCGATGATCGCGGCGATGAACGCATTGGATTACGACGCGGTGGCGCTGGGCAATCACGAGTTCGGCCACGGTCTGGGCTTCCTGCGCCGCTCGCTGGCCGCCACACGCTTTCCTGTTGTGTGCTCAAATCTCTACTTCAAGCCGACCCGAGGTGCCCCGCTTGCAGCCCCCTATCTGTTGCTGCACCGTGATTTGCGCGACCGTCACGGCAAATCGCACCGGCTCAAGATCGGCGTGCTGGGCTTCATTCCACCGCAGACCACGATATGGGAAAAACGTTACCTGAAAAGCCGCGCTTCGGTCGATGACATCGCCGCCTCTGCTCGGCTTCTGGTGCCGGAACTGCGTGCACTTGGGGCGGATCTGATCATTGCCCTATCGCACTCCGGCATCGGCGACGCAGAGTCCGAACCGGGGGCCGAGAATGCCAGCTCGGCTTTGGCCGCGATTGATGGCATTGATGTAGTGATTGCCGGCCACACCCATCTGACCTTTCCCACCGCCATGCAACCCAATCTGGTCGGCAAACCTGCGGTGATGCCGGGGTTCTTCGGCTCGCATTTGGGCGTTATAGACCTGACGCTACGCCAAAGCGGCAAAAATTGGCGGATCACCATGTTTGGCGCTGAGGCTCGCCCGATATCGCAGCGCGATCCGATCACAGGCGAAGTGCAAGCACTGGTCGGTGATGACAGCGCGATTGCCGAGATCGCCCGTCCGGCCCATGAAGCCCTGTTGGCGCGCACCGATGTCGAAATCGGTGATAGCCCGATCACGCTGCACAGCCACTTCGCGCTGCTGACACCAACTCCGGCACTCTCGCTGGTGGCATCAGCCCAAGCCGACCAAATGGCGCGGCTGCTTGCGGCGGGACGACACGCGTCTCTGCCGCTGCTTTCAGCGGTGGCCCCGTTCAAGGCGGGTGGGCGCGGCGGGCCTGAGAATTACACCGACATTCCCGCAGGCCCGCTGCGTGCCCGCCATATCAGCGACCTTTACATCCATCCCAACAGCCTGTCTTGCCTGCGCGTCAGCGGCCAAGACCTTGCCGATTGGCTGGAACGCTCGGTCAGCCTCTACCACCAGATTACGCCCGGTGCTGTCGATGCCGCGCTGATCGACCAGGATTTCCCCAGCTTCAATTTCGATGTTATCCCCGGTCTCAGCTATCAGATCGACCTTGCCGAACCGCCCCGCTGCAATACCCTTGGCCGTGTGATAGCACCCGAGGCGCAGCGCATCCGCGATCTGCGCCATCAGGGCCAAGTCGTGCGGCCCGAGCAGATGTTCGCCCTCGCCACCAACAGCTATCGCGCCGCAGGCGGTGTGGGGTTCCCCGGCACCGGCACTGCGCAAGTGATCTATGAAGGCACCGAGAACATTCGTGAGGTGCTGGCCAGCTTCCTGCGCAACGGGGCTGTGCCCGCGCCAACATCGCCTGACTGGGGCTTTGTGCCGATGCCCGGCAGCACGGTGACGCTGGATCTGAACCCGAACGCCGCAGCCCATCTTGACGAAGTGCCGCATCTTCGGCTGGAACCGCTCATGCAACTCGCCAGCGGTTTTCGCCGCTTTCGCCTCTATCTGTGATCGGCTATGACAGCGGCAGACAACCGGGGCTTGCGATGTTTGATGCTATTTTCTTCGATCTTGACGGCACTCTGATCGACACCGAAAGTCTGGCGATGGCCTCTGGCCTTGCCGCTTTTGCCGAACTTGGCCATCCGGTGACCGAGGCTTTCCTGCATCAGCTTGTTGGCGTCGACTTGCCGACGGGGGGCAAAATCATCCGCGCCGCGATGCCCTTGATTGACCCCGAAGCGCTGCATCCGCTCTGGCAGGGTGGCTTTCGTGCCGCAATGGATGAAAATGGTCTCAATCTCAAAGCTGGCGCGCTGGATCTGCTGCAAGCCCGCTTGCTGCCAATGGCGCTGGTCACCTCTTCTGGCCGTCAAGAGGCGCATCACAAACTCGCCATCGCAGGCATTGCCGAGATGTTCGATCTGATCATCACCGTCGACGATGTGACCGCCCCCAAGCCCAACCCGGCGCCCTACCTGCTGGCCGCTGAAAAACTCGGCGTCGCCACAGATCGCTGTCTGGTGTTTGAAGACAGCGAAACCGGCGCCGAAGCCGCGCATCGTGCGGGCTGTTTCGTGGTGCAGATCCCCGATGTGGTGCCAAGCCAGGGTCGCTGGGCGCACCATCTGGCCGACAACCTGCTGGCCGGGGCAAGACATGCAGGCCTGCTGATCTAGGCCCGCCAAATTCGCTAAAACTTAGCTAAAATTGTCATCCTCTGCGGTAAAATATCCCCGCCGGAGGCTTCTAAGGCTTCTCCCGGATGCCTCCGGCGGGAGTATTTCAAAAAGAGCAAAGCCCGCGCGGTATCTCTTAACAAACCGTTACTGCCGATTTGTAACCCTTTGAAATCATGTAGAAGACATCCATGTCCACGCGTGGACACCCCCCGAAATGAAAACGGCGCGCCCTTCAGCGCGCCGCCTTCACCCGGAAAACCGGCTCAGTTCGTCATCAAATAATAGCTGTTCCGCGAGCTGCCATTATTCTGCACCGTGACATAGAAATACCCGTTCCAGGCCGGCACGAAGTCGCAGTAAATCTTGTCCGACCAGCTCACATCATAGCAGATCGTGTTGCCGTTCTCATCGGTGACCAGCACGTCCAGATTGGAATCGCCGTCGCCAACCACGGCCAGTTCCGCATAGCTGTCGCCATAGAACGGTACTTCCCAGGTATCGGTCTGTCCGCCGGGCAGCCGCGACAAGGTCGAAGACGCCCCGCCAACCCGGCCCCGCCCCGCTTCGACCATCGCATCCTCAACCAGCCCCGCCAGCACCTCATCCTCACCGGCCAGTTCCTTGGCCGAAGCCATCATCATCGCGGCATCCACCGGCAGATCCTTGCCTTCGGCCTCGCCCGCCACTTCCGCGCCCTTGGTGTCTTTCTTGCGCTCGACGTCTTTCACCTCAACCGAGCCCGCCAGCTTCGCCGCCGTCAACACCGTCAGCGCATCTTTATTGGCCATGCCCAACGTGTAGAGATCCTGCGCCATCGCCAAGGTCGCCACCGCGCCCTTCGTCCCGGTGTCCGAAGATTTCACGTTCGGCCCCTTCGCCGCAGCCGGTGCTTCCGTGGTGGCAGCAGGCTCTTCGGTCGTCGTGGTCTGCGCAAAAGCAGGCAGGCTCAGCGCGACCAAAGCGGTGGTGGCAAGGGCAGGGAAAAGCGCTTTCAATGTCATGGTCTGTCCAATCGGTTGGGGCCCGTCATGGGCGTTATGCGTTGAATTTGGCAGGAAGGCAGTCGTTTGGGAAGTGGGTTGCGCGTGACAAATTGCGTCATATCCGTCGTTCCCAGCCTTTCGCCCATCCCGGCTTCACGTTAGCCTGCATCCAACAACAGGAGACCCCGATGCGCGCGATTTTGGAACGGTTGCTGAGTTTTGATACGGTCAGTTCCAAGCCAAACATCGCGTTGATGGGCTACGTCCGCGATCTTTTGGCCGAGGCGGGCATCGCTGCCACGCTGATCCCCGATCCATCAGGCGGCAAGGCCAACCTTTACGCCACCGTCGGGCCGCAGGGCGTGCCAGGGGTGATGCTGTCGGGTCATACCGATGTGGTTCCGGTGGAAGGTCAGGCCTGGACCGTGCCGCCGTTCGCGCTGACCGAACAAGACGCCCGCTACTATGGCCGGGGCTCTGCCGATATGAAGGGCTTTGCTGCCTGCGCGATCGAGGCTGTGTTGCGGGCCAGTAAGCGCCCGCTGAAAGTGCCGTTGCATCTGGCTTTGTCCTATGATGAGGAGATCGGTTGCATGGGGGTGCGCAGTCTGATCGACATGCTCGATACCGCGCCGATCCGGCCCCGGATGTGTATCGTCGGCGAGCCGACTGCGATGCAGGTGGCCACCGGCCACAAGGGCAAGATTGCTTTGCGCGCGACTTGTGTGGGGCGCGAGGGGCACTCGGCACTCGCGCCGCTCGCGTTGAACGCGCTGCATCTGGCGGCGGATTTCGTCAATGTGGTGCGGGGCTTGCAGGCGCGGGTGGCGGCGAGCGGGTTGCGGGATGGCGATTATGATGTGCCCTATTCGACGCTGCATGTCGGCAAGCTGAACGGGGGGGTGCAGGTCAATATCGTGCCGAACGCTGCGGTGATTGATTTCGAGATCCGCAGCTTGGCGGGCGAGGATACCGAGGCTTTGATCGCCGATCTGCGGGCGGGGGCGGAGGCGATTGTGGCACCCTTGCGGGCAGAGTTTCCTGAGGCGGAGATCAGGATCGAACGGCTGTGGGATTATCCGGGCCTCGGCACGCCTTCGGATGCGGGGGTGGTGAATTTTGTGAAATCGC
Source organism: Cypionkella sp. (assembly GCF_034376685.1). Taxonomy (GTDB): domain Bacteria; phylum Pseudomonadota; class Alphaproteobacteria; order Rhodobacterales; family Rhodobacteraceae; genus Cypionkella. Next base: position 187,601 of record NZ_JAXMJJ010000029.1, read on the forward strand.
TGACCGGGGCGAATGGGACGATCAAGGTGGCCTTCGGAACGGAAGGCGGGCTGTTTGATGCCCGGCTGGGTATCCCGACGGTGATCTGCGGGCCGGGGTCGATGGCGCAGGGGCATAAGCCGGATGAATTTGTTTCGGTGGAGCAAATTGAGCGGTGTCAGGCGATGCTGGCGGAATTGGTGGATCGCTGTGTGGCGGGGTTTTAGGGATGGTCCCAACTCGGGACCATTTTTAATGGTTTGAAATCAATGTCTTGATATAGCTGATTTAAGACATTTTTAACCTTTGGACCATTTCAGGACTTTCCCCGCACTGAAAGAAAACTCTGCGGGGCAGAGTTTTCCGGTGCGTTGCTCATAAGCCGTAAGGCGTTGAGCAAGGGGTGCGGTGCAGCAAACCAATGGTTGATAATCTTGCCGTGCCTGACTGGGCTGGCGCGGAAACGCGCCTGCCGAGGGCAGGCAGGCGCGGCAAGATTTGTCTGCGGCCAAATCTTGCAAGACAAGATCTTAGCGGTTTGGAGTGGTTTCTTCTGCTTGTTCACCCCGCCCAAACAGCCCCGCCAAGGCGCGGCTGGTGGTGGCGCTCGTTCCCGGTCGCGGCAGGGCCACGAACGGCATCGGGCGCGACAATTCCATCGCCGCCAGACCGACACGGGCTGTCAAAGCGCCGTTCACCACACCTTCGCCAAAGCGCCGCGAGATTTTGGAAAGCAGGCCGCCAGAGGCCACAGAGCCGATCAGATCATCGGCCAAGGCAATCGCGCCAGCCCCCAGCAGCGCTGAAAACACCCGCCGCATCAGGCGGAAGCTGCCCATGCTGCCAGAGCGGCCGCCGTAGATTTCAGACAGACGCCGGATCAGTTTCAGGTTGGAATACAGCGCTGTTGCCACATCCGCCAAGGCCAGTGGCACGAACGCGGTGACGGTGGCGACTTGGCGCGCGGCGGCTTCAACCTCGGCCAAGGCGGCCCGGTCGAGGGGGGCCATCAGTTCGACCTCGGCCAGCGACAAAAGCGCGTCGGCGTCGAACACATCGGCTTCACGCTCGGCCAGACGGCTGCGGCCCCACGCGGTATCGGCGCGGTCAGAATAGAGGCTGGCAAGGCTGGCGACCACGGCGCGGGTGGCTTTCAGATCGGCGCTGATGCGGGCTTCGGCGGCGGCCACGCGCAGCTTATCCAGTCGCGCCATGCGGGAAAATGCCAGCAGTTCTTTGCCCGCCATCACAAGTACCACGCACAAAGCCAGCACGAACAGCACGAAGGCGAACCAGCCCAAAGCGCTGTTTTCACTGAACAACCCGGTAACGAAATTCCATGCCGAGACCGAAAGCACCAGCAGGAACAGGCTGCCAAACACCCAAAGCGCGAAGCGGGTAAAGCCAGACCCACGGCGCTGGGCAAGGAAAGCCGCGGTGTGCAAGGCGCGGGTGGCGTTGGCATCCGGCACGGCATCCGCCATGCCGGGATCGGCGGCGTCACCGTCATATTCCTGCATCAAAGGGCCATGCAGGCGAGGCTGATCGTCAAGATGCAGGGTCATTGCGGTTCCTTTCGCCAGACAAGGCGCAGGTCGGGCAACTGTTCGGCGTTGTCGCGGCCATCGCTGCGGGCGATTTCGGTAAAGCCTTCGCGGGCATAAAAGCGCTGGGCGGACAGGTTTGCCTGAAAGGTATACAGCGTCAACTCGGCGCAGGCGGCTTTCGCTTCGTTCAGCAGCAAGCGGCCCAAACCCTTGCCGCGCGCTGCTGGCACGAGGTAAAGCGCCTCAATCTGCTGTCCGGCACGCGACAGAAACCCCAAAGTGTCAGGGCCATACAGCACGCGGGTTGTGCAGTGGGTGATCAGATGTTGTGCAAACTGCAAATCCTCTGCGGGCGTGTGCAGTTTCGGCATCCAGACGGTGTCACGGTTCCACGCAGCCAGAATGGCCGCGATGTCCGGCGCATCGGCAGGGCTGGCCGCGCGGATCATAACCGATCCCCGATCAGAAATTCGGCGGCGCGGTCCAGCCGGATATGCGGCGGGCCTTCGCCGGGGCGCAGGGTGGTGCGGGCGGGGGCGAATTCCATCAGGGCATAGTCGGCATCCAGCCATTTCTCGGCGCCTTCACGGGCGGGCGACAGCAGGCGGGTCGGGTCGGAGGGCAGTTGCCCCGGATACATCACCGCTTGCTTGCCATTCGACAGCAAGCGCCCGCGCACGGCATCAAGGCTAACCCCATCGCGCAGAACGGTTTCTTCAATGGTGCAGCGTAGGCTTGCCATCGAAATCGCCGCCGTCTGCGCGCCTGCGAAATCGGCACGGGAGAGCGCCTCACGCAGCATCGCGCGCATGATCCCGGTGAGGGCTGGGTGCTGGTGGTGGTGCAGATGGTCGGCCTTGGTGGCGGCGAACAGGATTTTCTCGACCCGTTTGCCGCCCAAGATACCCGTCAGCCAGCCATTGCGACCGGGGCGGAAAGCGTCGAGCACATCGGCCATGGTGCGGCGCAGGTCTTCCACCGCTTGCGGGCCTTGGTGCAGGGCAGACAGCACATCGACCAGCACGATCTGGCGATCAATCTTGGCGAAATGCTCGCGGAAGAACGGCTGGATGACGCGGGATTTATAGGCGTCATAGCGGCGCTGCATCTCGCGCCACAGGCTGTTGCGCGGCGTTTGCGCAGGCAGCGGCAGCGGGGCAAAGGTGAGGACCGGCGAGCCTGCCAGATCACCCGGAAGCAGGAAACGACCGGGGGTGCAATCCGACCAACCAGCGGCACGGGCGGCTTTCAGGTAAGCGGTGAAATGGGCGGCAAGGGCTTGGGCTTTGGGTTCTTCAAGGCGGAGCGCGCCATCTTCCGCGCGAGCATGGGCCATGAAATCGGCAGCCTCGGGGCGTTTGGCGATGCGGTGCAGGGTGTCTTCCGACCATTCGCTGTAGGATTTATCCAGCAGGGCAAGGTCGAGCAGCCATTCGCCGGGGTAATCGACGATATCGACATGCAGGGTGCGCGGGCCGGCAAAGCTGTTGATGAAGCCGCCGGGCCGGGTGCGGAACGACAGGCGCAGCTCGGAAATCGCGCGGGTGGATTGCGGCCAGCGTGGGTCATCTCCGGTCATCGCGGCGAGGTGATCTTCAAAGGCAAAGCGCGGCAGGGTGTCGTCGGGTTGCGGCTGCAGATAAACCGCCTCGATGCGGTTCTGCGCTTGCGCCGACAGTTGCGGCATCCGGGCGCGGTCGAGAAGATTGGCGACAAGGCTGGTGATGAACACGGTCTTGCCCGCGCGCGACAGCCCGGTGACGCCGATGCGCAATACCGGTTCATAGCCGGTGATGGCCGAGGCTGCGGCCTCAATTTGCCGGGCAATGCCGTGGGTTAGGCCGGAAAACACCAATGATCATCCTTATGCTTGCGGTGAACATAGGGCGGTGATGGGCGTTTTGAAAGCCACCGCGCCTATTGCAACGATGGACAGCGCGGTTTGGTTTCGCTAAGCGCGGCATATGCCCAGATATGCCATGCTCATCGACTATGACGGAGGTCCGTTCAACGGCTGGCAGCGCCAGGCCGGGGGCCAGTTGACCGTGCAGGGCGCGATTGAAGCGGCTCTGTCGCGGCTGGAGCCGGGGCCGCATACGATTGCGGCGGCGGGGCGGACGGATTCCGGCGTGCATGCGACGGGGCAGGTGGCGCATTGCGATCTGGTGAAGGACTGGGACCCGTTCCGGCTGGCCTCGGCGCTGAACGCGCATCTGCGACCCGCACCGGTCGCGGTGCTGGCAGTGGTGCGGGTGGCGGATGATTTCCACGCAAGGTTCTCGGCCCGCGAGCGGCGCTATCTGTTCCGGCTGGTGGCACGGCGTGCGCCTGCGACGCATGATCGGGGGCGGGTGTGGCGGGTGCATGCACCGTTGGATCTGGACGCGATGCGGGCGGGGGCTAAGCATCTGATCGGCAAGCACGATTTCACCACGTTCCGCTCGACCTATTGTCAGGCCGCCAGCCCGGTGAAATCGCTGGACGAGGTGTCGATTGTCGAAGCACCCTATCCGGCGGGCGTGGAATACCGCTTCACCCTGCGCGCGCGCAGTTTCCTGCATAATCAAGTGCGCTCGATTGTCGGCACGCTGGAGCGGGTCGGGGCGGGGGCCTGGGCGCCGGATCAGGTGAAGGTGGCGCTGGAGGCAGCGGATCGCACCGCCTGCGGGCCGGTCTCGCCGCCCGATGGGCTGTATATGACCGGGGTGGGTTATCCGGTGGATCCGTTCGCGGGGATTTGAGGCTGCGCCTTGCATCCACCAAGCCGAGGGCGCGCCCCCGGCTTGGTGGATGCAGCGCGCAGCGGCTGCTAGACCAACTCGGCTCCATCGCTTATCAATGCCAAAAGCATTGGAGCCTGCATGACCCTTCCTGATCTGTTCCTCAGCCAATTGTCTGATCCGTTTCGCATCGGTCTGCTGATTGCCTTGTTCATCACCATGCTGCGCACGCGGGCGGCTTCGGGCACTTGGGTGCCGCTGGCGGCGGGTGTGGTGTTTGTGGCGGTGATTTTGCCAACCACGGTGCAGACCGCGCTGGCCGCACCTTTGGCGCAGGTGATCGGCGTCGGGGTGGTGGTGAATGTGGTGATCGTGGCGCTGATCATGGCGGTTTGGGAGATCTATCAGCGCGCCCGGCGCTGAAGCCGGACCGCTTCGGTTAAACGGCTTCTGTTAAACCGCTTCGCAATGCAAATGGGCCGGGAGTTTCCTCCCGGCCCATTGCTTTTCTGTCAAACGCTTACTTGTTGTTGGCGTCCGAGAAGATGTCTTTCTTGTGGGTTCCGCCCGGCACGAAGATCGCACCGATCACCACGGTCATCAAAGCCACCACGATCGCATACCACAGACCGGCGTAGATGTTGCCAGACTGCGCCGAGATCGCGAATGCGGTTGCCGGAAGCAGGCCACCGAACCAGCCGTTGCCGATGTGGTAGGGCAGCGACATCCCCGAGTAGCGGATACGGGTTGGGAACAGCTCGACCAGCATGGCCGCGATCGGGCCGTATACCATCGTCACCAGCAGGATCAGATAGGTCAGGATCGCGATGATGGTCAGCTTTTGCGCGGAGAAGATGTCGAAGAAGTTCGCCGCTTTGGCAACCGAAGTATTGTCGGCCGCCACCATCGGATAACCCGCTGCTTTCAGTGCATCATTGACGCCGGTGTCGAAGGCTTTCTTTGCAGCGGCAAGCTCGTCGCCAGCCAGTGCAATGCCGTCATAGCCCGCGATTTCTGTCGCACCAACCTTGACCGAGGCGATGGTGCCAGCCGGTGCATCGACGGTGGTCGAGTTCACCGACAGCTTCGACAACGAGGCTTTGGCGATGTCGCAAGACGAGGTGAATTTGGCGGTGCCGGTCGGGTTGAACTGGAACGAGCAGTCTTCCGGGTCAGCCGTCACCACAACAGTGGTTTCCTGTGCAGCAGCCAGCATCGGGTTTGCCGTATAGGTCAGTGCCTTGAACACCGGGAAATAGGTGATCGCAGCAATCAGGCAGCCTGCCAGAATGATCGGCTTGCGGCCGATACGGTCAGACAGCGAGCCGAAGAACAAGAAGCCGCCGGTGCCGAGGATCAGCGACCAAGCCACCAGCACGTTCGAGGTAAAGCTGTCGACCTTCACCACGTTCTGGATGAAGAACAGCGCATAGAACTGACCCGAATACCACACCACGGCTTGACCAGCGGTCAGACCAAACAGGGCAATCAGCGCGATTTTCGCGTTTTTCCACTGACCGAAAGCTTCGCGCAGCGGTGCTTTCGAGGCAGCGCCTTCTTCCTTCATCTTCTTGAAGGCCGGGCTTTCGTTCATTTGCAGGCGGATATAGAGCGAGATCAACAGCAGGAAGATCGACCCCAGGAACGGGATGCGCCAGCCCCAGGCGTTGAAGGCTTTCTGCATCGCAGGCGAGCCATCGGCAGCAGTGGTTGCCAGTCCGGCCGCATCCAGGATCGGCATGTCAGGATAGGCGCCGTTCACATAGCCCTGCACCAGCAGAATGACGATCAGCGACAGCAGCAGACCCAGCGTTGCCGTGGTCTGGATGAAGGCGGTGAAATAGCCCCGCTGGTTTTGCGGCGCGTGCTCGGCCACATAGACCGCAGCCCCGCCATATTCGCCACCCAAAGCCAGGCCCTGCAACATGCGCAGGCCAACAAGGATGATCGGTGCTGCGATGCCCCAAGAATAGTAGCTGGGCAACATGCCGACGAGGAAGGTCGACAGACCCATGATCACGATCGTCATCAGGAAGGTGTATTTCCGACCGATCAAGTCACCCAAGCTACCGAACACCAGCGCGCCGAACGGGCGCACGATGAAGCCTGCCGCAAAGGCCAAAAGCGCAAACACGTTGCGCGTGGCTTCCGGGAACGGCGTGAAGAACTGCGCGCCGATCACGGCAGCCAAGCTGCCGTAGAGGTAGAAGTCATACCATTCGAAAATCGTGCCGGCGGACGAGGCCATGATGACCTTGCGTTCCTCCCGCGTCATTGGCCGTGAGCGTACGCTCACATCTGCTAAGCTTGCCATGTTTGGCCTCCCTTGTTGTCCGGCGCTGGTCGCCGGTTCCCTATCCCAATCCAGACCGGGCAAGCCTTCTGCGGTCCCTGCCGAAGCCGGGTTCAGCGTGTGGCCACGCGGGTCTGGTCGTGTATCCCCCACATCCGCTCCTCAACGGGTGCGGGGTATGCTTTAGGCCGCGATGCCTGCCACGATCTGGCCGAGGGCGGTGCGGATGTCTGCGATGGGGCCCATCGCGTTGATCCGTTCCAGCACCCCTTTGCTGTCGTAGTAAGCAATCAACGGAGCCGTCTGGGCGTGATAGGCGGACAGCCTGCCGCGCACCGTTTCGGCATTGTCGTCGGCCCGGCGTTTGAACTCCGTGCCGCCACATTTGTCGCAAACGCCTGCTTTGGCAGGGCGTTTGAATTCATCATGATAGCCTTCGCCGCAAGCCGCACAGGTGTGGCGGCCGGAAACCCGGCCCACCATCGCGGCATCGTCGACCTCAAGGCTGATCGCAGCGGTGATCTTCTGGCCGGTTTCGGCCAACAGCAGATCCAACGCTGCGGCTTGCCCTGCGGTGCGCGGAAAGCCATCTAGAATGATGCCCTTGGCCACATCGGGCTGGATCATGCGGTCTTTCAGGATCGCCAGCACGATGTCGTCGGACACCAAAGCGCCCGCCTCCATCACCGCTTTCGCCTGCCTGCCCGCCGGCGTGCCCGCCGTGACCGCTGCGCGCAAAAGATCACCGGTGGACAGCTGGATCAGACCGAAATCTTCCTCCAGCATGCGGGCTTGCGTGCCTTTGCCAGCACCGGGGGGACCGAGAAGGATCAGAACCGGGGCCATGTGTTACGCCTTGTTCATGCGGTTGGCGATCAGCTCTTCCACCACAGCCGGATCGGCGAGGGTGGAAATATCGCCCAAAGCGCCGAAATCATTCTCGGCGATCTTGCGCAGGATCCGGCGCATGATCTTGCCCGAACGGGTTTTCGGCAGGCCGGGGGCCCATTGGATAAGGTCAGGCTTGGCAATCGGGCCGATTTCGGTACGCACCCAAGCTTCCAGTTCCTTGCGCAAAGCGTCTGAGGGTTCTTCGCCGCGCATCAGGGTGACATAGGCGTAGATGCCTTGGCCCTTGATGTCATGCGGATAGCCGACCACGGCGGATTCTGCGACTTTCGGATGGGCGACAAGGGCGGATTCGACCTCAGCCGTGCCCATGCGGTGACCCGAGACGTTGATCACGTCATCGACGCGGCCGGTGATCCAATAGTAGCCATCGGCATCGCGGCGGCAGCCGTCGCCGGTGAAGTAATAGCCCGGATACTGGCTGAAATAGGCTTCCTCAAACCGGGCATGATCGCCCCAAAGCGTGCGCATCTGCCCCGGCCAGCTGTCAGCAATGCAAAGCACGCCGTCAGTCTCGGTCTCGTCCTGCACCTTGGCGGTGGCGGGATCCAGCACGATGGGTTTCACACCAAAGAACGGCAGGGTGGCCGAGCCGGGCTTCTGCGGGATAGCGCCCGGCAGCGGCGTGATCAGATGGCCGCCGGTTTCGGTCTGCCAGAACGTGTCAACGATCGGGCATTTGCCCTTGCCGACATGCTGGTTATACCAGTTCCACGCCTCGGGGTTGATCGGCTCTCCGACCGAACCCAGCAGCTTCAGGCTGGAAAGATCATGCTTGGCAGGCCATTCCGGCCCCAGACCCATCAGCGAGCGGATCGCGGTGGGTGCGGTGTAGAACTGCGACACCTTGTGCTTGGCGCAAACTTCCCAGAAGCGGCCCGCATCGGGGAAGGTTGGCACGCCTTCAAACATCACCGTGGTCGCACCATTCGCCAAGGGGCCGTAGATGATATAGCTGTGGCCGGTGACCCAGCCGACATCGGCGGTGCACCAGAACACATCGCCATCGTGATAATCGAAGGTGATCTGCTGCGTCATCGCGGCATAAACCAGATAGCCGCCCGAGGTATGCACAACCCCCTTCGGCTTGCCGGTCGACCCCGAGGTATAGAGGATGAACAGCGGATCTTCCGCGCCCATCTCGACATAGGGGCAATAGGGCTTGGCGGTGGCCATCTCGGCCTTCACGTCAATATCGCGGCCTTCGGTCCAGTGGGTCTGATCGCCGGTGTGCTTGACAACCAGGCATTTCACCCGGTCATCACAATGCCGCAAAGCTTGATCGGCGTTGTTCTTCAGCGCGGTTTTCTTGCCGCCACGCGGGGCGAAATCGGCGGTGATCACCACCTTGGCTTCGGAATCGTTGATCCGGTTTGCCAAAGCATCCGGCGAGAAACCCGCGAAGACGATGGAGTGAATGGCCCCGATCCGCGCACAAGCCAGCATCGCATAGGCGGCTTCCGGGATCATCGGCAGATAGATCACCACACGGTCACCGCGCGAAACCCCGTGCGATTTCAGCACATTCGCCATGCGCGAGGTGTTTTCCAGCAGCTGCGCATAGGTGATGTGCAGGGCGGGGGTTTTCGGATCATCGGGTTCCCAGATGATCGCGGTCTGATTGGCGCGGGTGATCATATGGCGGTCGATGCAGTTGGCCGAGACGTTCAGCGTGCCGTCTTCAAACCATTTGATCGAGACTTTGCCCAAATCGAAATTGGTATCTTTGACGCGGGTGAAATCCTTGATCCAGTCAATGCGCTGGCCTTCCTTGGCCCAAAACGCGGTCGGATCCGCGACCGAGGCCGCATACATGGCCTCATATTCTGCGGCGTTCACATGCGCGTTGGCGACAAATTCTTCCGAAGCCGCATATTTCTGCGCAGCAGCGTGGTCCGACATAACTCTCTCCCCAGTTCCCAGTCAGGTCTTGCGACCCGTCCCAACGGCCTGCCGGACAGGCAGGGCTCCCCCGTTTGTTGCATGATCATAGCGCACTTGTAAAATATTTGGTAACTCTTTTTATTCATGCGTTTTTTCTGTAAATAAATTGACAGATACTGCGGTGAAGTTTGTCAATGTCTGGAAAATTGGCAATGAAATGACGGTACGTCACAATGGCAGCTTAGGGTCGAATGGCGGTGGGCGGAAGGGGCGGCGGCGGCGGCAGAGATTTTTCTGCGGATCAGCCCTGCGCCCGCAAGCCGCAAAGCTTCGCGAAATCCGCCGTTCACAAAAGGGTGATTCGGGTGATAGTCGGGGGCAACCGCCCGGCAGCCAAGTCTCGCCACCGAAGGCCCGTCCCCCGGTTTCAAAGGCCCGCCATGACCCAAAAACGCCCCGATCCAGTCGCCGCCGCCGATCCCGACGCCCGCGCTTTGGCGCTGTCTTTGATGCAGGCGCATCACGCCGCCTTGGCGTGGAGCGATGCCGAAACCCAGACCCCCGGCATCAGCCGCATTGCCTTCGGGTTGGACCCGGATGGTGTGCCGATGGCGCTGATCTCGGGCCTTGCCCCGCACACAGCGGCTTTGCGCGCCAACCCCGCCTGTGCGTTGATGCTGGGCGAACCGGGGGAAAAGGGCGATCCGTTGACCCATCCACGGCTGATGATCCGCGCGCTGGCCGAATTTGTCGCCCCGGATGATCCCGCCCGCGTCACCCTGCGCGCGCATTGGTTAAAGGGCCACCCGAAGGCGACCCTTTACATTGACCTGCCCGATTTTGCTTTTGTGCGGCTTGTGCCGCAATCGGCGCTGTTGAATGGCGGCTTTGGCAAAGCCTTCCGGTTCAGCGCCGCTGAGTTGCTGCCAGATTAAACCGGCCCAGCGTCAAACCGGCCCAACATCAAACCGGATTATCCACCCGCAGCGTCACCTGCACCCGGCCCTTCACCGGGCTGGGCCATTTCAGATTGGCGAACTGCCCGCCCGCGCCCTGCTCGACCTGCGTGTAGGGCGCTACGAACTGCACAGCCCCTGCGCCATTGGTGATCGCGCCCTCTGCCACCACCGCCACCACATTGCGCGCCCGCCCGCCAAACGGCAGCAGATTGTTGCTGTTCACCGCCCAAGTGTCGGATACGGTGTTCTGCACATGCTCGACCACCATCGGGCTAATCGCGCGCTGGATCACGCCGTTGAAGGTGTTCTGCTCAAAGTTGACATTGCGGAAGGCATTGAAAGCCAGCGTGCCATGGCTGGTATCAACAGACTCCACACGGTCAATATCGCCGGACCGCGCATAGAACACGTTGCCGGTCACCGACAGGCCCGAGATGAAATGCCCCGGCCCGCGCGGCGTGATCACGATCCAAGAAAACCACGGCACCACGTTTTGCGCGGTAAACACATTGCCCGTCAGGCTGACCCCGCCGAAGGAGTATTCGTTGCTATACTCCGGCGTCGCATCATGTTCGTTCGACAGCTCGATAAAGCTGTTGTCGACGTAATTGCCGGTGAAGAAGGTTTTCGAGTTTGGCAGCGTCAGCACCACCCCCGCACGCCGGAGGCCATTCGGGCTGTCATCACCGCCAAAGAAATGGTTGCCGACAAACAGCCCGCCCGACCCCGCAACGATGCCGAAATGCCCGAACCGCGATGAGCGGTTGTTGCGGATCTTGATGTCATTGGCATTGGCGTTGAACACGATCGAGTTGCGGTTCTGCGCCAACTGCCCCTGATCCGCCGAGAAAAACTGGCAGCGGTCGACGTGCAAATCCTGACACCCCTCGCCGGTCGAGGTGATGGCGCGGTCTTTCACCAGCCCGAACATGCACTCCGACACATCGAAAATCGCCCCCGCCGTAGCCAGATTGATCCCCGATGCAATGCTGGCGCAACTGAACTCCACGCCTTTGATCTGAAACCGGGTCAACTCGGTAAAGCCCGAGAAATCCAGCAGGTAGGCATAGCGCTCAAAGGTGAAGGTCCGCGTCCCCGCTGCCGCCCACAACGGCTGGCTCAGGCTGATCGTGCTGGCCCCCACGTTTTTCGAGGTGACATAAACCTCGCGCCCCACCCCGCTGCCGCTGACCCGCGCGCCGACCGGAATCGCCGCGATATTCGCCACCCCGGTCAGCACCAGCGGATTGCCAACTGCATAGGTCGCCACCGCACTGACGGTCTGCGTGTTCCAAGCGGCCCCCGGCAAGGCCACCAGATTGCCGTTCACCAACGCCCGCCGGGTCGAGAAACTGCTCAATCCGCACAGGGTTGCCACGTTGATCGGTGCCGTCAACTCCACCCGCCGGCCGTTCAGATCCAGCGTCACATGGTCGGTGAAGTAGAACAACACCTGCAACGCCTTCTTGAAGCCCGCAAGCTCGCTGCCAAACGCCGCTGCATAGGTATCTAGGTTGTAGTTGCGGGTGCAGGCCAGACGCTGGTTGTCGGGCATCACGATCGTGCCCTCAAACTGCACCGGGTTCTCAAAGGTCAGATGCGATCCGATGAAATAGACCCCGGGCGACACCACCACCGTCTTGCCCGCCGCTGCCGTATCGGCGGCATCAAACGCCGCGCGGTCATCGGTGACACCATCGCCCACCGCACCATAATCCCGCACATCCACCCAGTCGAACATCTCGGTGTGAAACACACCCGTCACATCCTCAATGGTGATGTCGTCAATCCGCACCACACCGCCGGTCGGCCCGGTCAGATCAATCCCGAAATGGCCAAAGGCCGGGGCTGTGCCCCAGACCATATCCACCCCCGGTCGATTGCCCGAGCCGATGATCGCGCTGACCGTGACCACGCTGCCATATCCCGTCAGCGCCACATTCGGCCCCTGCTGATCAGCCGTTGTCACGTTGGTCCCTGATCCTGACCCCGCCCAGCCCGCAATCCGCACCACGGGCAGCGCGCCGCTGATCGCCTTCACCCGTGCGGTCACCCGCAGATACATCCCCGGCTGGCAGGGGATCGACTGGAAGCAACGCAGCTTTTGCACCGCAGTGGTCTTTTGCAGCTCCAGACAGCCGGAAAAATCCTGATCGGCTGGCACATAGGCGGCATTCGCTTGCCCCAGATAAGAGCCTTGCCCGCTTAACCCGTCCTCACGCGACCACAGCCCCAGCCCCGCCGAAAACGGCGGCGGCATCAACACCAGCCCTTGGGTAATTGCCTTGTTCATCGCCTAAACCTCGCCTCGTTTTGCCAAAACACCAACCCGCTGCGGCCCGCGCAGGGCATGAAGTCGCAGTGCTATAGGCAAAGCGTTAATCCCGGCCAACGGCAGCGCGCGCTGGGACACTTGATTCCGGGATGCGTAATTCCACGCCTATCGGCGATGCACCGCCTAAAAAAACAGCCTCGCTACAGTTCAACTGGCGGGAGGTGCTGTATTTCGTGCAGAAACTGTGATATTCACGCGGGATAGATCGTAGATTTTACCCATCTGATTGCGGCAGCTTACGCCTTTGTTTGACTAAGGAACCCCAGATGAACCCGTATGTATATCGGCTGCTGTCGATGAACCGTGGAAAAAAGCGGGTGCTACAAGTCACGGTTGATTTGCTTTTGTTGCCACTGATGTTCTTTCTGGCGATGTGGCTCAAACTCGACAGCTTGGCATTTGTGGGCGATCCACATGTCTGGTTGGTGCTGATCCCGGTGCTTCCGGTGACCATCTTCAGCTTTGTGCGGCTGGGGTTTTACCGCGCCGTATTGCGCTATATTGCTGGACGCGCGCTGATCACCATTCTGCTTGGCGCGATGATCTCTGCGGTGACAATGACAATCGTGGTGCAGCTGGCCGATCTGCCCGTGCCGCTTGCTGTGCCGCTGATCTACATGCTGCTGACCTTTTTCAGCGTCGGTGGTATCCGCTTTGGCTTCCGTGAGCTGGTGAACTATGCGCAGAACCGCCGCAAGGAACGCGTGGCGATCTATGGGGCAGGGGCGGCGGGGCGGCAGCTTTTGCAGGTGCTGCACCAGCGCAGCGACTATGTTCCGGTCGCCTTCATCGACGATTCACGCCAAGCTCAGGGCACCCATGTCGGCGGGTTGATGGTCTATGCGCCATCGCAAATCGAGAGGCTGATCCGCAACAATGGCGTCAATGTCGTGCTGCTGGCGATCCCCTCGGCCAGCAAGTCGCGGCGCAATGAAATTCTCAAATCGCTGGAGTGCCAGCCACTGCTGATCCAGACCGTGCCGGGTCTGGATGATATCATGACCGGCAAGGCCAGCATTGATCAGATCAATGACATCAGCATCGAAGACCTGCTGGGCCGTGATCCGGTGCCGCCGCAACGTGAGTTGTTGGGGGCCAACATCACCGGCAAGGTGGTGATGGTCACCGGGGCGGGCGGCTCGATTGGCAGCGAACTTTGCCGCCAGATCCTGCGCCTGAAGCCTGCGCGGCTGGTGCTGTATGAAATCTCCGAACTGGCGCTCTACACCATCGAGCAAGAACTTGCGACGATGCAGAAAGTGCTGCGCTCGGATGTGGCGATCTCGCCGGTGCTGGGCTGCATCAAATCGGCGCGGCTGGTGGATCGCACGCTGCGGCATTTCGGGGTGGAGACGGTTTATCACGCCGCCGCCTACAAGCATGTGCCACTGGTCGAACATAATATCGCCGAGGGCGTGCGCAACATCGTGTTCGGCACCGCCACCCTGGCCGAGGCGGCAATTGCGGCAGGCGTGAAATCCTTCATCCTGATCTCATCTGACAAATCGGTGCGCCCGACCAACATCATGGGAGCCTCCAAGCGCTTGGCCGAACTGATTTGCCAATCGCTTGCCGATGCGCCACGCAACACCGGCACCACGATTTCGATGGTGCGGTTTGGCAATGTGCTGGGCTCATCAGGCTCGGTCATCCCGCTGTTTCGCCGCCAGATCGAAGCTGGCGGCCCGATCACTGTTACCCATCCCGACATCACCCGCTTCTTCATGACCATCCCCGAGGCAGCCCAACTGGTGATCCAGGCAGGCGCTATGGCGCAGGGCGGCGAAGTGTTCGTGCTGGATATGGGTGATCCGGTGCTGATCACCGAGCTTGCCGCAAAAATGGCGCGGCTGCATGGGCTTAAGCCGGTGATCTTTACCGATCCCAGGGTGGAAAAGCCCGGCATGGGCGAGATCGGCATCGTGTTCACCCATCTGCGTCCGGGTGAAAAGCTGCACGAGGAATTGCTGATCGGCAATGACCCGAAAGCCACCAGCCACCCGCGCATCATGTCCGCTACCGAACGCCGCCAGCCGCTGGACGAATTGACCGCCGCCCTTGTGCAACTGGCGCAGGCCTGCGACCGCAATGATGTCGAGCGTATCCGCAAGATCATGATCGAACAGCAAACCGCCTACCAGCCCACCAGCGAAATCTTTGACCAGTTCTGGACCGAAGAAGACGACTTTGACGCCGCTGCAGAGAAAGCAGCGCCCGATCAGCGCCGCCTGATCTTGGTGCATGGCTGATCGCACTGCGCCCTGCAGCGCATTGGATCTGTCAGTTTCCGCCGGCAGCAGGGCGGATTTTCGATGCAAACGAGGCGGGGATTCCCGCCGATCTGCATCGGCATCCACACCACATGACTTGTATTTTGCTGTCGCATCAGTGGCATTGATGAAAGTTTTCGCTTATGAATAAGGCAAGGTGCCGGGGAAACAGGGTGCGCAGTGTAGGGTTGGCAGGCATGAAGCGATCGAAATATCTGGTGTTGTGCGGGCTCTGCGGCATGGTCGCTTTGCCAGTGCAAGCCGAGATGCGCCCCAGTCTTGGGTTTTCCGGCGTGACAGGGCTGATCGACATGCCTTCGGGCGAGCAGCAAAGCGATGGCACGCTGTCGGTGGTGAAATCACAATTCGGCCCGATTGGCCGCACCACACTGACCTTTCAGATCACCCCGCAACTGTCCGGCAGCTTTCGCTATTCCTCGGTGAAAGACTGGTTTGTCGATCCCAGCGATGACATCACCACCTATTCCGACCGCAGTTTTGATCTGCGCTATCAGCTGACCTCAGAGGGCCGCTATGTCCCGGCGATCACCGTCGGTCTGCAAGACATCATCGGCACCGGTGTGCAGGCGGGTGAATATATTGCCGCCACCAAGACCTTTGGCGACCGGGTGAAAGTCACCGCAGGTCTGGGCTGGGGTCGCTATGGCAGCTATGGCAGCATCGGCTCGCCGTTCGGCGATCGCCCGGAAGTCGACTTCGGCGAGGGTGGCAAGCTGCGCACCGGCCAGTGGTTCCGCGGCGATATGGCCCCCTTCGCAGGGGTTGAGTGGAAAGTGAACGACCAGTGGTCGCTGAAGGCCGAGTATTCATCTGACGCCTATGTCGAAGAGGCAGAGAACCGCGCTACGTTTGAACGCAACAGCCCGTTTAACTTTGGCGTCGAATACACCACCAAAGCCAATATGCGGTTGGGGCTTTATTCGCTTTATGGCTCAAAGATCGGCTTTTCGGTGCAACTGGCACTCGATCCGAAGAAAAATCCGCGCGGCGGCCCGCTTGGCCCCGGCCCGCTGCCCGTCACCGCCCGCGCTGCTGCAAAAAGCTGGGGGCCGAACTGGGTCAATGATCGTGGCACCCAAACCGCGATGCGCGACCAGACCCAAGCCATTCTGGCGCGCGACGGCATCACCATCGAAAGCATGGCGATCAATGCCAACCGCGTGCATCTGCGCATTCGCAACACCCGGCTCGACAATGCGCCGCAAGCCATAGGCCGCACCGCCCGCGCGCTTGCCGCCACCATGCCTGCTTCGGTCTCCAGCTTTGAGATCGTGGCGATGGCGCAGGGCGTGCCGCTGTCAAACGTCGTCATCCGCCGCGCCGATCTTGAGGCGCTGGAGTTCGCGCCCGGTCAGGATATCACGATGGATCAGCGCGTGCAGGTTCTGCCCGCCGCTTCTGCCCTGCCTGCCGGCGCGATCCGCACCGAAGGGCTGTATCCGCGCTTCAAATGGGGCCTTGCGCCCTATGTTGCCACCAGCCTGTTTGATCCCGGCAAGCCGTTGCAGGCCAATGTCGGCATCCGCTTGACGGCGCGCTATGATATCGCCCCCGGCTGGGTGGTTTCGACCTCTATCGCCAAGCCGGTTTACAAGGGGATTGAGCGGTCTACCTTCCCGTCTGACAGCAAACTGCCGCATGTCCGCAGCGATGCCAACCTCTACACCCTCGAAGGCGATCCCGCGGTGGAGCGGCTGACGCTCGCATGGTATGCCAAGCCGGCCCCCGAGCTTTTTAGCCGCGTCACCGTCGGCTATCTGGAGCGGATGTATGGCGGTATCTCGGGCGAGTTGCTGTGGCAGCAGCCCGACAAGCCCTATGCGTTGGGGGCCGAGATCAACTATGTCCAGCAACGTGACTATGATCAGTTGTTCGGCTTCCGGGATTACAGCATCGTCACCGGCCATGTCTCTGGCTACTACAGCTTTGGTGATGGCTATCACGCGCAGTTGGATGTCGGCCGCTACCTTGCGGGCGATTATGGCGCGACGCTGGCACTCGACCGCGAATTTGCCAATGGCATCAAAGTCGGCGCCTTCGCCACCCTCACCGATGTGCCGTTTGATACTTTCGGCGAAGGCTCGTTCGACAAGGGCATCCGTATCTCGCTGCCGATGGCCTTCTTTACCGGGCGTCCGACCCAGAAGGTTGGCAGTGTGACCTTGCGGCCATTGCTGCGGGATGGCGGTGCCAAGCTTGATGTTGAAGGTCGGCTCTATGGCACGGTCAGAAAGTATCAGGAATCCGACCTTGACGCCGCCTGGGGGCGGTTCTGGAGATGACCTTGCATCGTAGCCTGATTACCCTTGCCGCTGTCCTCGCGCTCACTGCGTGCAATTCTGCCGCCGTGACGAAAGCGGCGAGCAGCCTCGTCGGGCCGACCGGCTCACCTGCGGTCAAGCCGGTTGCCGGTGCGCCGCAAATCTGGCTGTCGCTGGTGTCGCGCGGGATCAAGTTTCCGATGACACAGGTTGCGATGCGTGACGGGGTGACGATCTACGCCTCGAAAGACGGCGCGCAGGTGTTTTTGCGCAACGGCATTCTGATCGGAACGCGCGGCTTGGGCCGTGACCTGATGTCAGCCGATGCGCCCAGCCCGGCCACGCTGCGCTCCGGTGCCGCGCATCAGCGCAGCTACTATGATCTCGACGGCACGGACACGATGATTCGCCACGTTTTCACCTGTAAGGTTGAGCGGGATGCCGCCGGTGAAAATGGCGTAGTTGAGGAATGCACTGCCGATATCGGCAGGATTCGCAACGAATATTGGTTCAATTCTGCTGGTTCTGTAAGCAAATCGCGCCAATGGGTGTCACAGGGTGTCGGATATGCCGCGGTTGAGCGGAAAGATGGTTGATAGTGCTTGCGTCAGACTTTTCTTTTAACTTCCATCGCTATATGGTGGGGCAGAACATCCATCCAACCGGAGTATTTCATATGAAAAACATCACTTCCTTCGTTCTTGCGTCTTCGCTCGTTTTGGCTTCTTCGGCAGCATTCGCTGGCGGCATGGCTGACCCGATCGAGGAGCCGCCGCTGGTCGTCGTCGAAGAAAGCAGCTCGTCCTCGGCAACCCCTCTCTGGGCCGTCATCGGTGGCGTTGTTCTCGTTGGCGCACTGCTGGCGTCGGGCGACAGCGACTCGAACACCAACACCAACGCTAGCGCTGCTAACTAAGTTTAACTGCCCAGACCAGTTGGTTTAATGGAATATGGAACGCCCAAGCATTTTGCTTGGGCGTTTTGCTTTTCGGATCGCATCCTGTCGGCTTTGGACGCACCGCGCTGCGCTTTGCAGGGCAACTGCGGTAAAGCTTAACAAAGCCTGAACGCGACTTGGCAACCGATTGATAAATATAGCCCTCAGCCCTTGTCCACGCGTGGACACACCTTCAATACCCCTTGCCCCGCGCCGAGATCGGCCAGACCACCTCGACCACGCCGCCCCGGACTCCCACGAACCAATCATGTAAATTACAAGTCGGATCGCAATGCCCCGGCACCAGCCGCAGCTTGTCATTGATCTTCAAAACGCTGCCCGGATCGCTGATCTCACCATGCTCGTCCGAGCATTTCAGATACTCCACCCCCTCATGCCCAAACACCACCGGCAGCCCCGAATCCACCGCTACCGCCTTCAACCCGGCATCACAAACCGCCCAATCCGACCGCACATGACTCATCACCGAGGTCAGCACAAACAGCGCGTTCTCCCACACCCCCTGATCAAACCGCCGCCCGTCCTGATCCAAAACCCGGCCATAATCCGCGTCCATGAACGCATAAGACCCGCATTGAAGTTCGTTATAGACCTCCGAACCGCCCTCCAACGGCCAACTCCCGGTCCCCGCGCCGCCGATGATATCGCAGTCCAGCCCCACTTCCCGCAGCGCAGCCACCGCAGTGCGGACCTCAGTCAGCGCGACCTCAATCGCCGCTTTCCGATCCGCAAACAACGTCAGATGCTGCATCGCTCCCTGATACGCCTGCACCCCGGAAAACCGCAGCCCTTCCGCCGCATCAATCGCCTGCGCCAGCCGCACGACGGTCGCATCGCCGCGCGCCCCACAGCGCCCGGCCCCCACATCCATCTCCACCAGACATTCCACCACCACCCCATGCCGCCGCGCAGCCGCCGCCAGATCCGCCACGTTGCTCAGATCGTCAACGCAGACAATCACCCGCGCGCCCCGCAAGCCCAGCCGCGCCAAACGGTCGATCTTGGCCAGATCCGTCACCTGATTGGACACCAACACATCCATGATCCCCCCGCGCACAAAGGCTTCCGCTTCTGAAACCTTCTGGCAGCACACCCCGCAAGACCCGCCCAACCGCGCCTGCAACAGCGCCACATCCACCGATTTATGCATCTTGCCATGCACCCGGTGCCGCACCCCCAAAGCCCGCGCGGCGTTCCCCATCCTGACGATGTTGCGCTCCAACGCGTCCAGATCCAGCAACAGACACGGCGTCTGCACCGCGGCCTCTGCCATCCCCGGCAGGGCCGGAATGTCATAACCCACCTCCAAGCCGCTGAAATCCATGCGCTGTCTCCTTGCTGCACCTGTGCGCAGAGTGACCGAAAACCAAAAACTGCGCCATCTGTCGCAGGGGCACCGAAAGTTTTTTTCAACCCGACAATCCATGTTATGCTGCGCTTGCATAATGTTTCCGCCAGCGCCGCTGCGATGCAGAATAAAGGAGCCGACCCGTGCCCAATCCAGCCCGCCTGCGCGGCCGTCCAAAATCCACCACCGACAAGACCGAGCAAAACACCGTGCAGGCGCTTGATCGGGCGATTGGCTTGCTTAAAATGCTGGCAGACAGCGCGGGTCTGACCCTTTCAGAACTGGCCGAGCAAAGCGCGCTGCCGGTCGCGACGGTGTTCCGCGCCTTGGTGACCCTGCAAGGTCATGGCATGGTTGAACTCGAAGATCCCGGCCAGGTTTGGCACATCGGTCCCGGCACCTTCCGGGCCGGATCGGCCTTCCTGAAGCGCACCAAAATCACCGAGCGCGCCCGCGCCCCGATGGAGGCTCTGCGCGACGCCACCGGTGAAACCGTCAGCCTTGGCATTGACGCGTCCGGCGAAGTTCTGTTCCTGTCCCAAGTTGAAGCCACCGCTGATCTGCGCGCGTTCTTTCCCCCCGGCAGCAGCGGTCTGATGCATCTCTGCGCCCCCGGCAAGGCATTGCTGGCGTGGTATCCCGAAGAAAAGACTGCCGAAATCCTCAGCCGCAAGGGCCTTGCCCGCGCCACCACGCTCTCACTCTCCAGCCCCGAAAGCCTAAGCCGCGATCTGGCCCGGACCCGCGAGCGTGGCTTTGCCATTGACGATCAGGAACGCGCTGAAGGCATGCGCGGCGTGGCGGCGCCCATCTTCAACGCCTTCGCCGAACCCGTCGCCGCCCTTGGTATCGCGGGCCCCGCCTTCCGCATGGGCCTGTCTGATGCCACGCGTTTTGGCAGCCTTGTGCGCGCTGCCGCTGACCAGATCACCGAGGCGACCGGCGGTCAGCTTCCTTGAATTTGCGCTTTTTGAAATACTCCCGCGCGGAGCGCTTCGCCACCCCCACTCCTGCGCCAATTATTTGATCAAAACCTTATAGGCCCCATTGATCGCAATCCAAACCCGTGGTCTGACTGGCGCAATCGTCAGAAAGGGCACGCCCATGAACCTGTTCATCAATGGCTTTGGTCGGATTGGTCGATCGGTCTTGCGCGCGGCGCTGAAAGGGGCTGCGCCGGGGGCGAAGATTGTCGGTATCAACGACATCGCTGCGGCTGAGATGTGCGCCTATCTGTTTGAGTTCGACTCGGTTTTCGGGCCTTGGCCGGGGCAGGTCAGCCTTGAGGGCAATGTCTTGATCATCGACGGGTTGTCGATCCCGCTCTACCGCACGCCGGATATTTCCAGCCTTGCGCTGAAGGGTGTCGATGTTGTGCTGGAATGCACAGGCCGCGCCGATGCCCGCGAAATGGCCACGCGTGGGTTGCGCGGCGGCGCGCGTAAAGTGTTGATCTCTGGCCCCTCCAAGGCGGCTGATCTGACCGTGGTTCTGGGCGCGAATGACGATCAGTTGACCTCACAGCAGATCGTCTCGAACGCCTCTTGCACCACCAACGCACTGGCCCCCTTGGCCCGGTTGATCCATGAGCATTGGGGTGTGGTGACCGGCTCGATGACGACGATTCACTGCTATACCGGCAGTCAGCCCACGGTGGATGCCCCCGCCGCCGATTTCGCCCGCTCGCGCGCTGCCGCCTTGTCGATGGTGCCGACGACGACTTCGGCGCAGCGCCTGCTGGATCAGGTCCTCCCACAAATTGCGGGCCGCATTGAAGGCTCGGCGGTGCGGGTGCCGACGGCATCGGTGTCTGCCGTTGATCTGGCGGTGATGACCGAAGCTGCGCCAACGGTGACCGAGGTCAACGCGGCCTTGGCCGGGGCGGGCGGGGTGATCGGTTCAACCGTGAAGGCGCTGGTCTCGACCGATCTGCGCGCCCGCCCGGAAAGCATCGTGATGGCTCTGCCGGAAACCCGCGTGACCAAGGGCGGCATGCTGCGGGTGTTCGGTTGGTATGACAATGAATGGGGATTTTCCAACCGCATGTTGGATATCGCGGCCCGGATGGCGCAATGCTGAAAGACTTTTTCGTCGCGGGGCCCACCGACGACGGTGATGCGGTGACGGGGCATTACTATGAGGTCGCAAGCCCTGACCCCGCGCGCCCGCAGGTCTGGATCTATGCCTCGGCGCTGTCCTACAGCCCCGGCGAAACGCTTGTGCTGCACGCGATGTCCAGCGCGCCCGAAGCGCAACTGACCATCGCTCGCGATGGCATTTCCCCCGAAATCCTGCTGCAAATCCCGCTTGCCACCACTTTCGCCGCCACCCCGTTTGATGCCTCGGTGACGGGATGCGGTTGGCCCGAAGCCCTGCGCCTGACCATCCCCGAGGATTGGCGAAGCGGCGTCTACACCCTGACCGTCAGCATTCCCGGCCATTCCTCGCAAGGCCTGTTCGTCCTCAAGCCTCTGAAACCACAGGTAAAGATCCTGATGCTATTGGCGACAGGCACATGGTGCGCCTATAATGACTGGGGCGGCTCGAACCACTACCAAGGCCTCACCGGACCCAGCCAAGGTGATTTCGCCCCGCATGTCAGCACCCAACGGCCTTGGGCGAAAGGCTTCGTCGCGTGGCCAAGCGATGCCCCTCGCATCCCCCACGCCTCGCCGCTTCTGACCAAACCGCGCTACCCGCATATGGATTATGCCCGCGCCAAGGGTATCTCGAAGAAATACGCCTCCTCCGGCTGGGCCGCGTTTGAGCGCCCGTTCGCGCTGTGGTGCGAATCCCAAAACATCCAGCTCGACTACACCACCCAACACGGCCTGCACCGCGATCCCGCAGCGCTGAACGGCTATGACCGTGTGCTGATCGCGGGCCATGACGAATACTGGACATGGGAGATGCGCGACCATCTCGAGGCTTGGCTGGATCAAGGCGGCCAGCTTGCGCGCTTTGCCGGGAATTTCTTCTGGCAAACCCGGCTGTCGGATGATCTGACCACCCAAACCTGCTTCAAAACCACCGCCGAGGCTGCCGATCCCTTTGCCGACACCAACCGCTTGACCAGCTACTGGGATCATCCCGCGATCAACCGCCCCGCCACTGCCACCATGGGCCTGACCGGATCGGCAGGCGTCTATGCCGGATGGAGCCGCTGCGCCGCGCACGGTTCTGGTGGTTTCGCGATCTACCGCCCCGAGCATTGGGCGCTTGCGGGGACGGGTCTCGGCTATGGCGACGTGCTGGGTGCGGCCTCAAAAATCTTCGGCTATGAGGTCGACGGCATCGACTACTCCATGACCCAAGGCCTGCCCTTTGCCGCCGAAAACACTGGCCTGCAAGGCGATCTCACCATCGTCGGCCTCTCCCCCGCGACCACGCTCTCGCATTCCACCGGACCCCACGACCGCGACCGTTTCATCGGCACAGGCGACGCCGAAGACTTGGCGCTTAGGCTTTACGGCGGCCTCACCCCGGAAAATACCGCCCGCGCGTCCCGCGGCAATGGCTGCATGGCCGAATACCGCCGGGGCAGGGGCGCGGTGTTCAACGCCGCCTCGTGTGAATGGGTCGCAGGTCTGATCGCCCGCGAGCGCCCGGTTGAACAGGTCACCCGCAACATCCTGCTTGGAGAGTGGGCATGATCTACCTCTGCCGCCACGGCCAGACCGAATTCAACGCCATTGGCCGCCGCCAAGGGCAGGTCGACAGCAACCTCACCGCGATGGGGCAAGCGCAGGCCACCGCGATGGGTCGCCGCCTCGCATCCCTCAACCTGCCGGAATTTCGCATCTACGCCAGCCCCTTAGGCCGCGCCCATCACTCCGCCCGCCTGATCGCAGCCGAGCTGGGTCACGCGCCAATCACCCTTGACCCCCGCCTTATGGAAATCGGCATGGGCTCATGGGATGGCAAAACCGACCTTGAGATCGACACCGCCCACCCCGGCCTGCGCGCGTCTGTGCCGCCCGAGGCATGGTGGTTCCACTCCCCCGATGGCGAAACCTACACGATCTTCGCCGCCCGCTTGGCCGCCGCTCTGAACGCGATCCAATCCGACCCCACTCCGGTGAAAATCATCGTCGCCCACGCCGTCGTCAGCCGGGTGATCCGCGCGCAATGGGCGGGGCTGTCCGAGGCCGACAGCCACACGCTCCCCGTCCCACAAGACGCGTTCTTCGCGCTGACCGAAGGCAAAAACATCACCGAAATCCCCGCCCGAACCGCCGCTTAGGTCATCCTCTGCGCTCAAGTATCCAGACCGGAATGCAAGCATTCCGGTTAGCCAGAGGCTCCTAGGTCGCCCCAAGCGCGGCTTTACCAAGCCCGCAAAACCGCCTCCAGATTATCCCCCAACTCCGGGCACAAATACCCGCCTTCCTGCACGATCACGCAGGGCAGCCCCATCGCCGCCACCGCCCGCCCAATCGCGGCAAAGCCCGGCGTGCTCACGGTCAATCCGGCGAACGGATCGCCCTCATACGCATCCAACCCCAGCGCCAGCACAACGGTATCCGCGCGCCAAGCCTGAATCTTTTCAATGCCTTCTGCCAAGGCGGCCAGAAACCCCGTATCGCCCGTGCCGCGCGCCAAGGGCAGGTTCAGGTTGGCCCCCAGCCCCTCGCCCGCGCCAAACTCCTCGGCATAGCCCCAGAAGAACGGATAAAACCGCTCTGGATGCGCGTGCAAGGACACGGTCAGCACATCGCCGCGCGCATAGAACATGCCCTGCGTGCCGTTGCCGTGGTGCAGATCCACGTCCAAAATCGCCACCCGCCGCCCGGCATCGGTCAGCCGTTGCGCCGCAATCCCCGAGTTGTTCAGATAGCAAAACCCGCCCGCGAGTTCAGCAAACGCATGATGCCCCGGCGGGCGGCACAAAGCATAGACCGCCCTCTCGCCCCCCAACACCAGATCGGCGGCATGGTGTGCCGTCTGCGCGCTCGCATAAGCCGCGTCCCAAGTCTGCGCCGAAATCGGGCAGGAGGTATCGGTCATATGAAACCCGGCCTGACCCACCGCCGACAAGGGATAGCCATCCAACCGACTGGCCGGATGCACGTTCGGGATCACTTCGGCCGAAGCACCGTCAATCCGCTGCCAGCGGTCATATATCCTCTGCAAGAACGTCACATAGCGCTGCGGATGCACCGCCAAAATCGGTGAAAGTCCGGCGTCCGGGGCCTGCACCACAGCACCCCCCATCCGCCGCACTGCCGCCAACAAGGCATCCACCCGCGCGGGTTGCTCGGGGCAGGGCTTGCGCGCCCCGGAGGACAGAAAAAACTGCGGATCATGCGCCCGCTGCGCGTTGTCAAACACCGTAATCATGGCTGCATCAGGGCGTTCAGGCCCTCTCCCTCAAGAATGTATGGGTCCGAGGCGTCGCGCAAAGCAAAGCCCAGGGTTCCGTAAAATCCAATCGCCAAGATATTGCTGCGCTTGACCATCAGTGCCATGAACGCTGGTTGCCAATCCTGCGCATGCGCCAGAGCAGCCGCCAGCAAGCCCCGCCCCAACCCCTTGCCGCGCGCGGCATGGTTGAGGTAAATATCCTGCACAAACAGCCCCATAGCTCCGCGCCAGCTGGAGTATTCTGGCAGGAACAGACAGAATCCCAAGGCTATTCCGCGTTCCTCCACCAGCACCACGCGAAACCGCGGCTCGGCTCCAAAGCCATGCCGCACCAGCGCCTCCACTCCACCGCCAATCACACCACCCTCGGCATCCGCCATCTCGGACAGCATGGCGTGGATCAGCGCTGCATCTTCCACCACGGCCAGGCGATACTCGATCAAAACGCCACCTCGCCCACACCCTTCAAGCCCAACATCGTCCGCGCCTCAT
The DNA here is from genome assembly GCF_034376685.1 of Cypionkella sp. Classification (GTDB taxonomy): domain Bacteria; phylum Pseudomonadota; class Alphaproteobacteria; order Rhodobacterales; family Rhodobacteraceae; genus Cypionkella. Next base: position 212,941 of record NZ_JAXMJJ010000029.1, read on the forward strand.
CAGGGCTTGCCACAACCCGCCCCAGTCCTTCGACAATGCCGCGGATCTGCCGCACCTGCTCGGCGTTAGACCGCGCCAGCACGCCTTTCGACAGGTAAAGATTATCCTCCAATCCCACCCGCACATGCCCGCCCATCGCCGCCGACATCGTCGCCATCGGGATCTGATTGCGCCCCGCCGCCAGCACCGAAAACTGATAACTGTCGCCGAACAACCGATCCGCCGTGCGCTTCATCAGCATCAGCATATCGGGGTCCGCAGCCATCCCCCCCAGCACGCCAAACACGAATTGAATGAACAACGGGGCCTTGACCGCCCCCCGATCCACAAAATGCTTCAGCATATAAAGATGACTGACATCATAGCATTCAAACTCGAACCGCGCGCCGCGCAGGCTGCCCATCTCGTTCAAAACAAAGGCAATATCGCGGGGGGTGTTCTTGAACACCAGATCGTCCGAGCCTTCCAGAAACGGCTTTTCCCAATCGTATTTCCAATCGCTGATCTTCGCCGCCATCGGATACAGCGCGAAATTCATCGACCCCATGTTCAGGCTGCACATCTCGGGGCGAAACTGTATCGGGGCGGCCAGTCGTTGCGCAAGGCTCATGATCGCCGAGCCCCCTGTGGTCATATTCACCACGCCGTCACACCCTGCCTTGATCGCCCCCAGAAACCCCGCCCAATGCGCCGGATCGCTGGAGGGGTGCCCAGTTTCCGGCACCCGCGCGTGCAGATGCAAAATCGCTGCCCCCGCCTCGGATGCCTCAATCGCGGCAGCCGCAATCTGCGCGCCCGTCACAGGCAAATATTCCGACATTGACGGCGTGTGGATCGAACCGGTGATCGCACAGGAAATGATGATTTTTGACATATAAGCCCCCCGCAAGCGCACCCTGCCACGAAGCCAAAGCCTTTGCCAGAGCAGGGTCGCGGCAGGAAACCCCCACCGCGACCGATCTTGTTAGCTGAACGCCCGCTTCATCTTCGGCACGTTCTGCAACACCAGAAAATCCACCAGCAGCACCGCCGCCAGCGTCAGCCCCAGCATCGGAAACGCCACCCCCAACACCAACGCAATCAAAGCCACGCCGCGCAACGGGACGCCCGCAGGCATCGGCGGAGCCGCCAGCCGCAATGCGCCCGCAGGACGTCGTTTCCACCACATCACCACGCCGCTGACACAGACAAACACCACGACCCCGCAAAACGCGATGTTCAACACCACATTCCACAGCCCCATCTGCCCCTCGTGCAGCGCGATGCCAACGGCCATCGATTTGCCCGCCAGAGAATAATCAGCAAAGCCCACCTGCGCCAAAATCTTGCCGGTATACTGATCAATATGCACGGTGCGGTCGGCGGTAGGGTCAGGGCCATCATAGCTCATGCTGTCTTGGCTCAGCGTCCAAACCCCACCGTCATCGCCGGGCAGAGCCACCTGAAAACGGCCCTGAAAGCCAATCGAACGGCCCAAGGCGACGATGTTTTCCAAACTGACGGGCATGCCCATCGGCAAGCCGTCAACGCCCGCATCCGAGCCTGACATCGGCATCGGCGTCTGCTCCAGCGCCCAGGGCACGGTATCATCGGCGGTCATGTCCATGTCTTTGTGCTTGGCGTCCGACAACGGCACATTGTCCCATTTTGCCGCCGGAAACGTCGACCAGGCCTGCACATATTTGCCGCCCCAGATCCCCGCCCAAGCGAGGCCCGAGATCAGGAAAAACACCAACCCCAGAGAAATCCAGAACCCCAGCACGCCATGCAAAGACTTCCACCAAGCCCGCCCCTTGGCGCGCAAATCCGGCACCAGCAGGCTGCGCAGCCCCGCACCATTGCGCGGCCAGACCAGATACAGCCCGGTGATCACCAACAAAAGCCCCAGCGAGGCCGCAATCTCCACCAACCGATCGCCCAGATCGCCGATCAGCAGCGTGCCGTGGATGTCATTGGCCAAACTATACCACGTCGTGCCATTCTCAGTGTCGCGCAGCACGGCACCTGTGTAGGGGTCCACCGCGATCATCCGCTGGCTATCCCCCAAATCCACCCGGTAAATCGCCGGAGTCATCGCATCATGTGGCGCAATATATTGCCCGATCTTACCCTTGGGATGCGCAGCCAGCGCGGCGCTGGCCTGATCGGTGACGCTGAGGGTTTGGGCCTGCGGCGCAACCACCAACCGCTCGCCATATTCCGGGGCGATTGCGGTGAACCAGACCATCACAATCCCGGTGATCGCCAGCATGATCAGGAAGGGGATCACATAAAGCCCGGCGTAAAAGTGCCAGCGCCAGACCGCGAAGTAGAGTTTATTGACGCCCGAAGGCGCAGTCGAAGTGTCAGACATAAGGGGTCATCCCAGAAAAAAGCCAAGGAAACGGGCGCTCAGGCCCGCAGGTTGCGCTTAGATCTGGGTGACGGGCGGTCCCCGCGCAGGTGGCGCGCGCGGCAGGTGGCTGCTGGCATCCGCCAAGGCCACATCCGGCCAGACTACGGTGACGGGCACCAGTTGCACCGGGGGTAGGGTGATAACCGCAGGAAGTTCCACCGCCGCGATGATCCGACAGGCGGGGCAGGGTGGTTGATCCTTCGCACCATGTTCCGGCCCACCACCATCATGACACAACTCTGGCAGAGTGCCGTCCGGCATCGCATAGGCGCTGAGATCGACCGGAACGTGCAACGCGATCCGGTGGCCAAAGCCCAAAACACTCAGGGCCACTGCCAAAAGCAGCACCATCAGAGTTTGCGCAAATGGGCGGGCAAAGCGGATCATGCGCTGTGGCTAACCGATCACAGGCCGGAAGATCAAGCCACCCAACACCCCGATAGCGGGCTTTCTTTCCGCCCCTCACCCCCTAAGCTGTACGCAAAACAGGAGGTCGGCCATGTTCTTCACCGAAACCCCGGATTGGTCGGCACTCGGGCCCAGCATCACCGCCGCTCTGGTCGGTTTGCACGGCACGCAGGGGCTTGATCCTGAAAGCTTTGGTCTGGTCCTGATCACCCAAGGCGCCGATGGTCCCGAAGGCTTTGCCCATCGCGGCGATATTCCGGTCTACCCCTGTTCCTTGGTGAAAACCTTCCATCTGATCCACGCGCTCGCGCTGTTGGAAGACGCCCGCATCGCCCCGCATGGCGAGATGGATCGGGCGTTGCGCGACATGATCCGTGTCTCGTCGAACACCGCCACCAACTACGCCATCGACCTGATCACCGGCACCACGGGCGACACATTGCTGCATGGCGCGGAATACCTCGATTGGGTCAACAAGCGCGAACGGTTGAACCGGTTTTTCTGGGCGCTGGGCTGGGACGAATGGCAGGGCTGTAGCATCGCGCAAAAGCTGATGGACGACACCCGCTATGGCCGTGAGGCGCAATTCGCAGGCGCAGACGGCGCGCATCTGAACCGCCTCACCCCTCTGGCTGCCGCACGGGTTCTGTGGGAGCTGTTTGAGGGCGATTTGCCACTGTCACCGCCCTCAAAAGCCCGCGCACAGGCGATCTTGCAGCGTGACAAAGCCAGCCCTGATGCCGCAAACCCGGCCTATCAACTGTCGGAGTATTTGGCGGGCGACCTGCCGGAAGCGGTGCAGATCTGGTCGAAAGCCGGGCACAACCTGTGGACCGGCGATGCCAAAACCAGCTGGTTCAAACATGATATGGTGCGTCTGGCGGCACCCAACCGCAAGCCGTTGACTGTTGTGCTGACCACCCAAGGGCAGGGCATGGCGCAAACTTATCCCCAAGCCTTCCCTGAAATCGGGCGGCTGATCTGGGAAATGACCGAAGGCATCACCCGCGCCTAATGTCTAACCCCAAGCCGCCCCGGATCAAATCCGCGGCGGCGCAACGTGGGTTTCGGGCGCGCGATAGACCTCAGCCAATCACCCTTGCCAGCAAGCCCTGCCAGTTGCTCCAGCAGAGTTTTTCGGTCAGCGCAGCGCCATAATGTGCCTCCAGCGCCGCCGTCAGTTTCGGCAGCCCACTGGCATCGCTGATGAAATTTGGGATCATCGTGCCGTCGAAATCCGACCCCAGCGCCACGCCATCTTCGCCCAGGTGGGCCAGCAGATGATCCAGATGACGCAGCATATCCTCTGGCCCGGTCGCGGGATTTTTGATGCCGTCTTGACGGATGAAAGCACAGCCATAGTTCAACCCGACCAAGCCACCACTATCCTTGATCGCCGCCAACTGCTTGTCGGTCAGATTGCGGGTCGAGGCGGTCACCGCATGGGCATTGGAATGGGTGGCGACCAAAGGCTTGCCCGACACCCGCGCCACATCCCAAAACCCGGCTTCATTCAGATGCGACAGGTCCAGCAGCACCCCCAAGGCGTCACATTCCCGCACCAACCGCAGCCCGGCCTCGGTCAGCCCCGGCCCGGTATCCGGGCTGGCCGGGAAGTTGAACGGCACGCCATGGCCGAAAATGTTCGAACGGCTCCAGACCGGACCCAAAGATCGCAACCCCGCAGCGTAGAAAACATGCAAAGCGTCCAGATTTGCAGCAATCCCCTCAACGCCCTCGATATGCAAAATCGCTGCAATCGCCCCGGCGGCGCGGGCATTGGCGATCTCGGCCACCGTGCGACACAGCCGGATCGCATCCGGTCGCGCCCGTTCCATCCGCAGCAGAATAGCGATCTGCTCCAGCGTTTGCCGCTCGGCCCGCACCGCATCAATCGCCGGAAACTCCCGGTAGGTCGCCATCGGATCGGGGCCAGTGCCCGGCCCTCCGCCCACCCAAACGGCAAAGAAACCGCCCGCAAAGCCACCCGCACGGCATTTCGCCAGATCAAGATCGCCATCCCGCCCGCTGAAAAACGCAGCGCCACCAAAGGATTTTTCTGCCCAGAGGCACGAGAGCAGATCATTATGCCCGTCGAAGATTGAAAAGTCTGACATTTTACCCATCTGCCCGTGAAACTGCCCGTTGCCGCCAGTTTCACGCCGCAAGCCGCTGTTGACAAGCCCGCACAGAAGTTGCCCAATCGGTCAGGAAATACCTTGGGACTCAGCAAGCCCCAAGTCACGACAACGATAAAACCAAAAGAAAACGATGATAAAACAGGGAGTTTGTCATGCTACTTGAACCGACGCTGCGCCGCGTGGGCGCTGTTGCCATTGCGGCTATGATGCTGGGCACCGCCCCCGCTGCGCTGATGGCCGAAACCCCAGCCGATACGCTGGTGCTGGCGGGTGCCATCGACGACATCGTCAGCCTCGACCCGCACGAGGCCTATGAATTCTCTGGCCTCGACGTGGTGAATAACACCTATGACGGTCTGGTTGAGATCAACCCAGCCACTTTGGAAACCGAGCCGGGTCTGGCCGAAAGCTGGTCGGTGGCCGAAGATGGCCTGACCTATACCTTCAAGATGAAGGCTGGCGTGACCTTCGCCTCCGGCAATCCGGTGACGGCAGAGGCCGCCGCCTATTCGCTGCAACGCGCGGTCAAGCTGAACAAAACTCCGGCGTTCATCCTCAACCAGTTTGGCTGGACCGCCGAGACCGTGGACAGCATGATCACCGGCGCGGGCGACACCCTGACCATCAAGGTCGACAAGCCCTACGCGCCGACCTTCCTCTACAACTGCCTGACCGCAGGTGTGGCCTCGATCGTTGATGCCGATGTGGTCAAGGCCAACGAAGTCGTCACAGATGGCGTCTCGGACCTTGGCAATGAATATTTGAAAACCCATTCGGCAGGGTCGGGCGCTTACACGCTCAAATCCTTCAAGCCGAATGAAGGCTATGTTTTGGAGATGCGCCCCGGCTATTGGCGCGGCGATGCGAAGATGGCCAAGGTCTTTATGACCCATGTGCCAGAAGCCGCGACCGAGCGTCTGCAGCTGGAAAAAGGTGACATTGACGTCGCCCGCACCCTGACCCCGATTGATGTCGCGGGCATGGCTGGCAACGCTGATGTGGTGATCCAAGAAGACGTTGGCGGCCAGATCTATTATCTCTCGTTCAACCAGAAGAATGAGAACTACAAGAACGCCAAATTCCTCGACGCGATGCGCTGGGCGGTGGATTACAACGGCATGGCCGATACCTTCATGAAGGGCGCCGCCGTCGTTCACCAAAACTTCCTGCCGTCGGGTTATCTGGGTGCTTTGGACGACAACCCCTATTCCTTGGATATCGAGAAAGCCAAAGCACTTATCGCGGAATCCGGCATCAAAGATCCGGCGATCAAGTTGTCGGTGCGCAACGCCGCTGACCGCATGGATGTGGCGCAGTCGATCCAGAACACCTTTGGCCAAGCCGGTATCAAGGTAGAACTCAGCGTCGGTGAAGGCGCCGAACAACTGAAAGAATACCGCGCCCGCCAGCATGATGGCACGCTGCAAACCTGGGGCCCGGATTATCCCGATCCGAACACCAACTCCTCGACCTTCGCCGAGAACCCCGACAACTCGGATGCCGCCAACAACACCGGCTATCTGGCATGGCGCAACGCCTATGATCCGGGTGAGATGACCGCGGAATCGAAAGCCGCCGTGTTGGAGCAAGACCCGGCCAAACGCGTTGAAATGTATGCCGCTTTGCAGAAGAAATTCCGCGAAACCGCCCCGTTCATCGTGATGTTCCAGCAAGCCCGTCAGACCGGCGTGCGGGCCAACGTCAAGGGCTTTTACACCGGTGGCGCGGTTGACTCGACCGCCTATTGGCTTGTGACCAAGTAAGGCCATGGGCGGCCCTGCAAAGGGCCGCCCGTTTTTATATGACCAGCACCCCCGCTCCGTCCTCGCGCCTGATGCCCATGCTTCGCCAAATCGGCAGCACGGTTGTTACGCTATTCGTCACCTTTCTTGGGTTGCTGATGGTGACCTTCTTCATCTCCAACGTCATTCCGGTGGATCCGGTGCTGTCGATCCTTGGCGAACGCGCGACGGAGGCGCAGATGGAGGAAGCCCGTGAACGGCTGGGCCTGAACGAACCTTTGTGGAAGCAGTTCGGCATCTATGTGACGAACACCCTGCAAGGCGATCTCGGCACCTCGATCCGCACCCGCGAACCTGTGCTGGACGAAGTCGCCCAACGCTTCCCCGCCACGCTGGAACTTGCCACCCTTGCCACAATCCTCGGTGTGCTTCTGGGCGTTCCTGCAGGGGTCATCGCCGCCACCAAGCCGGGCAGTTTCTTCGACCAATCCACCCGCCTGATCGGCCTGATGGGCTATTCGATGCCGGTATTCTGGCTTGGCCTGATGGGCCTCTTGCTGTTCTACGGCCAGCTTGGCTGGGTCGGCGGCCCCGGCAGGCTTGACGCAGCCTATCAAATGTCGCTGGATTTCGAGCTCACCCAATACACCGGCATGATCCTGCTCGACACCGCCCTGAACAATCGCTGGGACATGTTCGCCAACGCGTTTTCCCACATCATCCTGCCAGCAGGGATTCTCGCCTATATCTCAATGGCTTATATCAGCAGAATGACCCGCAGCTTTATGATGAACGAACTTGGCCAGGAATACATCACCACCGCCCGCGTCAAAGGCATGCCCGAGCGCCGGGTGATCTGGGTGCATGCGTTGAAAAACGTCATGGTGCCGCTGATCACCGTGATCGCGCTCAGCTACGCCTATCTGCTCGAAGGTGCCGTGCTGACCGAAACCATCTTCGCATGGCCGGGCTTGGGCAGCTACATCACCGACGCCCTGATGGTTGCCGACATGCCCGCCGTCTTAGGCGGCACAGTAGTCGTCGGCATCGCCTATATCGGCCTCAACATGCTGTCAGACCTGCTCTACCGCTTGGTCGATCCGAGGGCACGGGTATGAGCACACTCACCACATGGCTGCGCGACCCCAACCCCGCCTCGCGGATGCAATCCCGCTTGGGTCAAAGCTACCTTAGCTGGCTCCGCCTGCGCCGCAACCCATTGGCGATGATCGGCCTGTTGATCACCGCCGCCCTGCTGTTCGTCGCGATCTTCGCGCCGCTGCTTGCCCCACATGACCCGATTACCCAAGAACTCGGCCGCCGCCTGCTGCCCCCCGGCACCCCCGGCAACGTGCTTGGCACCGATGATTTCGGCCGCGATATCCTGTCGCGCATTCTCTACGGCAGCCGTATCACGCTTTACATCGTGCTGCTGGTGATCCTCACCGCCCCGGTGGTCGGTCTGATCATCGGCACCGTCGCGGGCTATTTCGGCGGCTGGGTCGATACCATCCTGATGCGGATCACCGATATTTTCCTCGCCTTCCCCAAGCTGATCCTCGCGCTGGCCTTGGTTGCCGTCCTCGGCCCCGGTATGGAAAACGCCGTCCTCGCCATCGCGCTGACCAGCTGGCCGCCCTACGCCCGTGTCGCCCGTGCCGAAACCCTGACAGTGCGCAATTCCGACTATATCGCCGCCGTCAAACTGCAAGGCGCAGGGCCGATCCGCATCATCTGGGGCCATGTCATCCCGATGTGTCTGCCTTCGGTGATCATCCGCGTCACGCTTGATATGGCAGGCGTCATCCTCACCGCCGCAGGCCTCGGCTTTCTTGGCCTTGGCGTGCAGCCGCCCTTGCCAGAATGGGGCCTGATGATCTCCGCAGGCCGCAAGTTCTTGTTCGAGCAGTGGTGGGTCGCCACCATGCCCGGCCTCGCTATCTTCATCGTCTCGCTTGGCTTCAACCTGCTGGGTGACGGCCTCCGCGATGTTCTCGATCCGAAAAGCGCCAGCAAATGAGCCTCCTGTCCGTCAAAAACCTCCGCGTCACCTTTGACACCGAAGCAGGCCGCGTCGAAGCCGTGCGCGGCGTTTCGTTTGATCTGAACCGCGAACGCCTCGGCATCGTCGGCGAAAGCGGCTCCGGCAAAACCATGACCGGCCGCTCCGTCCTGCGCCTGATCCGCCCACCGGGCAAGATCGAAGCGGATGAGATGACCTTCGACGGCATCGACCTGATGAAAGCGTCCGAGACTCAAATGCGCTCCCTCCGTGGCCCCCGCATCGCCATGGTGATGCAAGACCCTAAATATTCCCTTAACCCGGTGATGAAAGTCGGCGCGCAATTGACCGAGGGCCTGCGCCAACGCGATAAAGTTTCCAAGGCCGAGGCCATCGCCAAAGCCATCGACGCCCTCAACGCCGTGCAAATCCGCGACCCGCAGCGCGTGATGGAGGCCTACCCGCATGAACTGTCCGGCGGTATGGGCCAACGCGTGATGATCGCGATGATGCTGATCCCCAACCCCGACCTGTTGATCGCGGATGAGCCGACCTCCGCCTTGGATGTCACCGTTCAAGCCGAAGTCCTCTCGATCCTCGACAACCTTGTGAAAACCCGCGGCATGGGCCTGATCTTCATCTCTCACGACCTCCGCCTCGTCGCCCGCTTCTGCGACCGCGTCTTGGTGATGTATAAAGGCAAAGTCGTCGAAGAACTGGCCGCGAAAGATCTCATGCACGCCAAACACCCCTACACCCAAGGCCTGCTGAACTGCCTGCCCCGCATCGGTGGCACGCGGGAAGCCCTGCCAAGCCTCGACCGCGACGCAAGTTGGGCGCTCTGAACATGCTGATAGAAATCGAAAATCTCTCCGTCACCTTCACCGCCCAAGGCCGCCACGTCCGCGCCGTCGAGGGCGTCTCGCTCAACGTCAAAGCCCAAGAATCCTTCGGCCTTGTCGGCGAATCCGGCTCCGGCAAATCCACCATCCTGCGCGCGATCTGCGGCCTCGCGCCGATCAGCGGCGGCACCATTCGCATCAATGGCAAACCGATCACCCACGACCGCGCCTTCTCGCGCAAAGTGCAGATGGTGTTCCAAGACCCCTACGCCAGCCTCCACCCCCGCCACACCATCGACCGCACCCTCAGCGAACCCCTCGCCATTCACGGCCTGCCGCTCACCGACCAAGCCATCACCAAGGCCCTCACCGATGTCGGCCTCCCGCCCAACTTCCGCTTCCGCTACCCGCACCAACTTTCCGGCGGTCAACGCCAACGCGTCGCCATCGCCCGCGCGTTGATGCTGCAACCCGAAATCCTGCTGCTGGATGAACCGACCTCGGCCCTCGACGCCTCCGTCCAAGCCGAAACCCTCAACCTACTCTCCCGCCTACGCACCGAACGCGGCCTCACCTTCCTGATGGTCTCCCACGACCTCGCCGTGATCGACCACATGTGCGACCGCATTCTCGTGATGCAGCATGGCAAAGCCGTCGAGGAACTGACCCGCGAAGCCCTCGCCACCGCCCAAATGAAAACCCCCTACGCAAGCAGCCTGTTCGCGGCTTCTGCCGACAGGATGCTCGAAGGCTAAAGGGGGCATCCTCTCTGCTCAAATATCCTGGGGTCTGGGGCAACGCCCCAGCCGCCTGCCAATAAAACCAAAGGCTTACAAATGTTTCCCACCTTCGACGGCCACAACGACCTGCTCCTGCGCCTGCACATCCACCCCGAAAACCGCGAGGCGATCTGGCTGACTGGCGAGGGCAAGGGCCATCTTGACCTGCCCCGGATGCAAAAGGGCGGCTTCAAGGCCGGTTTCTTCGCCATCTACATCCCCTCACCCGAGGCCCACGACGCTCCCGACTACATGGCGCAGATGGAGAATCCGCCCTTCAGCCTGCCGCTCGGCACCCTGATCACCGAACCGGAAGCCCTGCCTGTCGCCATGTCAATGGCCCGCCAGATGCTGTGGATGGAGCGCGCCTCAAACGGCCAGTTCAAACTCTGCACCACCACCGCCGAAATCCGCGATTGCCTGAACACCAACACCATCGCAGGCATCCTGCATATGGAAGGTGCCGAAGCCATCGACGCCAATCTCGACAACCTCTACGCCTTCCACGCCCTGGGCCTGCGCAGCCTAGGCCCGGTCTGGTCCCGCCCCACCATTTTCGGCCACGGCGTCCCCTTCGCCTTCCCCTCCGGTCCTGACACCGGTGAGGGCCTGACAGACGCCGGAAAACGCCTGATCCGCGCCTGCAACGATCTGAAAATCATGATCGACCTCAGCCACATCAACGAAGCAGGCTTTAACGACGTCGCCCGCTTGACCGATGCGCCCCTCGTTGCCACCCATTCCAACGCCCACGCCATCACGCCTTCCAGCCGCAACCTGACCGACCGCCAACTCCACATGATCCGCGACAGCAAAGGCATGGTCGGCCTGAACTTCGCCACCTCGTTCCTGCGCCGCGACGGCAAACAATCGGGCGATATGGGCTGGGAAGACGTGCTCGCCCACCTCGATCACCTGCTGGAAAACGTCGGTGAAGACCATCTCGGCCTCGGCTCCGATTTCGACGGCGCAACCCTGCCGAACGGCATCGGTGACGTCACCGGCCTGCCCACCCTGCAACAAGCCATGCTTGACCACGGCTACGGCGAAGCGCTGATGCAAAAGCTGTGCTACGACAACTGGCTGGCGCTGTTGGATCGGACATGGGGCGTCTGAGGCGCAGCACACTTGGAAAGCCCCGGCTAACTAACCCGCATGGGCTTTCCAGAATCGCCGCACGAAACACCCCGAACCGTGCCTAAGCGGTCTTGATCATCAGCTCACTGACCCAAGTTGCCGGATCCGGGTTTTCTGCGGGGTCCGTGTGGTAATATTCCACCCGTGCGGCAAAACGGTCGCCTGCGGGGCCAGTCTCGGCATCCCAAACCACGCCACGCTCTTTCGCCCAGCCGACCAGCACTGCATTGACCTCGAACAATCTGTCATACGGCCCGGTATAGCGCACCACGCCGTACTCGCCCGCAGGCATCTCGCCGGGCTGCACCCGCCCATCTCCAGGCACCGGCTTTGCGACGACCACGCCGAACTCTATCTCCAGATCACAGGCCGGACTGATGAAATTATGCCGCAGCAGGGCTGGCCCCGTCACAGCGATGTCGCGCGCAGCCAGCCAGTGATAAACCTCGGCCAACAGGCTGGACGCGTTCTCGTCAAACGCGGTCATCGCGATGGTTTCGGTGATCGCCATATAGGCGACAGCGGGCTGCGGCAGAACTTTCGGCAAGCTGAGCATGGCAGGCTGACCCCTTGCAACAATCGGTGACGGCGACACTAAAGCATTGACCCCAAAATCGCGCAAGTGGCGGGCAAACCGCCGCAAGCTGGCCTTTCCTTGCGCCGCAAGTTTCGCCATCCTGCCGCAAACCGATAGGAGCCCGCAGATGCCCAAACTCGCCCTCGTCACCGCAGGCCCCTCCGCCATCGGCCATGCCCTCGTGACCGCCCTCGCAGGCGCGGGCTATGACGTGGGCTTCACCCATCTCGGCCAAGCCGATGCCGCGCAAACCCTGATCGCCGCCGTCGAAGCCGTAGGCCAACGCGCCCGCGCTTGGGAATGTGATGCAGGCGACGCCGCCGAAACCGCCCGCTTCCACGCCGAGGCCGCCACATGGGCCGAAACCGCCCCCTCTGTCATGGTCAACAACGCAGGCATCCAGACGTGGTCGAGCCTGCTCGACCTCGCCCCCGAGGATTGGGACCGCACCATCGCGACCAACCTGCGCGGCACGTTCCTGAACACCCAAATGGCGGCAAAAGCCATGATCGCCGCCCGCCAACCGGGTGCAATCATCACTCTCGGATCCGGCTGCAACAAACTCGCCTTCCCGAAACTGGTCGATTACACCACCTCGAAAGGCGGCATCGAGCAGTTCACCAAAGTCGCCGCTGTCGAGCTCGGCCCGCACAACATCCGCGTCAACTGCATCGCGCCGGGTGCCATCGCCACCGCCCGCACTGCCGCCGAGGCCCCGGATTACAACGCCACTTGGGCCCGCGTCACGCCCCTGCGCCGTGTCGGCACCCCGCAAGACCTGACTGGCCCGCTGCTGTTCCTAATCTCCGACGCCGCCGCCTTCGTCACCGGCCAAACCCTTTGGGTCGACGGCGGCGCTTTCTCCCAAGCCAACTGGCCCTATGAGACCTAAACCGCTAAAATTTATCTAAAATTTGCTTTCAGACTGGCCTAAATACTCCCGCCGGAGGCGCACATCTCAACCCACGGGCCCAAGGGTCGCCCCGCGCACCGCATCCCTGACATGCGCCGCCATGAAATCGGTGAACAGCTTCACCTTCGGGTCTTTCAACCGCCGATGCTGCGACAGACTGGAAAGCTGCGTCGGCAGCGGCGGGGTCGCCACAGCCACTGGCACCAGCGCGCCCGAGCGCAAATGATCCGCCACCTCAAACACCGGCTTCATCACGATGCCGCGCCCATCCAGCGCCCAGCCGGTCAACACATCGCCATCGTCGCTCTCAAACGGCCCGGTGATCTCATAGCGCCGCACCCCGTCCGGGGTCTGCAACGCCCACTGAAACTCCTTCGCCCCCGGAAACCGCAGGTTCAGACACTCGTGCTTATCGCCCACCAAAGCCGCCCCGTCCAACGGCATCCCGCGCCGTGCGATATAGGCAGGGGCCGCGCAAAGCACCCGAGGACAATCCGAAATCAACCGCACCTTCAGCGTTGAATCCTCCAAAATCCCCAGATGAAACGCCACATCCAGCCCCTCGGCCGTCACATCAATGATCCGGTCCGACAGCCTGAGGCGCACGTCGATCTGCGGATACATATCCTTGAACACCGGCACATGCGGCGCGATAAACCGCCGCCCCACCCCTAACGGAGCCGACACAAAGATCGTCCCCCGCGGGTTCTGCGTCACATCCATCACCGCGGCTTCGGCCTCGTCGATGGCCTCCAGAACCTTCTTCGCCCCTTCAAAGAAGATCCGCCCGTTCTCGGTCGGCTGCAAACTCCGCGTCGTGCGCGAAAACAGCCTTACCCCCAGATGCTTCTCCAATTCCGAGATCCGCGCCGAGGCCACCGCAGGCGAGGTGCGCTGATCCCGCGCCGCCGCCGACATTGAGCCCAACTCATACACCCGCACAAACATCTTGATCGTGTTGACATAGGACATTTTCGCGCCAATCTTGAAAGTATTCCCCGGTTTTTCAGGATTAACAGATCAATACCGGTCAGTATAGCTTACTCATTAGCGGTGCAGCCAAAACAGGAGACGACAGATGTATGACTGGGTTGTGCTGTGGGAATGGGTCGAACTCGCGGTGCGCTGGCTGCATGTCACCACCGCGATGGCGTGGATCGGTTCATCCTTCTACTTCATCGCCCTCGACCTCGGCCTGCGCAAAACCCCCAGCTTGCCACCGCTTGCCCACGGCGAGGAATGGCAAGTCCACGGCGGCGGCTTTTACCACATCCAGAAATATCTCGTCGCACCTCAGATGCTGCCCGAACACCTCACATGGTTCAAATGGGAAAGCTACAGCACATGGCTCTCCGGTTTCGCCATGCTGTTTCTGGTCTACTACCTCGGCGCCGACCTCTACATGATCGACCCCGCCATAGCCGACCTGACCCAAACCCAAGCCATCGCCATATCGCTCGCCTCCCTCGCCTTCGGCTGGATCGCCTATGATCTAATCTGCAAAAGCCGCTTTGGCGACGACAACACCCGCCTGATGATCGGCCTCTACATCATCCTCGTCGGCATGGCCTGGGGCTACACCCAAGTCTTCACAGGCCGCGCAGCCCTCCTCCACTTAGGCGCGTTCACCGCCACCATCATGTCCGCCAACGTCTTTATGATCATCATGCCGAACCAGCGCATCGTGGTCGCAGACCTGAAAGCAGGCCGCACCCCAGACCCAAAATACGGCAAGATCGCCAAACAGCGCAGCACCCATAACAACTACCTTACGCTACCGGTATTGTTCCTGATGCTGTCGAACCACTACCCCTTGGTATTCGCCACCGAGTACAACTGGCTGATCGCCTCCCTCGTGTTCCTGATGGGCGTCACCATCCGCCATTGGTTCAACACCAAACACGCCCAAAAAGGCAACCCGCATTGGACATGGTTCGTCACCGCCGTAATCTTCCTGATCATCGCTTGGCTCTCCATCGCGCCGATGCGTCACCCACCACAAGAAGCCGCCCTCAACCCCGAAGCCCTCACCTACGCCAGCGCGAAAGACTTCGACCAAGTCGTCTCGATCGTGCAAGGCCGCTGCTCGATGTGCCACGCCGCCGAGCCGTTTTACGAGGGCCTCTACTGGCCGCCGAAAGGCGTCGTGCTGGAAACCCCGGCGCAAATCGCAGCCGAAGCCAAACGCATCTACACCCAATCCGGCCTCACCCACGCCATGCCGCCCGCCAATCTCAGCTTCATGGAACAGCCCGAGCGTGACACCATCCGTCGCTGGTTTCAGTCGGCAGGGCAGGGCGGCCAAGACAGCTGACCCGCCTACAAAAAAGGCCGCCCAAACAAAGGGGCGGCCCGCAAAATCTCAACCGATCATCTCAACCGCCCGACTGCCGCCGCAACAACCGCAACTGATCGGCGGTCAGATAGCCGCTGGCCCGCAGCCCCTCATCGCGCTGCCAAGAGGCCATCGCCCGCCGGGTGTTCGACCCAAAGCTGCCATCCACCCCATAGGTGTTATAGCCCAAAGCGGTCAGCCGACGCTGCACCTCATAGCGCTCGGCCGAGGTCAGGCTCAGCAAGCGCTCCTCAAGCTGGTCATTGCCCGCCGCAGGCTCCTCCGGGGTCGGGCTGACGCTGCCGCCCGACTGCTCGGCGAGCAAATTCACCTGCCGCGCCGTCACATAGCCGGTCGCCGTCAGCTTGTTCTTCTTCTGCCATTGGATGATCGCGCCGCGCGTCTTCGACCCCCACAGCCCATCCGCCACGCCGGTCGGAAATCCCAGCACCGTCAACTGCCGCTGAATCCTCTCCCGTTGCGTCCGGCTCAGGCCAAGCGAGGCCTCCACCTGCGCCGCATTGCTGCCCACCGCGGGATTGCCCGGATCGGGCCGGCCCGGATCAGGGCCAACCGAGGCCCCCAGCGCCACCAAAGCCCGCTCGGCATTCACCCGGTAAATCCCCTTCGGATACTGCGCCAGATAATTGCGATACCCCCGCACTGTGTTCAGCCGTTGCGCCTCCAGATAGGCCTTCTTGTCCAACTCCTGCGTGATCAAAGACTGCGCAATCCCCGAGACCACATCGCCCAGATCGGTCTGCGCCTGAACCGGAGCCGCCCCCGCCAAACCCGCCACCAGCACCATCGGCAAAGCAAAATTCCGCATGATCATCTCCCTTTCGCGCGAAAGACCGCCCGGCCCTCCGCTCATCGCCAAGACAACGCGCGAGTTGCAGAAAGGTTGCAAAGAGATTTTGGCAAGGAGAGTTGCGTGCCGATGCCGAAGTCAAGAAAGCGCGCCACCGACAACGCCAGTCTTAGCGCCCGGTTTATCCTCTCTGCTCAAATATCCTCGCCGGAGGCGCTAGGCACTATTTATCGCTAGTGATGAAGCGCGCACGTTCCAGAAGTTCATCAAAAGTTATAATATCTATAGTTCGGTTTTCGCGGCGGAATAGTTCAAACGTATCACGCATTATTTGACCCGATCGCAGATTTTCCAATGTGTCGAACTCACGATGAGAGCCAACTATAAGAATAGTTCGCGCATTCCGCGTCCTTGCCTCCAGCTTTCGGCTGCCGTCCTTGCTCCAGTGTTCTCCTGTTTGCGCAAACGAGAGCCATTCTGCCTTTTGTTCGAGTATCTGCGAGACGGCCCCGGTAAATTCTGCGCTAAACTCCCATGTTCCGGCGCGGCCCCCCTTGCCTATCTTGAAGATGCGGGTGTCAGGGCGTTTGATTTCCACAAGCACAGTATAATCTGTGAATGTTTCCAGAAAATCCACGGTCGGTTTGTTCTTGTTGTCAGTCCCTGCTCCGCCAAGCATCATTTCGCGGTCGAACTGACGCATAACGCGGTAGTCCAGCCCATAGCCGAAGACCCATGGCTGCCTTTCAAAGAAATTCTGCCAGTCAGGTTCATTCCATTCACGCGACAAAATCTGCTTTTCAAACTCGGCAAGCGCCTGACGTCGACCAAGGAGGATGTTGATTTCCTCGCTTGTCAAAGTCTGGCCAAGGCCTTGGATCACAGCTTGGCGCTCACCTTCAGACATTGCTCTGATTTGTTCGACTATGCCCTTGTCAGAAGCATCAATGATGGCCTTTGGACCGTCTTGAGTGGAGATGTCTTCGATCTGAAAATTATCTTCATTTGACATATCAATGAACTCGATCTGTCGTAAGAACGAGAACAGCCGAGCAAACTCATCGGATCGAAATGTGAATTCTTCTTTCTCAAATCCCGCGATCCAATCATTGGCCCGTGACTGAAAAGTTTGCAATGTCACGCGCCTGACTTGGCTCTCATCCTGAGAAACGATTGCTGTTACTTGTGTTTTTCGCTTGTCCCCTGTCAGTCGAAGGCAAAGGGCACCTTCGATCTCTCCGAGGTGCAGACTATTCGATCCTTCCAGAACCATCCGCACTTGGCGCAAGCGTTCAGTGGACTGCTCATTGTATTTGAAGACCTTAGAAATATAGGTCTTTCCCATTTTGCGAAGTTTGAAAAACTCGGATTCGTCTGTCATTAGTCATATTGGGCCTACTAATTTGCAATCGCAAGATGACTGTGACCTTTGCACTTACGCAAGCATACCAAATCCTTAGCACACCCTTAACGCCACACCCCAACCCGCTGAAATCCCCCACAATTCCAAACGGTCCAACTCGGGACCGCCCCTCAAGTCCCCCGAGGCTTGGCCCGCAAGGTCGGTTCCGCAACCGTCGGGTCCTCCGGCCAGGGATGCCGAGGATACTGCCCCCGCATATCCTTCCTCACGTCCGCATAGGATGATTTCCAGAACCCCGGCAGATCCATCGTCACCTGAATCGTCTTCTGCCCCGGCGAGGTCAAAACTACCCGCAGCGGCTGCCGGCTCAAACCCACCACCGGATGCACCACCACCCCAAACATCTCCTGCAACCGCACCTCAATCCCCGGCACATCGCCATCATAATCAATCGGCACCCGCCGCCCCAGCGGCGTCTCAAACGCCCCCGGCACCAGTTTATCCAAAGCCGCCACCTGCTCCCAAGACAGCCGCGCCTTCAACGCCTCGCTCAAATCAAACCCGCGCAAATCCGCCTCCGTCCGCACTCCCGAAAGATGCGGCAGCAACCACTCCTCCGCCGTCTCCAACAACCCCTGATCACTGAAATCCGGCCACGCATCCCCACCACCCCGCGCCAACTCCACCCGAGCCCGCAACCGCCGCGCCGCCGCCGTGAAATACAGCCCATTCAGCCGCATCCCTTCCAACGCCGCCCGCGCCACCGCCTCGGCAGGCGCATCCCAATGCACATCCGCCAGCACCAGCGCCCCGAAACACTCCTGCCGCCGCGCCATCACCCGGCCCTCGCGCTTCGACCAGAAACAAACCTCGCGCCACGCGATCTGGTCGCCGAAAACCGCCCGCAACTCCGCCTCACTGATGCTGACCGCCTGCCGCACCCCAGCCTCGCGCGCATCGCCATCGAGATCCGTCGCCACGATCAACCGCGCCCCTGACAGCGGCACACCCGCCGCCATCACCGCCCCCTTGCCGCCCGACAGCACCCAACGTGGCGCCTCACCCTTGCGCCGCAGCCCCACCCGATCCGGATACGCCAAAGCCGCCATCTGCGCCAAACTGTAGCCCGCATCCGCGCCCGAAACCGCCCGCCCCAACCGCCGCGCCTCCAGCTTCACCCGCTCCGCCACCGGCCGCAAAACCGGCCACGGATGCGACGCCTCAAACCGCCGCACATCCGCCACCGCCGCCAGCCGCAGCGCCAGATCAGGTGGCGCCCCCTTCAGCACATCCCGCTCGCCCAGCACCGCCGCCAGCATCGCCGCCTCCGGCCCCGCCACCGCCAGCATATGCGCCAACCGCGGATGCAACGGCAAAGCCGCCAACACCCGGCCATGCGGCGTGATCTGCCCGCCCGCCAGCGCGCCCAACCCCTCCAGCAGCGACCGCGCCTCTGCCATTGCCCCGACATTCGGCGCGGTCAGAAACCCCACATCGCCGCCCCACAACGCCAGCTCCAACGCCAGCCCGGTCAAATCCGCCGCCTCAATCTCTGCCGGAGGATAAGCGGCCAGTCCGCCTTCCTCGCCGCGGGTCCAATAGCGATAGCAAACCCCCTCAGCCACGCGCCCCGCCCGCCCGCGCCGCTGCTCGGCCTCGGCCCGCGTCACCCGCTCCGTCACCAACCGCGACATGCCCGAGTTCGGATCAAACCGCGCCCGCCGCGCCCGCCCGCCATCGACCACCACGCGAATATCCGGGATGGTCAAAGATGTTTCCGCAATCGAGGTCGCCAAAACGACCTTCCGCCCCGCAGATGGCCCCAAAGCCGCCCTTTGCGCCGCAAACTCCATCGCGCCAAACAAAGGTCGCACCTCACAACCCGCCAGCCCCGACAACATCGCTTCAACGCGTCGAATTTCCCCCTCACCCGGAAGAAACACCAACACCCCGCCCGTCGTCTCCTCAACCGCCTGTCGCACCAACCCCGCGATCCCCGCCTCAAACCGCATCGACGCGTCCGGGCTGCGCCCCAGCCACCGCGTCTCCACCGGATAGGCCCGCCCCATCGAGGTCACCACCGGCGCATCCCCCATCAGCATCGCCACCGGGCCTGCGTCCAAGGTTGCCGACATCACCACCAACACCAGATCATCGCGGAAGGCCCCGCGAATTTCCAAAGCCAAAGCCAACCCCAGATCAGCATTCAAAGACCGCTCATGAAACTCGTCAAAGATCAGCGCGCCGACGCCCGTAAGTCCTGGATCACTCTGGATCATACGGGTCAAAATCCCCTCGGTCACCACCTCAATCCGCGTCGCCTTGGAAACCTTCGCCTCGCCGCGTATCCGGTAGCCAACGGTCGCCCCGACAGCCTCGCCCAAGGTTTCCGCCATCCGCTCGGCCGCCGCCCGCGCTGCCAGACGGCGCGGCTCCAGCATCACGATCCGCCCTGCGATCAACCCCGAGGCCAAAAGATCCAGCGGAACCAGCGTGGTCTTGCCCGCCCCCGGTGGGGCTTGTAAAACCACCATCCCACGCGCCGCCACCGCCGCACGCACTTCCCCCAACACATCTTCTATCGGCAATCTGGTCATGTCCGCTTATCCCGCAACCGCCCCGCCTTTGCCAGCAGGTGGCAAAAAAGAATGAGTATTTGGGAAAGAGCAATGCCTTCCCAGTTGCTCTTTTCGAAATACTCCCGCCGGAGACGTCCAACACCGCAGCCATTGCGCCGCGTCGCATCACGCCCCGGCAGCGCGGCCGAGAGGCCCCTCGATGGGGCCCGAGGCCGCTCCTGTTTCAAGGTCACTCTGGCAAAACCGCCCGCGCTCAGGCAAAACCACGCAAAGGGAGTCGTCATGGATCTTGCTCACCTCGTCCCCAGCCTGCAATCGGGTGACCGCCGCAGTCTGGCCCGCGCCATTACGCTGGTCGAAAGCGCGCGCGCTGATCATCGCGCACAGGCGTTGGAGCTGCTGCAAGCCTTGGGCAGCACCAAGCAAGCCCTGCGCATCGGGCTTTCCGGAACGCCGGGGGTAGGCAAATCCACGTTCATCGAAAGCTTCGGGCTGATGCTGACCGGGCAGGGCAAGCGCGTCGCGGTGCTTGCGGTTGATCCGTCTTCTGCCCGCTCGGGCGGTTCGATCCTCGGTGACAAGACCCGGATGGAGCGGCTTTCCCGCGATCCGCTTGCTTTCATCCGCCCCTCGCCCAGCCAGGCGCAGATGGGCGGTGTGGCGCGCCGCACGCGTGAGGCGGTGGCTTTGTGTGAGGCCGCAGGTTTTGACATCATTCTGATTGAGACCGTCGGTGTCGGCCAATCCGAAACCGTGGTGGCGGAGCTTTGCGATCTGTTCATCCTGCTGCTCGCCCCGGCTGGCGGCGATGAATTGCAAGGCGTTAAGCGTGGCATCATGGAGATGGCCGATCTGATCCTGGTCAACAAGGCCGACGGCGATCTGAAACCCGCCGCGATGCGCACCTGCGCTGACTACGCAGGCGCTCTGCGGCTGCTGCGCAAACGCCCGCAAGATCCGCCGGGCTATCCCAAAGCAATGACGGTTTCGGCGTTGGAGGACGCGGGGCTTGGCCTTGCCTGGACCGAGATGCAGACCCTGGCCGAATGGCGGCGCGTGCAGGGCCATTGGCAGACCCGGCGCGGCCAACAAGCGCAGCATTGGTTCAAGGAAGAACTGCGACGCGGCTTGCTGGCCGTGCTTGATGTCGAGCCGACCAAGGGCCTCGTCGCCGCCCAAGGCGCCGCCGTCGCCGCAGGCACCACCACACCCGAGGCCGCCGCCCGACAGATCCTGACGCTGCTGCACAAACTCTAAGCCGTCCGATCAACCAGCGCGGGCGGCGCACGCCAACAGCTTGATTGATTCGCGGCAAAGCTGTCTTGGCGATAATCAAGCGCGCAAAAATGCGGCAACTCTTCTGCGGTCTTCTGCATCATATTTCAGAATAATCCCGCAATTTCAGGGAGGTGCCCCAGTCAGTCACGAGCAACTTTCGCCACAAGCTGCCGCGCTTTTGCTGCAATTCGCAGCTTTTGCCGACATTCCCGTCCAAATTTGGCCCGAAGTCTCACCTATCCCTTTGTGCAATCACCCCTTGTCCCCCGGTCTCCCGGCGGCCCTTAACCTTGGAGCTTAAAGAATGGCGACTTTTACCGGCGGAACTGGAAACGACATTGTCACGGCGACCTCTGGCGCGATCAACGATAACCTGTTCGGGCTAGCGGGCAACGACACCTTGATCGGCCTCGGGGGCGCCGATGTGCTGGATGGCGGGTCGGGCAATGATGCCGTTGATTACACAGCGAGCACCGCTGGGGTGAACGCGAACCTTGCTACGCTCAGCGCCACCGGCGGCGATGCGCAGGGTGACACCTATGTCTCGATCGAGAACATCATCGGTTCGGCGCAGGCGGACACTTTGACCGGAGATACTGGCAACAACGTGCTGACGGGCGCTGCTGGCGCCGACCAGTTGTTTGGTGGTGCGGGCAATGACAGCCTCTATGGCGGTGCAGACAACGACCTGATCTCGGGCGGCGCGGGTGCTGATGTGATGGACGGCGGTGCAGGCAATGCGGACAGCGTTGATTACAGCACTTCGGCGGCGGCCGTCACCGTCAGCCTGACCGGCAACTCTGCAACTGGCGGCGCAGCAACTGGCGACACCATCGTGAATTTCGAAAACGTCATCGGCTCGGCTCTGGGCGATGTGTTGACGGGGGACGGCAATGCCAACACCCTGACGGGTAATGCTGGTAACGACACGCTCAGCGGCGCTGCGGGCAACGACAGCCTCTATGGCGGTCTGGGCGATGACCTGCTGATGGGCGGCACAGGCAATGATCGCCTCGACGGCGGCGACGGTAGCGATAGCGTCAGCTACGCCGCAGCCACATCGGCGGTGAGCGTCAACTTGACCTCGGGAGTGGTCACCGGTGGCGAAGGCGCAGACACGCTGGTGGCGATCGAGAATATCACGGGTTCGAACTTCATCGACACCATCGTCGGCGATCTGAACGACAACGTCATCTCGGGCGGTGCTTTGGGTGACAGCCTCGACGGCGGCTTGGGCATTGACACCATCGACTATGCGACTTCGGCCTTGGCCGTGGTGGTCAACCTCGCGGCTGGCACCAACAGCGGCGGTGATGCGGAAGGTGATACGCTCGCCAACTTCGAGAATATTCGCGGCTCGGCTGGTGCAGACAGCCTGACGGGCAACGACGAAGAAAACATCCTGATCGGCGGCGCGGGTGCAGATACGCTGGACGGTGGCGCAGGCGTCGACACCGTCGATTACTCGGCCTCGTCAGCTGGGGTGACGGTATCGGTCGTGTCGGGGTCGACCGGTTCGGGTGGTGACGCGCAAGGTGACCGTCTGTTTGGCATCCAGAACCTGATTGGTTCGGCCTTCAACGACGTGCTGACTGGCGACGCCTTCGGCAACGTGCTTACGGGCGGCGCGGGTAACGACGTGTTGAATGGTGGTGGCGACAATGACACAATGATTGGTGGCGCGGGCGACGACAGTTATGTCGTCGGCTCGGTGGCCGAGGTGATCACCGAGAATGCCGCCGAAGGCAACGATCTCGTCACGGCTTCGGTCGACTTCATCTTGGGTGCCAATATCGAGCGTCTGACCCTGACCGGTTCGTTGGACATCGACGGGACCGGCAACGAGTTGAACAACATCCTGATCGGCAACAGTGGCAGCTCCGGTACTTTGGGCGCACAGGGCAATAACATTCTGCGCGGCTTGGCTGGCAACGACACCATCTACGGCATGGATGGCGGCGACGTGCTGGATGGCGGCACCGGCGATGACAGCCTGATCGGTGGCAAAGGTGGCGATCTGTACCAAGTTGACAGCCTGAACGATGTGCTGGTCGAAGAGGCAGCCCAAGGCACCGACACTGTGCAGACCACCATCAACTGGACTTTGGCCGCGAACTTTGAAAATCTGCTGCTGGACGATGCGGACAACCTCAGCGGCATCGGCAATACGGTGGCCAACCTGATGGTCGGCAACGCAGGCCACAACTTGCTGTCGGGGATGGAGGGTAATGACACCCTGATCGGCAATGCAGGCAACGACACTCTGAACGGCGGCACTGGCTCTGACGAAATGAGCGGCGGCATTGGTGACGATTACTACATCGTCGATGGTTCGGGGGATGAGATCACCGAACTGGTCGATGGCGGCATCGACACGGTGGAAAGCTCGGTCAATATCACGATGGACCGCTATGTTGAAAATCTGATCCTGTCAGGTTCGACCAACATCAATGCAACGGGCAACACTTCTGACAACGTCATGACCGGCAACTCCGGCAACAACGTGATGAGTGGCGGTACTGGCAATGACACGCTGAACGGCGGCGCGGGCAATGACAGTCTGGACGGTGGCAACGGCAACGACTCGCTTGCAGGCGGCATCGGGGACGACACCTTCACGATCAACGCCACCGCGGATATCGTGACCGAACTGTTGGGTGAAGGCAACGATACTGTCATCACCACGGCAACCTGGACAATGAGCGACAACATCGAAAATCTGTCGATGAATGGTGGCTCCAGCATCAACGCAACCGGCAACGCCATGGCCAACACCATCACTGGCAACAGCGGTCAAAACCTGCTGCAAGGCATGGTGGGCAATGACACCATTTACGGCGGCGGTGGCGCTGACACGCTGGACGGCGGCGCGGGCAATGACAGCCTGATCGGCGGCATCGGCAACACTGTCTTCGTGATCGACAACGCCAATGACGTCGTGGTGGAAAATGTGAACGAAGGCAACGACACGGTACAGACCACCTTCAACTATACCCTGCTCAGCAACTTTGAGAATCTGACCTTGCTTGGCGGCAGCGATTTGATGGGCACAGGCAACGGTGTGGCCAACGTGATGACTGGCAACATCGGCGCCAACCTGCTTTCCGGCCTGGCTGGAAATGACACCCTGAGTGGTGGTGCAGGCAATGATACTCTGGACGGTGGCACCGGCAATGACTCGATGGTCGGCGGCAGCAATGACGACACCTACATCGTCGACAGCATCACCGACAAGACAGTGGAAATCATCAACGGCGGCACGGATACCGTTGATGCTTCGGTCAACTGGACGCTCGCCAACTTCACCGAGAACCTGAACTTGTTGGGCAGTGGCAACCTTGAGGGCCACGGCAACAGCCTCAACAACATCGTTACCGGCAATACTGGTAACAACCTGCTGACTGGCGATTCAGGCAATGACAGCCTTTACGGCGGTATCGGCAACGACACGCTGAATGGCGGAGCAGGCAGCGATGCGTTGTTCGGCGGGGATGGAGATGACACCTACAATGTCGATGCGCTGAACGACGTCATCACCGAAGCGGCCAGCTCTGGCACCGATACGGTCAGCACCACGATTGATTGGACGCTGGGCGCGAATCTTGAAAACCTGGTTCTTGCAGGAACTTCGAACCTGAAGGGTTTTGGCAACACCGCCGCCAATGTGCTGACCGGAAATAACGGCAACAACACACTGAACGGTATGTCGGGCAATGATACGCTTGATGGTGGGGCGGGTGCCGACACGCTGAATGGTGGCACCGGCGATGACTTGTTGATCGGCGGCATTGGCAACGATACCTACTATGTCGACTCGCTGAACGATGTGGTGGTCGAGCTTGCTGCCGCAGGCACCGATCTGGTATTCTCGTCGGTGACCTATACGCTCGCAGATACGCTGGAGAAGCTGACCCTTAACGGTACAGCGGCCATCAACGGCACCGGCAACCTGAACGCCAACGTCCTGCTCGGCAACACCAACGATAACCTTCTGTCGGGTATGGCTGGCAATGACAGCCTCAACGCAGGCGCTGGCGACGACACTTTGGACGGCGGTACTGGCAACGACACGATGGTCGGCGGTCTGGGCAATGATAGCTATATCGTCGACAGCGCCAACGACCGCGTCACTGAACTGACCGGCCAAGGCACTGATACGGTTTATGCCTCGGTCAGCTATGCCATCCTGTCTCCGGTGGAAAATCTGACGCTCACTGGCACCAGCAACATCAATGCCACCGGCAACTCTGCGGCCAACATTCTGATCGGTAACGATGGCAACAACCTGCTGTCGGCCAGCAGCGGCAACGACACGCTGGACGGTGGCGCGGGCAATGATACGCTCGATGGCGGTGCCGGAGCGGACAGCATGTCGGGCGGCCTTGGTGACGACACTTTCACCATCGACAATATCGGTGATGTGGTGACAGAGGGTGCGGCCGCAGGCACTGATCTGGTGCGCTCCACAGTCACTCACACCTTGGGCGCAAACTTCGAAAACCTGACCCTTAGCGGCAGTTTCGGGGTGAACGGCACCGGCAATGCGTCGAACAACGTATTGATCGGCAACTCCGGCAAGAACGTGCTGAACGGTATGGCCGGGGATGACACCTTGGCGAGCGGCGGCGGTACCGATGTGCTGATTGGTGGCGATGGTGCGGATCACTTCGTGTTTGCTGCGGCCTCGTCCACTCAGGCCACGGTCTCGGACTTCAACACCTTGGATGGTGGTCTGGCCGAGGGAGATCTGCTCGAGTTCGTGGGTCTGTTGACCGGCACCTTCTCCTATGTTGGCTCTGCGGCTTTCTCGGGCAGCGACAACACCGAAGCCCGGTTCATCAACGGCGCCTTGCAACTGGACTTTGACGGCAACGGCGCGACGGATCTGACCATTCGTCTCACCGGATTGACCGACGAAACCCAGATCTCGACTGGCGACTTCTTGTTCACCTGATCGGGAAACCCATTCAACGCTGCGGGGCCCGCCGATTTATCGGCGGGCCCTGTCGGCATTTCTGATCTGCAAAGGCGATCAGGGGCAGGGCATAAACAAAGACGCC
>NZ_JAXMJJ010000030.1:0-11860 GCF_034376685.1 Cypionkella sp.
GGAATGATTGCGCGCCGCATATTCGCTGATGCGAGTACACAGCGTGCAGGATCAGCTTTACTTCTGTTGCTCGAGTTCCCAAAGCCGATCGGACGTACGGATCAGGTCCGAGTCGTGCTGCGCTACACGGTGTTCCACGAAGGCTCGGACGAAGCCGTGCGCATCTTCGAGGCCGCACGGATTCGGGACAAGTTCGAACCGGTGCTGGATGCGCCGTTGGAACAGCGGCCGGGCTGGCCCGTACAAGGATCATCCAAATGGACGTGGCCAGGGAAATCACCGTGGCTGCGGGACAGGGTATTGAAAAGGCGGAAAGTGACCGACTGTTCCCGGGCATCGCCGGCATCCTGGCCGATGTCGAAGCCGTGGGCATCCGGCAGACGCCAACCTTCTTCCTTAACGGCAAGCGGCTGGAGAACTTCAGTGCCGAAAGCCTGATCGCCGATGTGCGCTTTGCGGTGGAGAATGCCTGACGCGCCAGGTCAGTTTCGCGAAACGAAGGCCGCGAACAGTTCCAGCGTCCGCTCGCTCGTGGTGCTCAATGCCCTCGGCGTCCCGCTCGGCCGTCTCCGCATCAAGCCCGAGGCTGAGCAGGAACCGCAACACGATCTCATGTCGGTGCCTGCATTCCTTGGCCAGCGCCCTGCCCTGCTCCGTCAGGAAGATCGATCGATACTTGGCCCGGGTTATCAGACCATCGCGGGCGAGCCGGTCCAGCGTCTTGGCCACTGTCGGCGCGGTGACACCCATTCGGGTGGCGATGTCGACGGGCCTCGCCTCGCCGTGGCTGTGAATCAACTCGGCGATCAGCTCCACGTAGTCTTCGGCCAGCTCGTTTCGCCGCGCTGCGCGCACGCCCTGAAATGCCTCCGCGCGCGGGTCGGGAGATCGGTCGTCACTGGCAGCGGGCAGGACTTCATGAGGATCAACATGCACTGTGGTCATAGTCTCGCACGATCTAGGTTGACAGGTAAACCCTGTGGGCAGATTATTAGCCTTGTCTAACATTTCGCGCCAAGACTTTGGTGCCCGGTCCGGGAAGTCCCATCCATGCCTGCCGACGAAACCACCAAGGTTGATCCGTCACGGCGCGCCTTGCTCGTCGGGGGCTTGGCCGCCGCCAGTGGCGCAGCCATTGCCGTCGGCACGGCACGATCGCAAACCGCACCTGACCCGATGGCGGGACACGATATGTCGGCGATATCGGCCGATCCTTACGCCGCACCGATGTCCGGCATGGCGCATGGCAACATGACGACGGTCGGGCGCGTCGACCACGACGCGAACGGGTTTGATCCGTCGGTAATGTTGACGGACTGGGATACTGGAACGACCGCACTTCTGCCCGACGGTCGAACCCTGCGCACTTTCGAGGTCTCTGCCGTCGACAGGGAGATTGAGATCGCCCCCGGCATCTTCTTTCCTGCCTGGACGTTCAACGGACGCGTCCCCGGCCCGGCCCTGCGAGCCAAGGAAGGCGAGCGGCTGAAGATCATCTTCCGCAATTATGGCTCGCACCCGCATTCCATGCACTTCCATGGGATCCACTCGGCGCGAATGGACGGAGTTCCGGGGGCCGGGCTGATTGGCCCGGGGGAGGAATTCATCTACGAATTCGATGCCAAGCCCTTCGGCTGCCATCTTTACCACTGCCATGCCCTGCCGCTGAAACGGCACATGCACAAGGGCATGTATGGCCTCTTCGTGATCGACCCGGACCCCGCACGTCAGTCCGATCCGGCGCTTTCGGCCGTTGCCGCCTCGCGTGTCCTTGGCAGTCCCGAGAATGCCAACTGGCAGGAACTGGCGATGGTGATGAATGCCTTCGACACCAATTTCGACGGCGGCAATGAGGTTTATGCCGTCAACACGGTCGGCCAAGCCTACATGAACGTACCGATCCGCATCGACAAGACGAGGCCTGTGCGGGTCTATCTGGTAAACGCGACCGAGTTCGACCCAATCAACTCGTTTCACTTGCACGCAAATTTCTTCGATTACTACGACACCGGCACGCAGCTGACGCCAACGCTGCGCACCGTCGATCTGATCATGCAGTGCCAGGCGCAACGCGGCATTCTCGAGTTCAGCTTTGCCGACCACGAGGACGGAATGTACATGTTCCACGCGCATCAATCCGAATTCACCGAACTTGGCTGGGTGGGCATGTTCGACGTGCGGGGGCCGGGCGCATGAGCGACCAGAGCCAGCCCACCCGCCCCACTGCCATCCGGCTCCTGCTGGTACTTTTGCCGCTGGCTGCCATTCTTGGGTCTTTCGTCTGGATCGCGTCACTCGATCCACTTCGCAGCTTCAACAACGGCGCGCCGCCTGTTGAGTCCCTGACGGTAGAGCGAACCGTTCTCGACCAGACCGGCATCCAGCTTCTGCTGCGGGCAGGCGGCTCAGAGGCAATGCAGATCGCCCAGGTTGCCGTCGATGACGCCTATTGGACCTTCACGCAGAACCCGCCTGGGCCGATTTCGCGCGGTAGCGCCGTCTGGGTGCAGATCCCCTATCCTTGGGTTCTGGGCGAAGCGCATCATGTTGCTATGGTGTCGAACACAGGCACTGTTTTCGGACATGAGATCGCCGTCGCGGTGCCGACGCCAAAGGCCACGGCTGGACAGTTCCGCATGCAGGCGTTGGTGGGAGCGCTGGTCGGTTTGCTACCGGTGGCGCTCGGTCTGATGTTCTACCCGGCCATGCGCGGCTTTGGCACCACCGGCATGAACTTTGTGCTCGCGCTGACGGTGGGGATGCTGGCCTTTTTGCTTCTGGACATGATGGGCGAGGCTACAGAACTGGCAGCCGAAGCGGCAGCAATGTTCCAAGGTTCTGCCATGGTCTGGCTGTCGGCGCTGGCCAGTTTCCTGTTGCTGATGGCCATCGGGCGCTGGCGTGGGCGACCCGAGGGGCTGGCATTGGCCTTCTACATCGCGCTCGGAATCGGGCTGCACAACTTCGGCGAGGGGCTGGCCATTGGCGGTGCGTTCGCCGCCGGTGCAGCGGGCTTGGGTACCTTTCTCGTCCTCGGTTTTGCTCTGCACAACGTGACCGAAGGCATCGGCATCGCCGCACCGATGCTGCGCATCCGCCCGCCGCTTTGGAGCTTTGCTGCGCTGACTCTACTGGCAGGTGGACCGGCTGTGCTTGGCATCTGGGTCGGCAGCCTCGCCTATGCGCCACAGTGGTCAGCCTTGGCACTTGCGGTCGGTGCCGGTGCCATTCTGCAGGTGATGGTCGAGGTCACGGCCTATCTGCGGCGTCAGAACATTGATCGACAGGCGATCCTGTTCTCTCCGGCCGTCCTCGGTGGCTTCCTTGGGGGTATCGCCTTCATGTATGTGACAGCAGCGCTGATCAAAGTATGACCCCTGCGGCAACTAACCAAAGCCTTATGGCAAGGTTCACGCTCGCGGCGACATAGAAAGCAGGAGTGTTCGATGTTAAGAATTGAAAGTTTCGGGGCAACACAACCGGGCGACGCCTCCCAGCCGATTGGCACCACGACGACCGGCGTCCTGAGAAAGTGTCGGCCAGTCCTTGTTGCTGTCGCTCTTCTGGCGCTCGGGGCCTGCACTGTGCCGATCGATCAAGCCACCGACAAATCCACGGGATTTCTCAAAGAACTGCCCGAAGGTGTCGCGCTGATTGCTGCACCCTATCAGAATCTTGAGGAAGTGATCCTTAAGCCTGAGGACGGCTGTTACTGGTACCGCCATGTCGGGCCGGTTGAAACGACACTGCTGCCGTTGCGAACGGTCGAAGGAAGGCCAATCTGCACACAGGCTTCCGCCAAACCCGCCGTTTCGAGCTGACAGTACTGCTGCTCAGGCGCGCGCCGGCAGCAAGGATAACAAACCGCATGTCAGCGACGCGGTTGTGGGTAGGTCGAACTTGCGCATCTAGCGTTCCATGAAGCGAAGGCCCAAGCGATTCCCTTAGCTGGTCGTCGCCACGTTTCCCTCTTCTGCGGGATAGAGATAGGCGGTCACGCCGGTCTCGACCTGGTCGAACAGATCGTTGATGTGTGCCATGACCATGCGCACGCAGCCCGAACTTGCGCGGCTACCAATCGAACGTGGAAGGGGCGTCCCGTGGATCCGCAAGTAAGTGTCGCGGTTGCCGACGAAAAGATAAAGCGCCCGCGATCCCAGGGCGTTGGCTGGGCCAGGGTCCATGCCATCCGCGAACTTCGCATAGATTTCCGGCTCGCGTTCGATCATGGCTGGCGTGGGGGTCCAACTCGGCCACTTTGCCTTGCGCCGGATTGTATATGTTCCGGGTTCGTAAAGACCGTCCCGGCCAATAGCGACGCCGTAGCGCATCGCCGTGCCGTCAGCCTGAATGTGATAGAGATACCGCGCAATCGCGTCGACATGGACATCGCCTGGCACCAACCCGGCACGCGCTTCGACGCGGGTCGGAAGGAGGCGAGGATGCAATCCCCATGGGTTGGTCGTGGCAGGGTCATAGCCTGACGGGGTGACCTCAGCATCCCAAGCTGCCCACTGGTCTTGCATGTGCGATGAAGCGAAAGCCGGGGCGGAAATCGGTGCCGAAAACAATGCGGCTGTCGTGGCAATGAAGTGGCGTCGTGTGAACATGAGCCTAGCTTTCTTCTGGATACTGCAGCGCGGAGCCGTCGAATACACCTGCACCGTTCAATATGCCGTTGAGAAAAGCGCGCCTCGTGTCCAGTCAAGTCTGTGTGACCGGACACCTGTTTGTAAGGCCGAGCTGTTTCGCAGCCTGCATGGGCAAGGAAATCATGCGATGTGCCCCTTAGACCTGACAATGCCGTGATGCATCAAACCATTTGTTGCACCTCTAGTTGCTAGAGCAGCTAGCCCTCTCGATGAAATCGGGAGGCGGTGTCAAGTTTGGCCACATCGGAGGAACAAAGGATTTCGAGCAGGATGAACCTGCGAGGCTTGGCGGGTCTGGTATCCTCTGCCCTGGCTGGAGCCTGCATTGTCTTTGCCCTGCCGCCATACTCGATCCTGCCACTTGCGCTGATTGCCTTCGCTCTGCTTACAGTGTTGGTGCGTGGCGCATCCGGTTTCATCGCGTTCAGGCGGGGATACTTGTTCGGCCTCGGTCAATTCGTGCCCGGGCTTTTCTGGATCACCGAAAGTTTTCAAGTTGAGGCGGACCGGTTCGGTTGGTTGGCTCTGCCGGCGGTTCTTGGTCTTTCCGCGCTTCTGTCGGTCTTTCCTGCTCTGGCCTGCGCTCTGGCGGCACGGATGGAACGCGCCGGGTTGCCGTTGGCGCTCTCGATGGCGACAAGCTGGACCGCCACGGAGTGGCTGCGAGGGCATGCTCTCACCGGGTTTCCCTGGAACCTGGCTGCCTACACACTGTCTGACTGGCCGATCGCCGCGCAGGCTTCCTCGGTCGTCGGAAGCTACGGCCTGGGATTTCTTCTGGTGCTCTGCGCCGCGCTGGCCGGACTGGCTTTTGTCTCGGTTGCCAACGGGAACCACATCAGCCGCCTCGCCACAGCGGGCGCAATCGCCTTGTCGGTGACCGGATTTGGTGCAACGCGCTTGCTGCTCGCCGATGGGCCGTCAGAGCGCGGCGCGCAAATCCGTGTCGTTCAACCGAACATCGCACAAAGTGCCAAGTGGGATGATGCCGCCCGAGACGCGAACATTCTGAAACTCATCGCGCTTTCGGCCCGGCCCGGCGACTTCGACATTCTGCTCTGGCCGGAAACTGCTTGGCCAGGGTTCCTGGTTGAGGATGCCGGCGCAAGGGCGATGTTGGGCTGGCTCTTGCCCGAAACCGGCATCTTGCTGACAGGCAGCCCGGAACGGGAGGAAACCGCGGCCGGGACAGTCTACCGGAACGCCGTGCTTGCTATCTCTCCCGACGGTACCATTCTGACGCGCTATGCCAAACATCATCTCGTTCCGTTCGGTGAGTACATTCCGTGGCGCAGTCTTTTGCCCCTCCAGCGTCTGGTTCAATCGCTCGGAGACTTCACGCCGGGGCCAGGGCCCCGGACACTGGCGTTCGGCCCACACCCCTATGCGGGGATCGCAATCTGCTATGAGATCATTTTTCCCGGACATGTCGTCGATGATGCGATCAGACCGGACTGGATCTTCAACGCGACAAACGATGCCTGGTTCGGCGCCTCGATCGGTCCATGGCAGCATTTGGCATCGGCCCGTATGCGGGCCGTGGAAGAGGGCCTGCCTCTCGTCCGGGCCGCCAACACGGGAATTTCGGCGGTGGTTGATTCTTATGGGGCAACATTGGCGATGCTCGAAATCAACACGTCAGGCGTGATCGACATCCGCTTGCCCCGCCCATTGCCCGCAACCGTCTACGCCCGCTTCGGAGACTGGGCGCTTCTCTTTCTCATGCTCAGTTCATGGGTGATCAGTGGCTACTGGGCCCGGCGGCAACAGGCAAACCTAAAAAGTGCATCGAAATGATCGGGCCGCTCTGCGCAATCATCGGATTCCTCTGGGGTTACCTCGTTGCACGGCGGCGCGGCGGAAAGACTCTCGACCGCCTGCAGTACGGCGCAGGCTTCGCCATCGCCTTCGGGCTGTTCGGCACCCTGCTTGGAATCGCCCTCGCAAGGTATCTTGGGGCAGCCTGATCGGCGAAACCTTGCCGGTCCTGAAATCCTCACCTTTTTGTCGGTTGAACCTCTAGTTGCTCGAGGTTCTAGACGCCATGTTGCTATCATCTTATGGACTCTTCATGCGTCTTCGTTCTCTGCAGATCATCCTTTTGATCGCCGCCACTGCGGCGGCTGTCACCTTCTCAGCGGTGCGGTGGTGGCCTGCAACAGACGAAACTCCAGCAGCAGCTTCTGCCTTTACGCCTGCCTTCGCGCTTGCGGACAGCGAAGGCCGCATCCGCTCGACAGCCGAATTCCGCGGAAAGTTCCTGTTGGTGTTCTTCGGCTTTACAAGCTGCCCGGATGTCTGTCCGACGACGCTCTCCGAAGTCGCGCAGGTCATGGATGATCTTGAATCTGCCACGGGATCGGTGCAGCCGATTTTCATTTCGATCGATCCCGAACGGGACAGGCGTCTGGGGCTGGCTGACTACACAAAGGCCTTTCATCCAGCGATCCTTGGTTTGGCAGGAAGCGAAGAGGAAACAAAGTCTGCGGCTGCAAGCTTCAAGATTTTCTACGGACGCGAGAACGATGCCGCGGCGCCCGACGGCTATTCCATGGCCCATAGTCCCGGCCTTTTCCTAATTGGCCCCGATGGTGAATGGCTTCGCCAATTCACCTACGGCACTCCGGCCGCCGACATCCTTTCCGACCTTCAATCGAGACTTTGACCCATGAAACACTTCCTTCTTGTCACAGCACTAATCCTCTCTGCGCCTGCCGCGATGGCCTGTGAGACCGTGACCATCGGCGATCTTACCATTGAACACGCCTGGTCCAAGGCGACGATCGGCGCGGGACGACCCGGCGTGTTCTATGTGGAGATCAAGAACACCGGGACGTCCGACGATGCGCTGGTTGGTATCGCGACGCCAGCAGCCGGAATGCCGATGTTGCACGAGACTGTCGTACAGGATGGCATCGCATCGATGCCGCATGCGATGTCAGTGCCGGTGCCGACTGGTCAGAGTGTGCAGCTCGCGCCGGGGGGTTACCACGGCATGCTGATGGGGCTGACGACAGCCCTCAAGGAGGGCGACAGCTTTCCGGTTACCCTTTCCTTCGAAAAGGCTGGTGAGGTTACCGTGAATGTCGATGTCCTCTCGTTGCGCGCGGAGGGTCCGGATTGCGCCGACGCAGGGCAATAATCCTCGGCGCTGGAGGTGCCATCGGAGCCGTCGCCTTCATGCTGGGCGTCGGGGCCTATCGCACGCGCAATCGGCCAGCCCGCAGCGAGGTCCTGCCCGTGCCGATCGGTCAGATGACCTGGACATTGACCGACCACCAGGGCCGCTCCGTCCGACCCAATGAATGGGCCGGTCGCCCGGTCATGCTATTCTTCGGCTTTACCTGGTGCCCGGACGTCTGCCCGACCACATTGAGCGACCTATCGCTCTGGCTCGAGGAGCTGGGTGCCGACGCGGATCGTCTGATCGTGGCCTTGATTTCGGTCGATCCAGAGCGCGACACACCCGATGTCCTTGCCGATTACCTCAGCAACTTCGATCCACGCATCGTGGGGCTGACGGGCCCTGCTGACGAAATCGCTCAGGCGGCCGCTGATTTTCGCGCAACCTATCGCCGCGTCGATAAGGAGGGCGGCGACTACACGATGGACCACACCGCCGGTGTATTTCTGTTCCACCCCGATGGGCGCTTCGCCAGCATCATTGACTTCCATGAAGACCGGCGCCTCGCCGTTCCAAAAATCCGCCGAACCCTCAGTTGAAAGGTCATTCTGCCAGATGATCCGCTCTGCATTTCTGATCCTTGCTATCTCGGCTTTCGCCCCGCTCAAGGCAGTGGCCGATCCTCCGACGGCGCATTTGCCTGTGGCATTCGAAGCCACAATCGCCCCCGGTGACACTTTGGACAGCGTCCTTGGTCACGCAGGAATCCCCGGGACGATCCGGGCAGAAGCCGCACTGGCACTTTCGGGAGTCTATGACCTGACCGACCTGCGACCTGGTCACCGGATCGAATGGACTGCGGCGTCCGGGGATCCAGCATCGCTGACACAGCTGTCGCTCTTCGTGGAAGATGGTGTGGAGATCGCTCTCACCTTCGACGGGCCGATCGCGGCACGACGGCTTGACCCACCGGTTCGTGAGACGGACCGGTGGGAGACCTTGACCCTCGACGGAACCCTTTACGACGCCTTGATGGCGCGAAATGCACCGGAACGCTTTGCGGTTGATCTTACGGCACTTCTAGCGGGCCAGGTCGATTTCAGGCGCGACCTCAAAGGTGGAGAGACCTTCGCGCTGGTCTGGCAGGAAGATCAGCTTCCCGATGGCACCATCGCGGGAGAGCCGCGCCTGAGTTACGCTCGGCTGGAGCTGACTGATCGCGTCCTCGAACTCGTCGCGACCGAAGCTGCCGGCCCGGTCATCGTCTTTGAAGATGGCGAAGCCGTGCAGCGTTCAGCGGCACCCATCCTTGGCGCACGACTGTCGTCAGTCTTTGGCCGCCGGAACCATCCAGTGTTGGGTGGGGTTCGCATGCATACCGGGATCGATTACGCGGCACCCGTGGGAACCGAAGTCTCGGCGACCGGCGCCGGGAGGGTGATCTTTGCGGGCACGATCCGTGGCTACGGCACCACGAACGACAACGATCACGGCGGTGGGGTCGTCACGCGCTATGCACATCTTTCCAAAATTGCCGAAGGCGTTCGCGAGGGGACGCGTGTCAAGGCTGGAGACGAGATTGGCGCGGTCGGGGCGACAGGTCTCGTGAGCGGCCCCAACCTTCACTACGAAGTCCGTGTCGACGGCAGACCGGTCGACCCTAAGGACCAGGACGCCTTGCCGGAACAGGAGATCGCTTCGGCAGATGATCTCAATGCGCTCGCCACCTGGCGCAGCGAAACTGGCTTCATTTCAGGAACTGACGGAGAACGCGGATGACGGAATTTCGTATCGGCCGCCGCGAGGTCATCCTTGCAGCAACAGCCTTTGCCGTAACCCCTGCCGCCAAAGCTTACGCAGAGGAAGAACCGCCAATCCATGTCGTCAAGGGGCGTGGCTG
Organism: Cypionkella sp.; assembly: GCF_034376685.1. Classification (GTDB taxonomy): domain Bacteria; phylum Pseudomonadota; class Alphaproteobacteria; order Rhodobacterales; family Rhodobacteraceae; genus Cypionkella. Next base: position 9,677 of record NZ_JAXMJJ010000030.1, read on the forward strand.
CGAGTGCTGTGAAGCATGGGTCGACTATCTGCGGGAGCAAGGCTTCACGGTTACGGATGAGGTGTCGATGGGAACGTTGCTGATCCGCTTCAAGATGGACCAAGGCATTCCAGCAAAGGCATTTTCCTGCCACACGGGGACCGTTGACGGCTATGCTCTCGAAGGCCATGTCCCGGCTGCGGACATCCGAAGGCTGCTCGACGAGCGTCCTGATGCAGTTGGTCTTGCCGTGCCCGGCATGCCTTTCGGCTCCCCCGGCATGGGATCAGCAGACAGTCGGGACGCCTACGACGTCCTGCTGGTTGGCCGGGATGGCAGCCTGGAAGTTTATACAAGTTATCCGGCAGCGTGACATGACCGACGCGCGGGTCGGCTCAACCTGTGTGGCTTTTCATATGCACGCAGGAAATGGCGTCCGGTCACGTTCTTTTGACTAACCGGGGTTTTAGCATCGGGGGCATATGATCGTCGCATGCGAATGATGTTGCTCCTCTTTTGGCTGTTCACGGTTTGCGTTAGTTTTCCTAGCGCTGCGTTCGAATACAAGTCGGGAGATGAAGTCTGGAGTATTGGCGACTTAGAGCTTGGCTGCATTAGTGCTGGGTGCGCAGAGACAAGCAGTCATGGCGCTTGCCACTGGATCACCGAACCATCTGCTGTGGTGTGCTCTCATATTCCCAAAAGTATTGGGTCAACCTTTGTGCTGGTGCCGGAACGAAGGCCAAGCCTAACCTATTCGCCAAGGTTACCTCCGCCGCGAAGCTGGTCCTGACGGATACAGCACCATTCCCAGTCGGTTCCCGGAGGCCATATGTTCACCAGACGATCTGCCATAGGCTGCACCACAGCAGCTTTTTTGACGACACCAAGCATCTTGCGCGCGCACACGGAAGACCCGTTCGTTCTGCCTGAGCAGTTCCAGCCGAAGGAAGTCCGAGTGCGCGAACAGTATGCGGCGGGAATGATCCTTGTCATACCTCACCAGTTCTACCTCTACCACATTCTCGAGACCGAAAGAGCGATCCGCTATGGTGTCGGAGTCGGCCGGGCAGGTCTGGAATTCAAGGGAACCGCTATCATCGAGCGCAAAGCGAAGTGGCCGTCATGGCGTCCGACAAATGACATGATACGTCGAGACCCGGACCGCTACGCGAAGTTTGCGGATGGCGTTCCCGGTGGACCAACCAATCCCCTCGGCGCGAGGGCACTGTATCTGTATCAAAATGGGGTGGACACCTATTATCGGATCCACGGCACCACCGAGCCATCTTCAATCGGAAAATCAGTGTCAAACGGCTGTATCAGAATGCTGAACGATCACGTTATTCAACTTTACGAGCAGGTCCCGAAGGGAACTCCGGTTCTTGTTCTATGATTTCGTATGCGCCGGGCATCTGTAGAGGTGCACGCGCTTCTGGTCTGCTGCTTATCAGGTTGCTAGAACAAAGGGGGGTGGCCTCACTTTACCGCCGCCCGTTCACTCCTTTGAACGCGCAGCCGCGACGGCTTCAGTCAATTGATCTCGCTCAATGAAACCGGGAATGAGCTGATCGCCAATTACAAAAGCCGGTGTTCCGTTGAAGCCGAGCGCCTCGGCCAGCCTCATCGATGTTGCAATGTGTTCGTCGACCTCGGGGGACTTCATGTCGACCTGCAGCTTATCGACATCCAAGCCAGTTTCCCCGGCGATGCGAAGGATTGTATCGGCTTCAAGCTTGCCCCGCATGTTCATGAGCGCTTCATGAAACTCGGCATATTTTCCTTGCACTCGTGATGCCAAGGCGGCTCGAGCGGCAAAAGCTGACCCTTCGCTAAGGATCGGCCACTCACGAAGGACAAGACGGACGCTCTTGTCCGATTCCAAAAGGGCATCAATCTCCGGCGCAGCTTGCTTGCAATAGGGGCAGTTGTAGTCGAAAAACTCAACCACAGTGACATCGCCATCGGGGTTCCCTAGAACCGGCGCGTTTGAATCCCGCTCCAGGATGCTGCGTTCCGCTGATAGCGCGCTTAGGGCTGCTTTGGCTTCAGCTTCGGCTTGGCGTTGCTCCAGGGCCTGCAAGGCTTCCAAGACAAGCTCTGGGTTTTCTCTGAGAGCCTCAGCAACCAGTTCTTTTACCCTGGCTTCGGATAGCTCTTGGGCGCCAACTTGGCTGCCCATGAGGAAGCCGGAAATCAGGACAA
>NZ_JAXMJJ010000031.1:0-14517 GCF_034376685.1 Cypionkella sp.
GATCCGACTGGCCCAACCGATCCGACTGGCCCAACCGATCCGACTGGCCCAACCGATCCGACTGGCCCAACCGATCCGACTGGCCCAACCGATCCCACTGGCCCAACCGATCCCACTGGCCCAACCGATCCCACTGGCCCAACCGATCCGACTGGCCCAACCGATCCGACAGACCCCACCGGCCCAACTGATCCCACTGGCCCGACAGATCCCACTGGCCCAACCGATCCGACGGGCCCGACAGATCCCACCGGCCCGACAGATCCAACTGGCCCAACCGATCCAACTGGCCCGACAGATCCAACTGGCCCGACAGATCCCACTGGCCCAACTGATCCCACTGGCCCGACAGATCCGACTGGCCCGACAGATCCGACTGGCCCGACAGATCCGACTGGCCCGACAGATCCCACTGGCCCGACAGATCCGACCGATCCCACGGAGAACAACGAAGGGCCGCTGCAGCCGATCATCAGCGATGACGGGTTGCTGGGACCGGATGGCCCGCTGGATGATCTGCTGGGCGGTATCAACGACCCAGACGGCATCATTGATGATCTGCTCGGCGATGACGGCCTGCTTTCGCCGATCACCGGCCCGGATGGTCTGATCGACGACCTGTTGGGCGACGCGCTGGATCCGCTCACCGGATCGGGTGGTTTGCTTGACGATGTGATCGCCTCGGATGGTCTGCTCGACAATCTGTTGGGCGATATCCTGGCCTCCGATGGCCCGCTTGGCGGTCTCTTGGGTGATGATGCGGTGATCGGCGATCTGCTGGGCGACGGTGGCCTGCTTGACCCGGTGCTTGGTCCCGATGGTCTGGTGAGCGGCGTACTCGACGGCTTGGATGGCAGTCTGGGTGGCCTGCTTGACCCGCTTTTGGGCGGTGATGGCCCGCTGGCCCCAGTGCTCGGTGATGGCGGCTTGCTCGAGCCCGTTCTGGGCACCGGCGGTCTGCTCGATGGTGTGATCGATGTGGTGGCCGATCTCGGCACCGGCTTGGTCGACACGCTGGACGGCACCCTCGGCGGCCTGCTCGAGCCGGTTCTGGGTTCCGGTGGCGTGGTCGATGGCCTGGTCGACCCGCTGCTCGGCGATGACGGTGTCGTCACGGATCTGCTGGGTGGCTTGCTCGGTGGCGACACCGGCGGTCTGCTCGATCCGATCCTCGGTGACGACGGCCTGCTGGGTGGCTTGCTCGGCGGTGACACCGGCGGTCTGCTCGATCCGATCCTCGGTGACGATGGCCTGCTCGGTGGCTTGCTCGGTGGTGATACCGGCGGGTTGCTCGACCCGATCCTCGGCGACGATGGCCTGCTGGGTGGTCTGCTCGGTGGTGACACCGGCGGTCTGCTCGATCCGATCCTCGGCGATGATGGCCTAGTCGGTGGCTTGCTTGGAGGCGACACCGGCGGTCTGCTCGACCCGATCCTCGGTGACGATGGCCTGCTGGGTGGCTTGCTCGGTGGCGACACCGGCGGGTTGCTCGACCCGATCCTTGGTGACGATGGCCTAGTCAGTGGCTTGCTCGGCGGTGACACCGGCGGTCTGCTCGATCCGATCCTCGGTGACGATGGCCTGTTGGGTGGCTTGCTCGGTGGCGACACAGGCGGTCTGCTCGACCCGATCCTCGGCGATGATGGTCTAGTCGGTGGTCTGTTGGGTGGCCTATTCGGGGGCAACAACAGCCTGATCTAAAACCCGAGCATGCGCTTCATGCTCCCAACTGGTGCTGCCGCTGCCCGCGGAAGCCCCTTCTCTATTTCCAGCTATATGGGGCAGAAGGCGGCGCGGTCCTATGTCAGTTTCATGGGCAGCAGGCCATGCCAGCATTCCCCGAATCCAATCTCCTCGAACCAGCCGATCTCACGCACCCCCATGATCATTCGGGAGCGCGCCAAAGGCCGCTGACGGCGAAATTGGTTTTTTGCACAAAGATCCACGGCCTTACCGCCCGCGTACAGGCCGATGCCTTCGCCCCTTACCTCGCCATATCAGCGCAGAGTTTTTTGGTCAGACCAGTGCTTGCCGCAGATCACGGGTTGTTGGGATTTCTTCTGTCAGGTCCAGCTCGTCCTCGACATGCTGAAGATGGTCCAGCATGATCCGCATCGCTCCTTTTTTATCGCGCGCACGGATCCGTTCGATCAGGGCACCGTGTTCATCCGGCCCGCAATTGTGCAAATGTTGCGAGCGATAAATCGCGGTTATCAGCGAACTGCGTGAAATCAGATCGCGCAGGATGCCAAACAGAAAGCTTGATCCGGCAAGTTCAGCCAGCAACAGGTGAAATCCGCCCGAAAGCCGTATTGTGGCAGAGGTGTCACCGCGTTGGTCAGCCTCACGCTCTTGGGACAGATGCGCCTCCAGCAGCGGGATTTGCGCGTCGGTGATCCGGTCAATCAGCCGCTCGACGACACGGGCTTCGATCTGTTTGCGCACATGGAAGACGTCACGGGCTTCATCAACCCCCGGCTCTGCCACGAAGGCCCCACGGTTCGGCACAATGGTCACCAGACCGTCGCTTTCCAGCACCGCAAGCGCTTGGCGCACCCGCGCCCGGCTGACATCAAAAATCTCGGCCAACTGCTCTTCTTTCAGCCGTGCACCGGGCCTAAGCCGCTTTTCTGCAATCGACAGCCAGATGCGCTCGCAGATCTCGGCGGTGGGGCCGGTCACGGTTTCCTTGCTGTGATACATGTAGGCTCCTTGGTTCAGCCCGTATTCTTACTGCCTGCCTTAAAAAGTCAATCTGCGCGGCAGGTTGGTGTTGACTACAAAAATGTAGACAATATTGTTGATAACAGCAACTGCGAAATATCGAGCGGATTCTCCCTATGCCCGCTCTCCCCCAAACTGCCGCCAGGCCATACCGACAGGAACGCCGATGGATTTTGATTTTACCCAGATCACGGCGCAGGATCGCTATCGCCTGCTGACCAACTTTGTCGGTCCAAGACCAATTGCACTTGTCTCTACGCTGTCCGAGGCGGGGCAAGACAATGCGGCTCCGATGAGTTTTTTCAACGTGTTCTCGCATGATCCGGCGATTGTGATCCTAGGCATCCAGACCAAGGCCGATGGGCAGGAAAAAGACACGGTGCGCAATATCCGCCGCAGCGGCGAATTCGTGGTCAATATGGTGGATATGGCGATTGCCGACGCGATGCTGGTCTGCGGGCTGGCCGTGGCAGCGGATGTGGACGAGATTTCACTGGCCGGACTGACATCGGCCCCCTGCGATCAGGTTGCCGCGCGGCGGGTGCAGGAAAGCCCCTGTGCGATGGAATGCCGGGTAGAGCGGCTGATCGACTATGACCGCAGGGTGATCGTGCTGGGCGAAGTGGTGCATATGCATGTGCGGCGCGACTGCCTGGATGCCGAGGGCCGCTATGTCGACCCGGACCGTTATCAGCCGATCGCGCGGCTGCATGGCGACAATTACATCACCTCGGATCGACAATTCGTGATGCCCTCTCCGGGGCTGGAGTCGGTGCTGGACCGTCTGAAGGTAGGGGCCTGAGCCATGAAAATCCTGGTGATCAATCCGAACTCTACCGCCTCGATGACCGCCCAGATCGGCGAAAGTGCGCGGCGCTGTGCCTTTGCGGGGACTGAGATTGAGGCGGTGAACCCGATGGGCACCCCCGCCAGCATTGAGGGACACGCGGATGAGGCGTGGTCGGTGCCTGCGATGCTGGAGCTGATCCGGGACGGCGAGGCGCGGGGGATAGATGCCTATGTGATCGCTTGTTTTGATGATCCGGGGCTGGCTGCGGCGCGTGAGATTGCGCGGGGGCCGGTGATCGGGATCTGTCAGGCGGCGGTTCAAGTCGCGACCACGATTGCGACGCGGTTCTCGATTGTAACCACCCTGCCCCGCTCGGTGCCGATCATTGAAGATCTGGTCGAGGCTTACGGCGCGGGGCATCGCTGCCGGAACGTGCGGGCGGTGGATATGCCGGTGCTGGCGCTGGAATCTGATCCGGTCACCGCTGAGGCACGTCTGGTGCGCGAGATTGAGGCGGCGCGGGATGTCGACGGGGCCGAGGCTGTCGTTCTGGGCTGCGCGGGGATGTCCGAACTTTGCGCGCGGCTGCAACACCGCACCGGGGTGCCGGTGATTGATGGGGTGAGTGCTGCGGTGAAACTGGCCGAGGGGCTGGTGGGCGGCGGTTACGCGACCTCTAAAATTGGCGCATATGATTATCCGCGCGTGAAGTTCAGCCCCGTGCTGGCCGAGACTGCCTGATCCCTCCCCGATGCCCTATCCGGGACACCTGACCGCGCCAGACTATCGGCGCGGTTTTTTTATGCTTGGTTGGGGTTGGGGGTGTGTCCACGTGTGGACAAAATGGCTGATTAGTAAAATCAATGGCTTATGGGGGTGTCGTTTACCAATTATTAAGACGACCTGCGATTGTCAGTAGTCACGCGCCGCCTTGAAATTGTTTATAATTGCGGAGGCGGCTGTAGCCCGAAGCAGCCACTCACGCAATCCAATAGAGAATTCTCCGCTCCAGCATTGTCTAAGGTTTAGGGACTCGATCAAAACTGGAATACACGAAGCCTGCGGTTGGGCTCATTGCCACGGCATAGTAAAACACTGCGATGTCACTTTCGGTTTTGCATAGACCAAACATCGCCACACCTATCTTCGCGTCAGCTTCATCGGGCTGATCAAGTCGACAATCCTTATAGGATGCGATGCTCGTCAAACCTTCGTCCGACATCTGATGGAAGTACTGCGACGTCGCAAAGGTCAGGAAGTTTTGAATGGTCGGTTTGTAGATTGCAACAAAGAGTGCCCAGGTAAGGCAGGCACCTGTGGTAGCTGACAAAACGCCGATAATCGTGCGGTTCATAGCTGAGTATGTTGGCAAAACTCCATGTTTAAGCTTCCTAGATATGCAGAGGATACGTCAAGCCATTTGACAAGAGATAGGTCGGACAAGTCACCGATCCGACCGACCTCAATGGGCTCCAAGCGACATTTCTCAATTCGGCAGCGCAAGCGCAGTTCCTGCCCCTGACGTGAGCCACTTCCAAGCCCCCAACAAAATTACGCCGACAGACGCCGCTCGCCAACCTGTGGCACCGCAAGTGCGGCCATGGTTTCCGCCACACGATGACAGGCGACGCGGCTGCCGTCGCTGTAGGCTTGCATCTCGGGGCGTTCCGCCGCGCAGCGCGCGTCGGCTTGCGGGCAGCGGGGGTGGAAGGTGCAGCCGGAGGGCGGTTTCATCGGGCTGGGCACTTCGCCCGATTGCACTTCGCGATCGCGCTTGGGATCGGTGACGTTCGGAATGGTTTCCAGCAAAAGCTGGGTGTAGGGGTGCTTTGGGTTGGCAAACAGCACTTCGGTCGCGGCCTGTTCGACGATGCGGCCCAGATACATCACGGCGATCTGGTCGGACATGTGACGCACCACGCTCATGTCATGGCTGATGAACAGATAGGTCAGCCCCATTTCATCCTGCAAGCGCCGCATCAGGTTGAGGATTTGCGCCTGCACCGACACATCGAGGGCCGAAGTTGGCTCGTCACAGACCAGAAATTCCGGCTCGGTCGCAAGGGCGCGAGCGATAGAGATGCGCTGGCGTTGGCCGCCGGAAAACTCATGCGGGAATTTGCGGCCATCGCGCGGGGCAAGGCCGACGGTGGTCAGCAATTCGCCAACGCGTGCGGTGATTTCAGCCTCGGTCTCGCGCAGTTTCAACTCGCGCAGGGGTTCGGCGATGATGTCAAACACCCGCCAGCGCGGGTTGAGGCTGGCATAGGGGTCTTGGAAAATCATCTGCGCCGCCAAGGGCTTGCCGTTTTTGCCATTGGCAAACTGCATCTGGCCGTTGGTCGGGGTGTAAAGCCCGGTGACCAGCCGCGCCACGGTGGATTTGCCGCAGCCGCTTTCGCCGACAAGGCTGAGGCAGCCGCCAGAGGGCACAGAAAAACTGATGTCATCGACGGCGCGCAGATAGGCCTTGGGCTTGCGTTCGATCACGCGGTTCAGCCAGGGGGCCGAGACGTTGAACAGCCGCGACAGGTGGGTGACGGTGAGGGCGGAAGTGGGGATCGTCATGCGGCGCTCTCCTGTGCGGGTTGGTTCAGAAAGCAGGCACTTTGGCCCGATCCGCTGGGGTGCAGGTGGGGGCGCTCAACGCGGCAGCGCGGCATCACATGCGGGCAGCGCGGGTTGAAGGCGCAGCCTTGCGGGATGGCATCCAGACGCGGCATCGCGCCGTCGATCTGTTGCAGACGCGGCACGCGTGCGCCAAGCGTCGGGATCGAGCCCATCAGGCCGCGCGTGTAGGGATGGCTGGGGCGGGCGATCACATCGGCGACCGGGCCGATTTCAACCAAGCGCCCGGCATACATCACCGCCACCCGATCGGCGGTTTCAGCGATGACGCCCATGTCATGGGTGACCAGCATCACCGCCGTGCCGTTGTCTTTGCACAGGCGGCGCAGAAGGGACGTGATTTGCGCTTGGATCGAGACATCCAGAGCTGTGGTGGGTTCATCCGCGATGATCAGTTTTGGGCGGGCGGCGAGTGCCAAGGCGATCACCACACGTTGCCGCATGCCGCCGGAAAACTGGTGTGGGAAGTGATCGACACGGGTTTCCGGGCCGGGGATGCCGACTTCGGCCAACAGGTCGATGGCGCGTTGGCGGGCCTCGGTGCGAGTGAGTGGCAGATGCAGGCGGATGGTTTCGATCAGTTGTTTGCCGACCGAGAACAGCGGGTTCAGCGAGGTCAGCGGATCCTGGAAGATCGCACCGATTTCGCGGCCGCGGACCTTTTCCATTTCACGATCCGTGAGTTGGTCGATACGGCGGCCATTCAGCCAGACCTCGCCGCCTGCGACATGGCCGGGGGGTTCCAGCAGGCCCAGAACGGCGAGGCCGGTCATGGATTTTCCGGCACCGGATTCGCCGACAACGCCAAGGATTTCACCGGGTTGGATGGTGAGGCTTATGTCGGCCAATGCCGTCACCGTGCCGTGGCGGCCGGGAAACTCTACCCGCAGCGCGCGGACATCAAGCATCGGGGTTTGGGTCATAGCGCTGCCTCCTGTCGGATCGGGTAGCTGGGCGGGAAAAGCTCGGACAGCGGGCGGTGTTGCCAGCTGCGCTCGGGGTATTTGGCGAGAAGCCCGTCGAATTGGGCTTGGGCGCGGGTTTGCGCGGCGGCCATGTCGATGCCAGCGACGCGGCCTTCGCACATCGACAGGCGACCATCCACAAAGGTGGCTTGGGTGACTTTGCCGGAACCGCCCGCGATCAGCGTGGTGATCGGGTCAATCGCCGGGGTCATGATGGCATCGTCCAGCCGGAAGATGGCGATGTCGGCGCAGGCACCCGGTTTCAGGCAGCCGATGTCGGTGCGGCCCAGGGCGCGGGCGCCGCCCAAGGTGGCAGCATCCCAGAAATCGGCACTTTGCTGGTGCGGGGCGGTGGGGTCGGCGATGCGGGCGGTCATCAGGCCGGTGAGCAGGTTCAGCAGCATATCGGCGGGGGCGGTGTCGGTGCCCATCGCGATGTTGATGCCGCGCGCGCGCAGGGTGCCAAAGGAACGCAGGATGGAGCCGCTGCGGGCTGAAACGAGGGGACAGTGGATGACGCTGACGCCGTGGTTGGCGTAGTGGGTCAGGTCGGTTTCGGTCGCATTGGTGGCGTGGGGGGCGAGGATGCGGTCGTTCAGCAGGCCCTCGCGGGCCAGCCAATCGGGGGCGGTGGTGCCGTGCAAGGACTGGATGGTTTGCAACTCCATCACGCCTTGGGCCATGTGCAGGCGGACGCGGCAATTCAGATCGCGGGCGGCGTCCATGGTGCGTTTCAGCAGCGGGGCGGTGCAGGTTTCAACGCGGTCGGGCGCGAGCATGCCGTTGATCAGGCCATTGTGGCGGCCCTGTTGGGCGGTGATGAAGGAGATAGCGTCGTCTAGGCCTGCCATGCCGCGGGCTTCGTCGAACACCGGGGTCATTTGGCCGGGGGCGTCGAGCACCATGCCGCCCGCGCGGTAGGCGGGGGAGAGGTAGACGCGCAGGCCCATCTCGCCTGCGGCCTCGGCGGCAGCGGTGAATTCGGCGGTGGTTTCCCCCCATGTGCGGTAAAAAAGCGAGGCTATCGGGGCGGCGGTGGTGATGCCGTTCAGCAAGAGTTGCGCGAAAGCGTAGCGTTTCTGGAAGGCGAGTTCTTCAGGGGAATACATCTCATACGGGCCGCGCTCGATGTAGCTGCGCGGCCAGACCCGGCCTTTGGCCCAACCGGGGTTGTGGTCGATACTGAGGACGGTGGTGTCGAGATCGGAGAGGGCATCAAGGTCGATCAGGCCGGGGGAGATGAGCGCGCGGCCAAGCTGGATCCGACGGGCGACCTCGCCTTCAAAGCGCTGCCCGACGTGCAGGATGCGTCCCGCCTCAAAAACGATTTCGCCGTTGGGGATCAGGCAATGGCCTGTTCCGGCATAGCCGAGCACCCAATCGGCGGTGAGGGCGGTGCGGCCTGTGGGGTGTTCGCCAAGCTTCAGGTCTTGAAATACGCTCATGGCATGGTGATCCCCGGCAGGGTCAGCGCACCATTGCGGGCGACCACGCGGCCAGCTTTGACCACCAGCGGGCGCGGGGATTCTTCGACGACGGCATGGGCGAGGGTTTCGCCTGCGACGAGGGTGAGGTCTGCGACAGCGCCAACCACCAGCCCCAAAGCCTCTAGGCCCATCGCATCGGCCCCGCCGCGCGAGGCGGTGTCGAGCAGCAGTTCCAGCTCGTCATCGCGGCGCATGCGGTTTTTCATGCCCACAATCCGGGCGCGGTGCAGCATGTCGGGCTGACCCCACGGGCCCCAAGTGTCGCGGATACCGTCGCAGCCCATGCCGACCTTGATGCCCAATGCCCGCATGTCTTGCAGCGATGGCACTTCGGCAGAGGGGTGGCCGGTGGTGAAGATGCGGATGTCTTCGCGGGCCACCGCCTGCATCAGCGGGCCAACCCGGTGCGGATCGGGCATGCCAAGACAGAAGCAATGCGACACGCCGACCTTGCCCTGCATCCCATGCGCGCGGGTGCGGGCGATGATTTCCTCCAGCGTGAAGGCACCGAGTTCGCCATATTCATGCAGGTGAATGTCGATGGGTTTGGAGTGCTTTTCGGCCAGCCTGAAAATCGCATCCAACGAGGCTTTCGGATCGCGGTCCATCGACGACGGGTCAAGCCCACCGACCACATCGGCCCCCATCGCCAAGGCTTCGTCCAGCAATTCATAAACGCCGGGGCGGATCATCAGGCCGGATTGCGGGAAGGCGACGATCTGGATGTCGACTGCGCCGCGCAAGGCTTCTCGGGTGCGCAGCTTTCCTTTCAACAGGGTCAGCTTGTGGTCGTGGTCTACATCGACATGGCTGCGGATATGGCCGGTGCCGTTGGCGATCAACTGCATAGCGTGACGCATCGACTGGCGATGCACGTCGAGGCCCAGCGGGATACGCTCGTTACGTTCATTGTCGATCAAGTCTTGTAGATCGCCGCCCTTGCGGCCCGTATACCAGCCCATGCCCCAAGTGGTTTTGTCGAGATGGGTGTGGGCATCGACCAGCGCGGGGATGGCAATCGCGCCCTGCCCGTCTTCAACTGTGATGCCTTCGGCCAAAAGGTTCGGGCCAATGGCAGCGACGCGGCCATCGCGGATCAACAGGTCAGCCGTCTCGCCAGCCATCGGACGGATATTGCGGAGCAAAAGATCGGTCATCACTTACCTCAGTTTCGGGTTCAGCGCATCGCGCAGCCAGTCACCCAGCAGGTTGACCGACACGACAAGCAGGCAGAGTTGCAGCACGGGGAACAGCACGATCCACCACATGCCAGAGAACAGGAATTGGTTGCCAAGCCGGATCAGCGTGCCAAGGCTGGGTTGGCTGGGCGGCATGCCGATGCCAAGGAAAGACAAGGTGGCCTCGGTCAGGATCGCCATGCCGAAGTTCAGCGTGGCGGCGACAAGGATTGGGGTCAGCGTATTGGGCAGGATATGGCTGAACATGATGCGGCGGGCGGGGACTTTCAGCAGTTGCGCCGCCTGCACATATTCCTTGCGCCGCTCCACCGCCGTTTGAGCGCGCACGGTGCGGGCGTATTGTACCCAACCGCTGAGCACGATGGCCAGCACCAGCACACCCGCCGCGCCGACTTCTCGCAGGCTGGGCGGCAGCAGTTCGCGGACGATGGCGCTGACCAGAATGGCGATCAGGATGGTGGGGATCGACAAAAGGATATCGCCCACCCGCATCAGACCATTTTCAACATAGCCGCCGTAGTAGCCGGCAGCCAAGCCCGAGCCGATGCCGATGATCAACGCGAACACCACCGAGGCGATGCCGATCAAGATGGAAATCCGCGAGCCATAGAGGATGGCGGACAGGATATCGCGGCCTTGAGTGTCGGTGCCGAGCAGATAGGGCCATTGGCCGCCCTCCAGCCAGATCGGCGGGATTTCGGCGTTCCACAGCTCCAGTTGCGCCGGATCAAACGGGTTTTGCGGCGCATAAAGCGGGGCGGTGAAGGCGCTGAGGATCAGCACGGCCAGCAGAATGGCGGCAAACACCGCGCTGCGTTGCCGGGTGAACGAATACCACAGATCGCTTTGGCGTATCCGGGTGAACAGGCTGGGAGAGCTCAGGTTTACGGTCATGGTTCAGGCCTTTGCATTGCGCAGGCGCGGGTCGATCAGCGCATAGGTGATGTCCACCAGCGTGTTCAGCGCGACAAAGATGAAGGAGACGATGCAGAGATAGGCGGCCATCACCGGGATATCTACGAAGGTAACGGCCTGGATGAACAACAGCCCCATGCCCGGCCATTGAAAAACGGTTTCAGTGATCAGCGCGAAGGCGATCAGGGAGCCGATATTCATCGCCGTCATGGTGACGACCGGCATCAGGCAGTTGCGCAACGCGTGGCTGTAGTGCACCCGCCAAGACGGCACGCCACGCGCGCGGGCGAATTTGATGAAATCAGAGCGCAGCACCTCGAGCATTTCGGCGCGCACCAGACGCATGACCAGGGTGATCTGGTAGAATGACAAGGCGATAGAGGGCAGGATCAGAGCTGCGCGGCCCGAGGGGGTCAAAAGGCCCGTGGTCCACCAGCCGATACTGACCACATCGCCGCGCCCAAAGGCGGGCAGGATGTTGAACATCACCGAGAACACCAAGATCAGCATGATGCCGATGACGAAACTGGGCAGTGAGACGCCGATGATCGAGAGAAACTGTAAACCTTCGGAATACCATTTGCCGCGATGAATGGCGGTGATCACCCCAAGCGGCACACCGACGACCAGCGAGATGATCGTGGCCATCAGCACAAGTTCAATCGTGGCGGGGAAACGCTCGGCAATCAGGCTCATCACCTCTTGCTGGTTGCGGTAGGAGATTCCGAAATCGCCCTGCACGGCGTTGGTGACGAAATGCAGGTATTGCATCGGCATGGATTGGTTGAGACCAAGGCGTTCGCGCAGCTCATCGCGCTCGGCTTGGGTGGTCTGTTCGTTGACCATCAGCTGCACCGGATCGCCGACAAAGCGGAAGATCATGAAGGCCATCAAGGCCACGACAAGCATGACAAAAGCCGCGTTCGCCAGCCGTTTTATCAGGAAAACAATCATGTGACTGGCTCCGTAAGGGGTGGGGCCCGGCGCGTGCTGCGCCGGGCCAGCGATTTCGCTTATTCGGTCATCCGGGTCAGCCAGTGCCGACCTTTGTTGTCCGAAAGTTGCACCACGCTTTCCACCTTGTCCGAGGTCGCCCAAGCCATCGGCTGCTGGTGGAACGGCAGCATGATCGACTCGTCCTTCACGATCTTCAGTGCCTGCGATTCCAAGGCCAGCCGCTTGGTGCGGTCAAGTTCGGTCGAGGCCGCGATGATCAGCTTATCCAGTTCAGGATAAGACCAGCCGCCCCAGTTGAACACCCCGGCCTTGTCGCTTTTGGTTTGGAACACTTGCAGCAGGATCGAATAGGCATCCAGCATCGGCTCGTTCGCCCAACCAAAGCTGAACATATCGGCTTCACCGTTGGTCTGCTTGATCTGCTGCACAGCGTTCGGGCCAATGCTGAGCGTTGGAGCAAGGCCGACGCGGGTCAGCATCGACACCATGGCGTTGCAGATTTCTTCCTCGTTCAGCCAGACGTCGTTGGCGCAGACGATTTCAAACGCGAAGCCTTCGGCGCCCAGTTCCTTGATCATCGCGGCGGCTTTTTCGGGGTCATAGACCGAAGGCACATCCAGCGCTGCGTCATAGCCAGGGATCGCGGGGGCGACGACGGTGCCCGTCACGCGGGATTTGCCACGCATCACCTTATCGCGGATCAGGTTGAGGTCGATGGCAAGCGCCACGGCCTCGCGCATTTCCTTATGCTGGAAGAAGTTCGGCTGGCCGTTTGCCAGTTTGTCCTGAAAATTGAAGCCGAACATGATGGTGCGCAGCTCATTCGCTTCCATCACCTTGACGGTCGGGGTAGCTTCAAGGCGCGGCAGATCCTGCACCGGGGCCTTTTCGGTGAAGTCGATCTCACCCGACAGAAGCGCCGCGACGCGGGTGGCGTCAGAGGCGATCGGGGTGAATTCGATGCGTTTCAGGTTGTGCTTGGGGGTATCCCACCAGTTGTCATTGACCACCAGAATGGTCTTGCTGTCGGGCACCCGGCTTTCAACGATAAACGGGCCGGTGCCATTGGCGTTGAAGGTCGGATAGCCTTCGACCTTTTTCGCCACATCGGTCGGCAGCTCGGCGTTATGCTCTTTCAGCCAGCCTGCATCAAACATGTGGATGTTGGTCAGATCGTTCAGCAGCAAGGGGTAGGTGCCGACCAGTTCGATATCGACGGTGTAGTCATCGACCTTTGTGGCGGATTTATAGGCGGGCAAGTTGCCCTTCAACGGGCTGTCGGGGTGGCTGACGCGGGCCAGCGAAGTCACCACATCATCGGCGGTGAAATCAGCGCCGTCGTGGAATTTCACGCCTTGGCGCAGCTTGAAGCGCCAGATGTTGTTCGGCAACACTTCCCATTCGGTCGCCAGCGCCGGTTCGATCTGAAGATCGGCGTTGTAGCGCACCAAGCCTTCATAGACATGATTCAGAAAGCTGATGGTGAAGGTCGATCCGTAAGAATACGAATCCAGCGAGTTGATATCGCGGGCAGCGCCCCAACGCAGGGTCTGCGCCGATCCGGCGGTGGCAAGGCAGGCGATGGCGACGCCGGCCAGCAGGGTGGATTTGAAGAACATGGTCATTCCCTGTTGAGGGCCCGTCTCCTCTCGGTCTGGTGCCGAGACTTGCGAGCAGATGATGGACACTGCGGCGGATGCAATCGTCCTGCCAACACTGTCAGAATTGCGGACCATTTTGTCAATAATTTTGTCGACAATATTTTCAACATAAGATTTTGCCCCTAACCACTTGGCAATTTGCACAAATATCGAGCTGGCTCTAAGGTTGAACGCTGACAAAGCTTGCAATGCAGAGTCGACACAGCCTCCAAGATTGAGTCGATCAGACCGTATTGAACCCAAAAGCCCGAACCGGCCTGTATGTGTAAGGCGGCGCGGCAAATGGCCAACACACTTTTCGCTGTTTCTACCACACGCAGGCTCACGAGGATGGAGAGCGTCGAAGCCAGCGCCTGATTTGGCAGCGTGCGCAGTATCGTGTCGGGTGATGACGGGGGGTGAAAGTCGGGCAATCCGATTCGGGAATCGGCTCATTGCGATCAATAGGACCGTCCCTAGCGCGTGATCTTGCTCGGATTCAGCAGGGTTTTGATCCGTTCAGGTGTTTTGCCATCGGGATGGAGGCTGTGTGCCACGAACAACTTCAGGATGTTCTGAAGCAAGGCCGCGTCGTTCGATTTCGCGGCAGAAGCCTGCGTGATGCTGATCATATATCTGTCAATCAGCGCAGCGGTAGAACTTCACATCAAGACTAAGAGTTCACACGGTTGCCGAATTCTTGTGCTCGAATCATGTCCCTTAGACCAAACAGGCCAATCCGGGATGGAAAAGCCGATCCCGTTTTGGGTGGACATCCGCAACCGTGCGCAAACGCAACCGCGAAGAATGTCGCGCCGTTCCAGCAATATGGATTGTCGATGTCAGCGCATTCGCCCCGTTTCGGGTCGAATTGCCCGTCTGACCTGCAACAGATTGGCAACGCTTAAGAGTTTGGATCATCGGCCACCCTGCCACCTGTGATTGACATCCGCACCAATTGATGTCGTATTACATACTAAAGGTTCAATTAAGTGATTATTGTATTCACTTTACAGCCTTTAGAGGAGGGCGCCGGATGTTCCTGGCGAGTTTGGTCGTTGGAATCGCAGTGGGTGCATTGGCCAGTCTGATGTCGCTTATCGTCGGTGCGCCATGGTGGGGAGCTGTTCTGGCCTACTCCATCGGCGGCGGCGCAGCCACGTTCGCCGTCATGATCGCCGCTGTTGCGCATCAGAACCTCCGTGCCTCCCA
>NZ_JAXMJJ010000032.1:0-3395 GCF_034376685.1 Cypionkella sp.
GAATTTGGAGCGTTGCCTGTTCCCCGCCGCAAGTGCTGCCAAGATCGCAGGCACGGGTGCGCAGGTGGTGTTGCTGTCAGAGATGGACAATGGCATGGCTCGCACAGCACAAGCCCACACCACGGCAGAGGTCGCAGCAGCACTTAGCATGGCCTTTGCCTATGGTGTCGAATTCATCGAACTCGGGCTAGGCTCTGAAACCGAGCTTGAGTTCTGCACCGATACACATAACCGCGCGGGCTTTCACGGCAACGCGGTACTGGCGGCCATGCCGTTGGTCCGCCCTTTTCTGCTGCGTCTGCCGGGGCAGCGGTTCTGGTTTCTGTCGGGCGGTGATCAGCCGCGCTTGGGCGAGCGGATGGCGATTGGCGCGCTGGTTGCAACCGAGGCGGGGCCAGTCGTGATGGTCTCGACCCATCTGGAAAGCAACGCGGATGCTGCGCAGCGGGAAGCACAGCTGCGGTTTCTGATCGACGCGCTGGAAACCGCGTTTCCCAATCTGCCGCTGTTGATCGGCGGCGATCTAAACACCGGCAACCACATCGGCGGCGATTGGCGGGATGAGACGTTGTTTGATCACGCGACGGGCCGGGGTTTCACCATCCACGGCGGCCCCGAAACCACCATGACCACGCGGCCAAGCCTGATCACCCGCTGGCCCGACCGGGCGATGAAGCTGGACTGGTTTCTGACACGCGGATTGCAGGCTGCGCAGTGTCACATCGTCGCCTCAACGGACGCAGTCGGCAGACCACTGTCCGATCATGACATGATCGTGCTGGAAATCGCCGGTTTCGCACCGCGAGCCTGAAGCCTAGCCAAGCAGCAGCGAACTTATGGAAGCCACCCGCTGAGTGGCTGCGATACGCGCACCTGAGAAGCGGCAACATCACCACACCTATCACAGAACCGTCTCGCAAGCCCCCGACAGGGGCAGCAGACCCCCGCCGACCTACCCACCCAGCCCCGATTGTCGGTTCGCACTGTTCTGGGCTCGTGCGTTCTGTCAAAGTGTCTGCGGATCAAAGGAGACCCAATCCGCGTGAATTCCGCTCGTCTGCCCCCTGCCTCCGCCCCCACCACGTTTCGCGCGCGTTTCTCTGCTCTGCGTAATATCTGGCCGTTTCTGACGCTCGTGTGGCAGGCCAGCCCGTCGCTTATGCTGGTCTCAATGGTTTTGCGCTTGATCCGGGCGGTGCTTCCGGTGGCGGCGCTGTGGATTGGCAAGTTGATCATCGACGAAGTCGTGCGGCTTTCGGCGCTGCCGGACCGTCCGACTGATCTGGCGGGTTGGTGGAACAGTGATGCCCTCGGACTGCTGATCAGCTACGTTCTGGCCGAACTCGCCCTTGCGATCCTGTCCGATGTGCTGGGCCGTATCGTCGGGCTGGTCGACACACTGCTGTCGGACCGTTTGACGATGTCGTCGTCGATCCGGCTGATGGAACACGCGGCCACCCTCGATCTGGAAGATTTCGAGGATGCCGAGTTTCAAGACAAGCTGGAGCGCGCGCGCAGGCAAGCCAGCGGTCGGATGACGCTGATGGGCCTGCTGTTCACCCAGATGCAGAACCTTCTCACCGTCGCGACCTTTGCCGCAGGTTTGGTGATCTTCAATCCGTGGCTGATCCTGTTGCTGGCCTTGGCGCTGATTCCGGCCTTTATCGGCGAGGCGCATTTCAACGCGCAGAGCTATTCGCTGGATTTTGGCCGCACCCCGGAACGGCGTGAGTTGGACTATGTCCGCCAGACTGCCGCGAGTGTCGAATCCGCCAAAGAGGTCAAGATCTTCGGGTTGAACGGATTTCTCACCGAACGCTATCGCGAGTTGTCGGAAAGCTTCTACACCGCAAGCCGCACGATCGCACAAAAGCGCGCACTCTGGGGCGGCGTGCTGACAGCGCTGGGCACGCTGGGCTATTACGCCGCCTATGCCTGGATCATCGCGGGAACGCTGGCGGGGCAGTTGTCACTGGGCGACCTGACCTTCCTGTCCGGCTCGTTCCTGCGTCTGCGCGGCTTGCTGGAGGGCCTGCTGACCTCGTTTTCCTCCACCGCCGCACAGGCGCTTTATCTCGACGATCTGTTCAGCTTCTTCGAGGTCGAGCCCGAGATCCTCTCCGCCCCCGATGCCCTGCCTTTCCCCAATCCGATCCGCACGGGTTTTGTGTTTGAAAACGTCGGCTTCCGTTATCCGGGGGCAGAGCGTTGGGCGGTGCGCGGCATGAACTTTACCCTGCAGGCGGGCGAGACTTTGGCACTGGTGGGGGAAAACGGTGCGGGCAAGACCACCCTCGTGAAACTGCTGGCGCGGCTTTACGATCCCGACGAAGGCCGCATCACGCTGGATGGCCATGATCTGCGCCAGTATGATCTTGACGGCTTGCGCGGCGCAATGGGGGTGATCTTTCAGGATTTCATGCGCTATAATCTCAGCGCCGCCGACAACATCGCGGTGGGCCGGATTGAAGAACGCGACAACCGCCCCCGCATCATCGACGCCGCCCGCCGCAGTCTGGCCGATCAGGTGATCAACGGCCTGCCGAAGCAATATGACCAGATGATCGGCAAGCGCTTTCGCAATGGCGTCGAACTTTCCGGCGGCGAATGGCAAAAGCTGGCCATCGCCCGCGCCTATATGCGCGGGGCCGAGGTGCTGATCCTGGATGAACCGACAGCCGCCCTTGACGCGCGATCAGAGTTTGAAGTGTTCCAGCGCTTCAAGGAACTCAGCGCCGGTAAGACCGCCATCCTGATCTCACACCGCTTCAGTTCGGTGCGGATGGCTGACCGAATTCTGGTGCTGGCTGACGGCCGCGTCGAGGCCTCTGGCACCCATGCGGAACTGCTTGCCCAATCCGGCCGCTATGCCGAACTTTTCGAATTGCAAGCTGCGGGCTATCGCTGAGAGAAAAGCGGAGAGGTATGCCGATGCCTTTGGCGCTGCGCCAATCGACTAGGACGTATTTCTCACACGCGAGTGGCCGGTTCAGAAATGCGTTGTGAGGCTGGCCATAACCACATCCAAGCTTAAGTCGTGCCAGACTGGTGATTGTGAGGTCGCGCACCCGACCCGTATTTTGCCAAACTCAGTCGCGCCAAGATGGGTCCGTTCTGTCCAATTGCGATTTCAGATAGTCAAAATGCGCTGTGGCCATGCCGCTGTAGTCATGCCAGCCCGCAGCTGTCCTTTGTGCAACATCATGCGACAGCACGTTCAAAGGCTGGCCGCTGGCATAGGCGATCATCAAGGTCTGCGCGGCTTTCTCGAAGAAATATAGTTTCTCAAACGCTTCGGCCACTGTAACGCCGCTGACTGATATGCCGTGATTGCCCATCATCAGGCAGCTACAACTACCCAAAGCCGCTGCCAGACGCGCGCCTTCTTCGGCTTC
>NZ_JAXMJJ010000033.1:0-21238 GCF_034376685.1 Cypionkella sp.
CTTCGGTTTCGTATTCGACGTGCGCGGTCGAAATCGTGATGCCACGCGCGCGCTCTTCCGGAGCACCGTCGATTTGGTCGTAGGCGCGGAATTCACCAAAGTATTTGGTGATCGCTGCCGTCAAAGTGGTCTTGCCGTGGTCAACGTGGCCAATCGTGCCGATGTTGACGTGCGGTTTGTTCCGTTCAAACTTTGCCTTTGCCATGGTCGGGGCGCCCTATCTTTGCGGGCCCAGGAAGCAGGCCCAATCTACACGGGCGGGCACTTAACCGTCTGGCAAAAGAAAATCAAGGGGCGCAGGCGCATCCACTGCCCAGATTAGCGGGCGACTTTTGCGCGGCCTGCTTTGGCGGCGGGGCTGTCGGCGGCGACTTCAACCGCCCGGCGCGGCGACAGACGCACCCGCACATTCATCGCAAAGCTTTCAATCGTCTGGAGATAGTCATCCTTGGCGGTGGGGGCGACCACGGCACCAATCGGGCCGCCGACACGAAAGCGCTGCGAAGTCGCGAACACCTCGGTCGGGGCAACGATCTGCCGACCGGTGGCGGCATCGGTCACGGTGAGCGTGCCTTTCACATAGCTCGCCCCGCCCAGCATCAATTCCTGCATCCGCGACATCAGCCGCACTTCTTTCACCGTCACGGTCACATCGGCGTTGCCCTGTGGCGTCACCCGCAGCTGGCGTTGCAAAGCCTGCGTCAGATCGGCGTTGATCTGCGCGGCTGGCACATCGAACGCCATCTTGCGCCCGGCCACGCCCGAGATCGCCGCAGTATCAACCGTGACAGTGCGCACGATCAGATTGGCCGCAGCCTGATCCTCCAGCATATGTGGCGTGCAGCCCAACAGGGCCAGAAAACTCAGCAAAATAACGCAGAGACGCATGATTACGGCGTCCCGGTTGCTGGCACCAGGATGGTCGGAATCGGCAGCACAGGTGCCGGTTTCGCCGGTGTCTTGGCAGGCTTGGGCGCAACTTTAGCAGGCTTTGGCGTTACCACGATCACGGGAGCGGGCTCTACCGGTGCCGCAGGGGTGGTTGCGGCAGGGATAGCTGGGGCAGGCGTTGCCGCCGCAGCGGCTTTGCCTTTTGCGGGCAGGCCAAACCATTCAGGATTGTCCAGCAACCACTTCTCCACCGATTTCGCGGCGTTGTAGGACAGAATCTCCATCTGCTTTTTCTTGTTCTGCGTCACGCCGGAACCGATCACGGTTTCCGCCGACATATGCTCGAAGATCGTCAGTTGCTTGCCTTCGGGGTTCAGCTTTTTGCGCGCGGCGTCGTCCCAGATATTGGCGGTCACAACCAGCACCGATTTCGGCTTCAGCACCAAAGGCACGCCCGGAGGGGCCAGCGCATAGCCGTCGATGGAAATCCCGATGTTGTAAAGCTTGTCGCCCTCGTAGCGGCCAAAGCGGTCATCCACCGCCTTCTTGATCGCCGCTTCCCAATCTTCCTTGCTGGCATCGCGCGAGATCGGCACCTTTTGCACGTTATCCGCGACGGCAATATTCAGACCCAGCCGGAAATCCCCCAAGGGCACCGGCGGCTCTTTCAGATCATTGGTCTGGCAGGCGGCCAGCGCGGTCAGACCCAGTCCCAAAGCAAACAAACGAAGCACACGCATGAACGATTCCCTTTGGGGCAGATGGCATTGCTTTTTGGGATAGCGGGGCTTTGTACGCAAAGCAACCGCAAGCGCAGCGACGGGGAACCGTTGTCTCGCGAAGACGTTGCCAAAGGGCAGACGACACATCTGCGTAATGCGATGGAGGGTGTGATGTTCCCGTATCTGCGCTTGATCTTGGTGCTTCTTTGGGTGGCCTGCACGGCCGGGGTCGTCTTGATCGCGGGGCTCTCGCTAGGCTTTGTATCGCTGGCAACATTTGCTTGGGCCGGGGTGATCGGGATCGTGTTGGGCGTGCCCGCAGGATTGCTGAACTGGGCTTACCTTCGCCCGCGTCGCTCGCGGCAGATTGGTTGGAACTGGCGGATCGCAGACTGGGTGCGTGACACGAAAATTTGATCAGCTTGCCTGCAAACATTGCTGCGCAACCGCAACTACCAATACTTAGTCTGCCCACCTTCATCGTCGCGGAGCACGACACCACCGCCCCCATTCTATGTTGGGTGCTTTGCCTCTGCACCTGCAATCCCGAGGGTCAGACTGAAGCCCGCGCCGAGGCGCAAGCCCGCTCGGCGACCGTGCCGCCATCGTGGCGGATATCGCGCGTTGCCCCTCCTACCCGCACGCCATCGCCCTTTTGCCCGGTCACGGTGACGTGGAGCAGCGAGGGCGCGCCCATATCCTCGCCTTGACGGATGGTAAAGCTGCCAGCGCCCCGACCCAGATCGACCAGCAAACCACCCAAGGCCGCCGCCGCCGCACCCGTGGCGGGGTCTTCCACCACGCCGCCCACCGCAAACGCGTTGCGAGCGACAAAACTGTCGGCATCTTCGCGGCAAAGCAGGCTGATCGTGGTCAGGCCCTCGCGCTGCATCAGCGCCAGCGTCGGCGCAAAATCGTAGTGCATCGCCGCAAGGGTCGCGCGGTTGTGCAGCGTCAGCACAGCATGGGTGGCCCCGGCATGCGCCAGATGTGGCGGCAGATTGAGGTCAAGATCGGCCGCGCTCAGCCCAAACTGCCGCAGCAGATCCGCCTGCAACGCCGGGGGCATCGGCTTGGACCATGTCGGCGGCGAGGTCAGCACCGCCTGCCACCCGGCATCACTCACTGTCGCCTCAACCGAAATCCGCGCCTGCGACGTTTGCAGATCATAGCGCCCCGCGCCAAACCGCTGCCCCAAGGCACAACCCAGCGCGATGGTGGCATGGCCGCAAAACGCCACCTCGGATTCGGGGGCGAAGTAGCGCACCTGCCACAGATCGCCGTCGCGGGCGGCAAAGGCGGTTTCCGAATAGCCGACCTCGCGCGCCACCCGTTGCATGTCCGCCTGCGATGGCAAGGCATCGCCAATAACCACCCCCGCCGGGTTTCCGCCCTGATCGCCCAAAGCAAAAGCTGCAATCCGGTCTATCTGCATCACGTCCCCGCTTGGTCCATCGAAGACCGCAATCTGCCAGACGCCCCCTGCCCCGACAAATTCCGATTTGTGGGCTTAGCTATCATGCGCCCGAATGTCCCCTTTGCCACTGGTCCCCCCCGGCCTATCTTCTGTGCAAAGGAGACCAACATGTCCCATTCCGTCGCCAATCCTGCGCGCGTCCCGCTTGGCAGCACGCCGCTGGGTATCTTGGGTTCTCTGAAAGCCGCCCGACGCAATGTGCTGGAGCTGATCCCCGAAGCCGCCACCCATGCGCCGATCCTGTCCGGCACCACGGGAAAGCGCTGGCATATGGTGATGGACCCGGATGCGTTGCGCCATATCCTGCGCGACCGGGTGAATGATTACCCGAAATCACTGGTGACCAAGCTGATCCTTGGCCCTGCCATCGGCGAAAGCCTGTTCGTGGCGGAAGGCGAGCATTGGATGTGGCAGCGCCGCGCCGCAGCCCCGGTGTTCACTCATCGCAATGTCGCGGCTTTGGCCCCGGTGATGACCCACGCAGCCGAGCGGTCCGCCGCTCGTATTGCCGCGAGTGTAGGGCGCGGTGCGGATATGTTTGCCGAAATGGTGACGGCGACGTTCGAGGTGATCTCCGACGTGACCTTCTCGGGCGGTGCTGGCTTTGACCGCGCCTCGGTGCACAAGGCGATTGAAACCTATATCGGGCAGACCGCCAAAATCTCCTTGCTCGACATCCTTGGTGCCCCCGCTTGGGTGCCCCGCCCCGGTCGCATGGTGGCCAGCAGTGGTATCCGCGATATGAAACGCGTGGCAGACCTTGCCATCGACCAGCGTCGCAGCGACGGCGCAAAGCCCACGCCGGACCTGCTCGACCTGCTCCTGAAGGCCGAAGACCCCACCAGTCAGCGCCAAATGTCCACCGCCGAGTTGCGTGATAACCTACTGACCTTCATCGTCGCGGGGCACGAGACCACCGCCCTCACCCTGTCATGGGCACTTTACCTCTGCGCCTTCGCCCCCGAAATCCAAGCTGAAGCCCGCACCGAGGCGCAAGCCACGCTAGGCAACCGTGCCGCCACAGTGGCTGATATACCGAACCTCGCCCTCACCCGCCGCATCGTCGATGAAGCCCTGCGGATGTATCCCCCGGCCGCCTTCCTGTCGCGCACAGCGCAAACCGCTGACACCCTGCTGGGTCGCGAAGTCCGCCGCGGTGACACCATCATCCTGCCGATCTACGCCCTGCACCGCCACCACGCGCTGTGGGAAGACCCCGATGCCTTCAACCCCACCCGCTTTGCCGACCCCCGCGCTATTGATCGCTTCGCCTATCTGCCGTTCGGCGACGGCCCGCGCATCTGCATTGGTGCCTCTTTCGCGCTGCAAGAGGCGGTGATCATCCTCGCCACCCTGCTCGCCCGCTTCAAATTCAGCCGCATCCCCGGCCGCGACCCGAAGCCGGTGATGATCCTGACCCTGCGCCCCGAAGGCGGCGTCTGGCTGCACGTCGATCCGGCTTGAGGCTTGCCAAACCCCAGCTCCGTCACGATAGTTTCCGAAACCGCGCCGGAGCCTTGCGATGAAAGCCCTGATCCCGACTGCCTTTCGCACCACGCCCAACCTGCCTGAGCGCGGCATCGTCTATGGCCTCACTGATGCGCTGTTCAAGACCCCCCAAGAGATTACCCGCAAATTGATCGGAGGCTAAGATGCAACCCGAAGCTATGGCCCTGCACATGGGCCTGGATCTGCCCGACTTTGACAAAATCGGCTATTACGGTGCCGACTATGGCACGATGAAACCCTATCACCGGATTGGTTCGCTGCTGTTTTTGTCGGGTCATGTCGCGCAAATCGGCACCCAGATCACCCACAAGGGCCGTTTGGGGCAGAACCTGACCACCGAACAAGGCTATGCCGCTGCCCGCCAGACCGGGCTGAACGTGCTGGGCGGCATCCGGCAGGCCGTGGGGTCATTGGATAAAGTGAAATCCATCGTCCGCACGCTGAACTTCGTGGTTTGCACGCCCGAATACGAAGACGTGCACAAGGTGTCTTCCGGCATGTCCGACCTGTTCGTCGAAGTCTTCGGTCGCGACATTGGCCTCGGCGGCCGCGCCACCATCGGCATCATGGCGCTGGCAAATGGCGTGTGCTTTGAAACTTGGGCGACGGTGGAAATCGCGGACTAAGCCTTGTCGCGCACCTTCATCGCGTTGTTCTGGCCCTGAAACACCTCAAACCGCCCGGTCTTGCGCAAGAGATCCGAAAGTTTGGCCGAGCCATACGACCGCGGGTCAAAGTCAGGATGCAGTTGGGTGATCACCTGCCCCAACTGCCCCAACGAGTAGTCATCCTGATCCGGGTCGATCTTCTTCATCGCATCGCTGATCAGCGGAATCGCCTGCGCCGCCGATTGCTTGCCAGTCGCCACCGGCTCGCTGCGCGTCGGGTCGGGCTTACCCGGCTTGACTTCCAACGCGTCGACACCGCTGACGATGTTCTCAATGAATACAAACCGATTGCAGACCTTCCGCAAGCTGTCCGGCGTCTTCGACTCGCCAATCCCGATCACCTGCAAACCATCCTCACGGATACGGCTCGCCAACCGGGTGAAATCGCTGTCCGACGACACCAGCACAAAACCATCGACCTTGCCCGCGTGCAGAATATCCATCGCGTCAATCACCAGCCCAATATCGCTGGCATTCTTGCCTTTGGTGTTGGCCGATTGCTGATGCATCACCAACCCCAGATCGCGCGCGGCTTCCTTCCACTGCGTCAAGGCCTGAGACGACCAATCGCCATACACCCGGCGCAGCGACGGGTCGCCAAAGCTGGCAATCTCATCCAGAATCGCCACTGCATTGCGCGCAGGCACGTTATCGGCGTCGATCAAAACCGCCAACCGAGGCGTCCGCCCGGCAATCGTCGTCATGTTGGCTGACATGGGCACCCTCGCTTTTCTTTGGTGATGCCCGAAAAAACCGCGGGCGGATAGGGCAAACTGCCAAGCAAGCAAACCCTAAAACTTGCCTAAAATCTGGTTTCATCTTGGCAGAAATAGTCCATGGGGTTTGATTTCCTTTTCGGGAGATCAGGTGGGGGGTGTGCCCCCCTGCCGCAGCTTGCCAATCAGCACACCACCTCAATCAAGAACGGCCCACGTTTGGCCATCGCCCCGGCAAAGGCGCTGACAAACTCATCCGCCGTCGTGGCCCGCACCGCCGCCACGCCATGGCCCTGCGCCAAAGCCACCCAATCCAGCGACGGCTCCACCATGTCAAACATCCGCGTCACATTGCGGCCCACATCTGCGACGCCGACATTCACCAACTCGCCATGCAGGATTTTGTAGGTACGGTTGGCGAAGATCACCACGCAGACATCCAGGCCCTCGCGCGCCATCGTCCACAACGATTGCAGCGTATACATCGCTGATCCATCGCCCGACAAAGCCAGCACCTTGCGCTCGGGGCACGCCACCGCCGCCCCCACCGCCGCAGGCAGGCATTGTCCAATCGCCCCGCCCATCGTCACCAGCACATCATGGCCGCGCGCGCCGACCATCGGCAGGCCCACAGGTTGGCCCGAGGTGATCGCCTCATTCACAACAACCATATCTTCCGGCATCAGATGCGCAATCGCTTGGCCGACTTTCTCAAGGCTCATCGCCCCCGAAGGCAGCGCGGGCAAAGTCAGCGCCTGAAACGTCTCGGCTGGCAGATCCTCCGACGCCCCCAGTTCCCGCGCAATCTCGTGCAACGCCCAAGCGTAATCCATGTCGATGGAGCACAACTCGATCACCCGACACTCCGGCGATTCCGGTAGGCTCGGCTTGCCCGGATAGGCGAAAAACGCGGTGGGCCGCTGCGTGCCGCACAACACCAGCACCGACTTATCCGCGAGGATGCCGACATTGGTATCCACCTCATAAGCCAGCCGCTGCATCTTGACCGACCCCGCCCCCCGACGCGACCGCGCCGAGAAAAACGGAGCCATCAGCGTGCAGCCCGAAGCCCGCGAAATCCGCGCCGCCACCTGCCCCAGATCGCTATAAAGCGCCGCGCCATCCACCATCAACGCCGCCCCCGGCAGCATCAGCGCCCGCGCCGCCGCCTGCACATCCTCTGCCCGAGGCCGCCGCAACGCAGGCGGAGCCGCCGCCACCGCAGGCTCCAATGCCTCCTCCCAAGCCGTATTGGCAGGCAGGATCAACGTTGCGATCTGCCCATTGGCGGACCGCGCCGCTTGCACCGCCGCCGCCCCATCTACCGCCACATCCGGGGCCGAAGCGGAAACCCGCGTCCAATGCGAAATCGCCTGAGAAATCCCAACCGTGTCGCCTTTGAGCGGACTTTCATGCTTCAAATGGTAACTCGCATGATCGCCCATCACGTTGACAATGCCCGACTGCGCCTTGCGGGCGTTGTGCAGGTTGGCAAAGGCGTTGCCGAAGCCAGGCGCGAGATGCAGCAAAGTCGCCGCCACCCGCCCCGACATCCGGTAATAGCCATCCGCCGCCCCCGACACCCCGCCCTCAAACAAGCACAGGATGCAGCGCATTTCGGGATGGCGATCCAGTGCCGCCACGAAATGCATCTCAGACGTGCCGGGATTGGCAAAGCAAACCTCTACATCCGAGGCCAGCAGCGTTTTCACCAGACTTTCGGCACCGTTCATCGTGATCCTCCCAATACTGCCGCCAATCTGCACGGGCGGGCGGGGAGGTTCAACCCGAACTCAGGCGATCAGCGCCGCTGCTTGCGCGCCCAAACTGGCCAACGCCTGATCGGGCGCGATCCCCAGCAGCAGCCCACGCTGGCCGGCGTTGATCCAGACCTTCGCCGCGCCGCAAACCGAGGCTTCAATCGCCACCGGAACCGCGCGTTTCGATCCAAACGGGCTGATGCCGCCGACGCGGTAGCCGGTCAACTTCTCGGCCTTCACCGGCGGCATCATTGCCGCCGCCTTGCCGTGGAACGCCGTCGCGACCTTTTTCATCGACAGCTGCCGATCTGAAGGGATCACGCAGCAGGCGGGCTTGCCGTCCACCTCGACCATCAGGGTTTTCAGGGTGAGGTTCGGGTCCAGCCCGAGCGCCGCTGCGGCGGCGAGGCCGACCGCCTCGGCATCCGGGTCGTAGCTGTAGGGGTGCAGGGTGAAAGCGATCCCTTTGCTTTCGAGAAACTTCACCCCCGGAGTCGCGGCCATCGGCTTGCCTTTTGGTAGGTGGTCCCAACTCGGGACCAATATTTTGCTTTTTGTTTTAACGGGTTGACTATGATTTTTTAAGGAAGTTTTAACACTTTCAAGCCAAATCACCCACCGAAGCATAGGCAGTTTCATGCCGGGCGGGAAGGTTTGCTTACAGTCTGGTGTGCTTTCATCCCGCCAAAGCGCTTGCTGTTCAGTCCCTCAGTTCAGGCACATTTTCTTCGCCAGAGCAGCATGCGCGGCATGGACCGTCTGATACTCGCCGCTCAGCATGAACCTGCCGTTAGAGATTTGCGATTGCAGCGCGGGCTCGGCCACCAGCTTGCCACAGACCTTGATGGCCATCATCTGACCCTGCGGATTTTGGGTGAAGTCTGCCATCCGCGCCGTCCACGCGGCAATCAACGTGACGTCCAGCGCATCCAGATCGCTGTAGTCTTTGCGCAGCGTCACCGAGGCAATCGCTTCGGGCGGCATTTCCAAGGTCTGCCCGCCCAGCTCAAAGCTGAGAAACGGTGCCCCCTCTGCAAAGACGGGGCACACGGGTTGCAACAGGGTGATCAGGGCAAGGGCGCGCAAATTCAACGCCTTGCCCATTGGATCAATACACCACCACCGCGCGGATGCTCTCGCCGGAATGCATCAGATCGAAGCCCTTGTTGATATCCTCCAGCGGCAGGATATGGGTGATCAGGCTGTCGATCTCGATCCGGCCTTCCATATACCAATCGACGATTTTCGGAACATCGGTGCGGCCGCGCGCGCCACCAAAGGCGGTGCCTTTCCAGACCCGACCCGTCACCAGTTGGAACGGGCGGGTTTCAATCACAGCACCCGCAGGGGCGACGCCGATGATGATCGACTGACCCCAGCCGCGATGGGTGCATTCCAGCGCATCGCGCATGACTTTGACATTGCCAGTGCAATCAAACGAGTAATCCGCGCCGCCGATCTTATCAAACGGGGTCTTGGTCAGATCGACAATCGCCTGCACCACCGAGCCTTCGATTTCCTTCGGGTTGATGAAATGCGTCATCCCGAATTTCTCGCCCCAAGCCTTCTTGTCGTTGTTCAGATCGACGCCGATGATCATCCGCGCGCCGGCCATTTTCAGGCCCTGAATGACGTTCAGACCAATGCCACCAAGGCCAAACACCACGGCGGTGGCGTCATGTTCGACCTTGGCGGTGTTCAGCACCGCGCCGATGCCGGTGGTAACCCCGCAGCCGATGTAGCAGATTTTGTCAAACGGCGCGTCGTCGCGCACTTTCGCCAGCGCGATTTCCGGCACAACCGTGTGGTTGGCGAAGGTCGAGCAGCCCATGTAATGGTGGATCGGGGTACCATCCAGCATTGAGAACCGGCTGGTGCCATCCGGCATCAACCCCTGCCCCTGCGTCGCCCGAATGGCGGTGCAGAGGTTGGTTTTCTGGCTGAGGCAGCTGGGGCATTCGCGGCATTCCGGCGTGTAAAGCGGGATGACATGATCACCGACTTTCAGCGATTTCACACCGGGGCCGACCGCGATCACCACGCCCGCGCCTTCATGGCCCAGGATCGCCGGGAACAGGGCTTCGGGGTCCGCGCCCGACAGAGTGTATTCGTCGGTGTGGCAGATGCCGGTGGCCTTGATCTCAACCAGAACCTCGCCCTCTTTCGGGTCGGCGAGGTTGACCTCCATGATTTCAAGCGGTTTGCCTGCGGCAATGGCGACGGCTGCACGGGTGCGCATGGGGGGTCCTCCGAGGGGAATTGGGCAGATGAATTTTGCGTCAAACTGGGCCACCCTGCGAAAAATTGCAACGCTGGAAACGACCTGTTTCGGGTTGTTGCCGCATTGGTGGTTGCTGCGACGGCGTGGGGCGGGCTAAGACTGCGGGATAATTTGCAGGAAGTTCCGCGCGCATATGGTTGCCTTGTTTTCCCCTTTGCTGCGCCGGAACATGCTGGGTATTCTGGCTGCGGCCTGCCTTGCGGCTTGTGCGATCGGCGGGCAGGTGCGGATGGGGCCAGTATCAAAAATGCTGAAACCGCAGCCCGATCTGTGCGGTGCTGCCGCGCTGATCGACGTGGTGGGCCAGCCGTTTACGCTACTTGCGGATCATGCGCTGGCAGGCCCGCTGCGGATATTGTGGCCTGGGCAAGAAATCACCGATGAAGTGGTGCCAAACCGGCTGAATGCAGAAGTGACTAACGATCAGCTGATCCTGCGGCTATCCTGCGGGTAGTCAATTCAAAGGTGACCCAATGCGTTTCTCGCCCCTGTTGCTTGTCCTGCCGCTTGCCCTGATGGGATGCGTGCCCGAACCCACACCGCCGGTGATCGACCCTTCGCCCGTGGAAGACGCCTGTGGCGCCAGCGGCTTGCAGTATCTGGTCGGGCAATCGGCCAGAAAGCTGGAAGTCATGCGTTTTGCCACGACCGTGCGGATCATCCGCCCCGGCATGGCGGTGACGATGGATTATTCCGCCGAGCGGCTGAATATCCATGTCAATGCTGCCGAGATGATAGCACAGATCACCTGCGGCTAGGGACTGGGTCGCCGGACCATGTCCGGCGACCCGTTTTATGCCTTAGTTGCTCGCGACGCGGTAGGTGGTGTGGCAATCCTTGCAGGCACCACCAATCGCGCCCATCCCGGCCTTGATGCCGTCTGCCGAACTGGCATCCAACGCGGTCGCGGCCGTGCCCAGAGCCGTCGCTTTCACGACGAAATCATCCCAGTTGGTCCAGATTTCCGGCTTGGCCTCTGACGCCGGGTCGCTGCCCGCCTTTTCAAACTTCACCGCAATATCGGCCGATCCGGCAATCAGCTTGGCTTTGGCGGCTTCGGCGGCGGCAGCGTCAAACGCCACCTCACCCGAGGCCATCCCGCCCAAGGTTTTGGCCGCACCGCCGAAGGATTTCATCAGATCTTTCTGGGCGATCACCAAGGGATCGGTGGCCTCGACTTCGGCAAAGGCGATGCCTGCGAACAGGGTCAGTGCGGTGGCTAGGGCTTTGGTGGCTAAACGCATGGGTGGACTCCGGGTTGAGACTAGGGGTTCAGTATAGTCAACGCTTTCAGGACGGGAACAGACTTTGGTCTGACTGGGCGGAAATGAGTGCCTTGATCTGATCAGGAACAGAGGCCGCCTCGGGGCCCATCGAGGGCCCGCTCGGCGGCGCTGCCGGGGAAGCAGCGTCAAACCGCGTGCAGGGCGGTGGCGGTGTGTTTGAGTATTTTCCAAAGAGCAACTCGGCTTAGGGAAGCTCAGATTTGCACGCGGGCAAAAGGATCGAAAATCGCATTCGCGTGAAGCGGAAGCGCGTGGGGTCTGTTTCGAAACACGCCGACAGTGCGCCTTAACGAAAATTTAACGCAAAGCCGCGAGACTGAAGCTGCGGTACAGGGAGGAGTCCCGATGACCGTAAAGAGCAAGTCGTCCCGGCCCGCCTGCATAGCTTCCAGCGGATCGGACCGGTGCCGCGTGGCTGGGGCGCGATCTTTGCGTTGCTCTTTCTCAAATACTCAAATTCAACATCTCGGCCCCGCACACGATTCCGCACCTGTCCCCGGCAGCGCCGCCGAGCGGGCCCTCGATGGGCCCCGAGGCGGCACCCCGGTTCCGGTCACCGCAGGGCTTGCAGGATCTCAAGGCTTGGGTAGCCGTCCGGCACCAGCCCATGCTTGCGTTGGAAGGCTTTCACCGCAGCGACGGTCAGCGGGCCGACTTTGCCATCGGCTGTGCCGGCATAGACGCCTGCGGTCAGCAGCAGCGATTGCATTTCGCGGCGTTCCTCCAGCGTCAGCGCGCGCAGATCGCGCGGCCAGCTGGCCTTGAACGCAGCGCCGCCTGCGATGCGGTCGGCGAGATGGCCTACGGCGATGACATAGCTGTCGGCTTTGTTATAGGTCTCAATCGCGGCGAAATTGTCGTAGACCAGAAAGGCCGGGCCGCGCGCCCCTGCGGGCAGCAGCAGCGCGGCCCAACCTGTCGCGGGCAACGGCGTTGCATCAGGTCGCGTGACACCCAGTTCAGCCCAAGTGCTCAACGGCTTTTGCGTGCGATCCCCGGCCAAGCCATAGTCAAAGCCTGCGGGCAAGCGCACCTCATCGCCCCAGCGTTCGCCGGTTTTCCAGCCTGCATTGGCCAAATAGGCGGCGGCAGAGGCCAAGGCATCGCTCGGATCATCGCCCCAGATATCGGGCTTGCCGGGGCCGTCAAACTTCACCGCCAGCTTGAGATAGGACGAGGGCATGAACTGGGTATGCCCCATCGCTCCGGCCCAGCTTCCCACCATCGCGGCAGGTTTCACCACGCCCGATTGCAGGATTTGCAGCGCGGCAATCAACTCGGCCTCAAAGAACGCAGCCCGCCTTGTGTCATAGGCGAGCGTCGCCAAGGCGCTGGGTGTGTCAATGTCGCCGCGCACCAGACCATAGGCGCTTTCCAGCCCCCAGATCGCCAGAACCACATGTTTGTCCACGCCATAGCGCGCTTCAATCTGATCCAGCAGCGGGCCATGCGCCCGCAACGCCTTTTGCCCGGCCACGATGCGATCTTCCGACACGGCTTTGTCGAGGTAATCCCAGATCGTCTTGGTGAACTCATCCTGCTTGCGATCGCGCTCTATGACATTGGGTAGAAACGCCACCCCCGGCATCACCTGATCAAAGGTGGCCGAGGAAATCCCCGCCGCCAAGGCCCGGCCGCGAAAGCCTGTCATCCACGCCTGCAATCCGGCCGCGCTGCCGTTTTCGATCACCTCACCCGCCCCCGCTTCTGTCCCGATCTGATCAGCCTCTTGCGCCAGTGCGGCCCCCGCCATCAGCGCAAAGCTTAAGATAACACCGCGCAACATCGCCCTGCCCTACCGCCGCTTGCGCGTGACTTTGCGCTGGGTCGCGGCATCTTTCGCGGCAAACTTGCCCGGTTTGCGCGGCTGATAGCGCCCCGGTTTCGCCCGGCCTGTCGGCAGGGTGGCCCCCTCGATGCTCAGCAGGTCAAGCACGATGCCGCCGGTCATCGGCGTGGCCTCGGCAAGCCGCACCGTCACCCGCAGACCGATGCCGATTTCAACCCCGGTGTCAGACCCCACCAGCATCTGCCGATCCGCATCGTAGTGGAAATACTCGCGCCCGACCGAGCGGATCGGCACCAGCCCATCCGCCCCGGTTTCGTCCAGCTTCACGAACAGCCCAAACCGCTGCACGCCGGAAATCCGCCCGGCAAATTCATTGCCGACCCGTTCCGACAGGAAGGCCGCAAGGTAGCGGTCGTTGGTATCGCGTTCCGCCACCATCGAGCGGCGCTCGGTGTCGGAAATCATCTTGGCGGTCTCATTCAGGTTCTCGATATCCCAGATCGACAAACCATCCTCGCCCCAGCCATGCGCCGAAATCAGCGCGCGGTGCACGATCAGATCGGAATAGCGCCGGATCGGTGAGGTGAAATGCGCGTAGTTGCGCAGGGCCAGCCCGAAATGCCCGAAATTCTGCGCGTTGTAGTAGGCTTGCGTCATAGAGCGCAGGGTCGAGATGTTCATCAACTCGTCAAATTCGGTGTCCTGCGCCTGCGCCAGCAGCCGGTTGAGATGCGCAGTTTTCAGCACCTGGCCTTTTGCCAAGGTAAAGCCCGACGCCTCGGCCACTTCGCGCAGGGATTCCAGCTTGTCGGGCGAGGGTTCCTCATGCACGCGGAACAGCAAGGGCCGTTTCAGCGCCACCAATTCCTCAGTAGCGGCGACATTGGCGAGGATCATACATTCCTCGATCAGCTTATGCGCATCGAAGCGGGCCTTGAAGGCGACCGAGGTGACCTTACCATCGTCGGAAAGCTCGATCTTGCGCTCGGGCAGTTCCAGATCCAGTGGTTGCCGCAGGGCGCGGGCCTTTTTCAAGGCATCATAGGCGGCGTAAAGCGTGGTCAGGATCGGCAGCAGCGGTTCGGTGACGGCATCGGGCCGCCCGTCAATCGCATCCTGCACTTGGCCGTAATGCAATGATCCTTGCGAGCGCATCAGGCCACGGGTGAAGCGGTGGCTCAGCTTCTGGCCATGCGCGTCGATCCGCATTTGCACGGCAAGGCAAGCCCGATCCACATGCTCATGCAGCGAACACAGATCGCCCGACAGCACATCCGGCAGCATCGGCACCACGCGGTCGGGGAAATAGGTCGAGTTGCCACGCTTGCGGGCCTCACGGTCCAGCGCGGAATTGGGGCGGACGTAATAGGCCACATCGGCGATGGCGACCCAGATCAGAAAGCCGCCGGGGTTTTTCGGATCGGGATCAGCCTCGGCAAAGACCGCATCGTCGCGGTCGCGGGCATCAATCGGGTCGATGGTGACAAGCGGCAACAGCCGCAGGTCTTCGCGTTTGCCCAAGGGTGCCGGTTGCGCCGCATCGGCTTCGGCGATCACCGCATCGGGGAATTGATCGGGGATGCCGTGCTGGTGGATGGCGATCAGGCTGACGGCGCGCGGGCCGTTGGGGTCGCCGAGCCGCGCGGTGATGCGGGCTTGCGGCAGGCCAAGGCGCTTGGGGCCAACCTGCTCTGCCTCAACCAGCTCGCCATCGCGGGCATCAAAGGTGTGATCGCGGGCGACCTTCCATTCCTTATCAACGCCTTTGTCGATGGGAACAATCCGGCCACCTTCGGCAGTGCTGCGGAAAACCCCCAGCAGTTTCAGAGGGTTTGAGCCCAAGGCCCGGATCAGCCGCGCCTGATAGCCGTAATCCTGTCCGCCCACAGGTGCCAGCCGTGCAAGGATCTTCATGCCGCCCGCCAAGGCCGGATCGCCCTTTTGCGGTATGATCAGAATGCGCGGCGGGGTGTCGCCTGCATCAGCCTCCAAAGGCTGCGCGAACAGATCGCCGTTGCTGTCAGGTGGCAGCACCAGCAGCACCGACACGGGGGGCAGCGCGCCGGGTTCGCGGTAGCGACGCTCTTTCTTCTCGATGCCGCCTTCGGCTTCGAGTTCCTTCAGCATCCGCTTCAGATCAATCCGCGCATCGCCTTTGATGCCAAAGGCTTTGGCAAGGTCGCGCTTTCCGGTCAGGCCGGGGTTCTCAAGGATCCACTGACGGATCTGGTCTTTTGTGGGCAAGTTGTTCATATCTTGCCCCTAGCACGAGACGGCCCGCGCCGAAAGACCGCCGTTACGCGACAGGCCGCGCTCCGGCAGCTTTACCCGCCCAGCGCCCGGTTGCCGCAACCCCGGTCAGCAGATAGCCCCCGGTCGGGGCCTCCCAATCCAGCATTTCGCCGCAGACGAACATGCCTGGGATGGCTTTGAGTTCCAGACCCTCCGTCACCGCCGATTGCTTGACGCCTCCAGCCACCGAGATCGCTTCATCCAGCGGGCGCGGACCGGCCAGTTTCATCGGCAGCGACTTCACGGCGGCGACTGCCTCCAGCCCGCGGCCAAATTCCATCACCAAGCCGACAGCGGCGGGCGACAAGCCCAGCTTGCGCAGGCGGTTTGCCAAGGTTTCACCGGGTTTCATCCGCGAAAGCCGCGCCACAATCTCATCGCCCGACACATCTGCCATCAGGTCCAGCCGCAACGCAGCCCCCTCGCGCAAGGCACGGCTGACCGCATAAACCCCACCGCCCTCGATCCCCTTGGCCGAGATGACAAACTCGCCGCGTTCGCGCGCATCGCCGACCAGCAGGGCCGCGCCTTTGATCGCGGTGCCGAAGAATTTCGCCATATGCGGCGTCCAATCCACCGCGAAGCCCATGTTCGCGGGCTGCCACGGCGCAATCTCGACGCCCTTTTCAGCCAACCAAGGCACCCAAGCCGCATCCGACCCGAGCCGCGCCCAAGACGCACCGCCCAAGGCCAGAACCGTTACTGCTGGCTTCAATACCTGCGCGCCCTCTGGCGTCTCAAACGCCAGCGCATCACCGTCAAACCCCGCCCAGCGCCAGCGCGACCGCAGCTCCACGCCCGCGCCCTCCAGCCGCTTCAGCCATGCCCGCAGCACCGGCGAGGCTTTCATCGAACGCGGAAACACCCGCCCGGTCGATCCGGTAAACACCTCTTGCCCCAAGGCGCGCGCCCAGATGATCATCTCACGCGGGCCAAATTCCGCCAGCATCGGGCGCAGCCATTCCGTGCGATATTCCGCGATGAACGAACTGCGGTCCTCATCCTTGGTGATGTTCAGGCCCGACTTGCCCGCCATCAGAAACTTGCGCGCCGGGCTGGGTTTGGCCTCACAGACCACCACCTTATGCCCCGCCCGCGCGAGTTCTTCCGCCGCCATCAGACCCGCTGGCCCCGCGCCAATCACCAAAGCATCCATTAGACATTTCCTTTGGGCATCACGCCCTTAATTTCCGCATTCTTGATTTCAATGATGCGGTGCGGGTAAGGCATCGCAATTCCTTCGGCTTTCAGCGCGTTCCAGATCGCGAACAGCACCACCGAGCCGTATTTGTTCTTGCCATCGTCTATACCGTTCACCCAGTATTCCACCGCAAAATCGACGCTGCTTTCACCAAAGCCGCGCAATTCGCAATCTGGGCCATCGGGGCTTTCCAGCACAAACGGCAAAGCCCGCACCGCCGCCTCGATCACCTCGGGCACGCGGTTGATATCAGTGTCATAGCCCACCGAAAACACCGCCTCATAGCGGTTGGCGCTGCCCGCGTCCGAGTAATTCACCACCCGCGTGGTGACAAAATGCTCGTTCGGCACGACGATCCATTTGCCGTCAAAGGTTTCCAGCACGCAGGCCCGCGCGGTCATCTTGACGATGGTTCCACGCTCGCCGCCGTCGAGTTCGACATAATCGCCCACCGTGGTCTGGCCTTCGATCAGCAGGATGATCCCCGACACAAAATTCGCCGCAATCTGCTGCAAGCCCAGCCCGATGCCGACACCCAACGCACCACCAAGCAAGGCCACGGCGGTCAGATCAATCCCCATGATGCTCATCAGCAGCAGGAAGGCGGCACCGAAAATCGCCACCTCGGTCGCCTTCACCGCCAATTCGCGGGTGGCGGGGCGGAGTTCTTCCTGTTTCTTGATGTAATCGGCGGATTGGCGGTTTGACCACGACCCAAGCCAGAATAGCAAGCCGCCCGCAATCAGCCCGCGGATCAGCGCCATCACCGAAAACCGGATATTGCCCAGCGCGATGATGGTTTCTTCCAGCCGCAGCGAAATGTCATCCAGCAGTCCCACCGCATACAGCGCCGCGACGGGAACCAGCACATATTTGCCCAGCAATTTCAGGAACGGATCGCGCAGCACTTGGCTTACGAACAACCGCGCGGCAAGGAAGAAAAACACCCGCTTGCCGAAGGCAATCACATCGCCCGAACCGAACAGTGACCGCGTGACTTCCTCGCCCAAGGCGGTGAAGCCATAGGCCAGCACCGGCATCAGCAATGGCAAAAACCGCAAGGCAAAGCGCAGGGTGGTGGCGATCAGGCTGTCTTTGTCGCCGGGGTCCAGCACGCGCTGCGCCAAAGGCGCGATGCGGCGCGCGGCATAGATCGCCGCAAACACCGCCAGCGCCAGCAAGGCAAACTGCGACCATGCGGCAGGCGAGAGCAGCCAGCCTTGGGCCACGTCTCCGGCCTGATTAAGCCAGCCCATCAGGTTGGTGACGAATTCCGACTGCTGTTCCATACCAAGACCCCCGCTTTACCCCCCTCCAGTGTCAAAGAAACATGGGTAAAACAAGCCTGCCCGAACGTCGCGTGGCCTTGAAGCGCTGCGCTGCGGCGGCGCTACAGACGATTTCTGCGCAGAAATCGTGCCGGAATTCGCGCGAATTCCGCCTAGCCGATCAGCCGCTTGATCGCACTGGCATGGCCGGGAATGGCCGCCAGCACATCCGTGGCCAAGGCACGGGCGATTGGGATCAGATCCTCTGGCGCGCAGATCCGGTCGATCAGGCCCCAGGCCAGCGCCTCATCCGCCTCGATCTTCGCGCCCGCCATCAGGATCAGCTTGGCCCGCGCAGGACCGACCAGCGCCACCAGCCGCCCAGGATCGGCGGGTTGCGGCAGATAGCCCAAGCGCATCACCGGGTAGAAAAACTTCGCCCCCGGCACAGCAAGCCGCAAATCGCAGGCCAAAGCCATGCCCATCGCGCCCCCCGCGAGCGTGCCGTTCAGCGCCGCAATCGTCAGTCCGGGCAGGCTGGCAATGCGGTTGGACACCGCGTCCCAGATCGGATCGGTGGCAAGCCCCGCGCGCGCCTCGTCCAGATCAGCGCCCGCCGAGAACACCCGGCCTTCCCCGGTCAGGATCAGCACCTGCGGCGGATCTTCCAGTGCCGCCAGCAGATCCGCCAGCATCGCGCGGCTCAAAGCATTGGCCTTGTCGGGGCGCTGCAAGGTCAGCAACAGCAACCCGCCTTCGCGTGCGATGCCGATCATGCGATCAGCCCGACCGCGCGGCGCACCGCCTCGTCGCGCAACGATACATCGCGGCCCAGATAGCCATCCGCCGCGGCCCCACACATCCAGACCAGACACTTCGCGGGCCAATCCGCCGGGATATGCACCGCGAAATCGAGCTGGCTGACCGGATTGACGCCGCTCGCCTTGATCTTCACCTGCATCTCGGTCGCCACTGTGCCGGGAGACATCCCCAGCGCCCGGATGCCGTGTGCTGCTTCCTCCAGATGCGCCACGCGGGTCAGCATCAACGCCCCCGCCTTGCTGGCACAATAGCCGCCCCAGCCCTCCAGCGGGTTCACCGCAGCGCCGGAGGACACGTTGATGATCGTCCCCGCCCCTTGCGCCTTCATCAAAGGCAAAGCCGCGCGCATACCGTGGAACACGCCCTTCAGGTTGATATCAATCGCCGCGCTAAACGCCTCTGCCCCAGCGTCCGCCAATCGGGCAATCGGCTCAATCACGCCTGCGTTGTTGATCAGCACATCCAGCCGCCCGAACCGCGCCACCACCGCCGCCAATGCCGCCTGCACGTCGGCTGCATCCGCCACATCACAGCGCCGCGCCATCGCCTGCGGGCCGATCTCAGCCGCCAAAGCCGAAATCTCGGCCTCGGACCGCGCCAGCAGCGCCACCGACGCCCCCGCGCCCGCAAACGCCCGCGCCGCAGCGGCCCCTATGCCGCGGCTGGCCCCCGTGATCACCACAACCTTGCCCTGCATTTCCGCCTCCTTCACGCCCAGATGACAATTCCGTTTATCCAAAACCGCGCCGAACGGAAAGCCTTGACCCTGCCTGCACTTAGACAGATGCTTATGGGCGATATTTCCATCCGAAAGGCTTCATTATGAAACACTGGAAACTTGCGGGCAGCACCGCAGCCTTGGCCCTTTTTGCAGGAACCAGCGCATTTGCCGATGTAACGCCCGAAGAAGTCTGGCAAAACTGGCAGGACATGAGCGCCTCTGCGGGCCAGACCATCACCGCAGCCAGTGCCGAGCGTGACGGTGACACCTTGGTCGTCGAAGGCGTGACGATCAGCTATGATCAGGACGGCACCTCGTTCATCAGCACGATTGACCAGATTGATTTCGCTGACAACGGTGATGGCAGCGTCGATGTCACCACCTCGGACAGCTATGAAATGTCGCTGAAAGCTCCGGCTGCGGCAGAGATTGACGGTGCGGTGCCGACCGATCTGAAGATCACCCTGACCCAGCCCGACATGGTTGTGACCGCCAGCGGCAGCGTTGAATCGCTCAACTATGAATTTGCTGGCCCCAGCATGACGGTGAAGGTCGAGCCCGCCGATGCCGCCGCCGAAGCGCAAGGCAACTTTGAGATCGCTTTGACCGACCTCTCGGGCAAGTATCTGGTCGAGGGCGACGAGGCCGCCAAGAAAGTCACCTCGGATTTCGCCGTCAAGACCATGACGCTGACCGGATCTGGCAAAGATGCCAGCGCGAAAACCGATGGCACCTTCACCGCGACCGTCGCCGATCTTGCAGGCAATACCAACGGCAACATCCTTGGCGCGGCAGAGATGGCCGATCTGGCCGCAGCGCTGCAAGGCGGCTTTGCGGTCAACGGCAGCTTCAGCCACGGCGCGATGACCTTCGATCTGGCGGTCACCGAAGACGACAAGCCGACCAAGATCACCGGCGGCTCGGAAGGCGGCGATATGTCGTTTGCGATGGATGCCACGCATCTGCAATTCGGCGGTGGCGGCAAGGCGTTGAACCTGACGATTGCCAGCGCCGATATCCCGTTCCCCGAGCTGAAACTCGGCTATGAGGAAACCGCGTTCAACATGCTGATGCCGGTTGGCAAAAGCGGCGCTCCGGCAGATTTCGCCTTCCTGACCAAGCTGGTTGGCTTCACCGTCTCGGATGAGGTCTGGGGCATGTTCGATCCGGCGGGCAACCTGCCGCATGATCCGGCCACGGTGATCATCGACACCAAGGGCAAGGTTACCATGACCACCGATCTGTTCGACGAGGCCGCGATGGCGGCTTTGGGCGAAGCACCTCCTGGTGATCTGAACGCGCTGGAGGTGACCGAGATCAAAGCCTCGATCGCAGGGGCCGAGCTGACCGGCGCGGGTGCCTTCACCTTTGACAACAGCGACAAGACCACCTTCCCCGGTGTGCCTTTGCCAACCGGCAAGCTGGATCTGAAGCTGGTGGGCGGCAACACGCTGCTGGATAAACTCGTCGCGATGGGCCTGATCACCAACGATGACGCGATGGGCTTCAAGATGATGGTGGCGATGTTCTCCAATGCAGCCGCCGACAAGGACGAGCTGACCTCGACGCTGGAGTTCAAGGACAAGGGCTTCTACGCCAACGGCCAGAAGCTTCAGTAATCGTTGAAGCTTCAGTAATCATTGAAGACATGGAAAGCCGCTCTGGGAAACCGGGAGCGGCTTTTTCATGCCGTAACAGATCATCTGTTAAACCCGAACCGAAAGAAAACTCTGCGGGGCAGAGTTTTCCGGTTCATTGCTCATAAGGCCAAGGGCCGTTGAGCCAGGGGTGTGATGCAGCCAACTGTCGATAGGGAAATCGGGGCGCGTCTGACT
>NZ_JAXMJJ010000034.1:0-66828 GCF_034376685.1 Cypionkella sp.
CCACTGCAACCAAGGCTGATGAACGGCAGGATTAAACTTTGCGGGCCATAAGAAGATCGCGTAGCCTGCACCGAAAGACCTATCCGGGGACCGTCATGACCGAAACCTATGTTGCAAGCTGGCGCATCATCCTTGCGTTCATTCTTGATCTGATCACCGCCTTCGTGGTGATCGGCTGGCTGATCGCTTGGGCCACCGGAAGCCTGACGGAAAGCGGCTTCCAGCTGACGGGCGGGCCCGCTTTGCTGTTCTTTGTGCTGCTGATTGGCTATTTTGTTGTGTCTAACCGCTATCTGGGCGGCACATTGTGGAAGCGTATTCTGCGCGCCGTCCGTCACCGCTGATCACGCGGATGCGCGCCCCCCTTGGCGTGCAAACCTTAAAAAACTATGAACGAAACTTTGTAACTTATTGATATTAATGATGAAAGATGATTGTCCACGCGTGGACCGCCCTCAAATCTTCTTCACAAACGCCGTCAAAATCACGATCCGCTGATCCTCGACCCGGCCTTCAATCTGCTCGGGATTATCCGCCACCAACGAAATCCGCCGCACCGCCGTGCCGCGCTTGGCGGTGAAATTCGCGCCCTTCACCACCAGATCCTTGATCAACATCACGGAATCGCCATGCGCCAGCAAAACCCCGTTGCTGTCGCGATGCTCGACCTTGGCCGCGGCATCGCTCCAACCCTGCACCTCATCCGACAACACCATCCCCTCGCGCGCCTCAACGGCCCAAGGGTCCGCCAACTGCCCCAGCTTGCGCCAGACCGCCAGTTGCACCACAGGCTCGGCAGACCAAGCCGCGCCCTCAAGACAGCGCCAGTGCGAAGCATCGGCGGGCACATCCTCGCGGCAAGCAGGACAAAGCGCGATCTCGCCCGCAGGCGGCACATCGACCGCAGCCAGATCGGCAGCTGCGCCACAGAATTCGCAAGCATCGCCCGCGCGGGCCAGAAGATCGGAAAGTGCCATGATATGTCCTTTGATTTCCTCAGCCCTAAGCGCTTGCCCCGGCGAAAGCCAGCTTAAAGCACCCGCAGCGTCTCACCCAGCCAAGGCCATTCCGCCTGCGCGGGGGCGACGATTTGCGCGGCGATCAATCCGCGCAGACGGGATGCGATCTGACGCGGCATGTCGCGCAGCACACCTTCGCGGGCGGAAAGCGAGAGGGTGCGCTGCAAGGGTTCGAACGGTAGGGGTGCGACGTCGATAGCCCCGTGAAAGCGGGCGGCGTGGTGCAGGGCCAGCGGGGTCAGGATCGTCCAGCCCTGCCCGCCTGCCACCATCGCCAAAATCGCGTGATAGCTGTCGAGTTCAAAGCGATGCGCCAGCCGCAGGTTCTGCCGCGCCAGATGGCCCGCGATCTGGCGGCCCATCACATGCCGGGCGGTGTATTGGATCAGCGGTAGATCGGTGTGGCTGCGGCCCTTGGGGGTGATGGCAAGGAAGGGTTCGGCCAGCAGCGGATGCACCTCGCGCCAGCCCTGATCGGCGGTGCCGGAATCTAGATCAGCCGCGACGACGATATCCAGCGAGCGGCTTTCAAGCTGATCCAGCAAGCGGTGGCTGGCCCCGGTTTCAAGAAGGAAACGGCAGCCTTTGAGTTCGCCCGCCAAGGCTGACAGCAGGCTTGGCGTCACCTCGGCATCGAAATCTTCGATCATTCCCAGCCGCAGCGTGGTCAGGCCGGAAAGATCCGCCACTGCCAGATCAGCGCGGGCTTCGGCCTCGGCGTTCAGGATTGTTTGGGCATGGCGGCGAAACATCGCGCCCGCTGGCGTCAGCCGCATCGGCCGGGCGGAGCGATCCAGCAGCACGGCGGCGAGAGCGGTTTCCAGCCCGGTCAACTGCTGACTGATCGCCGAGGGGCTGACGCCCAAGCGTTTCGCAGCCGCAGAAATTGCGCCCTCTTCGGCGACGGCAAGGAAAACCTCGATCCCCCAAAGCGTGACGCGACCTTGTTGTTCGGCCATTCTACAGCTTCGACAGCTTCTTCTGAAGCTCGGCGAATTGCTTTTTGATCTCAGCCAACTCTTCCGCCGGGTCTTGCGCAGAGTCTTCCTTGGCAGGACCAGAGCCAGACCAGCCCGGAACGCCGCCCATCATAGTTTTCATGAACGCTTCCTGCTGCTTGCGCATCAGATCAAACCCCGGCATCGCGGTCAGCGGGTTCGGGATCGCGTTCATGTTCTCGATCACTTTGGTGGGGCCATCGCGCAGCATCTCAAAGCTGGCAGCAAGGAATTGCGGCACAACGGATTGGATGTTGCTGGTGTAGCTGCGCACAAGGTCGGTCAACACATTGGTGGGCAGCACGGTGTCGCCCTTGGATTCATGTTCGGCCACGATTTGCAGCAGATATTGCCGGGTCAGATCATCGCCGGATTTCAGATCAACGATCTGCACTTCGCGGCCCGCGCGGATAAACCCTGCGATATCTTCCAGCGTCACATAATCAGAAGTCTCGGTGTTATAGAGACGACGGCTGGCATAGCGCTTGATCAGCAGCGGCTTAGCAGGTTCGGCCATAGTTCTCTCCCCGAGATATTGCAGTGCAGAGAAAGTCTAGAGCGGTTCAGAGGGTCATGGAAGTAAAAGT
This sequence comes from Cypionkella sp., assembly GCF_034376685.1. Taxonomy (GTDB): domain Bacteria; phylum Pseudomonadota; class Alphaproteobacteria; order Rhodobacterales; family Rhodobacteraceae; genus Cypionkella. Next base: position 2,605 of record NZ_JAXMJJ010000034.1, read on the forward strand.
ATCAAAAAACGCGTTCTCGCGCCGCGAGAGGCAGCGGTTTTCTGATATTTGCAAGTTTCAGCCGCTTTGCAGCTGCAGCATAAAAGAAAGGGCGGGCACAATGGCCCGCCCTGCACATCCCCACTTAGGGAGGAAATTGGGATGCGCGATCCTTGCGGATTACTTGGCAGCGGTAGCTGCGGTGGCTTTTTTGGTCGCAGCGGTCACTTCGTCAGTGGCTTTTTTCACAACAGCCGAAGCTTCAGCCGAGGCGTCTTTGCCAGCAGCCAACAGCAGCTCGACGGTTTCCATCTGCACTTTTTTCGCAACTTCAGCGAAAGCAGCCATGTTTTCCGAAGCCAGTTCAGCAGCAGCCGAAGCGAAGTCGGTTGCAGCTTTGGTGTAGTCAGCCGGCTCGGTTTTCGCTTTGGCAGCGCCCGACAGCTTGGCGATGGTCTCTTTTGCCCACTTGGACGAGATTTCGGTCGACTTTTCAGCAGCTTCCAGAGCCACTTTCGACAGTTTCTCGCCAAATGCGGCTTGGGTCTTGAATGCGTTCTGGAACGCCGAAGCGTCAACCGGGAACTTTGCCATCATGTCTTGCATGACTTTGGTGAAATCATTCGCATTGGTCATTTTATGCTCCTACAGGTGTGCGGGAGATAACCCGCTTTTCGATGACCCAGATATAAATGCTGCGGTGCAGCATTGCAAGTGAATTTTCTGCAACGCAGCAATGACAGTGTCGCAGGGCGCGCGCAGGCTGCCGCTAGGGAAAGCCGTGCAAACTCAACCCTTTGGCGAGTTCGGCTGCTGCGACACATATGTGCCGGGGGCTGCACACAGCACCGGACGCACCGAATCACCCGGTATCCGCGCGGGAATTTGTGCACCGGACTGCGCGGCGAGCCATGCCCCCCAATGCGGCCACCAGCTGCCTTGATTGAAGGTTGCGCTGGCCATCCAATCATCCGGCGCGCCTGCCACCGGGCCGGCGTTGGTGTAATGGCCGTATTTGCCTTTCGAGGGCGGATTGATGATGCCCGCGATATGGCCGGACTGAGAAACGATAAAGGTCTTGTCCGCCGAGCCCATCTGTTTGAAGCCGTTAAAGCTGCCGCGCCAATGCGCGATATGGTCGGTCTCACAGGCAATGGCGCAGACCGGGATCTGAATGTCCTGCAAGCTGACGTTATGCCCGAACACCTTGTAGGTGCCCTGCGCCAAGCCATCATCCTGGCAAAGCCCACGCAGATATTCGATCGCCATTTTGCACGGCAGATTGGTGCCGTCGCCGTTCCAATACAGCAGGTCAAACGCCGGGGGAGCCTCGCCCATCATATAGCTTTTGATCGCCGGGCCGTAGATCAGATCATTCGAGCGCAGATAGCTGAAGGTGCGGCTCATGAAGGTCTTCGACAACATGCCGTCATTGAGGCTTTGGCGTTCGATGCCATCGACAAAGTCATTGTCGAGGAACACGCCCACCTCACCCGGATCAGAGAAATCGGTCAGCATGGTGAAGAAGGTCGCGGATTTCACCGAGGTGTCGCCCGCACGGTGCAGATGCGACAGGGTCAGGCTGAGGGTGGTGCCCGCAATGCAATAGCCGACCGCGTTGATCTGTTTTTCGTCGGTGATGCGGCGCACTTCGGCCATCGCGGTCAGATAGCCTTCGCGGATATAATCATCCATGCCGACATCGGCGTAAGTTGCGTCGGGGTTGACCCAAGAAACCACGAACAGCGTGAAACCCTGATCGACGATCCATTTGATCAGGCTGTTTTGCGGTTTCAGATCCATCACATAGAATTTGTTGATCCACGGCGGGAAGATCAGCAGCGGGGTTTCAAAAACCGTTTCGGTGCTGGGGCTGTACTGGATCAATTCCAACATGCGGTTGCGGAACACCACGGCACCGGGGGTGGTGGCAATGTTTTCGCCCAATACAAACGCCTCACGATCAGCCAAAGTCACCGCGAGTTCGCCGTTATTGGCCTCGATATCTGCCACAAGGTTCTCAAGCCCGCGCACCAGACTTTCGCCATCGGTTGCCACGGCTTTTTCCAACGCATCCGGGTTGGTGCCCAGAAAATTGGTCGGTGACAGCATATCGACGATCTGCTTGGTGAAATACTCGACACGCTTTTTATCGCCGGGCTCGATGGATTCCATATCGCCGACAGCGTTCTGCACGGCCTCGGCGTTGAACAGATACTGCTGCTTCAGATAATTGAAGGCAGGGTGGGTATCCCAGAGCGGATTGGAAAAGCGGCGATCTTTTGGGCCTGAATCGGCGGGGGCCTTCAGCTCACCCGAGGCCAGGGCCTGCTGGGCTTCGACGTAGTGCTTCATCGTCTTGCCCCAATAGGCGATCTGATGCTCCAGCACCTTGGCCGGGTTCTGCATCATTCCGGCCAGATAGGCAGCGGCGGCTTTCATATACATGTCTTGCCCCGGACCTTGCACGCCGGGGTCGGAAGACTTTTTACTCGCTAAAGCCGCCATCAAACGCGCTGACAATGCTTCGATTTTGGCGAGATTGGCAGTCATCTTCTCCAATTTAGCGCCTGCGGCATTGTCTTCGGTTGTCATGTTAATCTTTAGCCCCTATTCTTTCTGCTGTGCAGCATCGCGCCGCCCCCTCCCAGGGGCCCCGCGAAAAGAGGGCCGGGGCCCTATCCCCGCAAGGAGTCGTGATGAAGTATATGGCGACCTACGACCTTATGGAAAGCATTCGTAACACCAATGAGTGGATGGGTGCCACCGCGCGCGCCATGGCCTCTTATCCGGCGTTCTCGATGACGATGAACCCGATGCTGAACGTGATCGCCGCCTGGGGCGAAGTGACCGAGCGCAGTTTTGGCCGCATGGTGACCAAGCCAGACTGGGGTATCCGCTCGATTCCCGGCCCGGATGCGCAGGACCATCTGGTTGACGTGGTCGCCGTGGTGGATCGCCCGTTCGGCAGCCTGATGCAGTTCAAGGTGCGCAGGCGGGCGGCTATGGCGCGCAAAGTGCTGCTGGTGGCGCCGATGTCAGGACATTATGCCACACTGCTGCGCTCGACCGTCTCCAGCCTGCTGCCGGATGCGGATGTCTATATCACCGACTGGCACAACGCCCGCGACATTCCTGTGTCGGCGGGTAAGTTCGATATTGAAGACTACACGCTGTATCTGGTTGATTTCATGCGCGCGTTGGGGCCGGACACCCATGTGATCGCGGTCTGCCAGCCAGCCCCTTTGACCTTGGCCGCAACGGCCTATCTGGCCGCAGAAGATCCAGATGCACAGCCGCGCAGCCTGACCTTGATCGGCGGGCCGATTGACCCCGATGCAGCGGCAACAGACGTAACCGACTTTGGCCGCCGAATCACCATGGGCCAGTTGGAGCAGATCGCCATCCAGCGCGTTGGCTTCAAATACAAAGGCGTGGGACGTCTGGTCTATCCGGGCTTGCTGCAACTGCAAAGCTTCATGTCGATGAATGCCGATCGGCACTCCAAAGCCTTCAACGATCAGATCATGCGGATCGCGCAGGGGGACGCTTCCGAACACGATGCACATAACCGCTTCTATGACGAATATCTGGCGGTGATGGACATGACTGCCGAGTTCTATCTTTCCACGGTAGAGCGGATCTTCAAAAACCGCGAAATCGCCAAGAACGAGTTCGTCGTCGCAGGCAAGCTGGTGGATATCGGGGCAATCTCGCGCGTTGCGGTGATGACGGTCGAAGGCGCTGAGGATGACATTTCCGCCCCCGGCCAATGCGTTGCCGCGCTGGATATGCTGACCGGCTTGCCCGACAGCATGAAAGCGCAGCATCTGGAACCGGGCGCTGGCCATTACGGCATCTTCGCGGGCAAAAGCTGGCGTCTGAACATCCGGCCACTGGTGTTGTCGTTTATTGACGCCAATTCGGGCGCAGCCCCGGTTGCCGCAGCGGTTGTTTCTGAACCCGTTGTTGCAGCGCCAATCTCGGAAGCGCCTGTTGCGACGGCACCGATTGCCGATGCACCGTCTGCGACTGTCATGCGACTGGCCTCGGTAAAATCGGGCCGATAACCGATTGTTGTTGTGATAAAAGGCCCGAGGGGAAACCTTCGGGCCTTTGTCTTATCGCAGCATCATCGGACCGGCGAGAAAGTCCTCGATGGCTTTCGACACCACCTCGGGCTGTTCCAGGCTTGCCAGATGCCCGGCAGCCTCGATCACCAAAAGCTTGCCATAGGGCATCAGATTGGCGGTGAATTCCTGCCGGCGCATCGGCACCAAAGTATCGGCCTCGCCCGCGATCACCAAAACCGGCAGTTTGACCCGCCGCATGGTTTTCTGCTGATCCGGGCGGCGTTGCAAAGCACGGGATTGCCGCAGGAACACGCCCTCACCCAGACCCATCGCCATATCCTGCACCAGTGCCATGATCTCATCGCGCCAGTCTGCCGCGACAATGGCCGACAGCGGGATTTCCTGCCACATCGCCTCGGCCAAACGCCCCGACCGCGCGGCGACGATCCGCGCTTCGCGGGCGGCGGCGGCTTGCGGCGGTTCGGACAGCGGATCGGTCGCCATCAGCACCACGCGGGTGACGCGGTCAGGCACGCGTCGGATCAAATCAAGCGCGATATCACCGCCCAAGCCATGGCCCAACAGAGCGAATTTCTCGGGCAGGCCGGGCAGGATGGCCTCGGACATCTGCTCCACCGTTTCGCCCTTGGTCGGCAACACCACCTGCATCGCCCGCGTCGCCCCCAGTTGCACCATCTGCGGCAAAAACAGCCGCGCATCGGCCATCAGGCCGGGGATCAGCACCAGGGGTTCGGGATGCGGCATCAGATCGTGCTTTCCAGCACATCAGTGATGGCATCGGTGATCAGAGCAAGGCAGGCGGGGGTGGAAAAGCGGTGATCTGCGTCCTTCACCAGCGTCAGGCGGATATCCGGCCCCGTCGCATGATCCAACAGCCGCAGCGCCACGGCGGGCGGCACGTCGATATCGGCTGTACCTTGCAGCAGGCGGGTGGGAAAGTTCAGGGCAAGCGGATCCCGCAACACCAACCGATTGCGGCCTTCCTCAATCAGGCGGCGGGTGATGATATAGGGCGCGTCGGAATACTCAGACGGCAAGGCGATCTGACCTTTCGCCATGATTTCAGCGCGTTGCGCATCGGTGAAATCGGCCCACATACTGTCTTCGGTAAAGTCCGGCGCTGCCGCGATCCCCACCAGCCCCGCAATCCGCGCAGGGATCGCACGGGCAACCAGCAGCGCAATCCAGCCGCCCATCGACGAGCCGACCAGCACCAGCGGCCCTGAGGTCACAGCGTCAATCACCGCCAAGGCATCTTCAAACCAATCGCCTATCGCACCGTCAAGGAAGTCGCCCGATGAGGCGCCATGCCCCGAGTAATCGAAGCGCAGGAACGAACGCCCCGCAGCCTCGGCCCAATCCTGCAAATAAATCGCCTTGGTCCCGGTCATGTCGGATTTGAACCCGCCCAGAAACACCACGGTCGGCCCCTGCCCCGGCGTCAAATGATAGGCAATCCGGCGGCCCTGCTTTGTGGTCAACTGGTGCGGTTCGGTCATGCTGCCTCACTTTTTCTTCACCATAGCGGGCCACGGTTGACAAGGCCACGGGGCATAGGCAAAACCCCGCTTACATAACCCGCAACCGGGCGTTTCGTAGGCGCCAAAACGACGAGGAGGACGATATGTCCCAGATTTCGCTCACATTCCCTGATGGCAATAAGCGCGATTACGCCGCTGGCGTGACTGCTGCTGAAGTGGCTGCAAGTATCGCCCCCGGCCTTGCCAAAAAGGCGATCTCGGCCACGGTCAACGGCGCGCATTTCGATCTGCAATGGCCGATCCACGCCGATGCCAGCATCGCGATCCACACGCTGGCCGATGATGCGCAGGCTCTGGAGCTGATCCGCCACGACGCAGCCCACATCATGGCCCGCGCAGTGCAGGAAATCTGGCCGGATGTGAAAGTCACCATTGGCCCGGTGCGCGATTACGGCTGGTTTTATGATTTCGACCGCGCCGAGCCGTTCACGCCGGAAGATCTTGGCGCGATTGAAGCCAAGATGAAGCAGATCATCAACGCCCGCGACCCGGTGAAAACCGAAGTCTGGGACCGCGCCCGTGCTGTCAAATTCTATGAAGACAAGAACGAACCGTTCAAGGTCGAACTGATCAACCGCATCCCCGAAGGCGAGGATCTGCGGATGTATTGGCATGGCAATTGGCAGGATTTCTGCCGTGGCCCGCATTTCGCCCATACCGGGCAAGTGCCCGCCGACGCCTTCAAGCTGACGCATGTGGCGGGCGCGTATTGGCTGGGCGATGCCAGCCGCCCGATGTTGCAGCGCATCTATGGTCTGGCGTTCAAGAACCGCGATGACCTCAAGGCGCATATGACCATGCTGGAAGAGGCCGCCAAGCGCGACCACCGCAAGCTGGGTCGTGAGATGGACCTGTTCCACATTCAGGACGAAGCCCCCGGCATGGTGTTCTGGCACCCGAACGGCTGGACGGTGTACCGTCAGCTGGAAGACTATATGCGCGGGCGTCAAAAGGCGGCGGGCTACAAGGAAATCAAGACACCGCAAGTGGTTGACCGCGTGTTGTGGGAGAAATCCGGCCATTGGGAAGCCTATCGCGAGAACATGTTCATCGTCGAAGTGGACGAAGAGGGTGAAAAGGCCAAGCGCATCAACGCGTTGAAGCCGATGAACTGCCCCTGCCATGTGCAGATCTTCAATCAGGGGCTGAAAAGCTACCGCGACCTGCCGCTGCGGCTGGCCGAGTTTGGCTCCTGCCACCGCTACGAATCCTCGGGCTCGATGCACGGGCTGATGCGGGTGCGCGGCTTTGTGCAGGACGACGCGCATATCTTCTGCACCGAAGATCAGATCGAAAGCGAATGTGCGGCCTTCATCGCTCTGCTGTCCTCTGTCTATAAAGACCTTGGCTTTGAGAAATTCGACATCAAGCTTTCTACCCGCCCGGATGTGCGTGTGGGTTCGGATGAGGTTTGGGACAAAGCCGAAAACGCGCTGAAAACCGCGATTGAAGGGCTGCACCTGCCCTATCAGATCAATGAGGGCGACGGCGCATTCTATGGGCCGAAGCTTGATTTCAAGCTGACCGATGCGATTGGTCGCGAATGGCAGTGCGGCACCTTCCAAGCCGATTTCAACCTGCCAAACCGGCTTGATGCCGAATTTGTCGGCGAAGATGGCGCAAAGCATCGCCCGGTCATGTTGCACCGCGCGATTCTGGGCAGTTTCGAGCGTTTCATCGGCATTCTTCTGGAAAACTACGCCGGCAAACTGCCGTTCTGGCTGGCCCCACGTCAGGTGGTGGTGGCCTCTATCGTCTCGGATGCAGATCCGTTTGTGCATGAGATCACCAATGCACTGATCAAGGCGGGTGTGCGGGCCGAGGTCGACACCCGCAACGAGAAGATCAACTACAAGGTGCGGGAGCATTCGGTGGGCAAGGTTCCGGTGATCCTTGCGGTGGGGATGAAAGAAGTTGCAGACCGCACGGTTTCGGTGCGCCGTCTGGGCGACAACCGCACCGAGACGATCAGCCTCGATCAGGCGTTGGCCGAGTTTGGCTTTGCCGCGCTGCCGCCTTCAGGGCACTAACAACCGCGCCAATTTCACATTGGTCTAAATACTCAGCCCGGAATGCCTGTGCATTCCGGGTAGCCGGAGGCTTCCGCCGCAGCCGCAGAAGCCTCCGGCGGGAGTATTTCAAAAAGAGCAAATCCAAGATCCGGCAGCGCCGCTGAGTGGGGCCTCGATGGCCCCCGAGGCGGCTCTTGTTTAGTGGGCGTCAGGTTGCCGCGCGGCCAAGGCCAGGATGCCGCCAAGGCCACACATCGCAATCGGGAACATCGTGAAGACGCCGAACCCGAAAGCCACATAAATCCCCAATGCCGAAGCCAGCATCAGAACCCCGGCCGGAATATTTTGCGACCGCGCCATCGCCGCGCCCGCAATCGCCAGAATTGGCGCCAGAAAGCTGGCAACTTTAATCACCATCGGATGATCGACCTGGGTGCCGAAATCGCCAATCGCACCATTGCGCGAGACGAACTCGGTATAACCATAGCCAAAAAACCCAACAATCATGGCCAAAACGCCGCCAATCAGGCCTAAAGTCAGTGCAGCGTTTCTCACCCGAATCTCCGTGCTTGATTTTCGCCTAAGGTTTGGCATGATTTCATCAGTGACGACAGACTTTCTGAACGCCTGACTTGGCCCGGAAGACCTGGATTGCACGGCCCGGGGTAATATCGCCTCGGGGGGGGTTGAGATAGGAGAGACGGCATGCCAACCGGCACCGTAAAATGGTTCAACAGCACAAAGGGCTACGGCTTTATCGCGCCCGATGATGGCGGGAAGGATATCTTCGTTCACATCTCGGCAGTCGAGCGCGCCGGGTTGAAGGGCCTGAATGACAACCAGAAGATCGGCTTCGAGCTGCAATCTGGTCGCGACGGCAAGGAATCCGCAGGCGATCTGCGCTTGCTCTAAAGTTTGAAAGCGGCCCCTCTGGGGGCCGTTTTTCTTACAGCAGGGCCGCTTGCACGGCGTCGTCCCAGCCGAGGTAGAACTTGCCACCCGCGTCAATCACCGGGCGTTTCATCACGGCGGGTTGCGCTGCGATTTGTGCCTCGGGGTCTGAGGCTTTCAGGAAATCGTTGAAACCGCGATAGGTGGTGGACTGCTTGTTCACCGCGCGGTCGCCAAATTCCATCACGATCTTGTCGATTTCAGCCTCGGACAACGGTTGCGCCCGGATGTCGCGGAAGGTGACGTCGCGGCCCGCTGCTTCCAGCGCTTTCAGGGCTTTCTTGCAGGTGTCGCAGGTGGATATGCCGTAGAGGATCATTGCAGGCCTTTGAATATCATCTTGGTCAGGGTGACCCCGCCCCACGCGGAGGCGGCGGTCAGGACGGTGCCCCAGATCAGATCGGTCGCGACCATCTCGGGGCTCCAGGCTTTCATAACCGCGTAGCTGGTGAATTCATAGGTGCCGTAGGCCATCGCGCCCAAGATCGCGGCGGGGATCAGAACGGGCGTGTCGGATTTCAGGCCCGGGATTGAGACCAGATAGAGCAGGCCCGCGATATAGGCGGCGTAGAAGGCGGCGGCGGGGAGGTAGCGGATTTCGGGCAGCAGTTGATCGCCAAGATGGCGGCGGAACAGGGGCTGCATGTGGAGGGTCAGCATCACCGCATCGAGGATCAGGAAGATCAGCGCGGTCAGGATATAGAGGGTGATGATTTGCATGGGGCTCTCCTTTAGCCGGAAGGTAGGCTGCGGCGCGGCTTTGGGAAGGGTGTTGAGGGCGGTCCCAACTCGGGACCTTTTTATTGTGTTTTATATCAGACACTTGACCTGCGCCAATTAACGAAAAATTAAGGTTTTGGGGCCGGACTCACGTTTCTGACATCTGAGTGAAAGATGAGGCGCAAACGCGGCCAAGCCCCTATGCTGGCCGCGAAATGTAGGGAGCAGGCATGATCGACGCGAAACTTTTGCCGATACAGCGCTGGCTGTTGCGGGGACCGGCGCGGGTGCTGGCACGCTGGGTCACGGCGGATCAGGTCTCGGTGGCCGGGTTTGTGCTGGGCGCGCTGACGGTTCCGGCGCTGGCGCTTGGGCTTTATGGGCTGGCGCTGATTTTGCTGGTGCTGAACAGGGTGGCGGATGGTTTGGACGGCGCGATTGCGCGGATCACCGGGCCGACAGATCGCGGCGCGTTTCTGGATATAGCGCTGGATTTCGTGTTTTACGCGCTGTTTCCCTTGGGCTTTGCGCTGGCCGATCCGGTCGCAAATGCCTTGCCCGCTGCGGTGTTGATCGCAAGCTTTGTCGGCACCGGATCATCGTTTCTGGCCTTTGCCAGCATTGCCGCCCGGCGGGGTTTGACCGCCGCCGATTATCCCAACAAGGGGATCTATTATCTGGGCGGTTTCACCGAAGGCTTTGAAACCATTGTGGTCTTTGCCCTGATGGCGCTTAATCCTGCGTGGTTTGCGATGCTGGCCTATGGCTATGCCGCCGCCTGCTGTCTGACGACTGCGACACGGTGGCGGATGGGGTGGCACGCCTTTGCCCGCTAGACCGCGCGGGCTATATCCTGCTGATATGATATGAATTTTGACATTGGAGTTGCCATGAAACTGTCGCTGATTGCCGCCCTTGGGCTGATGCTTGCCACCCCTGCCCTTGCCGACTGGGCGCAGACGCTGGAGGCGGCGAAGGGCCAGACGGTGTATTTCAACGCCTGGGGCGGCGATGCGCGCACCAATGCGTTCATCGCTTGGGTTAGCACGCAGACCGAGGCGCAGTATGGCGTGAAGGTCGAGCAGGTGAAGCTGACCGATACTGCGGAAGCGGTGACTCGGGTGATCTCCGAAAAAGCGGCGGGGCAGGATACCGGCGGATCGGTTGATCTGATCTGGATCAACGGGCCGAATTTTCTGGCGATGAAAGAGCAAGGCCTGCTGCATGGGCCGTTCGTGGCGGATTTGCCGAATGCGAAGTATCTGGATTTGGACGCAGCTTCGGCGGCGTCGGTGGATTTTACCGTGCCGGTAGAGGGGATGGAAAGCCCGTGGCGGCTGGCGAAGTTTGTGTTCAGCTATGACAGCGCCAAGGTGGCGGATGTGCCCGCGGATATGGCCGGGTTTGTCGCGTGGGCGGCGGCGCATAAGGGCCGGATGACGCATCCTGACCCGTCAAATTTCATGGGTGCTACGTTTCTGAAGCAAGCGCTGATCGAACTGGCCCCCGATGCAAGCGTGTTGCAGCAGCCGGTGACCGAGGAAGCGTTTGCTGCCGCGACGGCGCCGCTCTGGACATGGTATGACGCGCTGCGGCCGAACTTGTGGCAAGGCGGGGCGACGTTTCCGGCGAGTGGCGAGGTGCAAAGCCAGATGCTGAACGATGGCGAGGTCGATATGGCGATGTCGTTTGATCCGGCCTCGACTGCGGCGGCGATTGCCGAGGGGACGTTGCCGGAAACCGCGCGGGTGTTCGTGCCGAAAGCGGGCAGCATCGGCAATATCAGCTTCGTGGCGATCCCGTATAATGCGGCGCATGCAGCGGGGGCAGAGGTGGTGGCGAATTTTCTTTTGGAGCCAGCCACCCAAGCCCATATGCAAAATATTGAGGTTTTGGGCTCGTTTGCAGTGCTGGACCCTGCACGGCTGGATGAGGCGGGCAAGGCGGCGTTTGCGGCTTTGCCGAAGGCTGAAGCGTTGCCTGCGTTGGATGATCTGGGGCCGGTGTTGCTGGAGCCGCACGCCAGCTGGATGACTCGTCTGGTTGAGGAATGGGCCAAGCGTTACACAAAATGAGCAGGTTGCGCGGCGCGGTTCTGGCGATCGTGCTGCTGGGGCTGATCGCACCGATCGTGGTGGGATTGGCGGAAACCGCCTGCGCTGCGTTTGGGGTGTTGCCGGCTTTGGGGCGGGCGGAGTGGTCTTTGGATCCGTGGCGGATGCTGCTGGCGCAGCCGGGGTTTGCCAGCAGTTTGCGGCTGACTTTGGTGACCGGGCTGGGGTCGACCCTGATCGCTTTGGCTTTGGCGGTGGGGTTTTGCGCTTCTGTGCCGGGGCGGATGCGCTGGCTGGCACCGTTTCTGGCAGTGCCACATGCGGCGATGGCGGTGGGGTTGGCGTTTGTTTTAGCACCCTCTGGCTGGATTGCGCGGGCATTGACGCCGCTGATGGGATGGGGTCAGCCGCCGGATATCGCCTCGGTGCATGACGGCTGGGGGCTGGCGCTGATGCTGGGGCTGGTGGTGAAAGAACTGCCGTTTCTGCTGTTGGTGATGGCGTCGGGGCTGGCGCAGCTTCCGGTCGCGCGGCACATCGCGGTGGGGCGGGCGATGGGCTATGGGCCGGGGGTGGTGTGGATCAAGCTGATCCTGCCGCAACTTTGGCCGCTGATCCGGCTGCCGGTTTGGGTGGTGCTGGCCTACGGGGTGTCGGTGGTGGATATGGCGATCATTCTGGGGCCGTCGAACCCGCCGACCTTGGCGGTGGCGGTGGTGCGCTGGTTCAGCGCGGCCGATGTGGCGATGATCCTGCCAGCCTCGGCGGGGGCGTTGTTGCAGGCGGCGCTGGTGGTGGTCTGTATTGCCGGGCTGTGGGGGGCGGAGGTTGTGCTGCGCATCGTGGGCCGCTGGTGGCTGCGGCGCGGTGGGCGGGGGATGTCTTGGGCTCCGGGTTTGCAGGTGGCGCGGGTTGGGGTTTGTGGGCTGATGGCGCTGGCGGGACTGGCGTTGCTGTCACTGCTGGTGTGGTCGCTGGCGTGGCGCTGGTCTTATCCGATGCTGTGGCCGGAACGCTGGTCTGGTGGGCTTTGGATGAGCGCAATGTGGGGTAAGGCCTTGATCCACACGCTGATTTTGGCGGCGGTGACGGTGGGGCTGTCGCTGCTGCTGGCGGTGTTCTGGCTGGAGGCAGAGGAAGGTCGCCCGCGTGCGGGTTGGGCTGAGGCGCTGATTTATCTGCCGCTGCTGATGCCGCAGATCGGGTTTCTCTATGGGTTGAACGTGGTGTTTTTGCGGGCTGGGATCTCGGGCGGCTATCTTGCGGTGATCTGGGCGCAGGCGTTGTTCGTGTTTCCCTATGTGATGATCGCGTTGTCAGAGCCGTGGCGGGCCTTGGATGCGCGGTTGTTGCGGGTGGGGGCGGCCTTGGGTGCGGGGCGCTGGCGGCGGTTGCTCGCGCTGCGGCTGCCGATGCTGCTGGGCCCGATCCTGACCGCAGCGGCGATTGGGGTGGCGGTGTCGGTGGCGCAATATCTGCCGACGTTGTTCTTAGGTGCGGGGCGGATTGCGACGCTGACGACTGAGGCGGTGACACTGTCTTCGGGCTCGGATCGCCGGGTGACCGGGGTCTATGCCAGCCTGCAAGCCGCCCTGCCCTTCGCGGCCTATGGGTTGGCGGCGCTGGTGCCTGCGTGGTGGCATCGCAACAGGCGTGATCTGCGCGGAGGTGGGGTATGAGTCTGGAACTGGTGGAACTTTCGGTGCAGCGGGCGGGGGTGGCCCTGTTCGCGCCGCTGTCCTTGCGGGTGGATTGCGGCGCGGTGGCGACGGTGATGGGACCGTCGGGGGTGGGGAAATCCACCCTGCTGGATGCGATCGGCGGCCATCTGGCGCATGGGTTTGCCTGCACGGGCCGCGTGCTGGTGATGGGCCGCGATGTGACGGGACTGCCCGCCGAGGCGCGGCGGATCGGGGTGATGTTTCAGGATGCGCTGCTGTTTCCGCATCTGTCGGTAGGCGATAATTTGGCGTTTGGGCTGCCTGCTGCGTTCAAAGGCCGAACGGTGCGGCGGGCTGCGGTCGAGGCGGCTTTGGCGCAGGCGGGGCTGGAGGGGATGTATCTGCGCGATCCGGCGACGCTTTCCGGCGGGCAGCGGGCGCGGGCGGCGTTGATGCGTGCGTTACTGGCCGAGCCGCTGGCGCTGCTGCTGGATGAGCCGTTTTCCAAACTGGATGCGGGTTTGCGCGCCGAGATGCGGCGGTTCTTGTTTGGCCATCTGCGGGCGCGCGGGATTGCCGCCTTGATGGTGACGCATGATCCTGCGGACGCGGCCGAGGCTGGCGGGCCGGTGGTGGATTTGTGAGGTTTGGTCGGGGGATGGCCGCTGGGGGTTTCACACCCCTGCTACGAAGTTTCTTCGCTACTTCGTAGCAAGCTTCTACGCACCCTTGGAGTATTTGAGCCAATGTGAAACAAATTTTAGATAAATTTTAGCGGGTTAGCGGCGAAGGTATTCTGTTGCGGTGCAGGATGGGGCCTCGGCGCGCAGCGGGATTGCCGGGAGTTGCTGCCAGTCTTTTGCATTGAAATCCGGGAAGAAAGCATCGGCTTCAGGGATGTCGAGGGCGACTTCGGTGATCAGCAGGCGATCCGCGAGGGGCAGAAGCGCGCGGTAAATGCCTTCACCGCCGATGCCGTAAGCGCGGGCGTAGCCTTGGGCGCGGGCGAACGTGAGTGCAGCTTCCGGGGTTGCGAAGACGTGCTCTGTCAGGGTCGGATCGGACGATATCACGCAATTCAGGCGATTTTTCAATGGCTTGAACGGCAGGCTTTCCCAGGTTTTGCGGCCCATGATGATCGCCCCCCCGGTGGTTTCGCGTTGGAAAAACGCCAGATCCTCGGGCGCATGCCACGGGATCAGATTGTCTTTGCCAATGGCACCATTGCAGGCGCGGGCGACGACGAGGCTCAGCATCAGACGGCCACCGGAGCTTTGATCGCAGGATCGGGATCGTAGTTCAGAAACTCAAAATCTTCGTATTTGAAATCAAAGATCGAGGTGACTTGCCGTTTGATCCGCAAGGTGGGCAGGGATTTCGGGGTGCGGGAAAGTTGGGTCTGCACCTGCTCCATATGGTTGGAATAGATATGCGCGTCACCCATCGTGTGAATGAAATCACCCGGCTCATACCCCGTCACATGCGCCAGCATGCACTGCAAAAGCGCATAAGACGCGATGTTGAACGGCACGCCGAGAAACATATCGGCAGAGCGCTGGTAGAGTTGCAGATGCAGTTTGCGGCCCGCGATGCGGACTTGCCACAGGGTGTGGCAGGGCGGCAGCGCCATGTTGGGCACCTCGCCAGGGTTCCAGGCCGAGACGATCAGGCGGCGGCTGTCGGGGGTTTTGCGAATCGCGGCCACCAGATCGGCGATCTGATCGACGCTATCCGCATAAAACACGGGGCGGCCTTGGGCGTCGTCGCCCGCCGGGGTCAGCTTGGGAAACCGTCGCCATTGTGCGCCGTAGACCGGGCCAAGATCGCCGTTCTCATCGGCCCATTCATCCCAGATGCCGACGCCATTGGCCTTAAGATAGCCGATATTGGTGTCGCCGTTCAGGAACCACAACAGCTCATGTATGATGGATTTCAGGTGCAGTTTCTTGGTGGTGACCAGCGGAAAGCCGAGGCTCAGGTCATAGCGGCTCTGCATGCCGAAATGCGAAATCGTCCCGGTGCCGGTGCGGTCGGTCGAGGTTTCACCCTCAGCCAGCACGCGGCGCAATGCGTCGAGATAGGTTTGCACGTCTGTGTTCCGTCCGGTTTGAGGGTTGTGGCTTTGAGGGCGTATGACAAGCAGTTGTCAGGCATCGCGGTGGTTTGTCTATATATAGACATGATCTGCGGGCTGCGCCAAGGCCGAAGCACGCGCAACCGTGGGGTGATGCCGGGCAGGCACAGCGACGAAAGATCGGGAGCCAGAAGCGAATCCGCTTTGACTTTCAAGGGTTTTGCACGCAAAGTTGATGTGATTTTCGTGAGGGTGAGGCCGTTGATGAAACCGATTTATCTGCTGTTTGCTGCGGCGCTGACTTTGGCGGCTTGTGGTGGCAACCCGTTTGTCGACACGCCGCCGGTGGACCCCACCGATCCAACTGATCCTGGAGCTCCGGTGAAGGTTGACGATGATGTGGCGGTGAATTTGCGCTCTATCACGTATGATCCCAGCGGTGCGGGTTCCCTAACAATGAATATTGATGGCATCGTCGGCCCGACAGCGGGTGTGCAGTTTACAAGAAGTAACCCAGCATCCGATATACCTGGCTATGAGACCTATACCTATCAAAACCGGCTCACTCAGCGATCCTTCATTGCACAGGTGGCGACAAATTCGCGCAGCACCTTGCTGGCCTCGGCGGTTTCGGATGGCGGGCAGTTTAACGGACATTTCGGCGGCGGCACTTTTGTGCGGCTGGGTGTTTACAATGCGCCAACAGGCACGTTCTCGTACGCGGGCACCTATGCCGGGATTTTCGCACCCGGCGACGCTTCCAGCGATTTGCCCGCTGGATTGGTGGCGAACAATCCCTATCGGGTGCAGGGCGATGCCCTGATCAACGCCAGTTTCGTGAACAACAAGGTGGATGGTGGCGTGTCAAATCGTTGGCTTCTCGATGACACCGGTGCCAGAGTGGACGTCAACGCCGATGGTGTGGTGGACGATGATGACCAGATACTGGTCGACATCGCCTTCCCGGAAATGACCATCACCGCCAACGGCCAGTTCCTTGGCGATGTTCAAGTTTCGCAAGCACCAGCCCCGGTAGACGGCCCCGTTATCGGCAAGGTCAACGGTGTGTTTGGCGGCGCGGGGGCCACCGACGTGGCGGGGGCGATTGCAATCACTCCGATTTCCGGCACATCAGAACATGGCGTGTTCAACCTGCCGCGCTGTGGTCTCGCGGGCGAGTCGCCGCTGTGCAATCCCAACCCATTGCCGTGACACACGGGCTGCGGCGGCTGGCTCGGGCGGTTTGGCTTGGGCTTTGCCTGGCCGGGGCGGTTGGGCTCGCCTCGGTGGCGGGTGCCGAGACTGTGAAGCTGTCGCTCGATCAAAGCCGGATCATCGCGCGGCAGGCGCTGATGGCGGGGAATGCGGCTTTGGCGCGGGCTTTGGCCAAAGGGTTGTTGCAGGCGGATGCGGATGATCCCTATGCGCTGCTAATCCTTACAGCGGCGGAGACGCAGCTGGGCGATCCCGCGGCAGGGCGGCAGGCGGGGCGTGCGGCCTGGATTGCGGCCCGCGGCCTGCCGGATGGTTTGCGCTATGACATCGCCCGCTACACCGCTTTGGCCGCGCTGCAAGACGGACGGGTTTTGCCGACGCAGTTCTGGCTGCGCCGCGCTGTCGATACCGCACCCACATCGCAGGCCCGCGCGCAGACCATCGCCGATTACCGGGCTTTGCGCAGCAATACGCGGCTGCGCTATGCCATCGACCTTTCGGTAACGCCCAGTGACAATCTGAATGACGGGGCATCGAGCAAATATCTGTCGATTGATGACTGGTTCGTGCTGGGCCTGCTGTCGGGGTCGGCGCAGGCGCTGTCGGGGGTGCGGGCGGATGCGCGGCTGCGGCTGACTTATCTGCTACGGACGTCAGCAAAATCGCAGACCAGCCTTGGCTTTAGTGCGGCGGCGTCCCGCAATTTCCTGTCAGATGAGGCCAAGCTGCTGGCTCCGGATTTGCGCGGCAAGGATCTGGATCAAAGCGCTGCTGAAGTCAGCGTGACGCAGGATTTTTTGTGGCCGCAGAGCCAGCACCCGATAAGCCTCAGCTTTGCGCTGGGGCAAAACTGGGCGGCTGGCCAGGTGGCGGGGCCTTATGTGCGGGCGCAAATCTCGACATCCGTGTTTCAGCGCGAGCGGACAGAAATCCGCATGGAGGTCACGACGCAACGCGCTTGGCGCACGGATTCCTTGATAGATGCCAATGCCTTATCCCTCGAGGGGCAGCATCACCTCGGCGCGGGAGCGATCAACTGGGGTCTGGCGGTGAGTGAGGTCGCAGGCACTGCGATCAACCAAAGCTACAAGCGGGGCTCTGCCAGCCTGGGCTACCGTTTTGACAAACCGATTGGGCCTGTCACGCTGGCAACTTCGCTGACAGCGTCGAACAGTCACTACGAGATTTACCAACTGCTCGGCGCGCAACTGACCAAGGGTCGCACCGACACCCAGTTCGACCTCAGCGTCGATATGACATTTCAAAACATCGGGTTGATGGGCTATTCGCCAACGTTGAGTCTGTCGAGAACCACCACGCAATCGAATGTCAGCCGCTTTGAAAGCAACGGCGTGAACATCTCGGTTGGGATCACATCACAGTTCTAACCCCCTCGCCTTTCCCAGTTTGGCTGCTAAGTTGCACGCGAACAAAGGAGACGCGCATGACAATCCGTTATTTGCACACGATGGTCCGGGTGTTGGACCTTGACGCTTCGATGGCGTTCTACAGTTTGCTGGGGCTGGAGGAGACCAAGCGCTATACCAATGACAAGGGGCGATTTACGCTGGTGTTCATGGCGCCTCCGGGACAGCCGGAGTGTCCGGTGGAGTTGACCTATAACTGGGATGGCGATGCGGGCTTGCCCAGTGACAGCCGGCATTTCGGGCATCTGGCCTATGAGGTCGATGATATTTACGCCACTTGCGCGCATCTGGCGGCGAATGGCGTGGTGATCAACCGCCCGCCGCGCGATGGGCATATGGCGTTTGTGCGCTCGCCCGACAATGTCTCGATCGAGATCTTGCAGAAGGGCGAGTCGCTGGCTGCAGCGGAGCCTTGGGCGTCGATGGGCAACACTGGCAGTTGGTAAGCAAATCCGCCGGGAGTGCATGACGAGATGTGCGCTTCCGGCGGGAATATTTATGCCAATGTGAATTGATAAGAGTTAGAGGGACCAGAGGCTGTAGGCGTCTGGTCCTATTGTTTTCGTCTCGCGCAGGGTCAGGCGGGGGGCGTCTTTCAGGGCGGTGAGGTTGAGGGCGGCTAGGCTGGGCTGGCCATCGGCCCCAATCAACGCGCCTGCGGTGAACAGGGCAAGATCGTCGACCAGTTTGGCGCGGATCAGGGAGGCTGCGAGCGTGCCGCCGCCCTCGCAGAAAATCCGGGTCAGGCCTTGGGCGGTGAGGCTTTGCAGCGCTGCGCGGGGGTTCAGGCTGCCGTTTTCGCAGGCGGTTTCCAGCAGGGTTGCGCCCTGCCCTGCCCAAGCGTCTCGGCGATCTTGCGGCGCATCGGGGCCGTGTAGCAGCCAGACCGGCGAGATTTTCGCGGTTTGGCCAAGGCGGCTGTCGGGGCTGTGGCTGAGGCGGCTGTCCATCACGATGCGGATCGGTTGGTGGGACGCGCCAAGCTCGCGCACCGTCAGATCCGGGTCATCGGCGCGGGCGGTGCCGGAGCCGATCAGCACCGCATCGTGGTTCAGCCGCATGGTATGAACGGCACGGCGGGCGGCTGGCCCCGTGATCCAGCGCGATTCGCCTGATGCCGTGGCGATGCGTCCATCCAGCGTGGTGGCAAGTTTCAGAGTGACGAAGGGCAGGCCTTGGGTGACGCGCTTGAGGAACCCCGCATTGGCGCGGGAAGCGTCGGATTGCAGTATGTTTTCAGTGACCTCGATGCCAGCGGCACGGAGCATGGTATGGCCTTTGCCGCTGACGCGGGGGTCAGGGTCTTGCAGGGCACTGACCATGCGGGCGACACCTGCCGCGATCAAGGCCGAAGCGCAGGGCGGGGTTTTGCCGTGATGCGCGCAGGGTTCCAGCGTGACATAGGCTGTGGCACCGCGCGCCGCATCACCGGCCTGTGCCAACGCCATCACCTCGGCATGCGGGCGGCCGCCGGGTTGCGTCCAACCGCGTCCGACGATCACGCCTGCTTTGACGATGACACAGCCCACCGCCGGATTGGGCCAGGTGCGCCCCAAGCCCCGCGCGGCAAGGCGCAGGGCATGGGCCATGTGTTCAGGATCGCTCACTCTTCGGCTGATGTGCCGGGGCGCAGCTCGGACACGAAGCGGTCGAAATCATCGGCAGCCTGGAAGTTCTTGTAAACGCTGGCGAAACGCACGTAAGCCACGGTGTCGATCCGGGCCAGGCTTTCCATCACGATCTCACCGATGACTTTCGACGAGATGTCGGTATCGCCCAGAGATTCCAGACGACGCACGATGCCAGAAATCATCTGATCAATCCGTTCGGGATCAATCGGGCGTTTCTGCATGGCGATGCGGATCGAGCGTTCCAGCTTGGTGCGGTCGAAATCCTCACGCTTGCCAGAGGTTTTGACGACGACCAGATCGCGCAGCTGCACGCGTTCATAGGTGGTGAAGCGTCCACCGCAGGCCGGGCAAAACCGACGGCGGCGGATTGATACGTGATCCTCCGCAGGGCGGCTGTCTTTGACTTGCGTATCGACGTTTCCGCAGAATGGGCAGCGCATCGGCTCCCTCCTTGCTTGTTATTTGTGACTGCCTCGGTCCCGGCTATCCTGCCGAGTTATCCACAGACCCTAGCGCCATTGCCTAGCCTTCGCCTAGGGGGCTGATCGCGGATACTGCATATAGCTGTGAGGTGTGGCGGGCAGGACTCAGGTCAGGCCCAAAAACCGGGATCTCACCACGGTATCCGGGATCAGGCAGGTGTCATAGCGGCCAAAGATGCGGTAGCGGTTGCGGGCGATCGGTTTGTAGATCGCGTCTTTCACGGCCTTGGGCAGCTGGCGGGCGATGCGGGCAAAGCGCCACGGCGCGGGCAGTTCCGCCATCGCGGCGGCGAAAGCGTCAAGGCGCTGGTGAATCTCGCCGTTGGTGATCACGAGATTGGTTTCAAAATCTATCAGCGGCAGGTTGAGCGCCGCATACAGCGCTTGGCCAAGCGGGCTTTGCGCGGTGGCATAGTGGAATTTCTGTGCGCGGTCGTGGCGCAGCATGAAGCGGAAGAACGCCGAGCAGAACACGCATTCGCCGTCGAACACGATCAGGTTCTTGCCGGAAAGCATCTGATCAAGCGGGCTGGGGAGGTGGCGGACCTGCATGTCGCGAGTGTGCCGCAGCTTTTGCTGCTGTGCGAGGGGCTGTGATGTCGCAGCGGCCCTGCGCTGGCAAATTGGCCGGATATCGCCAAAGTTGCGCCCTTCACGAAAGCGTGAGAGGCCGAGCACGCACTCTGCGCTAGCTTTGATCCACCAGAAGCAAGGAGAGCGTGATGACCCGAATGACCGCGAAGGACTTCAGCCCGGAATTGCTGGAGCTTTATGATTTTTACGCGCATGGCAAAATCTCCAAGCGCGAGTTTCTCGACAAGGCGGCAAAGTTTACCGTCGGCGGGCTGACAGCGGCGGCGCTGCTGGGGATCATGTCGCCGAATTATGCTTTGGCCGAGCAGGTCAGCTTCAATGACCCTGAGATTTTGGCGGAATATGTCACCTACCCTTCCCCGAATGGCAATGGCGAGGTGCGCGGCTATCTGGTGAAGCCTGCGGCGGCGTCCGGCAAGTTGCCCAGCGTGGTGGTGGTGCATGAAAATCGCGGGCTGAACCCTTACATCGAGGATGTGGCGCGGCGCTTGGCGAAGGCCGGATTTCTGGCGCTGGCCCCGGATGGCTTGACCAGCGTTGGCGGCTATCCGGGCAATGACGAGGAAGGCAAAACGCTGCAATCCACCGTCGATCCGACCAAGCTGATGAATGATTTCTTCGCGGCGATCGAGTGGATGATGGCGCATGAAGGCTCCACGGGGCGGGTCGGCATCACCGGGTTTTGCTATGGCGGTGGTGTGTCGAATGCGGCGGCGGTGGCTTATCCCGAACTGGGCGGGGCGGTGCCGTTCTACGGCATGCAGGCGAAGGCCGAGGATGTCCCCAAGATCAAATGCCCGATCTTGCTGCATTATGCCGAGTTGGATACCCGCGTGAACGAGGGTTGGCCCGCCTATGAAGCGGCGTTGAAGGCCGCCGGGACCAAGTATGAGGCGTTCATTTATCCCGGCGTCAACCACGGTTTTCACAACGATTCCACGCCGCGCTATGACAAGGCGGCGGCGGATCTGGCCTGGGAGCGCACAGTGGCGTTTTTCCGCGCGAATTTGGCGTAGATCGGGCTGCTGTAGCTCTGCCGTCACAGTTCTTGGGCGGCGAGTGCCGCCCAGCCTTTAGTGACGGCCCGTCAGCCAGTTGCCAAAGGCTGCGAATTTTGACGGCGGGATGCCAAGTCTGGCTTCCCGCTGATCGGCGATGCGCAACAGTTTATACATCAGATGCACGCCGAACCAACGGAAGGGCTCGGGCTCCCACTGCCGGACGCGGCGGTTGACCCAGGGAAATTTGGCAATCGCGGTGTCGCGGTTCAGCGCCAGATCGGCGAGGGTGCGGCCTGCAAGATTGGCGGTAGAAACCCCGGTGCCGACATAGCCACCTGCCCAGCCGAGGCCGGTTTTGCGGTCCAGCCCCACGGTCGCGCACCAATCGCGCGGCACGGCGATGACGCCGCACCAGGCGTGGTCGATGGGATAGGCGGCTGCTTCGGGGAAATGGGTGTGCAACACTTCGGTCAAGCGGCGAATGGTTTCGGCATCCGGCTCGCCGTTATTATCCATTTGGCTGGCATACTTATACGGCACACCGCGCGCGCCAACGGTGATGCGGCCCTCGCGCGTGCGCTGACAGTAGCAATAGGCGTTGTTCATATCGCCGATCAGCTCATGCCCGTGCCAGCCGATTTTCTCCCATACTTCGGGTGGCAGCGGCACGGTGGCGATCTGGGCGGAATTGAGCGGCAGCCATTCGCGTTTGTGGCCGGGGAGCGTAGCCGTGAAGCCTTCGGTGCAGCGCAGGATGATCGGGGCTTTCACCACGGCTTTCGGCGTGATGATTTCGCCTTGATCGTAGGAGAGCACCTCGGTGGCTTCGGCAATCCGCACACCCATCCGTTCGCAAGCCTCAGCCAGACCGCGCACCAGTTTGGCGGGCTGGATGCGGGCCATGCCCGACACCGCCATCGCGCCCAACACGTTCGGCGCGGTGATGCGCTGTTTGACTTCGGCGGGGGAAAGCTCGCGAACGCGGTGCGCGTTGCCCCAGAGTTCGTGATGCGCAATCGCCTCGTGCATCCGCGCCAGTTGTGCGGGGTTGGTGGCCAGCATCAGCTCTTCCGCAGGGATGATATCAGCGTCGATGCCTTCCTCGGCGCAGACGCGGATTATCTCGGGCACCGTGGTTTCAAGTTCGCGCACCATTTCCAGCACGGCCTCACGGCTGGTGGCTTTTGCGTAGGCCTCATGGTTCCACGCAAAGGTGCCCATGCACCAACCGCCATTGCGGCCCGAGGCACCAAAACCTGCGAATTCCTTCTCGATCACCAGCACATTCAACGCCGGATTGGCCTTTTTCAGATAGTAGGCCGCCCAAAGCCCGGTAAAGCCCGCGCCGATGATCGCCACATCGGCCGTGGTGTTTTCCGTAAGGCTGGGGCGGCGGGTTTGTGGCAGGCCGATATCGGCATACCAGAACGACACGTCTCCGATGTGGTTAGGTTGCATGATGGGCCCCTTTGTTTGCGGCAAGATGCCGGGGCATTTGATCAAAAGCAAGGGGGGCTTCCGCCCCCCTCGGCCTGCGGCCTCACCCCTGAGGATATTTGCGCACAGAGGATGACAATAAGAGCTAAATTTTAGGCGTCACGCTCGGCGGCGATCCAGTGGCGGAACGAGGCAAGCGGCGCGCGCGGGGCGGCGTCTTTTGGCCAGACCAGATAATAGCTGCCGAGTGAGGGGATCGGCGGACCGAATGCGGGGATCAGGCGGTTTTCGGCCAGTTCACGCTCGATCAGGAACAGCGGCAGCAGGGCCACGCCAAGACCGTGGATTGCACCTTGCGTCATGGTGGCGAATTGGTCGAACAGCATGGCGGGCGGGCGTTGGTTGGGACTGCCGTGATGCGCCAGCCAGCGGCCCCAATCGCCGGTGCGGCTTTCCAACTGCAACAGCGGGTATGAGAGAATGTCATTGGCAGAGCCGAGCGGCGCTTTCAGCAGGCCCGGAGAGGCCACCGCCAGCAAGTCTTCCTCCATCAGCGGCAGATACTCGACGCCCGACCAGTC
This sequence comes from Cypionkella sp., assembly GCF_034376685.1. Classification (GTDB taxonomy): domain Bacteria; phylum Pseudomonadota; class Alphaproteobacteria; order Rhodobacterales; family Rhodobacteraceae; genus Cypionkella. Next base: position 26,059 of record NZ_JAXMJJ010000034.1, read on the forward strand.
TTGGCGGCCATAGTGGATGGCGGCGTCGAAATGGCTGGTGGCAAAGTCGAAGGGTTGCAGGCGGGTCGATAGGTTGACGGTCACTTCGGGATGCTGGGCGGCAAAGCGCGCAAGCCGGGGGGCAAGCCAGTGCATGCCAAAGGCGGGCAGAATCGCGAGGTTCAGCGTGCCACCATTGGGATTGGCGCGCAGGGTCAGGCTGGCTTGGTTCAGCGCTTGCAGGGCGCGGCGGATCTCGCGGCAATAGTCTTGTGCGGCGGGGGTCAAGCGCAGACGGTGCTTGTCGCGGATGATCAGGCCCAGACCCAACTGGCCCTCAAGCACCTGCAACTGTCGCGAAATCGCACTTTGCGTCAGGTTGAGTTCCTCGGCTGCGGCAGAGGCGGAACCCAGACGCTCGACGGCCTCTAAAGCCAGCAAGGATGGCATCGACGGCAGATAGCGGCGCGAGAGCATATGAGGTTTCCTCATGTTTTGTTGCCAGAACCTCGTTAGGCGTTCTGCGGAGTTTGTGCAATATAATCGGCAAAACCATTGGAGAGCCGCGATGACCGATAAGCCCAAGCTGAAAGCCAAGGATGCGCCTGATCTGGGGCGGTTTGATTGGCAAGACCCGTTCCGCATGGAAGATCAGCTGACCGAGGAAGAGCGGATGCTGCGCGATGGCGCGCGGGCCTATGCGCAGGAAAAGCTGCAACCGCGGGTGATCGCGGCCTATCGCGACGAATCCACCGATCCGGCGATCTTCCGTGAGATGGGTGAGATGGGTTTGCTGGGCGTCACCGTGCCCGAGCAATACGGCGGCTTGGGCGCGTCTTATGTCGCCTACGGTCTGATCGCGCGCGAAGTCGAGCGGGTGGATTCTGGCTATCGGTCGATGATGTCGGTGCAATCGTCATTGGTGATGTATCCGATCTACGCCTATGGCACCGAGGCGCAGCGGATGAAATATCTGCCGAAGCTGTCGTCGGGGGAATGGATCGGTTGCTTTGGTCTGACCGAACCGGATGCAGGGTCTGACCCGGCGGGGATGAAGACCGTGGCGAAGAAAACCGCCAATGGCTACGTTTTGAACGGCGCGAAGATGTGGATTTCCAACGCGCCGATTGCCGATGTGTTCGTGGTCTGGGCGAAGTCGGAAGCGCATGGCGGCAAAATCAAGGGCTTTGTGCTGGATAAAGGCACCAAGGGGCTCACGGCACCGAAGATCGGCGGCAAGCTCTCCCTCCGCGCTTCGGTGACCGGTGAGATCGTTTTGAAGGATGTGGAAGTCGGCGAAGACGCCTTGCTGCCGCATGTCGAGGGGCTGAAAGGGCCGTTTGGCTGTTTGAACCGCGCACGTTACGGGATTTCTTGGGGCGTGCTGGGGGCGGCGGAGTTCTGCATGGGGGCGGCGCGCCAGTACGGGCTTGACCGCAAGCAGTTCGGCAAGCCTTTGGCGCAGACCCAGCTGTATCAGTTGAAGCTGGCGAATATGCTGACCGAGATTTCGCTGGGGATGCAGGCGTCTTTGCGCGTCGGGCGGTTGTTGGATGAAGCCAATGCGGCGCCCGAGATGATCTCGATCATCAAGCGCAACAACTGCGGCAAGGCTTTGGATGCGGCCCGTTGGGCGCGGGATATGCATGGCGGCAACGGCATTCAGGAAGATTACCAGATCATGCGCCACATGGTGAACCTTGAGACGGTGAACACCTATGAGGGCACGCATGACGTGCATGCGCTGATCTTGGGGCGGGCTGTGACCGGATTGCAGGCGTTCTTTTAAGCGGGCGGTGGGTTTTACCCACCCTACCCCAAGAGGACACCACGATAGAGAAAAGGCCCGGATCGCTCCGGGCCTTTTGCCATATGTGCTTCTTCTTAAATAATCGCCTCTTCCAAGGCGGCGGCGCGGCGGGCTTCAGCCTCTCGCGCGGCTTCGATGCTGGCGGTGCGGCGGCGTTTCAGCTCGTAAAGCACCGCGAGCAGAAGTGTCACCCCGATCAGCAGCAGGGCCAAGGCGTTGATCGTCGGCGTGATGCCGGATCGCACCTTGGAGAACACATAGACCGTCAGCGTATCGGCCCCGCCTCGGGTGAATTGCGTCACGTTGAAGTTCTCGATCGACTGGAAGAACGCAACCGCGCCCCCTGCCCCGATGGCTGGATAAAGATGCGGCAGCAGGATGCGGCGCATCACCTGAGCGTGGGATGCCCCCAGATCAAGCGCTGCCTCTTCCAGCCCCTGATCAAAGCTTTGCAGCCGCGCCAGCACCAGCAGCATCACGATGGCGGCGATGTAGCTGACCTGACCCAGCACCGACAGATGCAGGCCCGGTTTGAACAGGATGAAATCGGTATCCATCGCGTTGCCCATCTTGGTCCACATGATCATGGTGGAAATCCCGATCACCGCACCCGGGATCAGGATGGTCGAGATCATCGTGCCATACAAAGCCGCGCGCAGATTGCCCGAGACCGAGTTGATCAGGATCGCCGCCGCCGTCCCCACAATAACCGAGATCAATGCGACCGCGATGGCGACGAAGATGGTGTTCTGAAACGCATGCCACATCCGGTCATCCGCCCACAGGGCGGTGAACCATTTCGTGGTAAAGCCCCGCCACGGCACGATAGAGGGGGTTTTGTTGTCATTGAAGGCGGCTGCCGCCATGATCACCAAGGGCAGCAGCATGTAGAAGATGAAGGCCCCGGCATAGACGCGGGCGAGGGTTTGGCGCAGTTTGTGCATATTATCCCTCCCTCAGTTCGCGATGTCAGAAAGTTTGACGCGGAAAATCTTCATCACCAGACTGACGAACAAGGTGCACATCAGCAGCAGCAAGAAGGCGTAGGCCGCAGCGGTGTTCCAATCCAGTGCATCCAGCATCCATTGCTGCACGGTCTGGGTGAACCATTGCGAGGTGGTCGAGCCCAGGATCGACGGCACCAGCAGCGAGCCCGCCGACAGCATGAACACCATCACGGCACCGCTTGCGATGCCGGGTTTGGCATGCGGCAAAACGATACGCCAATGGATGCGCCACCACGGCGCGCCCAAATCTTCGGCGGCCTCGATCTGGTTGGAATCCAAGGAAGAAATCGCGTTGTAAACCGGGAAGATCATGAACAGCACATAGGTATAGACCAGCCCGATCATCACGCCGTTATAGCCGACGATCCAGCGCACTTCGGTGTCGATGATGTTCAACTGAATCAGCGCCCAGGACAGCGGGCCTTTCAGCGCCAGAATGATCCACCATGCGAAGGCCCGCAGCACTTCGGACACCCACAGCGGCACAAACAGCAGCAAGAACATCGTCGGCAGCGATCGCGCACTGAGGATTTTCGCCATGAAGTAGGCCAGGGGATAGGCCAGTGCAAAGCAGATCAGCGTCACCACCACCGAGTAGAACAGCGTCAGCGAGAAGGTCAGCACATGCACCGGAATTTCAAATGTGAAGCCCAGCGGTGAAACCTCGATCGCGCCGTTGAAGACTTTCATGTAATTGGCGGCGGTGTAGACATCCAGCGGTCCGCCGACTTCTGTGACGGGCAGATAGGGCCGGAACGAGCTTTCCAGCAAGGTGATGTTCGGCACGATCACCAGCATCAGCAGCCAGAATGCGGTCAGCAGGCAGATCAGCAGGGTCAGACTTGCGCCATAGCGGCGGATCATATTGCCCATCTACGCCACCACCGTTGAATCGGGCAGGATCGAGGCATGGGCGGCGTTGAAATGCGCGAACCGTGCCGCGCCGATTTCGGGCACCGTGGCAGAGCCGTCGTTGCGCACTTCGGCCACAATGGTCTGACCCGTGGCGGTCTTGCCATGCACCGCGATAAACGCGCCCTCGAAGGACACTTCCGACACCGTCACCGGCACCGAGTTTTCTGCCGCCGCAGCTTCCGACAAGATGGTGTGTTCGGGGCGGACGTAAAGCTTGATATTGTTGCCCTTGGCAAGTTCGCCCAGCCGCGCGCGGAACGGACCAAGCGCTGTGTCAAACCCTGCCATACCGCCCGAGGCGTTGCTGACAGAGCCGGTGAAGATGTTGTTTTCGCCGACAAAAGACGCGACGAAGCCGTTGACCGGGTTGTTGTAAATCTCTCGCGGGTCGGCGACTTGCTGGATGCGACCCTGGCTCATCACGCCGACACGGTCCGACATCGCCAGTGCTTCGCCCTGATCGTGGGTGATGTAGATGAAGGTCACGCCGGTGCGCTTTTGGATGGCGCGCAACTCGGCCCGCATGTGCTGACGCAGCTTCAGATCCAGCGCCGACAACGGCTCGTCCAGCAGCATGACTTTCGGCTCAACCGCCAAAGCCCGCGCGATGGCGACACGCTGTTTCTGGCCGCCCGACAACTGGCTGACCATTTTATCCGCCGCCCCCGGCAGATCGACCATTTCCAGCAAAGCTTGCGCCTTGGCCCGGCGGGTGGCCTTGTCAACCCCCCGCACTTCCAGCCCGAACGAGATATTTTCCCAGATCGGCATCAGCGGGAAAAGTGCCAAATTCTGGAAGATCAGCGCGGTGGGGCGCTGGTTCGGGCGCTGGCCCTGCATGTCTTTGCCACCGATGCGGATCACGCCCTGCGTCGGATCAATAAAGCCGGAAATCATCCGCAGAATCGTGGTCTTGCCACAGCCCGACGGCCCCAGAAACGAAAAGAACTCTCCGGGTTTGATCGCCACATTGGCGTTATCAACCGCACGGAAGCTGCCAAAGTCGCAGCAGACATTTTCAAGATCAATCCCAGCACTCATTGGATCGTCTTTCCCCCTGATATGTTTTTGTTATGAGGCCATAGGCCGGTCGTGCGCAGAAAATATCAACGCCGGGCCCCTTCGGACCCGGCGTCTGGTTCAGTTGGACCGCTTACGAGGCCTTGTACTTGTCAGCATACTCGGCCCGTTTGGTGAGGAACTCTGCCGATTGGTTCGGCCACCACCACAGTTTTGCCAGCGCCTCGTCGTTGAAGGTGCCGTTGTAGTAGGTCGCGACATCCGGGTCCATTTTCTCGGATGCGCCTTTGCCAACCGGGTTCGACGAGAAGGCGGTTGCCCACATCGCAGCACCATCAGCGGTCGAGACCCATTTGGCGAACTCATGCGCCTGATCGACGTTGACGGCATTTTTCAGCAGCACAAAGCCCTGATGCCATGCGAAGGCGCCTTCGGTCGGGGCCATATAGCCGTAACCGTCATTGCGCAGGTTGAAGCCGGTCGAATCCCAGCACAGGCCGACGGTTGCACCGTTGGCGGTAAAGCCTGCATTGGCCTCGTTCTCGCCGGACCACCACTGCACGACATTGCCCTTGGCTTTGATGGCTTCGGCCAGCGCGATATCCCACAACTCGACCATCGCGCCCATGTCGGCATAACCGTCAATCCACGGACGCGGCAGTTTGCCCTGTGCATCCAGCCAGCGGCCCATCGCAGCCAGCGCCGAATGCGGGCGCAGCGTGACCTGGTTCGCCGGGTCGAACAGCGCGCCCAAGGTTGGCGGCTCGCCCAGTTTCGCGCTTTCTTTGTTGTAGACCAGCGACTCGGTGCCCCAGTTCGACGGCACATACATCAGATTGCCGTCGATGCGCGACCGCTCGCCCGCCGAGCCATCGGCCAGACCGGGCAGATAGTTGTCCATCGCCAGTTTGGCCGGATCCCAAGCGCCCAGCAGGCCGTTCGAGTTCCAGGCGCCCACCCGCTCGATGGTCGGTTCGGTCACATCCATGCCGCCCGCTTCCAGCGCGACCTTGGCTTCACCAAACATGGTGTCCTGATCGGGAAGTTCCTTGAAGTTGACGGTGATGCCGGTGGCGGCGGTGAACGCTGGAAACACTTCGGCAGAAAGCTTGTCATAGCCGGCCCAGCCGGTGAAGTTCAGCTCGCCCGACGAGGCAAGCGCCTTGGAGGAAATGATCGCGGGGGCCGCCAATGCGCCCACGCCAATGGCCGACGACTTTAGAAAGCTGCGGCGGTTCAGTGCGATATGTTTTTTCACGAAAGTCTCCCTGGAGTTGATCCGCTGTTGGCGGATGGCAGCAGATGCTTTGCGCATCTTGTTGTAGAAGATCGCCCCACACATGACACAGATGTGACAAGCGCGGACCGGTCCATAAGCCAAGCCTACTCCTGTGCAGGGGAGTTCTGTCAACAAGAGTTGTTGATTGGCGGATCAAGAAAACGCGCGAATTGCGGGCTTAGGGGGCAAATGCTCTCAAATCGGGCAGGGCCGCGCGGATGGCGGGTTGTCTGGCCTCGCAGGCACAGGGGAAATCTTTGCTTTTGGCCGTCGAAAATCGGAGGCTGGAAAGGTGTGATGTGCGGCTTTGTCGTTCATATATCGCCCATAATTTCACCTTACTGATATATCTTAGAATAATCTTCGAATAATTACGCGCCCCACCGACACCTTTCCAAACTCCTTTCGCGGCTTTGCGCTATGGTGCCGTAAATCGACAGGGCCTGCACAATTAGGGGTTGCATATGAAGGTTGTCATTCTTGGCGCGGGCGTCATTGGCGTCACCTCGGCGTGGTATCTGGCACAAGCCGGGCATGAGGTGACGGTGCTGGATCGCCAGCCCGGTCCGGCGCTGGAAACCTCTTTCGGCAACGCCGGTGAAATCAGCCCCGGCTATGCCAGCCCTTGGGCCGCCCCCGGTATTCCGGCCAAGGCAATGAAATGGCTGTTCATGCGCCATGCCCCACTGATCATCCAGCCTGCGCCGGATCTGGCGAAGATGTCCTGGGTGATGCGAATGCTGATGAACTGCACCTCAGCCGCCTATGTGGTGAACAAAAGCCGGATGGTGCGCTTGGCCGAATACAGCCGCGATTGCCTGATGGATCTGCGCCGCGACACCGGGATTACCTATGACGAGCGGATGCAGGGCACATTGCAACTGTTCCGCACCCAGAAGCAGGTGGATGGGGCGTATAAAGATATCAAGGTGTTGCAGGCCGATGGCGTGCCCTTCGTGGTGCTGAACCCAGATGAATGCATCAAGGCCGAGCCCGGTCTGGCGCCCCGCCGCGATGCCATCAAAGGCGGCCTGCTGTTGCCGGGGGATGAGACCGGTGATTGCTTCAAATTCACCAACAGTTTGCAGGATATGGCCAAGGCGGCAGGCGTGACCTTCCGCTATGGCGTGCGGATTGATCGGCTGGAGGCTGAAGGCGGCAAGATTGCCGCCGTGCACACCTCGGAAGGTCGGGTGGTTGCGGATGCGTTTGTGCTGGCGCTGGGGTCGTATTCTCCGCTGCTGGCGCGTCCCTTGGGGATCAAACTGCCGATCTATCCGGTGAAGGGCTATTCGATCACCGTGCCGATCGTCGATGCCAGCCGCGCCCCCGAATCAACCGTGATGGATGAAAGCTATAAGATCGCTATCACCCGATTGGGCGACCGGATTCGCGTCGGTGGCATGGCCGAGATTGCAGGCTTCGATATGACCCTGCACGCCAAACGCCGCGAAACTTTGGTGCATTCGGTGGAGGATCTGTTCGGCGGCGCGGGCGATCAATCGCGCGCGACCTTCTGGTGCGGTCTGCGCCCGATGACGCCCGATGGCACGCCGATCTTGGGCCGCTCTCCGATCTCAAACCTGTTCCTGAACACCGGGCATGGCACGTTGGGCTGGACGATGGCGGCAGGTTCGGGGCGGGTGCTGGCGGATATGATTTCAGGCAAGGCGGCGGATATTGAGACTGCGGATCTGGGGTATGCCCGCTATCACGCGGCGTGATGGCGGCTGATGGCCGGGGGCTCGCCCCCCATGCCATTGGTCTATCGAACCAATGGCGATACCAATGGCAAACCCCGTGGGATATTTGCGCGCAGAGGATGACAATTTTAGCTCAGTTTTAGCGACTATGTGCCCGGCGAGATGATCTGGCGGATTTCGGATTCGACGGAATCCAGGATGGTGTTGATCGCGACCTCGGCGGCATCAGGATCGCCCGCGACGATGGCATCGGCAAGATCACGGTGCGGAGGAAAGCTCGCCAGACCGAACCCCGGCACCGAGAACGGCGATTCTGCGGACCTTTCGAGTGCGTCATCCATCTTCGCCAGCACTTGACCAAACATCGGATTGCCGGTGGCATCGCAAATCGCACTGTGAAACGCCATGTCGGCAGCACGGTAGGACTCGCCGGTATCAACAATCTGCAACAACACATCGCACAAACGGCTGATCTGCTGGCGCTGCGCGAGGGTCGCGTTCAGCGCCGCCCGCCGCACCGTGCCGGATTCGATCACCCGGCGCATATCCAAGAGGCGCAAGATCGCCTCCCCCTCCAGCCGGATCATCGTTGGCAACGGGCCCTGCGAGGTTTGCACTTTCGCGGTGAGGTAAGTGCCATCGCCGCGACGCCGCCGGATGATGCCCAAACCTTCCCATCGGTTCAGCGCCTCACGGATGGTCGACCGCCCTACCCCGAGGGCCGTGGCAAGGGAGACTTCGGGCGGCAGCCGATCCCCGACTTGCAGCCCCGCCCGTTCGATCATCTCGGCCAAAGCATCCAGCACCGCCACCCCGCGCGCGGCGGTTTCAATCGGCTCAAGGTAGCGAATGGCGGTGCGCGACATGATCTCTCCGGTGCGCGAGGCCGCGCTTTAACCTTTGGCAGATACCTGCGGCAGCAATTCTGTCAAGGCCGTTACCAAATGGTCCATTTGGCTTTCGGTATTGTAACCCTGCACCGAGACCCGTGCGATGGTGTGATCTTGCCAGTCAAAGCAGGGGATTTCTATCTGGTAGTCATCATAAAGCCGGGTTTTCAGATGGGCCGGATCGCAGCGCGGCACTGGCATTGACACCATTTGCGGCGCACAAAACTCCGGGCTGCTGAGCGCGGGCAGCCCGGTGATCGCACGCACCCGTGCGGCGGTATCTTGGGCAAGGGCTTGGCAGCTTTCGGCCACCTTATCCCAATCGTGATCCTGGCGGAATTGCAGCGCTGCAGGCACCGTCAGCCAAGCCGAAGGGTCGCGGGTGCCTTGCATTTCCAGCCCGTCAATGAACGGCGAGTTGCCGAACACGCCCTTGGTGCCGGGCAGTTTGGCATCTGCCGTCCAGCCATGGCTGATCACCAGCGGGTTCAACATCGCCTGCAATTCGGGGCGGACATGCAGAAAGGCCGAGCCTTTCGGGGCCATGATCCATTTGTGGCAGTTGCCCGCGTAGAAATCAGCACCCAGCGCGTCAAGATTCAGCGGGATATGGCCGGGGGTGTGGGCGCCGTCGATCACCGTATAGATTCCGCGCTTGCGGGCCTCGGCTACGGCCCGTTCAATCGGGAACACCAAGGCGGTGGCCGAAGTGATATGCGACAGGAACAGCACACGGGTTTTGTCGGTGAACCCCGTGAGCACAGCATCGGTGAACTGCGCCTCATTGGTCAGCGGCAGCGGGATTTGCACGGTTCTGATCACCGCCCCGGTGTTGCGGCAGACATAGGCCCAGGTCTTTTCCAGTGCGGCATACTCGTGATCGGTGGTCAGAATCTCATCACCGGGTTTCAGATCCAGCGACTGCGCCACGATGTTCAGCGCATAGGTGGCGTTCGTCAGCCCGACGATATTCTCCGCCGAGGTGCCCAACATCGCGGCCATAGCCACCCGCGCATCGCGCATCCAACCCGACAGCCCCCGTGCAGGGTCCAGAAACGCCACCGGCTGGCTTTCCAATTGCAGCTGCCAGCGCTGATATTCCTCAAAAACCGGCCGAGGGCAGGCCCCGAAAGAACCGTGGTTCAGGAAGGTCACGTCGGGGCGCAACAGGAAGAAGGCATCAAGGTTTTGCAATTCAGCGCCCTTTCAGGGTCGGATCAAGAGCGTCTCGCAAACCATCGCCAAACAGCGTGGTCGCAAGCACGGTGATGGCAAGTGCTGCGGTCGGGAACACTGCCAAGTGCCAGTAAAAATACATGAAATTCATCCCGACATTGATCATCTGCCCCCAGCTTGGCACCGGCGGCGGCACGCCGATGCCAAGGAAACTAAGGCTTGCTTCCAGCATCATCGCCAGCGGAATCGCCAGCACAAAGCCGACGATGATCGGCGAGATCGCATTCGGGATCAGATGCCGGCGGATGATATAGCCGGGGGTCGCCCCCAGCGCCTGCGCCGCCCGGACAAATTCCTTCTGCGCCATCGCTTTCACTTGCGCACGCACCAACAGGCAGACCTGCACCCAGCCAAACAAGGCCGCGATCAGCACGATGGTGGCAAAGCCGCCATTGGTTAATGCGCCAAGCAGCATGGCGGCCAGAAGGGGTGGGACGACCGAAAACAGCTCGATCAGCCGCATCACGCACCAATCCGCCCGCCCGCCGTAATAGCCCGCGACGGCCCCCAAAGGGATGCCGATGATCAGCGAAAACGCGGCTGCGGTGAAGCCGATGGTCAGCGACACCCGCGCGCCATAGACGATGCGGGTGAAGAAATCGCGGCCCAGATCATCGACGCCAAACCAGAACTCAGCCTGCGGGAAGGCATAGGCTTGGGTTAGGAATTTTTGCTCGGCATAGCCGGTTTTGCTGATCAGCGGCGCGAAAATCGCCATCAGGACGATCAGCAGCAAGATCGCTCCGGCGACCAGTGCGGCTTTGTTATCGGCAAAGCGCCGCCATGCGAAATAGAGCGGGCTGCGCGGTTTTAATGTGGTCATTTGCCGTCTCCGAACCGAATACGGGGATTGAGCAGCGCATAGATGATGTCGGAAATCAGATAGGCCACGCAGAACATCATGGTGATCATCAGGATCAGCGCCATTTCCAGCGGGTAGTCGCGCAGGTTGATCGAGCTTACGAAATACGCGCCAAGCCCCGGCACCCGGAACATCGCCTCGACAAAGATCGAGCCTGTCGCGGTGCCAATGAACATCGGCAGGAACACCGTCACCATCGGCAAGGCGGCGTTGCGCAGCACATGCTGGAAGATGATGCGGCGCTCCGACAGCCCCTTGGCGCGCAAGACCGTGACGAAGGGCTTGTTCAGCACATCCAACATCGCAGAGCGGGTGTAGCGCGCGTAGGTCGCCATCGGGATCGCGGCATAGGCGATGATCGGCAGGATCCAGGAATTGGGTTTGCCCCAGCCGCTGGCGGGCAGCCAATTCAGCCAGACCGCGAACACCATGATCAGCGCCATCGAGATCACGAACACCGGAATCGTCAGCCCCAAAGTGGCGAAGGCCGAGGCAAGATAGTCGATCCAAGTGTTGCGGCGCAGGGCTGCGGCCATGCCCAAGAGGATGCCCAAGGGTGCGCCGATCAGCACGCCCGCGCCGCCCAAGATCAGGCTGGGCGGCCAAGCGCGGCCCAGAAGTTGCAGCACGGTTTCGCCCGGCGATTGGAACGGCACGCCGAAATCGAAATGCAGCACACCCCACATGTATTTGAAATACTGCACATAAAGCGGTTGATCGAGGCCAAGCGAGGCGTTCAGTTTGGCCTTCACCGCATCGTTGACCGGCATGTCGTTGCCATCAAACGGGCCACCCGGCACCGCGTGCATCATCAGAAACACGATGATCGACACCACGGTGAAGGTGAGGGCAATAGAGGCCAGACGGCCCAGAATATAACGGATCATCGGATCGCCTCCAATCGGTGGCCGGGGGCTATTTCGTGCAATTCAGGCAGGCCGTTTTGGTCGGAAAACCGGGGCGTTGCGGCCTCAATCTGCGCACGGGTCAGGAAGGTTCTTGCGCGGCGCTCACGCGGGTTCAGCACCGGAATCGCATCTAGCAGGCTACGGGTATAGGGGTGGCGGGCGTCGGTGAAGATGGTTTCCGTGGCGGCCTCTTCCACAATCCGGCCCTGAAACATCACCGCAACCTTGTCGGTCAACGACCGCACAACCGACAAATCATGGCTGATGAACAGGATCGACAACCCCATTTCGGCCTGCAAATCCAACAGCAGATTGATGATCTGCGCCTTCACTGACACATCTAGGGCCGAGGTCGGCTCATCCGCCACCAAGACCGATGGTCTCAGGATCAGCGCGCGGGCAATCGCCACACGCTGACGCTGGCCGCCGGAAAGCTCATGCGGATAGCGGTTGCCATAAGAGCGGTCGAGGCCAGTTTTCACCAGCATATCAAGTGCTTGTTCGGTTTGCTCCGCCCCGCTGCCAAGCCCATGAATATGCAAAGGCTCCGCCACGATCTGCGCCAAGGTCATCATCGGGTCGAGCGCCGAATAGCTGTCTTGGAACACCACCTGCATCTTGCGGCGGTAGGGTTTCAGCGCGGCATGGCCCAAAGCGGTGATATCGGTGCCATCGACGAGGATCTGCCCAAAGGTCGGCTCCACCAACCGCATCGCCATCATGCCAGTGGTGGTTTTGCCCGACCCACTTTCGCCCACCAGCCCCAAAATCTGATTGCGCGGCAGGGTCAGCGAGACGTTGTTGACCGCCAGATGATCGGTGGTGCGGGCGAAAAACCCAGAGCTGTGGCGCAGTTGATAGGTTTTGGAAAGGTTTTTCAGCTCTAATGCCGGGGTCATACCAGCCTCCAACAGGCTGCGGCGCGGCTGTCGGACAGCGCTTTGAAAACAGGCGCTTCGGCGGCGCAGCGCGCATCGGCCGCAGCGCAGCGCGGATGAAACGGGCAACCTGTCGGCGGATTGGCGGGGTTGGGTGAAGCCCCCGCAATCTCTACCAACCGCTGCTTTCCCGGCGTGCGACCGGGCATCGAAGCCATCAGCGCTTGGGTATAGGGATGCAGCGGGGCGTCAAAAATATCCTGCACCGGGGCGGTTTCCATCACCCGGCCACCATACATCACCACCACGCGGTCCACGGTTTCGGCCACCACGCCCAGATCGTGCGTCACCATGATCAGCGCCATGCCCAACTCGGCCTGCAACTGCTTGATCAGGTGCAGAATTTGCGCCTGAATCGTCACATCCAAGGCGGTGGTCGGCTCATCCGCGAACAGAATTTGCGGGCGGCAGGATAAAGCCATCGCGATCATCGCGCGCTGTAACATGCCGCCAGAAAGCTGGTGCGGATAGCTGTTCAGGATGGCCTCGGGGGTCTTGATTTCCACCCGTGCCAGCAGGGCCGAGGCCTCAACCGCAGCGGCAGATTTCGATACATCGCGATGCGCGCGGATGGTTTCCACGATCTGATGGCCAATGGTGAACACCGGATCAAACGCCGTCATCGGGTCTTGAAACACCATTGCCGCAATCCGGCCCCGCACCGCCGCCAGTTGCGCGCGCCCTGCCCGCAGCATATCGACGCCGCCCAACTCCAGCTTATCCGCCAAAATCCGCGACGGAGGTTCACGCAGCAACCGCAGCGCCGCCATGCAGGTCACCGACTTGCCCGAACCGGATTCGCCCACAATACCAACGCTTTCCCCCGGTGAAATCCGCAAGGACACCCCGCGCACCGCCTGCACCACGCCATCGTGCTGCGGAAAGCTGACGGTCAGATTTTCGATATTCAGCAGGGTCATAAACGCTCCGATAAAAGCCCCCCGGATCAGACCGGGGGGCGTAGGGGATTATTTCGACACATGCGTGTAGAAATACAGCGCCAACTGCCGCAGCGGCGCAAAGCCCAGCTTGTTCGGCTTGGTGCCATCGCCCTTCAGATCCGCCGACACCACCGCATTGGTGATCGGATGCACCAGCGGCACGAAGGATGCGTTGTCGATCAGAACCTGCTCGGCCTGCTCATACAGCTTCTCACGATTCTCCCATTTCGGAGCGGAATCCGCCTTGGCGACCAGATCGTCATAGGCTTGCAGATGATGGTCGTGACGCCCGCCATTGAAGAAGATGCCGTAGAAATTCGACGGGTCGAGGTAGTCATATTCATAGGGTGCCAAGAACAGGTTGTTCTTTTTCTCCATCATACCCGCCATCCAGTCTTTGGTCGGCATCACTTTGATATTCATGGTGATTCCCAGAACATCCTTAAACTGCGCTTGCAGATATTGCAGCATCGGGCCTGAGATTGCGCCATTATAGCCGCCCTGATCGCGATACCAAATCTCGACCTCGGGGAAGCCTTCGCCGCCCGGATAGCCCGCGTCGGCCATGAACTTCTTGGCCTTTTCCGGGTCAAACACCGCCTGCGCGGTGATCACGTCGTTGTACCCCGGATAGCCCGGCGGCAGCAGCGATTTGCCGGGAATGGCGAGGTCTTTCAGCACCGTAGAAGTCATCTCATCGCGATTGATTGCGGCCTGAAACGCTTTGCGGACGTTGATGTTGTCGAAGGGCGGCATATCAAGGCTGAACGAGATATAGGTGGTGGCGAACACCGCGTTCTTGGCGATTTGGCCCGGAAAGCGTTGTTCCACAAAGGGAATTTGACCTGCGTTCAGATAAGAAAAATCCGCCTCGCCTGCCATGAAGGCGGGCAGACCGACCTCTGGCGCACCCAAAGACGGGTCAATTTCCAAGCGGTCCACCTGCGGCGCCCAAGGCCCGGTGTATTTCGGGTTCTTCACCAGAACCATCTTGTTGTTGGATTTCTCCCACGATTCCACGATGAACGGGCCGGAGGATACCAGCGTATCGACATTGGCGGCGTAATCGTCGCCCAGTTTGTCCCAGACGTGCTGCGGCACCGGATACCACAGCGAAACCACGCTTGGCAGATAGGGTTTCGGCGCTGCAGTTTTGACTTCAAGCGTCAAATCATCGACAGCTTTGATGCCCAAAGTCGCGACATCCATCTCGCCCTTGGTCACCGCATCCCAGTTCTCAATCCCGCCCGCATAGCCCCAATACCACGCGAAATCATAGCCGGTGGTGGCGGCGCGTTGCAGCGCGAAGATGTAATCGCTGGCCTTCAAAGGCGCGCCATCCGACCACAGCAAACCGGGGCGCAGCTTGAAGGTCCAGGTCAGGCCATCTTCGGATTGCGTCCACGACTCGGCCGCCATCGGGTGCAGCACATAGTCATTATCGAAACTGGACAGCGGCAGTTGGATGATCTCGGGGTTGCCCGCACGGGCGTAGACGGTTTTCATATAATCCATATATGTGCCAGAGGTGCTGTCCCCCGCACTATATACGATGGTCTGCGCCGCGATCGGCATCGTCGCAAGCAGCGTGGCCGTCGCCAGCGCCCCCGCGAGTTTCAGGAACTGTCGCATCTATTCCTCCGTGTTGACGCCCATGCTTGGGCTTTTCATTGGCAGGATGCCCGAGTTTGCCCGGTGCATTTTGACCGCTGGCGTCGGCTGCCGTGGGGTCAATTTCAAATGTCTGACAAATTCTGAACCGTCGCGCAATACGCAGGTTGTGATGGGGCGCAGATTCTTTTCAAACGGTTGACCCTGCCCTGCCTGCGGCTATGGTCTGCGGCAAAACAGGCAAAGGATGCTGCGATGACCCCTGCGATTGATCCGGTAAAGCTGGCGAAACTGGCCGAGGTGGCGGTGAATGTCGGCGTCGCGCTGCAACCGGGGCAGGATCTGATTCTGACCGCGCCGATGAGTGCCCTGCCCCTCGTGCGGCTGATCGCAGCTGCGGCGTATCGCGCAGGTGCGGGCGTGGTGACGCCGATTTTCGCCGATGAGGCGATTGCCTTGGCGCGCTATCAGTATGGCCACGATGCCAGTTTCGATACCGCGCCGAACTGGCTCTACAATGGCATGGCCGAAGCCTTCGCCAACGGCGCTGCCCGAATGGCGATTGTCGGTGACAACCCGATGCTGCTGGCGGGGGAAGACCCCGCGAAGGTTGCCCGCGCGGGCAAGGCGAATTCCTTGGCCTATCAGCCAGCTTTGGCGAAGATCGCGGGCTTTGATATCAACTGGTCGATTTGTTCTTATCCAGGTGAGGCTTGGGCGCGGCAGATTTTCCCGGACTTGGCCGCTGATGCCGCCGTGCATAGGCTGGCAGAGGCGATTTTTGCAGCGTCCCGCGTCGATCAGGACGATCCGGTGGCGGCTTGGGCCACCCATAACGCCGCCCTGCGCAGCCGGACCAAATGGCTGAACGGCAAGCGCTTTTCCGCCCTGCGCTTCACTGGCCCCGGCACCGATCTGACTGTGGGATTGGCCGATGGCCACGAATGGCAAGGTGGGGCCTCGACCGCGAAGAATGGGGTGACCTGCAACGCCAATATCCCGACCGAGGAAGTCTTCACCACCCCGCACGCCTTGCGGGTGGAGGGATTTGTCAGCGCCACCAAACCCTTGGCGCATCAGGGCACATTGATTGAGAACATTCAGGTGCGGTTTGAGGCAGGTCGCATCGTCGAGGCCAAGGCCACCAAAGGCGAGGCTGTGTTGCAAAAACTGATCGACAGCGATGAGGGTGCGCGGCGGTTGGGCGAGGTGGCTTTGGTGCCACATGGCTCACCCATTTCGCAATCCGGGCTGCTGTTTTACAACACGCTGTTCGATGAAAACGCCGCCTGTCACATCGCTTTGGGCCAGTGCTACGCCAAGTGTTTCCTGAATGGTGCTGCGCTTTCGCCAGAGCAGATCGCAGCCCAAGGCGGCAATGCCAGCATGATCCATGTCGATTGGATGATCGGCTCGGGGCTTGTGGATATTGACGGCATTGCTGCGGATGGCACGGTGGAAGCGGTGTTCCGACGGGGGGAATGGGCGTAAGTTGGAGCGATTGAGGCAGGCCACTGGCGGCTTCACACCCCCAGACCCCGGTGGGATATTTGAGCACAGAGGATGACAATTTTAGTCAAATCTTCTGGAGTCAGCCGGACTATTTCACCTGAAGCGTCTTGAGATATTCTGCCAGCTCCACCAGCCGGATCGGCGTTGGCGTCGCAATGCCATCGCCGCCGTCATAGGGCACGGTATCGCCTTCCAGCAAGGGCGCGAAGTCGGGCATCACACCCTTGCCCTTCTTGCCCGCATAGCCCCAGATCTGTGCCATCACTTTGGTGGTCGGAAACGTGCCCTTGTTGCGCGCGGCCAAAGTGCTGAGATCGGCGGGCTTTTTCGCAAATGTCCCCGCCGTGCCGCCGTCACCCTGCCCGGTCGGGCCATGACAGGCCGCGCAATAGTCGTTGTAGTCCTGCGCGCCGGTGGTTTTCTCGGGTGGCTTGCCATATTCCACGCAGGCGGACAGCAGAACCGACATCCCGAGAGCCGTCACAAGAGGTAGGATGCGCATGGTGATCTCCTGATTGGTGGCATTTTCTTGCACAGATGCAAAACGCCAACCTTGATCTGTATCAGGACGTCACAACCCGGCCCTTGTCCAGCCGCACCACGCGGTCCATCCGCGCAGCCAGCTCCATGTTATGGGTGGCGATCAGCGCGGCAAGGCCGGTTTCGCGCACCAAGGCCATCAACGCGCCGAACACCTGATCCGAGGTGCCGGGATCAAGGTTGCCGGTGGGTTCATCCGCCAGCAGCAGTTTCGGTTTGTTGGCCAGCGCGCGGCAGAACGCCACCCGCTGTTGCTCGCCCCCCGACAGCGCCGCCGGGCGATGACTGGCGCGCAGCAACACCCCGACATGCGCCAGCAGATCACGCGCGCGCGCCTCGGCCTCGGCTTTCGGCACGCCATTTGCCAGCTGCGGGATCACCACGTTTTCCAGCGCGGTAAACTCGGGCAGCAGGTGGTGGAACTGGTAAATGAAGCCGACATCATTGCGCCGCGCCTCGGTGCGGGCCTTGTCGCCAAGCCCGACCATATTGCGCCCGCCCAACGCAACCGAGCCCTCATCCGGCGTATCAAGCAGCCCCGCGATATGCAGCAGCGTCGATTTGCCCGCACCTGAGGGCGCGACCAAAGCCACCACCTCGCCGCGCTTGACCTCCAGGGTGGCGCCATGCAGCACCATGACTTCTGACGGCTTGCCGCGATTGTAGCATTTCTCGATGCCCGCCAGTTCCAGCGCAAAATCACTCATAACGCAGCGCCTCCACCGGGTTCATCCGGGCCGCACGCCGCGCCGGGAAGATCGTGACGATAAACGACAGGCCCAAAGACAAAGCCATCGCAGAGAGCACATCGTTCAAGCGCAACTCCGCAGGAAGCGCGTAAATCCCCCGGATCGACGGATCCCAGACATCGCCGCCCGTCACCAGATTGATCGCCGCCACCACCTGATCAATATAGGTCGCGAACAGACAGCCGATCACCACGCCCAACAGCGTGCCCACCACCCCGGTAAACGCGCCGCAGATGAAGAAGATCCGCAAAACTGATCCCTCTGTCAGCCCCATCGTGCGCAAGATCCCAATATCGCGGCCCTTGTTTTTCACCAGCATGATCAGACCCGAGATAATGTTCAGCGTCGAGATCAGCACAAGGATCGACATGATCAGGAACATCACATTGTCCTCGATCTTCAGCGCATTCAGGTAGCTTCCGGCACTATCCATCCATGTCCACAACATCGCGTCCGGCCCGCCCGCGCCCATCACTGCATCGCGGTAGCTGTCGATCTGTTCAGGGTCATTGACCATCACCGCGAATTCATCCGCCAGATTTTCGCGGTTGAAATAGCTCTGCGCCTCGGCAAATGGCATATACATCCGGCTTTGGTCGATCAGATAATTGCCCGAGGTGAAGATATAGACCACGGCATAGGCATTGATCCGCGGGCTGAACCCCATCGGGCTTTTGACGCCAGAGGGCGAAATCACCCGCACCTTATCGCCCACCGTCACCCCCAAAGTGCGCGCCAAGCCAGAGCCAATCGCGATGCCTTGCTCAAAATCATCAAGCTTGCCGTAAGCATCCGCGCCGTCACCAATGCGAGGGATGCGGCGCAAGTCGGCCAGCCGCAGCCCGAACACCTCGGCCCCGCTGGTGCCATCGCCCACCGCCGTCACCATCACCTGACCTTTGATCTGCGGGGCGGCTTCAATCACGCCAGGGATCGCCGCCAGCTTTGCCGAGATCGCATCGTAATCGGCAAAGCCCTTCACGATCTGGCCCTCAGGGTTCATAGAGCCCGCCGAATACACCGTCACATGCGCGTTCGAGCCCAGAAAGGTCGAGACCAGTTCGGTGCGAAAGCCAGAGCGCACCGCCAGCGTCACGATCAGCGCAAACACCGCCAAGGTGATGCCGATCAGGCTGATCCAGGTCATCACCGACACGCCACCCTCGGCCCGTTTGGCGCGCAAATAGCGCCATGCAATCATGAATTCAAAGCGCGAAAACGGGGAGGTGGAGGCCAAGATGCTGCTCTTTCTTTTTCGCGCCAAAGTGCAACGTAACCGCAGCAGGGTCAAGGAACGCTTGTGTGAGACCTATAAGCTTGGCCTAAAGCTCTGTCTCAGCCCCCGGCAAGGCCTCCAGCTTCAGCTCGCTGGGGGTCTTGCGCCGCAGGAGAATATCGCCATTCGGCAGCTTTTCCGGCGCATGATAGTTCGCCAGATCATCCATCATCGTCAGAACTTCCATCAGCTTGGGTTGCGCGTCTTTCAGCGCCTTCGCCATATCCTGCAAGCTTGGCTCGACCTGCCCCATCATATGGTTGAACAGCAGCTCCGCCCCCTGCTGCATCAGGCTCAGCCCCTTGTCCGCGTCAGACGGCGGCGTGGTCTGCGCCATGACCGGCGCGGGCAAAAGCAACAGGGCAAGAATGAGATGTTTCATGCAGCAACTATGCGCCGCGATTGTGACAATTCAAATCACAAAGCCAGATCCAGCGTCACCGGAAAGTGGTCAGAGGCGGAAAGCAGCGCATCCGCCAATTCCCGCACCTCGAGCACAGCCGGATCATCCAGCGGATGCCAGATCCGCCAGACCGGCTTGGTCGCCACCAGATCCGGCGAGACCATGATGAAATCCAGCAGCGCCTCAAAATAACGCTTCTGCGGTTGCAGCCAAAACCGCGCGGTGCTTGGGGCAAGCGGATTGGTCTGTGACAAGGCCATCGCGGCATGCGGCTCGTGCAGCCGGATCTGATCGCCCTGCCCCAGCACAATTTCTATGCCAGAGAGGCCGAACAGCTTTTCATATTCATCCAGACCCGGACCGTCGTTGAAATCGCCCAGCACGATCAGGCTGTCGCCTGCCTCAAGCTGCCGATCAATCCGCGCCCGCAGCCACAGGCATTCCGCCAACTGCTTGCGGCGGTTGTCGATGGAAATCCGCTTGAATGCGGCATCATCCCCGGCCCCATGCGGGGCTTTCGATTTGGCATGCACCCCGATCAACCGCAGTTCGCGCCCCGCATTGGTGGTGATCACCAGTTCCAGCGGCGGCTTGGAAAATCGCACCAGATCTTCAACGCCGTCGCCGTTGATATCCAGCCGCAACTGGCTGTCAAAGCGCGGCGCGCCCGGCGCACCCCGGCTGGGGGCGGGTTCGCCTTGCGGATCATGACGCACCGACAGCTTGTCGGGATCATAGAGAAAGGCGATTTCCTGTTCGGTTTCCGAGACATAGCCGATGATCGCCTGCCGCGCCCGCAAGCCATACTGCGCCGCAAACCTCTCAAGCGCCGTCACGGTCGACCTCCGCCCATTGGTATCAGGCGCTTCGATGATCATCACCCCATCGGCATCCAAGGCGGTGAACACGATACCCAAAGCCGCCAGCTGATCGCCACGGGTGATCTTGTAGCGCGCCGAATACTCGCGATCCTCCAGCAAACGGCCGCGATCATCGAACAAGGCGTTGAACCATTCGACGTTGTAGCTGGCCAATCTGAGACGATCGGCTGGGGTCTGATCGCTCATGCGGCGACCTTGGCCTGTATCTCGTCCCAAGCTGCGTTGATCGCGATCAGCCGCCGCGTCGCCAGTTTCACCGCCTCGGCCGGAACCCCGCGCGCAATCATCACATCGGGATGGCTGTCCTTCACCGCCGCCCGCCAGGCGGAGCGGGCATCTTGCAGGCTGGCCTGCTGCGGAATGCCCAACACATCATAGGGATCGCGCGGCGCACCATCCACAAACCGGCCGCGCAGCACCCGGAAGCAGCGGTCGTCCAGCCCGAAAATCTGCGCAACCGCAGCCAGGAACTGATCTTCCGCCGGATGATACTCGCCATCCGACATCGCAATCTGAAACAGCCCCTCCAGAATGTCGATCAGCACATTGCGATCATCCGCGCAGAGCGGCAGCCCCGGTTTGTTGAACAAAGCCGCGACCTTACGGGCGTAGGCGTCAAATCCAGCCACATCCTCCCGCGCCAAGTTGTACACATGTGCGGCATGATATTCATCGGCTTTCGAGATCGAAAAGATCCGCCGGAACGTCGCCACCTCGTCGCGCGTCACCTCGCCGTCAGCCTTCGCCATCTTCGCGCCCAAAGCGATCACCGCGATGGTGAAACCAATCGAGCGTTCCGGCACCGCGCCGCCGCGCAGCCGGTCAAACACAGCCGCCAGCCCCTCGCCCGAGGCAAGGGCGGCGATGGCTTCGGTGATGCGGGTCCAGATCGACATGGGTTCAGCTTATCGGTTTCAAAGGGGCCTGTCAGGCCAGGAATTTCTGCATCAGCACAAGATCCATAAATCGACCGAATTTGAAGCCCGCATCGCGAATGATCGCGATCTCGTGATATCCCAGCGCCGTATGGAACCGCCGCCCTTCGGGATTTTCCCCCGACACACCGGCGATCATCTGATGCGCCCCCGCCGCCTGCGCATGATCCTCGACCGCCGCCATCAAAGCCCGCCCGGCCCCCATGCCGCGCGCGGTCGGGGCCAGAATCACCGTATGCTCCATACAGGTCGCATAGCCCGTGCCACCACGGAATTGATCATATGTCGCAAAGCCTTGCAGGCCGTTGTTGATGTAAACCAGAAAGCAGTTCCGCGCCGCGATCATCGCCCGCAAATCGGCCTCAGTCTTTTCAGCCGCGTTGAAGGTCACCGCCGTGTCGCGGATCCACGGGTTCCACAAAGCCGCCAATGCAGCCGCATCCGCAGGCTGTGCCGCGCGGATCATTCCAGCACGCGCCGCCCATGCGGCGTGCTGAAGCTTGCGCGCATCGCCTTCTCGGCCCCCGGCACGATGACCACACGGCCATCGGCAAACAGGCTTGCAAGTGCAGCATGCAGCGCCGCTGCCTGTGGATGCGCAATCTCCAGACGCTCCAGCCGCACACCGCTTTCCGGCAAGGCCCGCGCCGGATGCAATGTCCCGCCCCATTCGATCAACGCCGGAAAACAGCCGTCAAACGGCAGCTTGCCATTGGCGGGCACCGCCATCTGCCAGCGGTAGTCGCCGCGCTGCAACGCCACGGGAATCCCGACACCATCAGGGCTGGCCGCCACTGCAGCACTTATATTATCACAACATGAAACCCAGTTAGTAAGCCTGGAACTGCCCTGAAAATTGTCTAAATCGAACCATCGCGGCCAAGTTGGCGCTTGTGCAGAAGGGTCAGCCGCGATCACCTCCAGATACAGATCCCCCAACCCCAGCAGCCGATTATGCGTCGCCATATGGCTATGCTGACCGCCCCCCGCCAGCGCCACGCCCAAGGCCGCCTCGACCGCGGCCACGCCTTCGGCCAAATCCAGCGCCGATACCGCGATATGGTCAAACCGCAGCATCACGCCTTGATCCCCAAAGTGGTCTGCGCTTTCAGCGCTTGTGCCAAAGCGTTGAACCGCGCTTCGGCCACCTCACCAAACAGCCCACGGCCTTCTTCGGTCAGTTGCAATTCCAGCTGCCGCGTCGCCGGCTGCCAGAGCAACCGCCCCGCCCGCCCCGGATCGCCAACCGAGAACATCGCGCCAAATCGCATCGCCTTGCCCAGCACTTCCGCGTCCAGCAATTCATCCTCGCGCAAAAGCTTGAACAGCGGCTCCATCCGCGATCCCGAGCGGCTGTTTTTATAGCGGTGCAACAGCGCCAGCCCCAAGAACACCCGGCCCGGATGATCCAGACCGCCCAAATTCGCCCGCGTCGCATTGTCAAAACAGGCCTCGGCGCGGTAATCCGGGTGGGCGCGCCAGGTGGTGTCATGCAGCAGACAGGCGGCTTTGATCAACCGCATCCGCTCTTCGCTGACATCCGGGAACAGCGGCAGCAGGAACTCATACAGTTTCTTGCCAAAGCCCGGAATCCGCGACGAAATCTTTTCCGCCATCCGCGCCGCTTCAATCAGCGGGTCGCGCGCACGCAGTTTTTCCGGCATCTGCTCATACAGCAGCCCCTCGCGGATGCCGTAGGCCGAGACGTCAATTTCCGACGGTTTCAGCATCTTGATCAGCTCGCGCATCACCTCGCAGGCCAGCGGCACCAGCTCCATCCGTTCCACCGAGGTGCCGGTCTTGCTGCGCAACTGGCTCAGATCGCTGGCCGCAATCCAATCCAGGGTTTCCAGCAAGTCATTGGGCATCATGCGATATTCGTGCAAAACCGTCAGCGGATAGTTGCGCCGCTCCATATCCAGCCGTGCGATCACCCGCCACGAACCACCGACCAGATAAATCCGCTCACCTTCCGAATTCAGCTGCGCCTGACAGTCCTTCAGAATGCGGTCGATATGGGCTGCGCGCTTTTTCGGCGTGTCGGCCACCTGTTGCAGCCGGAACGGCCCCAGCGGCGTGGACACTCGTTGCCCAACCGTGCCGCCGCCGATTTTCGCCAGTTCCATCGAGTTGCCGCCGATGTCGCAGACAATGCCCTTGGCATCCGGCCAGCCCAGCAGCACGCCCTGCGCAGACAGCCGCGCTTCCTCGCCACCGTCGACCACCCAGATCTTCAGCCCGGTCTGTTCCAGCACTTCCGCCTGAAACGCCGGGCCATCAGAAGCCTCGCGCGCCGCAGCGGTGGCCACCACCGTCAGCGTCTCAATCCCCATACCCTTGGCCAATAACGAAAATCTCTTCAGCGCCAACAGCGCCCGCCTGCGCCCTTCCGGGTGCAGCTTGCCGGTCTCCGCCAGCCCCTTGCCCAGACCGCACATCAGCTTTTCGTTGTAGAAATAGGCCGGAGACCGCGCGGCCCCGTCAAACACCACCATCCGCACCGAGTTCGATCCCACATCCACCACGCCAACCCGGCTGAGCGCCCGCGCCGAAGGGTCGTCAAACAAGGGGCGGCCAAACGGGCCGTGGTCGTCGTCATGGTCTTCGGTCATAGGTTTTCCGTTCAGGTGTTGAAGCCGCAAATCTTCATGTCTTACCGGCTTCAGGCAAGTTTCTGCACATCCTTCGCGCCCGCCGTGCCACGCCCGGACAGCGAGGGATTCTCCATGAAGAAACGGTGACAGTTGAAAGCGCTGCCGTCCACAGGCGTATGGTCGCGCTTGTAGGCCCCCCCCGGTTGCAACACCCAGGATTGTGACTCATCGGCAAGGTTGGCCGCCATGATCTGCCCGACAATCTGCGCCTGCACCGTCGGGTTGTGGATCTCGACCAGGGTTTCAACCCGCCGCGTCAGGTTGCGCCCCATCCAGTCGGCCGAGGAAATGAACACCCGCGCCTGCTTCGACGGCAGACCGTGGCCATTACCGAAACAGATGATCCGGCTGTGTTCCAGAAAGCGGCCAACGATGGATTTCACCCGGATATTCTCGGACAGCCCCTTGATACCCGGCCGCACGCCGCAAATCCCGCGCACCACCAGACTGATCCGCACTCCAGCCTGAGACGCCGCATAAAACGCGTCGATCACATCCGGGTCGATCAGCGAGTTGACCTTGCCCCAGATCTCCGCCGGTCGTCCGGCGCGGGCATGAATGGCCTCCGCCGCGATCATCTCCAGCAGGCGTGATTTCAGGGTAAACGGAGAAATCGCAAGGTTCTCAAGGCCCTGCGGCTGCACATAGCCCGACAGATAGTTGAACACCCGCGTTGCATCGCGCCCCAAGGCGGCGTCGCAGGTGAAGAAACTCAGGTCGGTATACACTCTGGCGGTGATGGGGTGATAATTTCCGGTGCCGTAGTGGGTGTAGGTCACCAGATTTTCACCCTCACGCCGCACCACCGTGCTGATCTTCGCGTGGGTTTTGTAGTTCATGAAGCCATAAACCACATGCGCGCCCGCGCGCTCCAACCGCCGCGATTGCCGGATATTGGCGGCCTCATCAAACCGCGCCTTCAGCTCGACCAGTGCTGTCACCGATTTGCCAGCCTCGGCGGCCTCACACAGCGCGGCCACGATCGGACTGTCCCACGAGGTGCGATACAGCGTCTGCTTGATCGCCAAAACATTGGGGTCGCGCGCCGCCTGTTCCAGAAAATTGATCACCAGATCGAAGGTTTCATAGGGATGATGCAGCAAAATATCCTTCTGCTTGATCGCCGCGAACAGATCGCCGTCATGGTCCTGCACCCGTTCCGGCACCCGCGGGCTGAAGGTCGGCCACAGCAGATCGGGTCGGCTGGACAGCACCAGTTCCTTCAGATCGGCCACGCCCAAAAGCCCGCGCACTTCGACCATTTCATCCGGGGTGACGCCCAGCTCTTCCATGATCAGCGCGCGCAGCTCGGGCGGTGCGCCCGATGACAGCTTCAGCCGGATCACCTCGCCACGACGCCGCCGTTTCAACGCGGTTTCAAACTCGCGCACCAGATCTTCGGCCTCATCCTCGACCTCAAGGTCACTGTCGCGCAGCACCCGGAACAGGCAATGCCCACGGTCCTTATAGCCCGGAAACAGCATATCCAGATGGATCAGCAACAGTTCTTCCAGCGGCAGAAAGCGATATTCGCCATCCTTGTCCGGCAGCCGCACAAACCGCGCGATCTGCTGCGGGATCGGCAACAGCGCCTGCAAGCTGCGCTGATCGGTTTCGCGCTCCAACTGCAACGCCAGCGAAAATCCGGTGTTCGGGATGAACGGAAACGGATGCGCCGGATCAATCGCCAAGGGCGACAGCACCGGGAACACCTTGTTCAGAAAGTGATCTTCCAGAAACTTCAGATCGCGCACCGTCAGCTTGGAGCGCGTGAGCAAAGTAATCCCCTGCACATCCATCAGCTTTTTCAGCTTGTTGAACACCGCCTGCTGGGTGTGCATCAAGCGGCGTGCATTGGCGTGGATCAGCGTCAGCTGTTCGGCAGCCGAGCGGCCATCCTCGGACAGCGTCTTGTTCTTCGCCCGCACCCAAGCGCGCAATCCCGCCACCCGCACGGTGTAGAATTCATCCAGATTGGTGGCCGAGATCGACAGAAACCGCAGCCGTTCCAGCAGCGGCACCGCCGGGTTGCTGGCTTCATCCAGCACCCGCCAGTTGAAGGCCAACCAGCTGAGTTCCCTGTTGAAAAACCGCCGAGGTCCGGTGATTTCGGCCTCGGGCACCTCAACAGCGGCGGGGAAGTCGTGCTTCAGAAAATCGGATTGGGTCATCGGGCCTTCATGCTACTCAATAGTAACGCCAAGGTGACACTGTCTCACCGACCATCGGTCAAGTCCAGCACCTCAGCGGCCAAGGCTCGCGTCACCGGGCGGCCCAGCGCCAGCGCGCGGGCATCGAGAAACTTCACCCATTCGCGTGCCGCGGCAAAAGAGCGGTCCATCCGCGACACCAGATAACCGATCAGGTTCGGCGGCACCACGATCTGGCGATCCGCGAACAGTTTGATCAGCACCGCCGACAGCAACATATCATCCGGCGGGTCCAGCTGCGCCACGCCCGCCGCCTGCATCCGGCTCAGCAGATCCGGCAGACCCAGACCCCAATCACGCGGCGGGCTGACGGCGGTCACCAACAGCCCCCGCCCCGCCAACAGATTGTGCAGATGAAACAGCGCCACCTCGGCCTCACGGTCGCCCGCGATGCGGTCTGCATTTTCCACCGCCACCGGGCCCTGCGCCAGATGATGCAGATCGGTTTCCAGCAACTTGGCAGCCGAGATCACCTCAGCCCCCGCCATCTCGGCCCAGACATGCGCCAGATGCGTCTTGCCCGCGCCTTCCGGCCCGATCAGCACCAGCTTGCCGCCCGGCCAGTCGCGCCAGGCCTCAACAGCCGCCAGCGCCTGCGCATTCGCCGCCGAGACGAAGAAATCCGCCCGCCGAAACGCCTCCCCGCTGGGCAGATCAAACGCCAGTTGCAAAGTCACGCGTTGTCCTCGTCAACCACCTGCACCACAGGTTCCTGTCCGACCACGCCCTGATACAGCACGCTGCCCTGATACTGCGCCATCGCAAACCGGATCAGCACGCCCATCGCCGCCGCCACCGGCACCGCCACCAGCATGCCGACAAAGCCGAACAGCGATCCGAACACCGACAAGGCAAACATCAGCCAGACCGGATGCAGCCCCACCGATTTGCCGACCAGTTTCGGCGTCAGCACATTGCCCTCAAGGAACTGGCCAAAGCCAAACACCCCGGCCACCAGCCCGATGGACACCCAGTCGCCCCAGAACTGGAACAGCGCCAGACCAATCGCCAGAACCCCGCCCACCAGCGCGCCGATATAGGGAATGAACGTGATCGCCCCGGCAATCGCGCCAACCACCAGCCCAAACTGCAAGCCCACCAGCATCAGCGCCGTGGCGTAAAACGTCCCCAGCGCTACACAAACCGTCAACTGCCCGCGCACAAACGCCGACAGCGCATCATTGATCTCTCCGCCCAGACGCCGCACCACCGGGGCATGATCGCGCGGCAGCATCGCGTCAATCCGCGCCAGCATGTGATCCCAGTCCAGCAGCATATAAAAGGTCACCACCGGCACCACGACGATGAACACCACCGCCGACAACAGGCTCAGCGCCGAGGTCAGCACCCCCTGCGCCAAAGTCGCACCCTTGGCTTGAATCGCCGCCCCAATCTCGGCCAGCGTCGTGCGCATGGTCGAGGTGCTGTCGGTCAGTTCCGGGAATTTCTCGATCAGGAAGCCTTGCAGCCGCTTGGCGATTTCAGGCGCCGCGTTGATCAGCGCGCTGGTTTGCTGGATCAGCGTCGGGATCACCGCCAGCACCAGCAACACCATCGCCAGCAAACCGACCAGCGTGATCACCGTGGTAGCGGCCACGCGGGAAAGCCCCCAGCGCTGCAACCGATCCGCCACCGGATCTAGGAAATAGGCCAAAGCCCCGCCGACCAGAAACGGCAAGATCACCGAGCCCAGCAATAACAGCAGCAAAAACAGCACCGCCAAGGCGATGCACCAGTATTTCACCTGTTCGCGCACCGGAAGTGCCATGTCATCGCCCCTGCTGCCTCGCCCGACATATCGCCTTTGGGGGGACACGTTGCAAGGGGGAGGTCAGTCGTCGTGCGGCCACCCGATCAACCCGTTCGCCTCTTTAAAGGCTTTGAGCGCTCTGCCATAGGTGAGATCGTTCGCAGCGTACTCAAACCAATGCGCGAAAGTGGATGCTTTGATCCTTTGGTTCAGATCAGTGCAAAGTGCTTTGTCTTCCGCACGGAGTGCCTTTCTTAATTCCCCCTTTAACCCTTTCAACTGATCCCGCTCTTCGTCGAGTTCCCAAGAAAGTTTGGTATCCTTGCTCCCGAAAATTTTGCTATGATCCGCTCCCAAATGGTCGATTGCAGACAAATCTGCGGCCGCAACAGTCACACCCAGAATATGTCCGGTGGTAAAGCCATACTCTCCGCTGTTTATCGGTAAACTAAATATTGCTTGGTCAAATCTAGTACCCTTCAAAGTAGCGTCCCAAAACTGGGCAAAGTTCAACAAACACCCCTGCATCCAAGTTCCGGTCAGGTTGGTATCTGATAGATTCGCAGCCTCTAATCTCGACCGCAAAAAAATTGCCCCTGAAAAATTACCGCCACTTAGGTCACAGCCGTCTAAGTTTGTTGAACGCAGGTCCAGACGGTATCGGACATTTTCTTCAAGACAAATTTGTTCTGCCTCGCGGCGCTTTATGATATGGATAACCATCTGAATATCCAAGCGCGGGACTTTACTTTTGAATGGCGGAACCGTTGGATCAAGATTATCCACGCGCGCATTTTCTCTGACGTAAGCGCATAATATTTCCATGACACGCACATGATCGCGGCCTTTGTCATAAGAAACAGAATCCTGCGCGATGCGCTCAAGTGAGAGTATTCCGCCTAGACGCACTTCGATGTTTGGCAGTGACGTTTCGATCGAGCCGCTGCCATCTGGTTTTGGTACTTTGACAGTTTTCTCCGCTCCCAACTGCTCCACCGCCTTGGAAATACGATCCGTCAGATGGCCTTCTTTTTGAAAACCCAAGGCGCGGTGCTTGATAACGGTTGACCAGATCAGGAACGGCGCACCAAGCAGAGCGGTGATCAACGCGCCGGCCCCGAGGTTTGGCGTGCGCGTGCCGTCGTGGAGAAAATATCTCGAATCGTCCCAAAGATTACTGCAGCGGCAGCAATAAAGGCGGCAAGGAACAGCAAACACAGGATGACGCCAATCACTCCACCTAAGCCCCGCGCGGCTGCCCAGTTTGGTGTTGAACTGAACCCCAGCCACTCGAGCAAGTCTTTTGCCGCGGTGGGTCGTTGGTCTTGCTCATTGCTCATCGAAATCACCCGTTCAAGAATGGCGATATTAATCCCGCATCTACAGTTTGGCGCAAGGCGCCCGGTGATAGTTGCGCTCCGGCAACGAACCGAGTCAGCGAGAGCCGTTCACCCCTTATCCACAGAAATCCTTACCAAATCCTTAAATCGCCCTCGCAAGCCCTTGACCTCAAACACATTCCAAATGGTCCCAACTCGGGACCACCCATTTCCTCCACCAATCCTCGCCCAAACCCGCCGCTTGCCTGCCCCCCCTCAACCCGCTAGGAAAGCCCAAACCCTATCTTATGAGGCCTGCGCATGCGCGTTTCCCGTTACTTCCTGCCCGTCCTGAAGGAAAACCCCGCCGAGGCGCAGATCGTCTCGCACCGCTACATGCTGCGGGCGGGCATGATCAAACAGCAGGCCGCCGGGATCTATTCATGGCTGCCGCTGGGTCTGCGGGTTCTGAACCGCATCCAGCAGATCGTGAATGAAGAACAGGAACGCGCGGGCCACATCCCGTTGCTGATGCCCACCCTGCAACCGGCCGATCTGTGGCGCGAGAGCGGCCGCTACGACGACTACGGTCAGGAAATGCTGCGCATCAAGGATCGTCAGGATCGCGAGATGCTGTATGGCCCCACCAACGAAGAGATGATCACCGACATCTTCCGCGCCCATGTCAACAGCTACAAAGACCTGCCACTGACGCTGTATCACATCCAGTGGAAGTTCCGCGACGAGATGCGCCCGCGTTTCGGCGTGATGCGGGGCCGCGAGTTCCTGATGAAAGACGGCTACAACTTTGACGTCGACAAAGCCGCCGCCCTGCACGCCTACAACCGTCACATGGTTTCCTACCTGCGCACCTATGAACGCATGGGTCTGACTGCGATCCCGATGCGCGCCGACTCTGGCCCGATCGGCGGCGATGACACCCACGAATTCCTTGTGCTGGCAGCCACCGGCGAGTCCGAAGTGTTCTTCGACAGTGCCGTGACTGATCTGAAACTCGGCAACCGCGAGGTCGATTACGACAACCGCGAAGAAGTCGCCGCCGTCTGCAAAGAATTCACCACCCTCTACGCCCGCACCGACGAGACCCACGATCAAGCCCTGTTCGACGCCATCCCCGAAGAGCGCCGCAAGGTCGCACGCGGCATCGAAGTCGGCCAGATCTTCTACTTCGGCACCAAATATTCCGAAGCGATGGGCGCCACCGTTGTCACCGCTGATGGGTCCAAAGTCCCGGTCGAGATGGGTTCGCACGGCATCGGTGTCAGCCGCCTGCTGGGCGCGATCATCGAGGCCAGCCATGACGACAAAGGCATCATCTGGCCGGAAGGCGTCACCCCGTTCCCGGTCGGCATCGTCAACCTGAAGCAAGGCGACGCTGCTGCCGACGCCGCTTGCGAGGGCCTGTACAAAGCCCTCAAAGCGCAGGGTCTTGAGGCGCTCTATGATGACCGCGAAGAACGTGCCGGCGCGAAATTCGCCACGATGGATCTGATCGGCCTGCCATGGCGCATCACCGTCGGCCCACGGGGCTTGACGAATGGCGTGGTGGAACTCACCAGCCGTCGCACCGGGGTTTCGGAAGAACTGACGCCCGAAGCCGCCGTCGCCCGCATCGTCGAGATCTACGCAGGCGTCTGAGGTACGGCGAACTCCACCACAGCAGAGCCACGCTTATGGCCCGTCGATGCAAGTCGATGGGCCTTTGCTATGTCGGCAAAGGGTGTCACGCTGTCGATCAACGGGCGGTAAAGCCCGGCCTCAGCCCATTCTGCCAAAGTCAGCATATCTTCGCGCTTTTCCGCGCTCACCCCGGCAATCACCCGATGCCCGGCACGGCGACCGATCAGCGGCGCCGTGATCATCTCGGCCAGTTCCGCCCAAACCCGGATCAGCCGCCCGCCCGGTGCCAGCAATCGCTTCGCCTGCGGATAGGGCAGCGTGCCCGCGCAATCAAGGATCACATCATAGGGACGGAGCGGCAGCGCAATCGGGCCCAGCCGGTAGTCAATGCAGGTCTCTGCGCCAAGATCCTTCAGCGTCGCCAGATTGCCAGCGCTGGCCACGCCCGTCACCACTGCCCCCAAGATGCCCGCGATCTGCACGCCTGCCGACCCCACCGTGCCGGTGGCTCCGGTGATCAGCACATGCTCACCCCGGCGCAATCCAGCCTTGCGGCGCAGAAAATCAAGCGCTGTCAGCCCGCCAAACATCATGCAGGCTGCCTCTTGCATCGAAAGCCTCGAAGGTTTGGCAATGATCTTGCCGTCTTGCGGGATTGTTATCAGTTCGGCATGGCTGCCCATTCGGCCACCCGGAAACACCACCACCGCCTGCCCGACGCGAAAGCGATCTGCACCGTCGCCACAGGCAACCACCACGCCCGCGCCTTCGGTGCCCAGAATGGGCTGACGCGGGCGATGCCAGCCCATCACCAGCCGAAACGGCAGCGCCATGCCCGCGGGCACATCCATGGCCCGCATCCGTGCATCGCCAGAGTTCACCGTGGTGGACAGCAACCGCACCAAAACCTGCCCCGGTTTCGGCACAGGCTCTGGCAGATCGGTGATCTGGATGTTTTCCGGCCCGCCATAGGCGCGCAACACGGCTGCTTTCACGTTTCCCCCTTGCAAGACCGCCTTTGGGTTGTCGGGCTGCTACGGTCATCCTATCTAGAACAGTAAGCAGGCCGTCGCCCGCCGCAAGGTAAGGCCTTCCCTACCCATCCGCAGACAGGAGCATCCACATGGACTATCGCCGCTTGGGCAAATCCGGCCTGAAAGTATCGGAGTTTTCCTTCGGATCCTGGGTCACCTTTGGCAAACAGGTCGATGGCAATGACGCCAAATCACTGATGACCACCGCCTATGACGCGGGCATCAATTTCTTCGACAATGCAGAGGGTTATGAGGCTGGCAACTCTGAGCTTGTGATGGGTCAAGCCCTGCACGGCCTTGGCTGGACCCGCGATAGCTATATCGTCTCATCGAAAGTGTTCTGGGGTGGTGAGAAACCCACCCAGCGCGGGCTTTCCGCCAAACATGTGACCGAGGCCTGCCACGCCGCGCTGCGCCGCCTGCAGGTCGATTACCTCGATCTCTACTTCTGCCACCGCCCCGATATCGACACGCCCATTGAGGAAACCGTGCGGGCGATGCACAATCTGATCACCCAAGGCAAAGTGCTGTATTGGGGCACCTCAGAATGGTCGGCGCAAGCCATCACCGAAGCCCATGCCGTCGCCCGCGCCGCTGGTCTGACGCCCCCGACGATGGAGCAGCCGCAATACAACCTGTTCGAGCGCCAAAAGGTCGAGGCCGATTACGCGCCGATCTACGACACTTACGGCCTTGGCACCACGATCTGGTCACCGCTCGCCTCGGGCATCCTGACCGGTAAATATAACGCCGCGATCCCGAACGACAGTAGGATGACCCTGCCCGGCTATGAATGGCTGAAGGATATGCTGGCCTCTGACGCCGGGCAGGAAAAGCTGGCGAAAACCCGCAGCCTCAGCGATCTCGCCGCCAAAGCAGGCCTACCCTTGACGCATCTGGCGCTGCTGTGGTGCTTGGCCAATCCGCGCGTGTCCACCGTGATCTTGGGGGCCTCGCGCGCCAGCCAGTTGACCGATAACCTCGCCGCGCTGAAATCCAAGGCCAAACTGACGCCCGAGGTGATGGCCGAGATTGAGACGATCATGGGGAATAAACCGGCAAGCCCGCAACGGTTCTAGGTTGACGATCCTGCCAACTGCGGGAACTCTGCGCCGAAGTCGAGGGGCTGTCTGCCCCCCACGGATTTGCCAAGCAAATCCTCCCCCCGAGGATATTTGAGCACAGAGGATGACCATGACCAAAGCGCTGATCACATGGGGCGGCTGGGACGGCCACCAGCCGGACAAGGTTGCGGCGTTCTTCGCCGAGGAGTTGCGCGCGGCGGGGATGCAGGTGGAGGTGACGGATAGCCTAAGCTGTTTCGATGATCCGGGCCGCTTGGCCGATCTGAGCCTGATCGTTCCAGTCTGGACGATGAGCAGTATCGAAAAGCACCAATCCGAGAACGTCGCCGCTGCGGTGGCCGCAGGCGTCGGTCTGGCGGGCTGTCATGGCGGCATGTGCGATGCGTTCCGCACCGATGTGCTCTGGCAGTTCATGACCGGCGCGCAATGGGTGGCGCATCCGGGCAATGACGGGGTGACTTACCGGGTCCGCATGGTCTCCGATGATCCGCTGGTAGCAGGCATCGCAGATTTTGACGTCGCGACCGAGCAGTATTACCTGCACATCGACCCCGCTGTCCGCGTCCATGCCGTTTGCGATTTCCCGGTGGTGGCAGGCCCGCATAGCCCCAACGGCCCGGTGGCAATGCCCATCGTGTTCTCAAAACTCTGGGGCCAAGGCCGGGTTTATTACAACGCCTTGGGCCATCAGACCGATGTGATCAACCACGGCCCCGCCCGCGAATTGCTGCGGCGCGGGCTGCTCTGGGCCGCAAAACAGGAGGGGTGAATGTCGTTCCAAGCCTATCTGGACAATATCCAAGCCAAGACCGGGAAATCCCCGGCCGATTTCAAAGCCCTCGCACAAGCGAAAGGCTTCGCCACCGAGGGCGGCATCGCGGCAGGCGTCAAAGCCACCCAGATCACCGACTGGCTGAAAGCCGAGTTCGATCTGGGCCACGGCCATGCGATGGCAATCTTCGCGCTGTTGAAGGGCAAGACAAGCTGATGAACCTTCAATGGGTTTTTCTAAGCGGCTTTGCTGCCGCGGTTTTCAACGTCTTGGCAATTTTTGGCACCGCTCAGTATCGTATTCCGATGCGTATTGGGGCTGTGATCAGTGCGTTGGCTTTCGCCGGGTTTTTAGCAGGCCCGCCGGTAGATCAGTTCGCCGGGGCAATAGTCATGATCGCGCTGATACTGGGCGGCGCATATCTATGGCTCCGGCACTAAGACGGTTTGCGGTATTCTAGGCAAGGCAGAGCAACCGCTCCGCCTTGCCATTCACATTAGCGCAAATATCCCCGCCGGAGGCTTCGACTTAACTCCGCGCGCTTCGGATCAGATCAAGAATATCCTTGGCCGCCTCTGGGATATTGGTGCCCGGCCCAAAAATCGCCTTCACCCCGGCGTCATAGAGGAACTGGTAATCCTGCTGCGGAATAACCCCGCCGCAGATCACCAGAATCTCGCCTGCCCCGGCATCGCGCAACGCCTGCACCAGTTTCGGTGCCAGCGTCTTATGCCCGGCCGCCTGCGAGGAAATCCCCACCACATGCACATCATTGTCGATGGCATCCTGTGCGGCCTCGGCAGGCGTCTGGAACAAAGGCCCGACATCAACGTCAAATCCAATGTCGGCAAACGCCGTCGCGATCACCTTGGCCCCGCGATCATGGCCATCCTGCCCCATCTTCACCACCAACATGCGCGGGCGGCGGCCCTCTTCCTCGGCAAACTTCTCGACATCGGCCTGAATGGCGGCAAAGCCCGCATCGCCCTCATAGGCCGCGCCATAGACCCCGGCGAGGGTTTTGACCTCGGCGCGGTGCCGCCCAAACACTTTCTCCATCGCCATGCTGATTTCCCCCACCGTTGCCCGCGCCCGCGCTGCCTCGACCGCCGCTGCGAGCAGGTTGCCGTCATGGCCCGCGATCCGGGTCAACTCATCCAACGCCGCCTGCGCCTTGGCCTCGTCCCGCGCCGCCCGCGTCGCACGCAGCCGTTCGATCTGGCTGAGCCGCACTGCGACGTTATCAATGTCGAGAATGTCGATCGCATCCTGCTTGGCGAGCTTGTATTTGTTCACCCCGACCACAACCTCATCGCCGCGATCAATCGCCGCCTGCCGCCGCGCCGCCGATTCCTCAATCCGCAGCTTTGGCATCCCCGAGGCGACCGCCTTGGTCATCCCGCCCATCGCCTCGACTTCTTCGATCAGCTTCCAGGCTTCTTCGGCCAAGGAATGCGTCAGGCTTTCGACGTAATACGACCCCGCCAAGGGATCGACCACATGGGTCACCCCGGTTTCTTCCTGCAAGATCAACTGGGTATTGCGCGCGATCCGGGCGCTAAACTCCGTGGGCAGCGCAATGGCTTCGTCCAACGCATTGGTGTGCAGCGACTGCGTGCCGCCCAGAACCGCCGACATCGCCTCATAAGCGGTGCGGATGACGTTGTTGTAGGGATCGGCCTCTTGCAGGCTGACGCCAGAGGTCTGGCAATGCGTCCGCAGCATCGAGGAGCCCAGCTTTTTCGGCGCAAATTCCGACATGATCCGGTGCCACAGCAACCGCGCCGCGCGCAGCTTCGCCGCCTCCATGAAAAAATTCATCCCGATCGCGAAGAAGAAACTGAGGCGGCCTGCGAAATCATCCACGTTCATCCCGCGCGCCAGCGCCGCCCGGACATATTCGCGCCCATCGGCCAGAGTATAGGCCAATTCCTGCACCAAATTCGCCCCGGCTTCCTGCATGTGGTAGCCGGAGATCGAGATCGAATTGAACTTCGGCATATGCGCCGAGGTATATTCAATAATGTCCGCAATGATCCGCATCGAGGGTTCCGGCGGATAGACATAGGTGTTGCGCACCATGAATTCCTTCAGAATATCGTTCTGAATGGTGCCCGACAGCAGCGAGCGGTCCACGCCCTGCTCCTCACCCGCAACAATGAAAGACGCCAAAATCGGGATCACTGCCCCGTTCATCGTCATGGAAACGCTGACCTTATCCAACGGAATCCCATCGAACAGGATCTTCATATCCTCGACAGAATCAATCGCCACCCCGGCCTTGCCAACATCGCCCTCAACCCGCGGGTGATCGGAATCGTAGCCGCGATGCGTCGCCAGATCGAAGGCAACCGAGACCCCCTGCTGTCCCGCCGCCAGGTTTTTACGGTAAAACGCGTTGCTGGCCTCCGCCGTCGAGAACCCGGCATACTGCCGAATGGTCCAGGGCCGCCCGGCATACATCGTCGCCTTCACCCCACGGGTGAACGGCGCGAAGCCCGGCATCTCGCCCATTTGCGGCAGGCCTTCGACATCAGCGGCGGTATAAAGCGGCTTCACCGCGATGCCTTCCAGCGTATCCCACGTCAGGCTAGCTGGGTCGCCGCCCTTCATTTCCTTCGCGGCCAAAGCCGCCCATGCGTTCAGATCAGTCATGCTCTGCTCCCTTGCAGCCAACGCGGGCCAGCGCGGGCAATGCGGTTATTCCAGAAAATCCTCGGCCACCGGAATGCGGCCAAAGGCGATTTTCGCGCCGGTATAGGCGACGTAATGCGGTGGCAATTCGCCAAAGCGCACGGTGTTCTGACCGTAGCGCAGGTTCAAACGGTCGATGGCGCGACACAGGTCCACGGGGGCTTCTTCCTGCGACGCGGGCATGTCGAACAAATCGCCCGTCGCTTGCCCCAACGGCAGCAACCCGCCCAGCATCACATTCACCGCCTTGATCCGTCCACGCGGCAGCTTCGCCCAATAGCGATCCAGCGTTTCCAACAGGAAAAATGTATCCTGCGTGGCGCGGATTTGCCCATCCGTGCTGGGGTGTCCGCCATCGCGCAGCCGCAGCGACAGATGCAAACTGCGCGCCAAAAAGCCCTCGCGCCGCAGCCGCGCAGCCGCTTTCACCAACAGCCGCCGCGCCACCAGCCGCGCGCCCTCGGGCGTGGCATTGCCCCCGGTCAGCACCTGCCCGTGGCCAATCATACCGCGCTGGGTTTCGGGCCAGATCACCACCTCGCCGCGCAATTCGCGCACAAACCGCTCGCCGGTGACCGAGCCCCAGATCGCCCGCGCCCGCTTTGGGTCCAGCGCATAAAGGGCCCGCACATCCGGCACTCCCGCCGCCAGCAAGCGATCCCGCATCCGCGAAGAAATCCCCGGCAGATCGTCCAGTGCCAGATGCGCGATCCGGTCCGGCAGAATCTCCGGCAACAGCCAATGCAGGCCGCCCGGCTTCTCCAACCCCGCCGCCAGTTTCGCCAGCAGCCGCGTTGGAGCCAAACCCACCGAGCAGCGCAACGCCGGATTCACCTGTGCCAGCACCACCGCTTGCAGCGCCCGCCCGATCTCCACCGCCTTCGCCAATTCTTGCTGCGATCCCATCAACAGACAGGAACATTCGTCGATCGAGAACACCCGATGCACCGGCAAAACCGTGTCCACCGCGCGCAAGATCGCATGATGATAGCGCACGCAGATGTCGTGCTTCACCGGGCGAAACACGATGCCGGGGCACAAAGCGCGCGCCTCGTCCTGCCGCGTCCCCATACCGACACCACAGCGCTTCGCCTCGATGCTGGCCGCAATGCAGGCGGTGTTCTGCCCCTCGCCCGTCAGCACCCCCACCGGCCTGCCCATCAAGGCAGGCTCCTCGGCTTGGGCGACCGAGGCGTAAAAGCTGTTCATATCGAAGAACAGGGTGGAGACGCGCGCAGACATCTGGCCTCGAGTCGGGGGTGCGGAAACAAGCCTTCAGACTAGAACAAAATGCGAACATTTGTCGAGTCTCGCTTGCCTTTGATCGCCCCCGACCTGCCACCTATTCAAACTCCATGATGACTTCGTCGACCTTCAGGCTGCTGCCCGCCACCGCCTTCACCGCTTTGACCACGCCCTTGCGCTCGGCTTTCAGGATGTTTTCCATCTTCATCGCCTCAACCGTCGCCAAAGCCTGTCCCTCCTGCACCTCATCGCCAACTTCGACCATGATCTTGGCGATCAGGCCGGGCATCGGACACAGCAGGAATTTCGAGGTATCGGGCGGCAGTTTCTCGATCATCAGCTTGGCCAATTCTGCCTGCCGTGGCGTGCGCACATGCGCTTTCAGATCAGCACCGCGCAAGCGCAGCCGGAAGCCGCCCGAGATCTTGCCGACCTTCATCACCAAAGGCGCGCCATCGACCATCATGCTGGCCAAGGCCTGCCCCGGCACCCAAGCGGAGGTCACCCGCAAGCTGCGGCCATCGTCCAGCGTCACCGTCGATCCCGCCGGGTCAGCCGCGATTTTCACCACATGTTCAACACCTTGCAGCGTCACCACCCAGTCATCGCCCACCCTGCGCTCGTGGTTGTCCATCGTGCCGCTGATGCGGGTGCGCCGGATTTCCGCCACCCGGTTCATTGCGGCAGCCGAAGCCGCAACCCGTGCCAGCGTATCCGCATCCAGCGTGGCACCTTGGAAGCCATCGGGATATTCCTCGGCAATGAACGCCGTGGTGATATTGCCAGATTGAAAGCGCGGATGCTCCATCACAGCACCCACAAAGGGCAGGTTGTGGCCGATGCCTTCGACCTCGAACGTATCCAAGGCCAGACGCATTTCCTCAATCGCATCCGCCCGCGTCGGCCCCCAGGTGCACAGCTTGGCGATCATCGGGTCGTAGAACATCGAAATCTCGCCGCCCTCAAACACCCCAGTGTCATTGCGCACGATGCCACCGCGCGGCGTGGCGCCTTCAACCGGGGGCCGATAACGGGTCAGACGACCGATGGAGGGCAGGAAGTTGCGGTAGGGGTCTTCGGCATAGAGACGGCTTTCCATCGCCCAACCGTTGATCTTCAGATCGTCCTGCTTGAATGGCAAAGCCTCGCCATAAGCCACCCGGATCATCTGTTCGACCAGATCAACCCCGGTGATCAACTCCGTCACCGGATGTTCCACCTGCAACCGGGTGTTCATCTCAAGAAAATAGAAATTCCGGCTGCCATCAACGATAAATTCCACCGTCCCGGCAGAAGTATAGCCCACCGCGCGGGCCAAAGCGCAGGCCTGCTCACCCATCGCTTTGCGCGTCGCTTCGTCCAGAAACGGCGAGGGTGCTTCCTCGATCACCTTCTGGTTCCGGCGCTGGATCGAGCATTCGCGCTCGTGCAGATAGACGATATTGCCGTGCTTATCCCCAAGCACCTGAATCTCAATATGGCGCGGTTGGGTCACGAATTTCTCGATGAAAATCCGGTCATCGCCAAAACTCGCCGCCGCTTCGTTCTTTGACGACTGAAAGCCCTCACGCGCTTCGGCATCATCCCAAGCGATCCGCATGCCCTTGCCGCCACCGCCTGCCGAGGCCTTGATCATCACCGGATAGCCGATCTCGCTCGCGATTTTCACCGCATGTTCGGCGTCATCAATCAGCCCCATATGCCCCGGCACGGTCGAAACCCCCGCCGCCATCGCCAGCTTTTTCGAGGTGATCTTATCGCCCATCGCCTCAATCGCAGGCGAAGGCGGCCCGATGAACACCACACCCGCCGCCTCCAGCGCCGCCGCGAAGTTCATGTTTTCAGACAGGAACCCATACCCCGGATGCACCGCTTCTGCGCCGCTCGCCTTCACCGCCGCCATGATCTTCTCAATCACAATATAAGACTGCGCCGCAGGCGACGGCCCGATATGAATGGCCTCATCCGCCATCTTCACATGCAACGCACCCCGGTCGGCATCGGAATACACCGCCACCGTCTTGATCCCCATCTTGCGGGCGGTTTTGATCACACGACATGCGATCTCGCCCCGATTGGCGATCAGGATTTTCTTAAACATAGCTCTCTCCCCTTCGCATC
The DNA here is from genome assembly GCF_034376685.1 of Cypionkella sp. Taxonomy (GTDB): domain Bacteria; phylum Pseudomonadota; class Alphaproteobacteria; order Rhodobacterales; family Rhodobacteraceae; genus Cypionkella. Next base: position 65,979 of record NZ_JAXMJJ010000034.1, read on the forward strand.
CGGCCAATTTTCAAAAGCTGGGCGATGCACAAAACAAAACGGCCAGCCGAGGGAACACCCCGACTGGCCGTCATAGCGCTAGCCGCGTAAGCGGCTATTAGATCAGTAGCAGGGCGGCAGACCGAGGTTGACGCCGCAGGTTGCAGCGCCCGCAAGGCCGCCGATGACCGCACCGGTGACTGCATTGTTATCGGTGACATCGGCAATAGCCGCACCCGCCGCAGCCCCTGCCAGCCCGCGCGATGCCGGGTCTTGCAGACAGCCAGCCAGCGGCATGGTGAGAAGGGCGATAAGAAGGAGAGATTTCCGCATTTTGAACTGCCTCTTTTGCTTGTTGTTCTGCGCACAGATTCTACTGTTTCCAGCAGCGATGCAAACTGAAAAAAGCACGTCCGCGCGCAACTGGCAACAAGCCGCCAAAGCGGTGCCGCACCTGATGCAAAAAAAGGCCTGACCCCGTCGGAGTCAGGCCAGAGGGTAGGGAAAGGGTAACAGTCTTGCCCAAGACGACGCGGTGCAAGCATCGCCTCAAGCACAGAGTGATCATCGCGCAAGCCCGCGTCTGGCGCAAAGCCTGTTTCGCCCCGCCCGAAGGCCTGCGCGAATTGCTGCCAAGATGCCAAAGACTTGCGCGGAATCATGCCTAGTCCTGATCCTCGTCGTCATCCCAATCGCCAAAATCCATCGGCTCGGCATCTTCAGCGAAGATCTCCGGGAAGGACACTTGTGCGACTTTGAGGTTGATCTTCAGAAGCGCGTCATAAGACGCCGGGTTGAACGGGTCTTCGGCGGGCACCACCTCGCGGCCAAACAGCCACGACAGCCGGCCCGCATCCAGATTGCCGCGCTC
>NZ_JAXMJJ010000035.1:0-2567 GCF_034376685.1 Cypionkella sp.
GGAAAATGTGAAAATCCCCAATCTGGGATCTAACCCAGAGCAGGATGGACAAGCCGACCAGATCAAAGCTCAAATCGAAGAAAACCTGAAGCGGGTCTACCAGTCGGCACTCACCGAAGAGGTGCCAGACCGGTTCAAGCAGTTGTTGCAGCAGTTGAAAGAGAAAGAGGCGCAGAAGAACGAGGGGCAGAAATGAACCTTGCTATGGAGACGGATATTGATCCGCGCGATCAGTTGGTCGAGCATCTGCGCCCGCTGCGTGCCTTTGCGATCAGCCTGACGCGCAATGTTACCTCGGCGGATGATCTGGTGCAGGAAACCATTCTGAAGGCCTGGGCCAGCATCGACAAGTTTCAGCGTGGCAGTAACCTGCAAGCTTGGCTGTTTACGATTCTGCGCAACACCTATTACTCGTCCTTGCGCAAATCCCGTCGCGAAGTCGCCGACCCGGATGGTGCCCATGCCGCTACGCTGAGCGTGAAGCCCGACCATGATGGCCGCATGGCGTTCACAGATTTCTTGCGCGCCTTTGATGCCCTGTCGGATGAACACCGCGAGGTGTTGATTTTGGTCGGGGCTTCGGGGTTTTCAACAGAGGAAGCCGCCGCGATGATGGGTGTGGCTGCGGGCACGGTGAAAAGCCGGGCATCGCGGGCGCGCAAGCGGCTGGCGCATTTGCTGGGATTGGCAGAGGGCGAAGGGATGTTCTCGGGCGTTGATGCCGTCACTGATGCGGTGATCAGTCGAGCAGCGGCCACGATGGGATGACAGAACCCGCACCACTTCTGCCTGCCGCTGACGCGCGCCCGCCGTTTTATCAACGACTCGGCGCGCGTTTGGCATTGATGGTGGCGGTTGCGATGCTGCCGCTTGGGGTTTTAGGTTTGGTGCAATCGCAAGCCGCCAACGACGAAGCCGAGCAGCGCGCCAATCTGGCCATCATGGACGAAACCCTGCGCGCAGCCACGCCACAGATCAGGCTCATTCTGGCAGCACAGGTGATGGCGGCGACCTTGGCAAAATCGACGTCTCTGACCGAGGTGTTCAAAGAGACGTCGCGCTGTCGGCAGTTGATGCAGCAGGTCGCAGCGGATGAGCCGGCGTTGTCGCTGGTGGCGTTTGTGCCTCTCTCGGGTAGAATGACCTGTACATCGGTGGGCAAGGATTTTGACGTCTCAGAATCTGAAGGGTTTTTGAAGGTTGTTGACTTGCAGGAACCCGGTTTTTCGGTGAACGGCAAAGGTCCGGTCTCGGGTGTTTCGGTGCTGAGTGTGACGCATCCGGTCTACGATACGGCTGGCAAGCGTGTCGGCTTCATCGCTGTGTCGATCCCGCATCATTCCTTGGATGAACCTGGTAGCTCTGCAGATTCTGATGCGAGTGATCCGCTGGCGCTGCTGACATTCGATGAAAATGGCACGGTGCTCACCTCATCCGTCGGTTTGGACGATGCACCTTTAAGCCTGCCCTCTGGGACATCATTGCAAGAACTGGCGCGCGGCGAGGCCCGCACGTTTCTTGCAAATACGGTGGCAGGCGAGCCGCGCATATTTTCAGTATTACCGATGGCAGATGGTTTGTTCCTGTTAGGATCCTGGGCCCGTCCCGGTGGTTTTACCGTGTTAGGCCGAGACATCGGCCCCTATATCGTGCCGTCATTGATGTGGATTGCCGCGATGGTGGTGGCGCTGTTGGGTGCCGAGACATTGGTCGCCCGGCATATGCGGCATGTTGTCGGCGCGATGACCGCCTTCGCGGGCGGCGACCGCAAGCGGGTGCAGTTGGATCTGCAAAGAAGCCCCGCTGAAATCAAAGCGCTTGGGCGGGCCTATGACGTTTTGACCGACACGATCCTGCATGACGAAGCCGAGTTGGAAAATATGCTGCGGCAGAAGGAAATTCTGCTGCGCGAGGTGCATCACCGCACCGGTAACAGCTTGCAACTGATCGCGTCGATCATGCGAATTCACATCCGGCAGGAAAAATCGGTGACGGTGCGCGAAATCCTTGAGGGATTGCACGATCGGGTGATGGCGCTGGCGACGGTGCATATGGGGCTATACGAGACTGCCGGGCAGAAAGACGTCAAGATGGACACTCTGTTTTCCGGTGTGATCCGCCAGATCAGCGGCATGGGCAAGCAAAGCAACAAGAAGCCGCATATCGCCACCGATTTCGAGCCGATCCAGTTGATCCCGGATCAGGCGGTGCCGTTGGCGCTGTTGTTGACCGAATTGCTTGCCGGAATGCCTGCCTCTGAAACGCATATGAGCCAGATTGAAGTATCGCTCCGCTTGCTTGAGGGCGAGCAAAAGGCGCGGCTTCATATCAAAGGTCCGGCGAGTTTGGGCACGGCTGCCTCGGATCAACCAACGCCCACGGCCATCGGAACTCAGTTGGTGCGTGGTTTTGCCCAGCAGATCGGTGGGGCCGTCAGTGTTGCCAACACGGCGGAAGCGGTGAATGTCACGGTGGATTTCCCGATCCGCGAAGGTTTTGAACCCTAAGTGCTAGACAGAAAGAAGCGCCGCTGTCTTGCGACAGCGGCGCCCTTTACTGGCCTGGAT
>NZ_JAXMJJ010000036.1:0-179032 GCF_034376685.1 Cypionkella sp.
GTGCCGGAGAATACTTCTCACCGCGCACTTCGACCCAAGCGTCACCATTGCCGCCGTTGGTGATCTTGTAGGGCATGTTCTTCTGGTCTTTGACGATGACCGGATCGTCATGGCGACGACCAATCAAACGCTTGACCGCGAAGATGGTGTTGCTGGCGTTGGTGACAGCCTGCCGTTTTGCAGCTTGCCCGACCAGACGTTCGGTTTCCGTGTAGGCGACGATAGACGGCGTGGTGCGCGCGCCTTCCGAGTTTTCGATGATCCGGGGTTGCGATCCGTCCATGATGGCGACGCAAGAGTTGGTCGTCCCGAGGTCAATCCCAATGACTTTGGCCATAAGTAGGTCCCTTTCCTTCGGCGATGTTGTGGTGCGGAACCCAAGCAGGCATTCCGTCCCGATCCCATGAGACCCGGAAGGGCTACTGCCCGTTTCCGGCTTCTGGGCGTATATAGGCAGGCTGATTTGACCCTGCAAGCGCTGCGTGGGGGGTAAAACTCAATGAATGATCGGAAAAATTGCCGGAGTTGGGTTACACGCCAGATTCAGGGCACCAAACGGCAGCAGCCGTGCAGGGTTTGCGCAGTCTGATTTGGGCGGGCAGACTGGAACAGATCAACGCTGATGCCAAAGCTTTGGTCCGACATGCCATCCGAACAGGCCTGACCGCGCAGCACGGCCATGCCACTGGCGTCTGCGCTGCTGTATTGCACGGCGGCAGTGGGGTGAAAGGCGCTGCCCGGCCATGTACCGGTCACGTCCATTTCGGGCCCCTCCTCCTCGGGGGTGGTGATCTGTGCCGAAAGCGTGACGGGATCAACCGACAGCGCCCAGAACGGCTCGGTCCCCGCACAATGCAGGCCATGCTCCAGCGCAAACCAGTCGGGCCGATCTTGTTTGTGCAAAAAGCGCAGCGCGACCCAGCCCGCGCCCTCACCCGCATTGATCTGCGCCCATTTGCCATCAGCGCTGAGTGCTACCACCTCGACGGCTTTGGCATCCGGGGGCAGCGCACCCATCACCGGGCTGGAGGCATCCGCCCCAGAGCGGATGTTCAACACGTCATCACTGGCCACCCCGGCCACGTCATAAAGCGCGGGCAAAACCTGCGCCCCCGCCAGCCCTGCCCAAAGCAGGCCGATCCACAACACCAACCACTTCATCGCCCGGCTCCCCAACTGGCTGAGACATGTTTGCGGGTGTAGTTTTCACCCATCAGGCCAATCACGATTAGCACGAAGGTGACCCAGATGGTGTATTCGATCGAGCTGTTGTGCGGATGATAGTTCTGAAACATATAGCCGCGGGTCTGGTCGATGGAGTGAAACAGCGGGTTCCATGTGTAATAGTGCAAAAGGCTGGCGGGCATCGAATTGGCCAAAAACATCTTGCCCGAAAAGATCATGTTGGCGCGTGCATAAATCGAGGTGGCAATGCTGAAAAACTCTGGTTGCCAAGGCGTTGCGGCCTTGAAGATCATGCCCACGCCGACGCCCGAAGCCCAGGACAGCATGTAGATCCCGATCACCGGGACCGGCTCATAGATGGTGATCGGTGTCCACAGCGCATGGTAGGCAAACAGGATGCAGCCAGCCGACAGGGTTTGCAGATAAAGTGCACCAAGCGCGGCGGACGAAATAGAAACGATGGTATTCATCGGCGAGTGTTTCATCATCGCCGAGGTTGGCCCATCAGACTTCGATACGGCACTCAGCGTCTTGGCATGGGTGGCAAAGTTGAACACCCCCGACATGATATACAGCACGAAATCGCCGCGCAGCGCCGAGCCACGCATCCCCAGCAGATCGAACAGCAACACCATGATCACGACCATCAGCACCGACTGAATGATGCTCATCAACAGGCCGATGACCGCATTGCCATGTTGTTTGCGCACGTTGCGTACGGCGGCGTGAAAGATCAGCTCCAGCATGCCAAAGGCGCTGGTCACCTTGGTCCGTTTGACTTCCGGGCGAAACATCTACCGCAACCTCATTCTGGGCTTGACCCATTATAGCGCAGGAAATCTTGCTGTTCCCTTTCCAAGCGATGATAAAGGCGAAGCATGTAATAATCAACAACGCGGCAATTCGATGGCGCGCTTGTCAGGAGAGCCTATGAACTTTGACCATCTGATCCCCGTCATCCGCCGCCTCGCGCTTGAGGCTGGCGACCGCATCATGCAGGTCTACAATGGCCCGGATTTTGAGGTGAAGTCGAAATCTGACACCAGCCCGGTGACCGAGGCCGATGAGGCTGCCGATGTGATCATCTCGGCTGGCCTGCGCGCGGCCTTCCCGGATGTCGTGCTGATCACCGAAGAGCAGGCCGACAGCCACGCGCTGACGGCGTCAACCTTCCTGATCGTCGATCCGCTGGATGGCACCAAGGAATTCGTGCAGCGCCGTGGCGATTTCACTGTGAACATTGCCTATGTTGAAAACGGGGTGCCGTTGCGCGGTGTGGTCTATGCCCCGGCGCAGGGGCGGTTGTTTTACACCCAAGCGGATGGCGTCACGGTCGAAGAGACGGGGGCCTTTGCCAAGGATGCGGCTGGTCCGGTCAGCGTATTGTCGGTGTCAAAGCCCGACAATGCAGCGCTGATGGTGGTGGCCTCGAAATCGCATCGCGATGCGGCAACCGATGACTACATCGCGAAATATGCCTGCAAGGATATGAAATCTGCAGGCTCCAGCCTGAAATTCTGCCTGCTGGCGACCGGAGAGGCGGATCTCTATCCGCGCCTTGGCCGCACGATGGAATGGGACACCGCTGCAGGCGACGCCGTGCTGCGCGGCGCTGGTGGTCATGTCGTGCGGTTTGATGATCACACCCCGCTCGCCTATGGTAAGCAGGGCTGGGACAACCCGTTCTTCATCGCCTACGCCCCCGGCGTGACCTTGAAAAAATGAGCGTGCTTCTCGTCATCCCCGCCCGCTACGCAAGCACGCGCTACCCCGGCAAGCCCTTGGTTTCGCTGAAAGGCAAGGATGGCGAGAAGTCCCTGATCCGTCGCAGTTGGGAGGCCGCAATGGCCGTGCGTGGCGTCAGTCGTGTGGTGGTGGCCACCGACGTCGACCGCATCCGCGACCATGCGACGGGCTTTGGCGCCGAGGTGGTCATGACCTCGTCCACCGCGCAAAACGGCACCGAGCGCTGTGCAGAAGTCGCCGCCTTGCTGCCGGGCTATGACATGGTGGTGAACCTGCAAGGCGACGCACCGCTGACGCCCGCATGGTTTGTCGAAGACCTGATCGCGGGCCTGCGCGCCGCACCCGAAGCCGATATCGCCACCCCGGTTCTGCGCTGTGACGGTCGCGCGTTGAACGGCTTTCTTGCGGATCGTCGAGCGGGTCGCGTTGGCGGCACAACGGCGGTTTTCGGTGCGGGGATGCGAGGCCTATACTTCTCGAAAGAGGTTATCCCCTTCACCACCCGCAGCTACGCCGATAATGAACCCACCCCGGTGTTCCATCACGTTGGCGTCTACGCCTACCGCCCCGCAGCACTGGCTGCCTATCCAGACTGGCCCGTTGGCCCGCTGGAAACCCTCGAAGGTCTGGAACAGCTCCGCTTCCTGGAAAACGGCCGACAAGTTCTGTGCGTTGAGGTCGATGGCAAAGGTCTGACCTTCTGGGAGTTGAACAACCCCTCCGACGTGCCGGTGATCGAGGCCGCTTTGGCAGCGCTTGGATGACCACCCCGCCCGTCAGCGTCATCGTGGTCAGCCGCCACCGCACGGCGGCGCTGATGCGCTGCATTGTGGCTCTGACTCAGCAGGATCACCCGAATTTCGAGTTGATCGTGGTCGCTGACCCCGAGGCGATAGGGCAAGTTGAAACCCTTCCCTTGCCGCTGAAATGCGTGCGTTTTGATCAGGCCAACATCAGCGCCGCCCGCAACGCAGGGTTGGCTGTGGCCGCAGCCCCGGTGGTGGCTTTCATTGACGATGATGCGGTCGCCGAGCCGACGTGGCTATCTCGGCTGACCGTCCCCTTAGCCGATCCAGACGTAACCGCCAGCACCGGCTTTATCCGGGGCCGCAATGGCATTTCCTATCAATGGCAGGCCTGCGAAGTCGATCAATTCGGCCAAGACCATCTGCTGATGATCACAGAGCCCACGCTGCGCCCCGCTACCCCAAAACGGGCGGTGAAAACCCAAGGCACCAACTGCGCCTTTCGCCGCGATGCCTTGCTGGCCATCGGCGGCTTTGATCCGGCCTATCGGTTTTACCTCGACGAAGCCGATGTGAACCTGCGCCTGCCCGGACTGACCGCGATCATCCCCGACGCCCAAGTCCATCACGGCTATCTTGCCAGTAACCGCCGCGCCGCCAATCGGGTGCCGCTCAGCCTGCATGACATCGCGGCCAGCACCGCGATTTTCCTGCGCCGCCATGCACCAGAGGCTGATCTGGCTGAGGCAATGAAGGCTCTGTCTCTGCGGGAATCGAGCCGTATCGCCGCACATCGCCGCGCTGGTCGTATTGACGCTGTGGCCGAACTTGCCCTGCTCACCAGTCTCACCCAAGGCTGGGCCGAAGGGCTTGTCCACCCGCTGACCGCCCTACCGCCCCTTCCCCCCGCCACTGCTCCGTTGCAGCCGTTGGGCACTGGCCCGCGCCCCGGCAAAATTCTTGCCGGAAGGTTCTGGCAAAAGCGCCGCCTGCTGGCCGAAGCCGCCGCCAGCACCACAACCATCACCACGGTTTTTCTGTTCAGCCCCACCGCCCGCCCGCACAAGCTCAGCTTCCAGTCGGAAGGCTATTGGCTGCAAATCGGCGGTATATTTGGCCAATCCACCCGGCAAGGCCCGCGCGTTCGGCTGGTGTCTTTCCGCAAGCGCATCGCCGAAGAAACCGCGCGGCTCGCCCGTTATCGCCCCACGGATTGACCGGAAGAACGTCGCGCTGCGTCGGCGCAAATTTTCCCCGCAGCTTGTCATTCAATTCCGTGGTATTACATTGCTACAAACACAGACGCCAAAAAGCTGACAGATTGTTCTGTCAAGCATTGTGCGTTAGTGTGTAACCTGCCCAAAAATGCTTGGGCAGCGCGAAAGATTGGGCAAATGAAGATCAAAAAAGTCACGAAAGCAGTGTTCCCGGTTGCCGGCATGGGCACACGGTTCCTGCCAGCCACCAAATCTATCCCGAAAGAGATCATGACGCTGGTTGACCGGCCCCTGATCCAATACGCGATCGACGAGGCGCGCGCGGCGGGCATCAAGGAATTCATTTTCGTCACCTCGCGTGGCAAATCCGCGCTTGAGGATTACTTTGACCACTCGCCCGAGCTGGAAAGCGCCCTGCGCAAGTCTGGCAAAGATGATCTGTTGGAGATTCTGAAAGAAACCAACATGGATTCCGGCGCAATCGCCTATCTGCGCCAAACCCGGCCCTTGGGGCTTGGCCATGCTGTCTGGTGCGCGCGTCGCCTGATCGGGGATGAGCCGTTTGCCGTGCTGCTGCCGGATGACGTGATCGCCGCTGAAAAACCCTGCTTGCAGCAGATGATGGAAGCCTATGAGCAAACCGGCGGCAATATGGTTGCCGCGATGGAAGTGCCGCCGCACAAGGCATCCTCCTATGGCGTGTTGGATATTGCCGAGGATATGGGCGCGATCGTGAAAGCCAAAGGCATGGTTGAAAAACCGAAAGCCGAGGATGCACCGTCGAATCTGGCAGTGATCGGGCGTTATATTCTGTCGCCCAAGGTGCTGAATAACCTGAATAAAATGAAGCAAGGCGCGGGCGGAGAGATTCAGCTGACCGACGCGATTGCCGAAGAAACCAAGACCGGCAACGTCTATGGCTATCGCTTCCGCGGTCAGCGCTATGACTGCGGCTCGAAGGCGGGATTCCTGCAGGCGACGGTGGCCTTTGGCCTTGCGCGCCCTGATCTGCGTGAGGAATTCAGCGCCTATCTGAACGACATGATCGCGCTGCAAAAGGCGGCGCAGTAAGCTGTGGCCCCGGCGCGGCTGCTTGACCTGACGCGGCTGATGTCGCGTCTGGGCAAGGGGCCGATGACCGGGGTAGACCGCGTCGAATACGCTTATCTTGAGCAATTCTTGCAGCTGGAAACCCCCTGTTTGGGCCTTGTGCGTACAGCTGCGGGTTTTTTGCTTTTGGACCATGTGGGTATGACCGCCCTGCGCAACGGCAGGCTTGATCTGACCCGCAATGACCTGATTGGCCGCATCGCTTGGCGCCGCGATCCTGCAAGGGGCGGGGCAGAGGCCGCTTTGCGCCGCCTCGCCATCGCCCGCTGCATCAAGCGCGGTCTGACCCGTCTGCTTAAGCGTCACCTGCCCCCCGGCTCCAGCTATTTCAACACCGGCCACGCCAATCTCGACGACCGCAGTTTGCGCCAGATCCGCGCCGCTGGGCTGAAGATTGCCGTGCTGGTGCATGACACCATCCCGCTTGATCATCCCAGATTCGCCCGCCCCGATAGCGTGGAGCCGTTCCGCCGCAAGATGCAGGCGGTTGCCAGCCATGCCGATCTGGTGATCCATACCACCCACACCACCCGCGCCCAGACCGAGGCGCAACTGGCGCAGCTGGGCCGCGTGCCAGACGGCATCACCGCCAATCTGGGCGTTCCTGTTGCGAAACCTGTTGCCACAGCCCCGCCAAGGCAGCCCTATTTCGTCGTGCTTGGCACCATCGAGCCACGCAAGAACCATGCCCTTCTTCTCGACCTTTGGGCGCAGATGCCTGACCCGCCCGGACTGCTGATCATTGGCGGCCGCGGCTGGTCCAACGCCGCTGTCACCGCGCGGCTGGATGCGCTGCCAGCTGATTCCCCAATCCAGGAATGCGTGGGCCTGAGCGATGGCGAAATCGCCTTCCTGTTGCAAGGCGCACAGGCTTTGCTCTTTCCAAGCTTTGTCGAGGGCTTTGGCATCCCCGCGCTAGAGGCCGCAGCGCTGGGCACCCCGGTTGTCACATCAAATCTGCCAGTGTTTCAAGAGCTTCTGGGGGAGTTCGCAGTTTACCTTGACGTTGCGGACAGTTATTCTTGGATGGAAACAATCAGCCGTCTTACTATGGCTGATAACACCGACAGGAGGGTACAGACGCCGCCGCAGTGGGCAGAACATTTCAGGCTTGTGTTAACCAGAATGTGATACCCCGTTCGGATCGGTGACGGGGCGATTGGAAGTTTAGGGTTGAGCGTACTTTCAAGATACATGCTGCGGCTGGCGCGAAAACGCTGGCGCATCCGCGCTTTTCGAAAGCGGCGGGAGTTGCGCGGTGTTGTTGATCGCACCAATCTGATCGGCTCGGATCATATCCTGCTGTTCTCAACCCTGCGCAATGAGCGTATCCGCCTGCCCTATTTCCTGCGCTACTACCGTAATCTGGGCGTCAACCATTTCATTATCGTGGATAATGACAGCGACGATGGCAGCCGCGAATATCTGCAAGCCCAGCCCGATGTCTCGCTCTGGACCACCCAGCACAGCTACAAACGTGCCCGTTTTGGCGTTGATTGGCTGAACTATCTGCAAAATAAATACGCCCACGGCCATTGGGCGCTGATTGTCGATCCCGATGAGTTCTTCGTTTACCCGTTCTGCGATACGCGGCCGTTGCGGGCGCTGACCGATTGGCTGGACGCCTCGTCAATCAAATCCTTTTCGGCGATGTTGCTGGATATGTATCCGAAAGGCCCGTTCGACGCCGCCCCTTATGCCGAGGGCCAAGACCCATTTGAGGTGGCTCCGTATTTTGATAGCGGCAATTACATCATTCACCGCAACAAGAAATTCGGCAATCTGTGGATCCAGGGCGGCCCGCGTTTGCGAATGTTCTTCCAGGATCTGCCCGAACGCGCGCCCGCGCTGAACAAGATCCCGCTGGTGAAATGGGATCGCGATTACGCCTATGTGTCATCGACCCACATGCTTTTGCCACGGGGCTTGAACCAAGTTTACGACGAATGGGGCGGTGAAAAAGCCTCAGGTTGCCTGCTGCATGCCAAGTTCCTCGATACCTTCGCCCATAAGGCCGAAGAAGAGATGGAACGCCGCCAGCACTACGCCAACAGCCACGAATACCGCGCCTACCGGGCCGGGATCAGCACCCAGCCCGATCTGTGGTGCAAGTGGAGCGAGAAATACATCAACTGGCGTCAGTTGGAGATTTTGGGCCTGATGTCGAAGGGCAACTGGGCATGAGCGTGGGCATCGTCATGCTGTGCCATACCGCGTTTGATCGTGCGGCCCAAGTGGCGCGGCATTGGGCGGTGCGCGGTTGTCCAGTGGTGATCCATGTGGATCGGCGGGTGAAGCGCAAGGCCTATGACGGCTTGGTCAAATCCTTGATAGACCTTGATAACATTCGCTTTTCGGGCCGCCATGCCTGCGAATGGGGCACTTGGGGCATCGTCGCCGCCACGCAAGAGGCGTCAACCATCATGCTGCGTGATTTCCCGCAGGTGCGGCATGTCTATCTGGCTTCGGGTTCCTGTCTGCCGCTGCGCCCGGTCGAGGAAATGGTTGCCTATCTGGCGGAACGGCCGCGCACCGATTTCATCGAATCCGTCACCACCGAAGATGTCGGCTGGACCATCGGCGGCTTGGATGTGGAACGTTTCACCCTGCGATTCCCCTTCAGCTGGCGCAAAAAGCGCCGGCTGTTTGATGGCTACGTCCGCCTGCAACGCCGTCTTGGTTTCCGTCGCCGCATTCCGGCAGGCATCGTGCCGCACTTAGGCAGCCAATGGTGGTGCCTGACCCGGCAGACCTTGTCGGCCATTCTGGAAAACCCCGAGCGTGCCGAGATTGATCGCTATTTCCGCCGCGTCTGGATCCCGGATGAAAGCTATTTTCAAACCTTGGTACGGCAGGTCTCGGCCAATGTCGAAAGCCGCTCGCTGACGCTGTCGAAGTTTGATTTTCAGGGCAAACCGCACATCTTTTACGACGATCACCTGCAACTGCTGCGGCGGTCCGATTGTTTTGTTGCCCGCAAAATCTGGCCCCATGCCGGGCGGTTATACAAGACATTTCTGTCCAATGACCCCGGCGGCCAAGCGGCGGCAGAGCCTAATCCCGGCAAGATTGACCGGCTGTTTGCCAAAGCGGTGGAACGCCGCACCAAGGGCCGCCCCGGTCTTTACATGCAGTCGCGCCATCCCAATGAAAACTGGGAAAATGGCCGCACCGCAGCCCCCTATTCGGTGTTTGAAGGCTTTGCCGATCTGTTTGAGAATTTTGAAATCTGGCTTGGCAAAGCCACTGGCACCCGCGTGCATGGCCATCTGTTCGCCGCAGAGTGCATCGAGTTTGCCGGTGGTGAGAAGATCTACAACGGTGCGGTCTGCGATTCCGCCGCCATCCGCGACTATAATCCCACCTCGTTTCTCACCAACCTGATCTGGAACACCCGAGGTGAACGCCAGTGCTTTCAGTTCGGCCCAAATGACAGTCAGGTGCTGACCAATTTCATCGCGGGCGATCCAAACGCGCAAATCTCGGTGATTTCAGGGGCTTGGGCGATCCCGCTGTTTCACTCCAACAGCAATTTCGGCGAAATCCGCAAGGAAGCCGCCCGCCTGCAAAAGATTGAAGCCGAGTTCCTGACCGAGCTGCGCAAGCCTTGGGTCAAAGCGCGGGTGCGCAGTTGGTCTTTGGCTGAATTTGTCGAAAACCCGATGGAGCCTTTGCAAACCATCGTTGATGAAATCAGCCCGCGCGCCATGCGCCGCCTGACCGAAGCGCCGCGTCTGGCCGATCTGACGGGCTTTGGTCAATTCCTGCAAAACCTGCGCAATCAGGGCATGCAGCCCGTGTTGATGGGTGATTTTCCGACCGGCGATGGCCCGCGCCCCTCGACTTCGCGGCGCGGCCGCCCCTATTTGGTGAAGTGATTTGCCCGACCTAAATACCCGATTCAGCTCTTTCGTGATCTTCGCCGAAATGCGCACCGGATCGAACTTTCTTGAGGCCAATCTCAATTCCCTCGACGGCGTCACCTGCCACGGTGAGACCTTCAATCCCTACTTGATCGGCGGCGAAGGCAAGCAAGAGATGTTCGGCATCGACATGGCCGGGCGCGATGCCGATCCCGCAGGCTTTCTGCGCGCCATGCGGATGCAGACCAAAGGGTTGGCGGGTTTCCGCTATTTCTCAGATCACGACCCTCGGGTGTTTGATCTGGTGATGGCCGACCCTGCCTGCGCCAAGATCATCCTGACCCGCAACCAGCTGGAAAGCTTCATCAGCTGGAGGATCGCGATGGAAAGCGATCAGTGGTGGCTGGCCAATACCAAACACCTGAAAACCGTGCGGCCGCGGTTCGATCTGGCAGAGTTCAACGCGCGGATTGACCAGCTTCAGCAGTTTCAACGCAAGCTGGTGCATGCGCTGCAAACCACCGGCCAGACCGCTTATTACATTGATTATGAAGACATTCGTGACTTGGATGTGCTGAACGGCCTTGCCAGTTTCCTCGGCGTGCCCGCCCGTATCGAGGCCTTGGATTTCCGTTTCAAAAAGCAAAACCCCGAGGCGATTGCGGAAAAAGTCTCCAACCCGTTGGAGATGCAGCAGGGTCTGGCGACGCTGGATTGGTTCAACCAAAGCCATGTGCCGAATTTTGAGCCTCGACGTCTGGCCGCCGTGCCGCAGTATGTCGCGTCAGAAGGGGCCGATCTGCTGTTCATGCCGATCAAATACGCACCCGAGGCGCAGCTGAAGAAATGGCTGCAAAGCTACGGGCCGCTGTTGCCCGGCTTTGATCGGCAATCGCTGCGCAAATGGAAAGCCGCACATCCCGGTCAGCGCAGTTTCACTGTGCTGCGTCATCCGCTTGCCCGTGCCTATACTGCGTGGTGCGACTTCACCGCCAAGGAATGGATGCCAGAGCTGCGGCCCTACCTGAAACGCGTGCATAAATTCCAGCTGCCGCCAAAGGGCAAGCCCTTTGAGACGATGGAAGAGTTTCGCGCGGGCTTTCTGGTGTTCCTCGAACTGATCAAGCACGTTTTGGCAGGCCGCACCGAATTGCGGGTGATGGCACAAATCGCCTCACAAGGGGCGATCCTTCAAGGCTTTGCGCAGGTGCAAAGCCCGGATTTGTTGATCCGGGAAGACAAGCTTGCTGAAGGTCTGACCTGTCTCTGTGCCGATCTTGGCATTGACGCCAAAGCGCTGCCAACTGTGGCTGACAAGCACCCCTACCCCCTGGCGCAGCTTTACGGCCCCGATCTCGAAGCCGCCGCGCGGGAAGCCTATTGGCGGGATTACGAAGGCTTCGGCTTTCGTAACTGGGCTTAAGCGAGCTTCGGCAGTGGGGCTTACGCCGCCACCTGCGGCGTCCGCGCTTCGGTCAGGATCGCATACAGCTTGTCGGGGTCGGTGTTCGCCCGCAGCTTGGCGCAAATCCCCGGATCACGCATGGTGCGCGACACTTGTGCCAGCGCTTTCAAATGCTCAACCCCGGAATCCTTCGGTGCAAACAAGCCGAACACCAGATCCACCGGCTGGCGATCCACGCTTTCATAATCCAGCGGTTTCTCCAGCCGGATGAAAACGCCGAAAATCTTCTCAATTTCCTCAAGCCGCGCGTGGGGCAGGGCGATGCCGTTGCCCACCCCGGTTGGCCCAAGGCTTTCACGTTCCTGCAAGCCATCGACGACGATCGCCGAAGACAGCCCATAGGCCTGAAAGGTCACCTCTCCCAGTTCCTGGAAGAGGCGCTTTTTACTGGTTAATTGACCAAGAACCCGGACAGCTCCCGGTATCAGAAGTTTAGATAGGTCCATCCGGCGTCTCGTCCTTCCGCGCCCTGAAAGAGCTGCGTTATTTGGTGTTGCGCGGGTCAATCCAGCCAATATTCCCGTCGTCGCGACGGTATACGACATTCACGCCCGCATGTCCTTCATTACGAAACACCAGAAACTTCTGACTGGTCAGTTCCAGCTGCATCACGGCCTCACCCACGGTGATCGACGGAATCTTGGCTTCCATCTCGGCAATGATGATTGGCTGCGCGACCGCGTTGTCATCGTCTTCCGGTTCTTCGGTTGGAGCGAGGATATAGGACGAGCCTTCGCCGAATTCAACCGGCACCGGACGGCTGTGGTGATGGTTGCGGATACGCCGCTTATAGCGCCGCAACTGTTTGTCCATCTTCTCGCGGCAAGATTCAAAAGCTGCGTAAATCTCGGTCGCATGACCCTTGGCTTGGGCGTTCAGCCCGGTCGACAGATGGATCACCGATTCGCAAACAAACTCATGCGCCGACTTGGAAAAAACGATGACGGCCTCGGTCGGACGCTGAGCGTATTTCTCAACAACCTCGCCCAGTTCGGACTTCACATGGGTTTGCAAAGCCTCGCCGATGTCAATTTGTTTTCCGCTGATCTGGTAACGCATGATGCCTCCTTTAGCGCATAGGGTCATAGACTTCCGCAAGACGCGGAAGGGTAGACTTGCTTTGATTTACAGGTGGTTAACGAGACCAATCGCCAACAGTGGCGGGGCCTTTTAGGGGCCGCTTCCGTCTGATTGGGCAAGGCGCAATGGGCTCGCATCCTTATCATTTGGGGATGCGACAGGGCACTTGTCAACAGGGCTGTCACGCCATTGTTAAACTTGCGCTAGATGATGCGGAAATTCTCGCCCAGATAGACCCGGCGCACCATTTCGTCTTTGACGATTTCCTCGGTCGTGCCGGTTTTCAGCACCACCCCATCGTGGAGGATGTAGGCGCGGTCCACGATCTCTAGTGTTTCGCGCACGTTATGGTCGGTGATCAGCACGCCGATGCCGCGTGATTTCAGATCATGCACCAGATGACGGATTTCGCCGACAGCGATGGGGTCCACCCCAGCGAAAGGTTCATCCAGCAGCAGATATTTCGGATCAGCGGCCAGACAGCGCGCGATTTCGACTCGGCGACGCTCCCCCCCTGACAGGGCCAGCGCAGGCGCGCGGCGCAGGTGGGTGATCGAAAATTCGGACAGCAGTTCTTCCAGCCGCTCGCGCCGCTTGTGGTGATCCTTCTCGCGGATCTCCAGCACGGCGAGGATGTTGTCTTCCACCGACAGCCCGCGAAAAATCGAGACTTCTTGCGGCAAATAGCCAATCCCCAACTGCGCCCGCCGATACATCGGCAGGCTGGTCACATCGCGCCCGTCGATCACCACCTGCCCGCTTTCCGGCGTCACCAATCCGGCGATGGTGTAAAATGTCGTGGTCTTGCCGCAGCCATTCGGCCCCAGCAACGCCACAACCTCACCCCGGTTCAGATGCAGCGACACGTCGCGGATCACCGGGCGGCGTTTGTAGCTTTTGCGGATATGCCGGATCGACAGACCAAGTTCAGTCTGGCCCGCATCGCCATCCGTCATCGTCGGATCAGGCATCACTTCTTCCCCGGCACGAAGGTGGTCTTCACCCGGCCTTCCATGCGGCCCATGCCGGTTTTCAGATCAATCACCAGCTTGCCCGCGGACATCGCCGCCTGGCCTTGGGTCAGCAGCACATTGCCGGTCATCACCACCTCGCCCGAGGCGATGGTATAAACCGCGCTATCCGCCTGCGCCGCATCGGTGGCATTCACCAGCAGCACCTTGCCGGTCGCATACAGCGTCTCGATGCTGGTCTTGTCGGCACCATAGGCGACACGCACCTCATTGGCCGAAAGCTTCATCGCGCCCTGACTGACCACGACATTGCCGGAAAACATCGCGGTGCCATCGCCTTGATTGACCGTCAGGGTGTCGGCGTTCACCTCAACCTGTGCTGTCGGGTCAGCCTTCAGCCCACCGAAGGCCACTTCCGCCCCTTGGGCCAAAGCAGTCTGTGCAAGCGCCACAAGCAGTGCGGCGGAATAGGCGATATTACGGATCAGCATCGGAAAATCCTGTCATCTACCCGGCTGGTATAGCAGCCGCACCTTGCCGTTGAAAACCAGAAGATAGGGGCCCGCCGTGCCTTGCTGCGAAAGCAGCATATGATCAGCGGTCAACTGACCACCCGGACCCATTGCGCTGATCGGGCCACGGCTTTCGATGCGGGTGGTATCTGTCGCCACGCCCATCCCCTGCGCCTGCACGACATAACCATTGGACGAGCGCAGTTCCGCCCCGTCGGTCAGCTCGATCATCTTCTGCGCGGTATCCAGCGCCACCGCAGCCGAAGCGAGTTCGGTCTTTGTGCCATCGGGTGTTTGCAGCAGACCTTGCACCAGCTTCAGGCTGCCACCCTCTGCCGTCGGTTTGGCTTCGCCCGCCGTGATGCTCAGCGAAGCGCCGTCCGAGGTCATCCCGGCAAACCCCGCATCTGTCATCTTCGGGTCGCGCAAGCGATCCTCAACATCAACCGCGGCATAGGGGATCGCGTCTTCGGGATTGATCTTGCGCGAGAACAAGAACAGCGTCGACAGCAACACCAGCGCGATCAGCGGCAGCAGCACTTTCAACACGGCCACCAAGCGCGAATGCCACTTGTCACGCAGCGGGATCGCCATCAGATCACCCCTGCGCGCAGGCAATCATGGATATGCACGATGCCATGCGCCCGACCGGGCTGTGCCGGGTCCACGGCGAACAGGCAGGTGATCTTGCGTTCGTTCATCACAAGCACCGCCGCTTCGGCCAAAGCATCCGGTGCCACCGTGGCAGGGCTGCGGGTCATCACGGCACCGGCGGTCAGGCTAAGCAGCCCATCCATATGCCGCCGCAAATCGCCGTCGGTGATGATCCCCACCAACGCGCCGGCCTCGGTCACCCCCACCACGCCAAAGCCTTTCTGGCTGATCACCAGCAAAGCCTCGGTCATCGGGCTGTCAGCCTCGATCAGCGGCAGATCGACATGCATCAGGTCACGCACCTTCAGCAGCTTTGCCCCCAGCTTGCCACCGGGATGAAACAGCCGGAAATGCTCGGGCGTAAAGGCGCGATGCTCCATCAACGCCACCGCCAACGCGTCACCCAAAGCCAGCATCATCGTGGTCGAGGTGGTCGGCACAATGCCGGTCGCGCAGGCTTCCGGTGCATCTGGCAGCAAGATCGCCACATCCGCTTGCCGCACCAATGTGCTGTCGCGGCGCGCGGCCACAGCAATCAACGGAATGCCAAATCGCCGCGTGTGCGCGATAATATCGGCCAGTTCCACCGTCTCACCCGAGTTCGACAGCACCAGTGAAACATCGCCCTTGGTCAGCATCCCCAGATCGCCATGACTGGCTTCGCCCGGATGCACGAAATGCGCGGGCGTGCCGGTGCTGGCCAAAGTTGCCGCGATCTTGCGCGCGACATGCCCCGACTTCCCCATGCCGGACACGATCACGCGCCCGGTCGCGGCCATGATCAGCTCTGCCGCCTGCGCAAAGCTTGGCCCCAGATGATCGGCCAGGATCAGCAAAGCCTCGGCCTCGCGCCGGATCACCCGTTGTCCGGCTGCCAGAATATCTGTGACGCCCGGATCAAGTGTGCCCGTCTCAGTGGTGGAAAAGGTCATTCGGCTCGTCCCATCCCAAAAGATCCAACTCGGCGCGGGTGGGTAGGAAATCAAAACAGCGCTGCGCCAGATCCAAGCGATCTTCGCGGATCAAAATGGCCTCCAGCGCCTTCATCAACTTGTGCAGGTAAAGCACGTCCGACGCCGCATATTCCTTCTGCGCCTCCGTCAGCGTGACCGATCCCCAATCCGAAGTCTGCTGTTGCTTGGATACATCCACGCCGACCAGCTCATTCAGCAGGTATTTCAAGCCATGCCGATCCGTAAACGTGCGGATCAGTTTCGCCGCAATCTTGGTGCACCACACCGGAGCGGTCGTCACCCCAAACGCCTGTTTCATCGCGGCCACGTCAAAGCGGCCGAAGTGGAACAGTTTGATCACCTCCGGGTCGGTCAGCAATGCCTCAAGGTTCGGAGCCGATTTTTGACCTTTGGCGATCTGCACCAGATGCGCATTGCCATCGCCCGACGACAGCTGCACCAGACACAACCGATCCCGCATCGGGTTCAGCCCCATCGTCTCGGTGTCAATGGCCACAACCCGGCCAAGTTTCAGCCCAGCGGGCAGGTCGTTTTGGTAAAGATGAATGGCCAAGGGTGCCGCCTTTTGAGATTGCTTTGAGTGACATGGTGATAGGCGCAAACCCCCGCAAACTCAACCAGCCCTGCATTGCCAACCCTGCATTGATTGACTTGAACCGCCGAAAGCGCGGAATTTGCGCGCTCAATGGGTCGCAGACTCCGTTTGTCGAAGCCACCAAAACCAGAGATTTACGCCAAAGGCTCTTTGGAATCAGAAGCAGAAACAGTGTACCACATCCCTCCGAGGCCGTGGCCGCGCGCCAAACCTTAACAAATCCTTAATGTGGCTACCCTAACCAACAGATATATAACAATAAAATTTGGTCCCGAGTTGGGACCGCCGCTTCAGGCCGTGTTGCGCACCAAACGCGCCGCGTTTTGCAATGCCTTGAAGGCCTCATACCGGGCGCTGTGGACCCCAATATGCCGCCCCAGACTGGGCGGAAAGCTTTGCTTCGGCCGCGACATCGCCGCCATCGCCTGCGGGATCGACCCATAGCGCCCCGCCGCAACCGCCGCCAAGATCGCCGAACCCAGCAGCACCGGCTCCTCCGCCGCTGTCGCCACCACCGTCACCCCCGTGCTGTCAGCCAAAACTTGCCGCACCAGATCATGCTGCCCCGCACCCCCGCTGATCATCACCCGCTTGATCGGCGCACCATGGGCCGCCTGCGTGTCGATGATCTGCCGCAAGCCATAGCCGATACCGCAGAGACCCGCGACATACAGCTGCACAAGGCTGGCAAGGTCTTCCTCCATCCCCAAGCCCGCAATTAGCGCGCGGGCATGTGGATCAGCGAAAGGCGCGCGGTTGCCCAAAAATTCCGGCACCACATGCACCCCCCCGGCTAGGTCGACCGCATCCGAGGGGTTGGCCGAGGTCTCCGCCGCCTGATTGGCCAGCCAGACCGCCAACGGCAGTCCCGCAGCTTTGGCCGCAGTTTTCGCGTCGGCATGGGCGGGGTGCAGCTTCAGCAAGTGATCAATCGCGGCTCCGGCAGCCGACTGGCCACCTTCGTTCAGCCACATGTTCGGCACCATCGCCGAGAAATACGGCCCCCAAACGCCGGGAACGAACTGCGGCTTTGCCGTGGTGGTCATAGTACAGGATGAGGTGCCAAACACATAGGCCATATTCTCGGTCGCATCCGCTCCCAGCGCGCCAACGGTGCCGACACCCCCAGCATGGGCGTCGATCAGCCCCGCCGCGACCGGGGTTCCCGCGCACAGCCCAAGGTCATCGGCGGCCTCAGCCGTCAACCCTTGCGCCAGCGCCGTGCCGGGTTCAACCATCTCGGTGCCGATGCGGGCAAAGCCTTCATCCGCCAGTACGCCCAACCCGATCTGCTGAAAGTAACTCGCATCCCAGCGTTTTTCATGCGCGAGGTAGGTCCATTTGCAAGTGACGGTGCAAGTAGACCGCGCGCGGCTGCCAGAAGCTTTCCATGTCAGGAAATCGGCCAGATCGAAGAAATCCGCCGCCGCATTGAAGGTCGCTGGGCGGTTTTCGTGCAGCCAGAGCAGCTTTGGCGTCTCCATCTCGGGCGAGATCACGCCGCCGACATATTTCAGCACATCATGCCCTGCGGCATTGATCCGCTCGGCCTGTGCCAAAGCGCGGTGATCCATCCAGACGATGATATTGCGGGCCGCGTCTTCCGATGGCCCGACCGCTAGCGGAACCCCGCCCGCGCCCAGCACCACCAGCGAACAGGTGGCGTCAAAGCCGATCCCCGCCACCTCTGCCGGAACAATCCCTGCCGCTTTCACCGCCCCACGCACCGATTGGCAGACGGCATCCCAGACCTGATCTGAGGATTGCTCGACAATCGACCCCGCCTCGCGCCACATTACCAGATCGGCTTTGGCCGAGGCCAGCATTGCGCCCTTCGCGTCGAATACCCCGGCGCGCGCGCTGCCGGTGCCAACGTCAATGCCGATCAGGTACATGCTACAAATCCACCGAGTTGGGCAGGATCACCAGATCCCGGATCGTCACATTGCGCGGGCGGGTCAACATGAACAAGACCGCATCCGCGACTTCCTTCGGCATCATCAGGCTGCCATTTGCCAAAGCCTCGTCCATCTTCGCCTTGGGCCAATCATCCAGCAGGGCGGTGACAACCGGGCCGGGGCACACCGCGCCAACCCGAATGCCATGCTTGGCAACCTGACGCCGCACCGTATGCACAAACGCCTGCACCGCGAATTTCGACGCAGTGTAGATCGGCTCCCACACCACCGGCACGATGCCCGCAATGGAGGACGTCATCAGGATATCCCCTGTCTGCCGTTCAACCATATGCGGCAGCACGGCTTGGATGGTGCGGAACGAGGCGTTGATGTTCAGGTTCAACATCCGGTCCCATGCGTCAGGATCGCCCGTCACCACATCGCCACCAACATAAGCCCCGGCATTGGCGTGGAAGATATCCAGCTGCCCGGCCTTCGCCAGAATCTGCGGCATCATCGTCGCCACACTGGCAGGGCTGGTCAGATCAATCACTAGGGGGATAGCATCCGGCCCAAGTTCGGCACACAGGGCAGCCAGCCTATCCCCGGCACGGTCGATCAGCACCACCCGCGCCCCGGCCGACAGCATCGCCTTGGCACATTCCAGCCCGATCCCCGAGGCCGCCCCGGTCACGGCGGCCACTTTTCCATTCAACTCTTGTGACATGATCATATTCCTGAATTAAGCCCGGCCATGCGAGGCACGGCTTTGGCGGGCAAGGCTGTCTACGATCACGGCAATGGCCAGAACCGCCCCGGTGATCATGTAGCGCAGGGATGACGACAGGTTCAGCAGCGTCAGCCCATTGGCGATGGATTGGATCACGATGATCCCCAACAGGGCTGAGAACGCCGAGCCCCGTCCGCCAAACAGGCTGGTGCCACCGATGACTGCCGCTGCGATGGCGTTCAGGTTAACGTCGCCCGTGCCTGCCTGTTGGCTGGAGGAGGCTAGGCGCGCCGCAGACAGCACACCTCCTAGCGCCGCAAGGCTCGAACACAGCGCAAAGGCACTGATATAGATGGCACGCACGTTGATCCCCGCGCGCCGCGCCGCTTCGGCATTGCCGCCCACGGCTTTCATTGAACGGCCCCATTGCGTGCGGGTCAGCGCGTAATTCATTGCCAGAACCAGCGCCACAAACAGCGCGAACATCCACGGCACACCGCGACCAAGGCTTAGGTAGGCGACGATAGCCAGTAGGGCGATGGTGGTCAGAACCGCTTTCAGCACGAGACCCGAGGACGATCCCGCCGACAGGTTTGCCGCCCTACGCCGCGCATTGGTGGAACGCCCAACCACCAGCATCACAATGCCGGGGATCAGCGCCAACGTATAGGACAGCCACGCGGGCAGGATCATCAACTGGCCAAACTCAACCATTTTCGAGCCATAAGGCAGGTTGATCGAGCCCGTCGCGCCCAGCATGTAAAGCTGCAAGCCCAGCAGGGCCAGCAGCCCGGACAGGGTGGACACGAAACTCGGCATCCCCAGTCGATTGCGCAGGGCGGCATAGACCGCGCCAATCAGCGCACCTAAGGCCACGGCGGTGCCGATGGCGACAGGCAACGGCACGCCTTGGTTGACCCAGATCACCCCGACCAGAGCCGATCCGACGCCGCTCATCGAGCCGACCGACAGGTCAATTTCGCCCAGCATCAGCACGCAGACGATGCCCAAAGCGATCACTCCGGTGGTCGAGCAATCGAACAACAGATTCACAAGGTTGTTTGGCGACAGGAAAATCGGGTTCAATGCGGTAAACACCGTCCAGATGATCGCCAAGCCGACCACCACGGGCAAAGACCCCAGATCGCCGGATTTCACCCGATCCCAGAACGCTTTGATGGTGCCGGAAAGCCCGGTGGCATGGGTCACGCGCGCATCGGCGCGGTCTAATTGCTGGCTTCCAAGTTTCTGGCTCATTGCTGTTCTCCTGCGGCTTCGCGCAACCGCTCGGCACGGCGCGAGACGGCGTTATCGGTGGCCCCAGTGATGGCGCCTACAAGTTCTTGATTGCTGGCATCTGGTGTGAACACACCATTGTTGCGCCCCAAGCGCAGCACCACGATGCGGTCGGCAACAGCACGGACATCTTCCATGTTGTGGCTGATCATGATCACGCCCAGCCCCTTGTCACGCACCCGCTCCACAAGGTTCAGAACCTCAGCGGTCTGCGCCACGCCAAGCGCAGCGGTGGGTTCGTCCAGCATGATGATCTTCGGGTCCAGCAGCAAAGATCGCGCGATAGCGACGGTCTGCCGCTGGCCACCTGACAATGATGCGATGGGCTCTCGCACAGAAGGAATACGCGCGGCCAGCTCGTTCAGCAGCGTCCAGGCGCGAACCTCCATTGCGACCTCGTCCAGCCGCAGCGGCTTAAGTTCCTGCCCCAGAAAGATATTCGCCACCACATCCAGGTTTTCACACAGGGCAAGATCTTGAAATACCGTTGCAATACCCAGTTGCAACGCCGCCGAGGGGCTGGTCATCGCAACGGGTTTTCCGTGGAACTCAATGCTACCGGATGAGGGTTGATGCACCCCGGCCAGCACCTTCACCAGCGTCGATTTGCCAGCACCATTGTCGCCGACCAAGGCCACGACCTCGCCTGCATGGATATCAAGATCAATATCCGTCAGCGCCGACACCGCGCCGAAATTCTTGGAAATACCACGCAAGGAAAGCAGCAGCTCTCCGGGGGCTTTGCGGGAATGGGATCGGTCCGACATGGCGGCTCCTTTCAAAGCGATAAAATCCGTCTGGGCCGGGGAGGGCGGCCCAGACGGCAGGGACGCGTTACTTGATGCCAAGTTCCGCGCAACCAGCGGCGTAGCGATCCACACACAGCTCGGCTGCGGTCAGGATGCCCTTGTCGATGATCTCGGCCTTCAGGTTTTCCCGGGTCACCACGGCAGGCACGAACAGCTGCGACGGGGTGTCATAGAGGCTCATTTCGGCTTTCGGGGTTTCGCCATTCAGGAACTGCACCGCAACTTGTGCCGCAGCTGCCGCCACGATTTCCGAAGGTTTCGAGATGGTGTTGTATTGATCGCCCGCGATGATCAGTTGCAGCGCGGCCAAGGTCGCGTCGTTGCCGGTCACGGGTGGAACGGGGTCCACGCCTGCCGCTTTGAACGCGGCAACCGCACCGCCACCCGTGCCATCATTTGCCGCGACCACACCGATGATATCGGCACCAAAGCGGGTGATCTGGCCCGCGGCCCATTCCTGCGCTTTCGGCGGGGCCCAATCCGGGGTGTCGAATTCGGCCAAAGTCGCATAGCCGCTGGCCGCGATGCCTTCATGGATACCGTCTTTGATCAACCCGGCCGCGGCATCGGTGGGCGAGCCGTTGATCTGCAATACGCCACCCTTGTCGGTGGGCAGGCCGAGGTCTTTCAGATGCGCCATCAGCGATTCCGCAATCGCTTTGCCGATGCCTTTGTTGTCAAATGAAACATAGTAATCGGCGGGCTTGTCGGGGATCGGTCGGTCATAAGCGATCACCTTGATACCCTGACTTTGCGCAAGGCTGACCAAAGCGGCGGCGGCACTGCTGTCGACCGGGTCCAGTACGATCACTTTAGCGCCCTGGGTGATCACCGAGTTGAATTGCTGCTGTTGCAGCGCCACATCGGCGTTGGCGTTCTGATAGATCACCGTGCAATCGGCACACAGCTTTTTCATCTCGGCCTCAAAGCCGGGAAAATCGTGCTGCTCATAGCGGGTCGAGGCTTGGTCGGGCATCAGAAACGCCACCGTGCCAGCGGTTTGCGCGAAAGCCGCGCCAGAGATCAGGGCTGTCGACAGCGCCAAGGCACCCGCCAGATGCGATACGATAAGTTTCATTGGTCGTCCTCCATGTTGACCGGTTTTGTTGGAACCTCGGCGGCGCGGGTCAGCACCGCCGAGGCTTGTCGGCTTGTCATCGGGCAAAGCACGGCCAAGCGGGTGCAGTAGGGGTCTGCCACCGTTACCTTTTGCCTTCAGTCGAGCCGGGTCTTCGCCACAAGATTTGCCGGGGCGGGGTCCTCCTCCCGCCGGGCTTGGCCTATGGCTGAATATCTCCCGCTGTCAGGCCGCGAGGGCCGGGTTTTGGTTCTCGGCCAGCAGTTCGCGAAAGCGCGAGGGCGTCATGCCCTTTTGCGCCTGAAACTGCCGGTTAAAGTTGGATATGTTGTTGAAACCAGAAGAAAAACACACATCGGTGATCTTCATCTCATCCCTGCCCATCAGCAACTGGCAGGCCAGATTGATCCGCAAGCGGTTGACGTATTTCACCAAGGCCTGCCCGGTGTGCCGGCGAAAGCTGCGCGAAAACGCCGAGGGCGAAAGCCCCGCAATCGCAGCCAGATCGCTCTCGCTGAACGGCTCCGTCAGGTTGGTGTTGATATAGGCCAGCGCCTCGTTGATCCCGGTCGACATGAAGCCGGAAGGGTCTGGCAGGTAATTCGTCGAGGTGAGTGTGGTCACTTCGGCCCGCTGCAACAGGCCCAGCAAACCGATGAAAACTTCAATCCGCCGAATGCCCTGCGCGGTCACAAGCTCTGCCAACAGCGGCGCTGCGGCCTCGGCGGTCGCCGGGCTGAACAGCGCCCCCCGACGGCTGGTTTCCAGCAGCCCTTCACAGGCGGCCAGTTCCGGCAGCAGTGCCATGGCATCGCCGATAAACTCTTCGGTAAATTGCAACACGCGCCCTCGCAGCGGCACGCTTTCGCCCTCGGCGAGATGGCTGACCCAGTTATGCGGCAGGTTCGGCCCGGTCAGCACCAGATTGCCGGGTTCAAAATTACCAATGAAATCGCCAACAAAGTAATGGCCCGACGTCGCCACCACATGATGAATTTCGTATTCCGGGTGAAAGTGCCAGCGCACCGTGTGATACGGATAGCCATGCGCCCAGGCCTTGAAAGATTCCGAGCGTCCAATCTGGACGACCTCTAGATCCGGTTTCATCCGCGTCTCCTCCCTGCGCAAATCCAGACTCAGGGCCCGGTGATTGCGTCGTCTGGCCCGGCAGGTTTCTCCGTGGCGTCTGACAAAGCTAACAGGGCGGGTAGGGGCAGACTACTACAGTAGGGCGGCAAGGCTGATACTTTTTTGCCGATTCCATCTAAAGTTCGGCTGAAATATCGACATGTTTGGCGACGCCATGTGCCGAGGGCGTCGATGGGAGGGCGAAAGAATCAGTCCTTGCGTCCGAATTTGGTTGACCCATTGCACCCAAATTCAGACGGGTTGGGGCTTAGGCCGCCGCGGGGGAAGGCTCGCCAATCGACAGCATCAGCCGATTGGCCCAGTTGAAGAACGATGCCGACAGCACCAGATCGACCTGCTCTTGCACGTCAAACCCAGCCTCCAACAGCGCCGCCGACTCTGCCGCCCTAAAAGCGGGCGGCGTCTGCGACAGTGCCGCAGCCGCGCTGACCACCGCGCCATTGCGCCCAAGCAAAGGCGAAGGGATACCCTCCTCCAGCAGCACATTCACCTCATCTGCACGCTTCAGATGATGAATGGCAAATCGCGCATGCACCGAGGCGCAGAAGATGCAACCGTTCAGCCGCGACACTGCCGCCGCCGCCAATTCGCGCTCGGCCCGAGGCAGCCCGCCCTTTGTGTTGTAGAATATGTCCTTATCGGTGCGGGTACGCGCGCCCAAAACTTCCGGGTCATGCGCCAGCAGCATGAAATATTCGGATTTCGAGCGGGATCTATCCACCAACCCGGCCCAATGCCGCTCGGTTAGATCGGTCTCAGCCAGTGGTTGCAACCAAGGCAGCCAGCCCAGTTCATCGGCGGTGAAGCTGACGGGTTCATGATTGTCGGGGTGGGTGATCACAGTATCGGTCATAATATCCTCAGGCGGGAATAGCAGTGGCGGCATGGGCGGCAGCAACCGCTCGCAGGCCAAAGACGACGCGGATCTGAAAGCTGAGAAATGCCACCAGCTGCGACAGCACAACGACGCCCGTCGTGCTCCAGCCCGCATCCAACAGGCTCTGCAGCCCGGCCTGCGAGGCATCGCGCGGATGCAGCACCAACAGATGCGCCTGCTCCAAAGCAGCGGAGAGCTGATCTCCCAATGTCGCTCGAACCTCGGATGAGACGCGGTAAATCAACCCTGCGCGATCTTCGACCGACAGCGGGCCTTTCGGGAAATAGCCGTAAGGGCCAGTGGTGCGCGCAGCCTCGGCTTCCCGCAAAACCACTGCCGCAATCCCACCCGCATCACTGCGCTCTAGCAGCGCCCGATAATAGGCGCGGGTTTCCGGCTGATCATGCAGCACCGCGACAAAGGCGGCGATGGCATGACGCTCCAACAGCGACACCGCCCCCGCATCAAAAGGATGCAGCAGCAGTTGATAGCTAAGCTCCGCCTGCGCCCGCGCCTCTGCGCGTGCAGCAAAACTGGTGTCTAACGGCGATCCGGGATCAATCCCGACAAGGCGGTCAATCAGAGTGATCATGGCGTTTCCTTTCGTCAAATCTCAAACAGCAGTGGCCCGCAGGCGCGCCGGATAGGGGGTTTCGATCCACCCCAAGGCGGGGGCGACTTGGGTTGCGAACAATTCAATCGAGCGCAGGATGAAGTCATGCGGCGGGTCCACCGAATGCACCTGCACCGCGATTTCGGTGGCATGATCCAGCACCCGATCCGCCGCCAAAGACTCGGCGACCTCCTCTGGTGTGCCAACATGGCAATCCATCGCGAAGATCAGATCATCCAGCGTATCGCCGGGGAAGACATGGCCAATCGACTGAAAGTGCTGGGCAACCTTACGCAAACCGTCCTCAGCCAAAGCCCGCGCCTCTGCCCGGGTGTCCGCCACGAACACCGAGCGTGAGGCCAGAATTCGCGGTGCCACGCCTGAGGGCAGGT
The DNA here is from genome assembly GCF_034376685.1 of Cypionkella sp. Lineage (GTDB taxonomy): Bacteria > Pseudomonadota > Alphaproteobacteria > Rhodobacterales > Rhodobacteraceae > Cypionkella. The sequence continues at coordinate 24,961 of NZ_JAXMJJ010000036.1, forward strand.
TGGCGTGATAGGACTCAACAATCGGCAGCTGCAGATCAGCAAGACTGGCGAGCGGGGTATCTTTTGGTCGTGGCTGGGTGCGCGACAACAGCAACCCGTCGCCGTCTTGCCCTGCTTTGATGCCGCCCCCGACCGAGAACGTCGCCTGCCACACCCGCTGATCCAATCCCGCCGCCGCCGGATAAAGCCGATTGTCCCCCGGCAAAGCATCGCCAACCCAAGCTTTGCGCAGCGTCGCCAGATGCGCATCATACACCCCCCGCCGATCCGCGAAATCGCGGCCAAATGCGGTGAAGGATGACGGCGTGCCGCCCGATCCCACGCCTATCTCCAGCCGCCCACCTGACAGAGCATCGGTCACCACCGCGTCCTCGGCCACCCGCACCGGATCCTCCATCGTCAGCGTCACAACCCCTGTCCCCAAGCGGATGCGCGAGGTTTGCGCCGCGACATAGGACAGGAACGGGAAGGGCGAGGGCAATCCCCCCTCCGCCCCATTGAAATGGTGCTGCGCCACCCAAGCCGCATGATAGCCCAGCGCCTCAGCATGGCGGATTTGCGCTGTGGCCAAGCGGTAGCGCTCTGGCGCAGGCACGTCGTCCAGCAGGCGGGTGAAAAACCCGATGCGTTTGCGGCTCATGGTTCAGGCTCCTTGCAGGGCAGGGGCGCGTTTCGCCCCCGGAATGGCGTCGATCAACGCACGGGTGTGTTCGGATGCAGGATAGGCGAAAACTTGGGCGACCGGGCCAGTTTCGACGGGTTGGCCTTTGTGCAACACCGTCACGGTGTCCGCAATGGCGCGCACCACCGAAAGGTCATGTGAAACAAACAGATAGGTCAGGCCAAGATCGCGCTGCAAATCATCCAGCAGCCGCAAAATCTGCGCCTGCACGGTGACATCCAAAGCCGAAACCGCCTCATCCAACACCACGACCTGCGGGTTCAGGATCAGCGCGCGGGCGATGGCGACGCGCTGCCTTTGCCCGCCAGAAAGCGCTGCAGGGCGGCGATCCAGCACCTCGGGCGGCAAAGCCACGCGGTCCAGAATAGCCCGCACCCGCGCTTCACGCTCGGCTTTGGCCACGGGTTCAAAATTGGTCAACGGCTCGGCGATGATCTGACCGACCGTCTGGCGCGGGTCCAGCGAGCCCCACGGGTTCTGGTAGACCAGCTGAATTTGCCGCCGAAACTGCCGCAAATCCTCGCCGCGCTTGGCGGTGATTTCTTGTCCACCAATCACGATCCGCCCCGAGGTCGGCCGCGCCAACCCCACAATCGCCCGCATTGCGCTGGTCTTGCCCGAACCGCTTTCGCCGACAATCGCATGGGTGGTCCCGCGTGGCACAGAGAAGGAAAGCCCATCCACCGCGCGAAACGCCACTGCCCTGCGCTGCACAAACTCCACCCGCAAATCCTCGACCCGCACGGCGGTATTCCCACCCAGCGGCACAGGCCGCACCCGCGCCGCAGCAAAGGCCGGGGCATCCGCCAGCAACTGCCGCGCATAGGCGCTGCTGGGTGCGCGCAGCACGTCCGCCACTACGCCCTGTTCCTGCACCCGCCCGGATTTCAGCACTACGATCCGGTCGGCGCGATCCGCCGCCACCGCCAGATCATGCGTCACGAGCAGCACCGCCGTGCCCGTCTTGCGCCGGAGATCGTCGATCAAATCAAGGATACGCCGCTGCACCGTGACATCCAGCGCGCTGGTCGGCTCATCTGCGATGATCAGCGCGGGCTCCAAAGCGATGGCAATCGCGATCAGGACCCGCTGCTTCATGCCACCTGACAACACGTGTGGATATTGGTCAAAGCGTCGTTCCGGCTCATTCAGCCCCACGCGGCCCAGCAACTCGATCACCCGCTCCCGCCGCAGCGCGCGCGGCACGCCATGCGCCGCCAGCACTTCCGCAACCTGCCCGCCAATCGTGCGCACCGGGTTCAGCGAGGCACCGGGGTCTTGCGGGATCAGGCTGACCACCCGGCCCCGGATGCCGTTCAACGCCGCATCGCGCAAGGTCGTCAGCTCTTGCCCCAAAAGCCGGATCGAGCCGCTCTCAATCCACGCGCCTTCCGCCAGCAAACCAATCACCGATTGCGCCGTGGTGGTCTTGCCCGAGCCACTTTCGCCCACCAAAGCCACCACTTCACCTGCACCGATGCTCAAGGACAGATCGTGCAGCACCCGCGTGCGCCCGCCATCCGTCGCGGCGTATGACACCGATAAATTGCGAATTGCCAGAACAGGATCGTTCATTGCAACCTCCGGGTCAGCGCATGGCCTACGGCATTTGTCGCCAGTACCGTGGCGATCACCACCAGACCGGGAAACAAAGTCAGCCACCACGAGGTTGTCATGTAGTTCCGCCCCTCGGCGATCATCAGGCCCCATTCCGGCGTTGGTGGCGGCGCGCCATAGCCCAAAAATCCCAGCGTCGAGATTTGCAGAATCGCCCAGCCAAACTGGATCGCCGCATAGGCCAGCACCGAGGTCACAGCGTTCGGCAGCACATGCCGCCACAGCACCGCAAAGAACCGCCCGCCCGATCCAAACGCGGCCTCGACATACTCGCTGCGCCGCACCGTCACCACCTCGGCCCAGATCAGCCGCGCAAACCCGGCAATCGCGGTGACACCTACCGCCACGGCCACCTGCAGCGTGCCAAAGCCCAAGATCACGATCAGCGCCAGCGACAGCAGCAGCGCCGGGATCGACAGCAACACGTCGATCAGCCGCAAGATCGCCTGCTCAGGCCAGCCTCCCACCGATCCGGCGAGCACCCCCAGCAGGCTACCAACCGACAATCCAACCGCGACGGCAACAACTGCACCGGCCAGCGATTGCCGTGCACCATAAATCAGCCGTGCCAGCACATCGCGGCCCAACTCATCGCTGCCTAACCAATGCGCCGCCCCCGGTGCTTGCAGTTTATAAGCAGGCACCCCCGCCACCGGATTGAAGCTGGTGAAGGCGCTGGGCAGCACAGCCCACAGCGTCACCACGGCCAGCACCGCGACAGCCAAGGCCAGTCCGGGGCGGGTCGCGACTTGCAATCGGGGCAGGGCGCGGCTCCGGCGCGGCAAAAGCGTATCCTGAACGGTCATGCTGCAAGGCTCCGGTTGGCGCGCAGGCGGGGATCAATCACCAGCGACACAAGATCGACAAGAAAGGAAATCGCGACAAAAGCCGCCGCCGAGATCAACACAATCGCCTGCAACACCGCGATATCCTGCGTGCGCACGGATCGTTCCGCCAACCGCCCCAAACCATTCAGTCCGAACACGGTTTCCGTCACTACCGCCCCCGCGATCAACTCGCCCAGCAGCACCCCGGCAATGGCCAGTGTTGGCAAAGCCGCGTTGCGCAGCACATGGCCCCACAACACCGCCCCACGCGACAGACCCTTGGCACGGGCCACCGGAACAAAGGCGCGGGTTGAGACATCCTCGATATTGCGGATCAGAATTTGCGCAATCGGTGCGGCAATCGGCAGCGCCAGCGTCAGAACCGGCAGCACCAGCTTTTCCCACGGTCCCGGCGCGATCACCGAAACCCAACCCAGCTTGAACGACACCAGTTGAATCAACGTAATACCCACCCAGAACACCGGCACCGACACCATCAGCGCCGGCACCGATCCGATCCAGCGCCGCAACGCAGGCCACGGCCCCAGAACCGCCCCCCAAGCCAGCACAAACGCCAGCCCCAGCGCGGTCAGCAGGCCCAAACTCGCGAGCAGCAAGGTCGGCGGCAGGTTGGTGGCAATCTCTTGCGCCACAGGCACACCCGACTGCACCGAATAGCCGAAATCGCCTGACAATACCGCCAACAGTGATTGAAAATACTGCACGAGGATCGGCGCATCTGAGCCATAAAACACCCGGATTCGCGCAATATCTTCCGGCGTCATCCCCATTTCCGGGTTCAGAAACCGAATCAACACCGCGTCCCCCGGCATCATCTGCACCAGAATGAACGAGATGGTGAAAGTAGCCAGCAGCACCAAAGCGCCTTGGCCCAGTCGCGAAATCAGATGTGTCATCGGGTTGTCTCCGGGAATAAAACCGCGCGCCCGGAGGGGACGAGCGCGCGGATCGAGGCGTCACTGCGTGGCGTTGCCTTTGGAAACACTGTAGAAAGACGGACGCCCGACGGCCTCGAACACAATGCCGCTGACATAGGGGGCAGCGGCAAACACTTGCGGTTCTTCAAAAATCGGGATCGCATAAGCTTGATCCACGACATAGCCCTGCACCTCGGCCACCAGCTCCAGCCGCTTGGCCGGATCAACTTCCGACGCAATCCCCTCCAACAGGCCGTTCAGCTTGGCATCGCTGAAGCTTTTCACCTCGGTCGCCACGCCGCCGGTCTGCAGCAGCACGTTGCGATTGGTCGGATAATACTGGCTCTTGATCACATCCGGGTCAGCACGACCCACCATCGCGGGCGACACCGGCGTTTTCGCTGGGTCCAGATTATCCACCGTCGCCGTCCCCGCATCCCCCGGCAGCACGTTCAGCGTGACCCCCAGCTTGGCCCATTGCTGCGAGATCAGTTGCAGCGCCGCGCGGTTTTGCGGCTGCGGCAGCGATTCATAGGCGGTCAGGATCAACTCGACGCCGTCCTTCTCGCGCTTGCCCGTCGTATTCAGAGTCCAACCCGCCTCATCCAGCAACTTGGCGGCCAGCACCGGATCAAACGCCAGCTTGTCGGCCAGATTGACGTAGCCCTGCGCAGTCGAGGCTAGAATAGAGGTTGCCTGCGGATAATGTTCCGAGAAAATCGTCGTGACGATCTCTTTGGTATCCGTGCCATGCAGTAATGCCTGCCGCACTTTCACGTCTGCCACCAACGGGTTATCTGGTCGGAATACCACCGAGTTGTTGATGCCTCGCGTCGGCGGCGCAAACAGTTGGAAGCCAGCACTGGTGATCTGCGCCTCATCATAGGCCTGAATCTGCCGCACCACATCGGCTTGGCCCGACAACAGCGCGCCAATCCGCACCGAATCCTCTGGCACGATCAGAAGGCGGATTTCATCCAGATAAGCCCGGCCCTGATGCGCGAAGCTTTTCGGTGCCCAGTTGTAATCCTCGCGCGCCTTGAACAGAATCTCGGTGCCCACTGTCTCGCTGGCCACAACGAACGGCCCCGAGCCGATCACTTTGGTCGCATCGCCCAATTCGTCAAACTTCCGCGCCAAAGTTGCCTGCGCCACCAATCCCGACCCAATCACCGATGTGCCTTGCAAGAACCCCGGCGAGGGTCTTTTGAAGGTGAATTTCACCGTCAGCGGGTCGATGACTTCCGATTTCTCATAATTGTTCAGCACTTCCGAAGGCCGGAAATTCTGATCTGGTTTGCCCAGACCATAGCTGTCAAAATTCGCAGCCACCGCTGCCGAATCCAGCGGTGTGCCATCCGAGAACGACACACCGGGGCGGATCTTAAAGGTAAACTCCGTGAAATCCGCGTTGATCTGCCACGACTCGGCAATCCAGGGCTCAATCTCTAAAGTCGCCGGGTTCTGCCAGGTCAGTTTGTCGGTGATCTGGCTCAGCACCCCGCTATTGGGGTAAAATCCCCCGGCTGGTGGATACAGCGCCGTATGCGCCTGCTGATCCAGATAAATCAGCGTGCCACCCTGCACAGGCACGCTGTCAGCCTGCGCAGTCAGTGGCAGCACAAGCGCAGTTGCCGCAGCCAACAGCGCGCGGCGCGAAAGTTTGAAAGCGGTAAGCGACATGATCTGATCCTTGATGGTGGCAGCGCGGCCAATCAGCCGCCGATGCCCAAGGTTAGACCTATCAATCTAAAAACACGATGAAATAGATCGTGTTATTTTTCAACCCCAACAGCAACTCTATGCTGCACAACCACACCTTGCCAAAAGTTTTGTCTTTGGGCGCGCTCTCTGCACTGAAAGCCCGAGTCGCACCGACCCCGCTAAGGCACCCGCGCCAACCCGGCCTTGACCCGCCGCAGCGGGATAGACGACTCAATCGACGCCACACCCCGCACTTTGGTCAACCGCCCCACCAGAAATCGCTCAAACTCCGGCAGACCCGAGGTCGCCACCCGCAGCAGATAATCGCGATTGCCCGTCATCAACCAGCAATCCACCACCTCGGGAAAGTCAGCAATTGCGGCCTCAAACGCCGCCAACGCTTCATCGACCTGCTTGTCCAACTGCACAGACACGAACACCGAAACACCAAAGCCCAGCGCCGCCTCGTCGATCAGCGCGGCATAGCCAGTGATGATATCGGCCTGCTCCAGCAACCGCAGACGACGGGCAACGGGTGAGGGGCTCAGACCGATCTGCGTGCTGAGATCGTTGATCGTCAGGCGGCCGTCCTTTTGCAATACCCGCAGGATTTCAATATCAAAGCGATCCAGATTGGCGGACATCGTTACATACTTCTCGATTTATGGTCATTACCACCAGATATCAGGCAAATAATGCATGATAAAGCCGAGATTCACCTTAGGATTGGCGATATACCACAGCCAATACCACAGCTGTCGCAGGAAACCGCCAAAATGCCCCATCTGAAGACCATCGAGCAGCGCTTGTTGTGGCTGTCGCATTGGATGATCCACCACGCCAACCACGTCCGCCCGAAAGTCGATGCGATCAAGATCGGCGGTCATCAGGCCTCGTCTGCCTCGATGGTGTCGATCATGACGGCGCTGTATTTCTCGGCTCTGCGGCCCGAAGATCGGGTGGCGGTGAAACCGCACGCATCGCCGATCTTCCACGCGATGCACTATCTGATGGGCAACCTCACGCTTGAGAAGATGCAGAACTTTCGCGGCTATCACGGGGTGCAAAGCTATCCCAGCCGCACCAAAGACGGCGATGACGTAGATTTCTCAACCGGTTCGGTGGGCCTGGGGGTCGCGATCACCTCGTTTGCCTCGATTGTGCAGGATTACATTGCGGCGAAAACTTGGGGGCAGGGCCTGCCCTTGGGCCGGATGGTGGCGCTGGTTGGCGATGCCGAGTTGGACGAGGGCAATATCTACGAATGTCTGCAGGAAGGCTGGAAACACGATCTGCGCAACACCTGGTGGATCATCGACTATAATCGCCAGTCGCTGGATGGCATCGTGCGCGAGGGCCTGTTCCAGCGTGTCGAAACCGTGTTCCAGGCTTTCGGCTGGGACGTGGTCCGCATCAAATACGGTGCGCTGCAACGCGCCGCCTTTGCTGAACCCGGCGGCGAAGCTCTGCGCGATTGGATCGACGCCTGCCCAAACCAGCTTTATGCCGCGCTCACCTATATGGGCGGTGCGGTCTGGCGGCAGCATCTGCTCGACGATCTTGGCGATCAGGGCGAGGTTAGTGCCTTGATCGCGCGCCGCAGCGATGCCGAACTGGCCGAACTGATGGAAAACCTCGGCGGCAACTGCGTGCAGACCATGGCCGAAACCTTCGCTGCCATAGATCATGATCGCCCCACCTGCTTTCTCGCCTATACGATCAAAGGCTGGGGCACCCCGATTGCGGGCCACAAAGACAACCACGGCGGCCTGATGACGAAATCGCAGATGGCTGAATGGCAGGCGCGTATGGCCGTGTCAGAGGGGCAGGAATGGGAACCCTTCGCCACCGTCGCCGACCCCAACGGGCTCAAAAACTTCCTTACAAAGGTTCCCTTCTTCGCCAATGGCCCGCGTCATTTCACCGACGCCACTCTCCAAGTGCCGCAGATCACCGCCGGATCGGATCGCGATATTTCCACCCAAATGGGCTTCGGCAAAATCCTCGACGATCTGGCGAAGGGCGATTCCGATCTCGCCGCCCGCATCGTCACCACTTCGCCCGATGTGACAGGCACCACCAACCTCGGCCCTTGGGTCAATCGTCGCAAACTGTTCGCCCGCACTGCACAGGCGGACACCTTTCAGGATCAGAAAATCGCCTCCACCGCGAAATGGGACTTCACCCCCGCAGGCCAGCATATTGAGTTGGGCATTGCCGAGATGAACCTGTTTCTGCTGCTGGGTGCTGCTGGCCTGTCGCACGCGCTGTTCGGCAAACGTCTGATCCCGATCGGCACGGTCTATGATCCCTTCGTCGCCCGCGGCCTCGATGCGCTGAACTACGCCTGCTACCAAGACGCCCGCTTTATCATCGTCGGCACCCCCTCCGGCGTCACCCTCGCCCCTGAAGGCGGCGCGCATCAATCCATCGCCGCGCCCCTGATCGGCATGGCGCAAGATGGCCTCGCCGCCTTCGAGCCCGCCTTTGTCGATGAACTGGCCGTCATCATGGCTTGGGCCTTTGACTACCTGCAGCGCGATGGCGCGGGCGACCCGGATGAGCGCACATGGCTGCGCGATGAAACTGGCGGCGCTGTCTATCTGCGGCTTTCCACCAACCCTATCGAGCAACCGGGCCAACGTGCCGATCAGGCCTTCCGCCAAGGTGCCATCGACGGCGGCTACTGGCTGCGCCCACCGGGGCCAAACTGCGATGTGGTGATCGCCTACCAAGGCGTCATCGCCCCCGAAGCGATCAAAGCCGCTGGCCTTCTTGCCGAAACCCGCCGCGATGTGGGCGTGCTGGCCGTCACTTCCGCAGATCGGTTGAACGCAGGTTGGACAGCCGCCCAACGCGCCCGCGCCCGTGGCAACCAAGCCGCGATTTCCCACATCGAACACCTGCTCGGCACCCTTCCCGCGCATTGCACTCTGCTGACGGTGATAGATGGCCATCCAGCCACCCTCGCATGGCTCGGCGGCGTGCGCGGCCATCGCACCATCCCGCTGGGTGTCGAGCATTTCGGCCAGACCGGCACGATTGGCGATCTTTACCGCCATTTCGGCATCGACGCCGCCAGCATGGTTGAACGTATCGCGGGCTTAACGCCGGGCGCACGCCCAACAGGCCATTAGCCCGGCGCACCATCCTGTTTCAGAATAACCATCGTCGTGGTTTCCGCCACGGCGGGGATAGATTGCAGCACATCGCGGATGAAGACCCCCAAAGCCTCAATATCGCGCACCCAAATCCGCAGCATGTAATCCAGATTGCCCGTCACCAGCAGGCATTCGGTAATCTCAGGATGCTTTGCCACAGCCGACAGAAACTCCCGTGTTCCCTCCGGCCCATGCCGCGCCAACCGCACCGAGACCAGCACGCAGACCTGCAGCCCCAAAGCCCGCCGGTCGATCTGCGCCGCATAGCCGGTGATCACCCCGGCCTCCTCCATCCGCTTCACCCTGCGCCCGCAGGGCGTCGGCGATAACCCGACCTGATCCGCCAAATCCAGCATCGAAATCCGGCCATCCCGCCGCAGCACGTCCAGAATCCGGTGATCAATCGAGTCGAGATCAAGCATAGCGATAGTCTCTCAAAAATGGCGAGTGTGTAGAGAATAACTGCAAGAAATCTGTCTCACCTGCAAGTATTTGCAGAGTTTCCCCACAAATCTTGCCGTAATCTTTCCGCCAAACAACGAGTCTCACATCATGCCACAACCCATCCCCCCACGCCCCGCCTTCGCCAAATGGCTGAGCGACACCAATGATGTGACGCAAATTTTCCTCTCTGCAGGCCAAATTCCCGGCCTGATCAACATGGCGGGCGGCCTCCCTGACCCGGCCACTTGGCCGATCACCGCCCTGTCCGACCTCGCCGCCCGCGCCATCACCGACCACCCCACCAACGCCCTCGCCTACGCCCCGATCGAAGGCCTGCCCGCCCTGCGCGATCTGATCGCCGACCGTTTCAACGCCCCCGGCCTGCACCTCTCGCGCCAAAACGTGCTGATCACCTCAGGCGGCATGCAGGGCCTTGATCTGATCGGCAAGGTTTTGCTGGAGGAAGGCAGCCTGATCGCCGCACAAACCCCGGCCTATCTCGGCGCACTCGACGCATGGCGCCCCCGCCGCCCCAGCTACCGCCCGATGCGGCTGGAGGCCAACGACTTCACCCCCGCAACCGCCCTGCACGGCGCGCAATTCGCCTACACCGTGCCGAATTTCTCCAACCCCACCGGGCGCCTGGTGCCACTTGAAGACCGCCAAGCCCTTGTCGCCGCCGCCCAGACCACGGGCACTTGGCTGATCGAAGACGATCCCTACGGCACACTCTATTACGACAGCCCGCCCCTGCCGCGTATGCTGACCCTCGCCGCCACAGGCACGCCTTACAACGGCCCGGTAATCTACCTCGGCACTCTGTCAAAAGAACTCGCCCCCGGCCTGCGCGTCGGTTGGGTGATCGCCGCGCCTCAGATGATCCAAGCCCTCGTGATGGCCAAACAAGGCTCGGATATGTCCACCTCCGGCCTCAGCCAGCGCATCACGCTCGATGCCTTCACCTCGGGCCTGACCGACAGCATCCTGCCCAACATCCTAAGCCTCTACCGCGACCGCCGCGATGCCCTCTGCGCCGCAATGCACACCCATCTGGCAGACCTGTTCGATTGGCAAACCCCGTCAGGCGGCATGTTCGTCTGGGCCACCGCCCGCAATCCAGCGCTGAACACCGACCACCTTCTGCGCGCGGCCCTCGCCCACGGCGTCTGTGTCACGCCCTCCAGCGTCTTCGACCCGACAGGCCAAAACCGCCGCGCCATCCGCATCAACTTCACCTTCAACGACCCGGAGAGATTAGCCGAAGGCATCCGCAGACTGGCCGCCGCCACCCGCGCCTGCCTCACCGAAGCTGCCTGACCTTCCACCTCCTCAAACATGAAAGGCACTGCAATGAACCTGAAGACGTTTCTACCCATCGCCCCGCTGTTTGCTCTGGCGCTTACCACCCCGGTCCGCGCCGAAGAGCCTGGCCTCTGGCAGGTCTACAACGACACCTTCAAATCGGCGAAATACGTTGATCTGACCCACACGATCACCCCCGATATCCCGGTCTGGAGCGGTTTTGGAAATTCCACCTTCTCGCCTGCCAAAGCGGGCACCGACCTCGATGGCTACGCGGCGAAAGGCGAGGTGTTCACATTTGAAAAACACGGGTTTGAGGCCACAAACTATGTCCTGCAAACCGACCAGCTTGGCACCCAGCTGGACCCACCCGCGCATTGGGCTCCGGAATATCCCGCGATTGATGAGCTGCCCGCCACCTACACCATCCGCCCGCTGGTGGTCATCAACATCGAAGATAAGGTGGAAAAAGACTTTGGCTATGCACTGCAAGTCTCTGACATCACAGATTTTGAAGCCCAGTATGGCACAATTCCCGAAGGATCGGTGGTCTTCGTCCGCTCGGGCTGGTCAAAAGATTGGCCAGACCCCGAACTTGCCAAGCGCAAACCTTTCCCCGGTGTCGGTCTGGATGCGCTGAAATTTCTGCATCTGGAGCGCAAGATCCTGTTCCACGGTCACGAGCCCTTGGACACCGATGCCACCCCGACATTGGAAGGCGAATACTGGCTGATGCACAACGGCTTTGCACAGGCCGAGGGCGTGGCAAACCTTGATAAAGTGCCCCCAGTCGGCGCGCTGGTCGCCATCGGCTTTCCGAAGTTTGGCGGCGGCTTGGGTGGCTATGCTCGCTACATCGCGATCTGCCCACCGGATTGGCAATATGGCATCTCGGTGGGTGAAGTGGCCGAAGCGCCGCTGCCGAAATCCGATAAGCCGCTTGCCTTCGATCCAGCGCGCGGGATGCGTGTGCGGCAATAACAGCTACGGCCAGCCGCCACATGGTCGGCTGGCCCTTCTATCCTCAAAGGACACCAAATGCCCGTGACACAAGCCAATCCGACGCTCGATCCACTGTCACCCGACCTGCTGAATCGCTGGCGGCGCATCCCGGTTGCCGTGGCGGTTGATCTGGCCCCCAGCCAGCAAATCAGCCCGCAAATTCGGCCCCTGTGCCCCGCTGGCCAGCAGCCTCGCCTTTGCGCGCGCGCCGTCACCGCCTATTGTGTCGCCCCCGATTTCGGCGCGGTGCTGCATGCCATCGGACAGACTGGCCCCGGTCAGGTGCTGGTGATCGCCGCCGCGGGCCATGCCACCAACGCGATGATCGGTGATGTGCTGGGCGGGCAGTTGCACGCGCAGGGCGCTGCCGGGATCATCTGCGATGGGGCGATCCGCGACACTGCCACGCTGGCGGGCCTTGCCGATTTCTCTGTCTATAGCCGCTCTGTCACCCCACGCGGCCCAACGAGTGCTGCACATGGTGCGGTGAACATCGCGGTCAGTGTGGGTGGCTGTGTGGTGCAGCCCGGCGATCTGATCCTAGGCGATGATGATGGGTTGATCGCTCTCCCTGTTGACCGTCTCGCCGAACTGATCGAGGCCGCCGAAGCCAAACTGGTGCTGGAAGCCGAATGGAGCCGCCGCCTTGCGGCTGGAGATCCGGTCAGCAGCATCTTTGGCATCGACTAAACCTCGGCCCGTCTGCGCAGGCTTAGCCTCGCCCCCAAGAATAGCACCGGTTTGAACGCAATGCTCCTCAGCGGCCGATCAGGCCGATCCTAGATGGCGCAATGAAGACTCATCACCCGGTCGTCGGGTGCTTGCCCATGTCGGGAAGCGGTCTGCGTTCAAATTCAGCCCCGACACAGGCAATACATTCCCCCACCCAACCGATCTTTGGAAAAATAAATCACGATTAGTTTGATAGAGTAATTATAAGCAACAACGTGAGGCTGCTATGGTGAAAACGCTTCTGGTTCCCGGTCTGGATGGATCACTCGCGCCACATTGGCAGCATTGGTGGGCCGCAACCGATACCCAAGCGCTGATGGTCGATCTCTCTGATCCCGCGCGCCCCGATCCCGTGCGGTGGGAGGCGGAACTCGCAGGCACTATCCTGCGCCACCCCGGCGCGGTGCTGGTTGGCCACAGCCTCGGTGCCGTCCTGATCGCCCGCGTTCTGAACGCCTGGCCGCAACTGAACGTCCGCGGGGCCCTGTTGGTCGCCCCCGCCGAACCCGACGGTCAGCCGCGTATTCAAAGCTTTGCACCAATCCGCGAACTGCCGCTGCACGTTCCGGCCACGGTGGTTGCCAGCCGCAACGATCCTTGGATGCGCTTCCCCCGTGCCCGCCAGCTTGCGGCAACCTGGCAGGCCGATCTGATCGATCTCGGTTTTGCTGGCCATATCAACACCGACGCAGGCTTCGGTCCTTGGCCCGCGGGCAAGCAGCTGCGCGATGATTTGCTGCTGCAATCAGCGCCCCGCCTGCCCATCCGGCACGCCGCCGTTTCACTTTCCCCCCAACGATAGGAGACATCCGATGTTCTACTGCGGTTATGATCCCGGTCTTGAGGCCTACCTTGCCAGCCAAGGCATCGACACTCCCCCCGCGCCTGCTGAACCCGCGCATATTTGGGCGGCCTCGGCGCTGCTGGCGATCACCATCGTCAGCCTGATTGCCATAGGTCTGGTATGAAAGACCTGTTCACCCCCCCGACCTCGGGCAACGGCCCTTCGGCCAATCTGTCCTCCGGCCCGCCGAAAGGCGCGCATGTCGCCATCATCGGCGGCGGTGCCAGCGGCGTGCTGATGGCCGTGCATCTGCTACGGCAACCCAGCACCGCCCGTGTCACGCTGATTGAACGCTCGGGCGCGATGGGCACTGGCGTCGCCTATAGCACCATCGACCCCGAGCATCTGCTGAACACCCGCGTCCATAACATGAGCGGTTTCTCCGAGGACTCACAGCATTTCCATGCTTGGCTGCAACGCCACCAGGACACCACGGTCAGCGATCAAGGCTTTGTCAGCCGGGCCACCTATGGCAGTTATCTCGGCGCGCTTCTGGCTGAATGGGATGCCGACCCCCGCCTGACCCGCATCTATCAACACGTCACCGATCTGACCGAAAGCGACTCTGGCGTCATCCTGCATCTTGCCAATGGCCAAACCTTGCAAGCCGACCGCGCCGTGCTGGCAACCGGTCATGTCGTCCCCGACCAAGCCCGCGAATGGCCGCTGACCGACGGTTGGACTCCCCAGGAGCCGCCACCGCCGCAATCGCGCATCATCATCATCGGCTCGGGTCTGTCGATGGTGGATCAGGTGCTGACAATCCTGCGCTCGGGCCACACCGGGCCGATCCTGTCGCTGTCGCGCCGAGGCCTGTTGCCGCGCGATCACACCGCCACCAAGCCGATGCACCTCGACAGCAAACACCTGCCGCACGGGGCGACGGCTTCAACCCTGCTGGCATGGGCCCGCGGTCTGGCCCGCGCCGCCATCGCTCAGGGCGGCACATGGCGCGATGCCATCGATGGCATCCGTCCGCATGTCGCAACCCTGTGGCGCGGTCTGCCGGTGCCCGAGCGCGCCCGCTTTCTGCGCCACGCCGCGACATGGTGGGACGTGCACCGCCACCGCATCCCACCGCAATCACAGGCCGCCTTGCATCAGGCCATTCTGGACGGTCAACTCACCATCCGCAAAGCCGCCTTCCAAGACGCCGTTGTGCGGCCCGAGGGTGGTTTTTTCGCCTATATTCGTCCCTTCGGCAGCAAACAGACCGATGCAATCACCGCTTCGCGCATCATTGATTGCCGGGGTATCCGCCGCGATCCCGAAAGGAATGCCTCGCCCTTGGTGGCCAGCCTGCTGGCCCAAAAGGCCGCCCGCATCGACCCGTTGCGCATCGGGCTCGAGGTCGATGGCCAATGCCGCCTGATCCGTCAAGACGGCTCGGTCAGCCCGCGCATTCATGTCATAGGCCCCGCCTCGCGCGCAGCGTTCTGGGAGATCACCGCCATCCCCGACATCCGCGAACAGGTCGCTCGTCTGGCCGTCGATATCGCGGTGATTTAAATCGCCATTTCAACCCAGATGCTTGGACGCAAGACAGCTACTGCAAACCAAGCGCTTAGCGGCGCAATGGCTTGACCAGCCAATGATGGGTCCAGATGAAAAGCGGGATGCAACCTGAATTGCACCCCGCAAAAAACTGCTTATGTCGTTCAGAGGAAGTCAAAACTCGTTTGGTCGTCGAACTTGATATGATTGCCGAGATCGAAGGGTTGGGTGGCACCTTCAAGACGCATCGTCTGCCCACCAACGTAAATGGTTGCTCCGGTCCTATCCGAGGAGACAGCAATATCGCCGAAGTCGAGACCGCGAGAGGCCAGGAATAGGATCTCGTCGACCTGTGCGGCAGAGAAACCTGTCACCCGGTCGCCAGTGCCGAAGACAAAGCTATCGCCGCCAAACCCGCCGATCATGACCTCGCGACCGGCGTCACCAAGCATGCGATCATCGCCGAGCTCGCCCTCGATGCGCTCATTTCCTGCGCCACCTTTCACCGTGCCATTGCCGCCAAGCGAGCGGATTGTATCTTTGCCCCCTAAACCATTCATCGCATTGGCTGCAGCAGTACCGTCAGCGTGCGTGCCATTCAGGGTCACTGGGTCGGGCGGTGGTGGGGTGACGCCACCATTGGGAGTCCACTTGCCTGTCGCATCATAGATCGGTGAGGTGCCGGCACACAGCGCGACGTCGGAAAGCAGAGTTTTCTCTAGTTGTAGTTCAGCATTGGCCCACCAACGCCCAAAGCGGGCTTTCGGAGATATACATGAAGTTGCAGCCGTTCTTGGAGTGATCCGGGTCCACCTCCAACGCGTTGGCAGACGTGACGCCAAAGGTTGTCACTTGGCCAAGCCGTGGTCACACTCAGACCGATGATCGAAACTGCTCCGCCGTTAGAAGCACCGTGAGGAGGTTGATGGCACCCGGAGCGGTGGACAGGGGAATGGTGTCAGTGGCGGCAAACCAGACGCGGCCAACCTCGACCGTTACCGTATTGCCGTTTTCCTGAAATTGAAGCGCTTTGCCGATCTGGTTGCAGCGCAGATTAGTCGTTGTCATTCTTCCAATCCTTTCGCTGGATGTTGCTAGGGGAGTATCTGTTCCGCCTTCACAATGCGCGTAGCCAGGGATCTATGCCCGGAAGAAGGAAAGATTCTGTAATACTCGGTTTTCTGAGTCTTTGTATCTGCTCATTGATAAAAGCCGAAGCCGCACCAGCATCGGTTTGTGACAAATCGGGCTGTCAGGGAAGGCCCCGCTGATATATCGAAGCGGACCCGCTTCAACTTCAAGAATTCAGGCCAAGGGCAAGGCCAGGAGCGCATACAAGATCAGCGGCCTACCCCCCAGCCTTGCCGCAAAGCTCTGACAGCAACAGTACACCTGCACCGAATACCTCATCTGCGCCCTTGGCACCAACGTTGCTGATCAGTGCACGCAAGCGTTCCACGGCGGTGGCAGGGGTCATCAGAGGATCGCCCGACATCAGGATGGCCACGGCGGCGGCGGCAAAAGGCGCTGCATAAGACGGTCCGTTGCACGGCTTGACGCCCTTTGCCAACGCCGCCGACCAGACTTCGACACCTGGCGCCGCACATCGAGGTGTGGGCCGCGCTGAGCATGCCGATAGATCCGGTCACGGCCATCCACCGTAGGTAGCGCAAGCGCAGTATTCGCCGCCGCAGGCCAAGACGGACGTGCCGCAGGGCCACAGCGTTCCCGGCGGCTGCCACAACAAGCATCCCGCCTTCTTCGACCGTTGCGAGCATCGCGCTCAGAACCCCGTTTTCTCGGCCCGTGAGCGACAAGCTCACAACCCGCACATCACGCCGTGCTAGCAGGTCTAGCGCGTGCCCCAGATGCACTACTTCCGCACGTTCGTCCCCGCCCTTGTGGGAAAAGATGTCAACCGCGACAATCTTCGCTTCAGGCCGCAAACCGGGTGCCCGCGCCTCGGTCTTAACCAAAAGAGCCACAACGGCAGTGCTGTGGGTCTCGCCTGAGGCGGGTAAATCTTCATCCGACATGCGGACAAAATCAATCTGCGCATCCCCAAGGCCAGCATGGTCAAGATTCACGCTGGTGTCGATGACGCCGATCTCGATCATCGCCTGACGGTCGCGCAGGCGCAACACTGGCCATACGATCTGGTTCAGAACACCGCAGTTCAGATGCTGGCAGAACGCGGGCGCGGCGATCACATCAGCTTTGGGGCGGCTGCGGGGATGGCATCCTGACCCACTCGGAAGTAGCGATCGAAATCCGCGCTACGACCAGTTTCCAACGCTCGCGTGCAACCTCCAGCGACAGCCCTCTGGGCGACTTCAGCCGATGCTGTGCCGGACCGCTGCGCGTCGCCATCACCACCATCGTTGTCGTCGGCAAAAGTTGGGCCAGCGAAATCCATGCTCGAACCCAGGGGCAAAATCGAGTTCAGCTCCAACATGCAACGGTTTCGAGGGTAAGCAGGACAACAGAGCGGGCGTTGTTGTTCATTTTCTCGGACCCGTTCCTTGGCAAGCAGAGGACTGCTCCATTGCTTTCAGGCAAAACGCGTTTACGCGGCACCCTATTTCCGAAGATGCGAGAAAGTCCCAGTTATGATCGGGTGGCACCACAAAATCGAAAAGGAAGCTGTTTGCACTTCAACCGCAGAGAGTAGACCCAATAGCAGGGCCGTTGTCGCAGTAGGCAGCAATGGAGGTTTTCGTGCCCAGCCAGTTTCAATGTTACCTTTTCGCCGCTGTGCCAAAGCCGCGATGTTTTGCGATAAGCCTGACCGGCAATGCGACCGATGGCGACGATCTTGTGCAGTCGGCGTGCGGGAAGGCGCTGCGCAATCACGATCAAGTCCAGATCGGCACGCGGTTTGACAGTTGGGTGTACCGCATCGTTCAGACGCTGTGGCTGGACGATATACGCAAGCGCAAAGTGTGTGGCCCCATCCTTGACCCGGACGATATACGGTCGGTGACGAAGGCAAAGGCGCCCGTCTGCCCGAAGATCGCATGATGCTTTCCAGTGCCGCTTCGGCAATAGTGGCCCTGCCAGAGCCACAGCGCACGGCGCTTTCACTGGTGGCGATTGGGGCCTTGAGCTATCAAGAGGCGGAGTGATCGACCGCGCGGCAGGCCGCATTGACACTGCCCAGAGCTGCCGCTCCGTCACTGGCTAGGACCGTCGAAGCCGCCATTGCCGAAGTGATCGCTGCAGGCACGAATCCAGGTTTTGTGCCTGCCGGCGGAACCGAGATCGACACGCTTACGCAATGTATAGAACGATCGAGTGCGCCCGTGCTGCTGGATCTGACCACCGAAACGGCGGTGATGGCGCAGGGCTGGACGCGCTGACCAGCGCGGTTCTTGTAACCTATAGGTCGTCCGGGTTCCTGCCCTTCCGTGGGCGATAAACCGGAAGCGCCCAGTCCAGCGAGATCGCCAAGCTGCGGATCGCAAAAGCCAAAGCTGCGCCGAATGTCATCGCAGCCGACTGCGGAATACCAAGTGGCTGCACAGCCACAAAGGCAGTCGCACCGATGACGGACGCCGTAACATAGATTTCGCGGCGCAGGACGATGATGGTTCATGACCCAAGAGATCGCGAATGATCCCGCCAACCGAGGCCGTCACCACGCCCATCACAATAGCGACCAACATGCCCGCCCCGGCATCCGTCGCCTTGGCAGTGCCCATAACCGTCACCAAAGCCATGCCAATAGCATCCAGCCACAGCAACAACCGACAGCGTGACGAAATCAGATGGGCAGTAAATGCACGATCCCGGTAGCAATCAGGCAAACCGCAATCGGGACCGGATCAATCACCCAGAACACTGGCTGGCCCAGTAGCAGGTCGGGTACCGCCCCACCGCCGACACCTGCGGTTGCGCCAAGCCAAAGGAAGCCAAGGAAATCCATTTCCTTGCGCGAAACAACCAGCGCCCTGCTCAAGATTCAGGGCGCAAACAGCCCGGTTGACGCCGGGTGAGACGCTGCCTAGACTGCCCATACTGTCGGGGGAGTCCTGCCTAAAGGACTGAGAGGCTGATGACAGGACAAACAGCAATGTTTGGCCTGCGGTGAAGCGACCCTTTGAACCTGACCCAGTTCATACTGGCGTAGGAAGCACAAATGGTCGCTCTTTTCCACGCTATGGCGGGGGCGATTTCGGGGCACTCCCGGCTTCTTTCCCTTTTTGACGGGTCATCAACGCAAAGAGGCTTTGATGAACCAAATTGACCCTATTCCCACCGCTGCCACAACTGTGCCCGTGGTGACAACCGGGGCGTTACCAGCCTCGAGCAAAGTGCATTTGCCGGGGGCGATCTTTCCCGATCTGCGCGTGCCGATGCGGCAAATCGCGGTGCATCCTTCGGCGGGTGAACCGCCGGTGATGGTCTATGACAGCTCGGGGCCCTACACTGACCCCACGACTGTCACCGATATTGCAGCGGGGCTGGCGGGTATTCGCGCAGGCTGGATCGCTGCGCGTGCCGATTGTGAAACCTACCCCCGTCGCAGCATCACCCCAGCCGACAATGGCTTTGCCACCGGCGCACGCCTGACGGCAGAGTTTCCGCAAAAACCGCAGCCGTTGCGGGCCAAGTCGGGCGCGGTCACGCAGTTGGCCTATGCCCGGGCCGGGATTATCACACCGGAAATGGAATATGTGGCGATCCGGGAAAACCTTGGCCGGGTGCCGCCGCAAGCAGCTCTGATCCGCGACGGCCATGACTGGGGTGCGGCAATCCCGGACTACTTCACCGCCGAATTCGTCCGGCAAGAAATCGCGGCGGGGCGGGCGATCATTCCCGCCAACATCAACCACCCCGAGTTGGAGCCGATGATCATCGGGCGCAATTTCGCGGTGAAGATCAATGCCAACATGGGTACATCCGCCGTCACCTCGTCGATGGAGGAAGAGGTCGACAAGCTGGTCTGGTCGATCCGCTGGGGCGCCGATACGGTGATGGATCTGTCTACCGGGCGCAACATCCACAACACCCGCGAATGGATCGTGCGCAACAGCCCGGTGCCGATTGGCACGGTGCCGCTGTATCAGGCTTTGGAAAAGGTCGATGGCATTGCCGAAAACCTGACATGGGAAATCTACCGTGACACGCTGATCGAACAGGCCGAACAGGGGGTGGATTACTTCACCATCCACGCAGGCGTCCGTCTGGCCTATATCCATCTGACGGTGGACCGGGTGACAGGGATCGTGTCACGCGGCGGCTCGATCATGGCGAAATGGTGCCTGCATCATCACAAGGAAAGCTTCCTCTACACCCATTTCGATGAGATTTGCGACATCATGCGGGCCTATGACGTCTCATTCTCCTTGGGTGATGGCTTGCGGCCTGGTTCCATCGCCGATGCCAATGACGCGGCACAGTTTGCCGAGTTGGAAACCTTGGGCGAGCTGACCAAGATCGCATGGGCGAAGGATTGTCAGGTGATGATCGAAGGTCCGGGTCACGTGGCGATGCACAAGATCAAAGCCAATATGGACAAGCAACTGGCAACCTGTGGCGAGGCCCCGTTCTACACGCTCGGGCCGCTGACCACCGATATCGCACCGGGCTATGACCATATCACCAGCGCGATCGGGGCGGCGATGATCGGTTGGTTTGGCACCGCGATGCTCTGCTATGTGACGCCAAAGGAACATCTGGGCCTGCCCGACCGCAATGATGTGAAGGTGGGTGTGATCACTTACAAGATCGCAGCCCATGCCGCCGATCTGGCCAAGGGCCTGCCGGGGGCGCAGGCGCGCGATGATGCCCTGTCGCGGGCGCGGTTTGAATTTCGTTGGGAGGATCAGTTCAACCTGTCGCTCGATCCCGATACCGCGCGATCTTTCCACGATGAAACCCTGCCGAAAGACGCGCATAAGACGGCGCATTTCTGTTCGATGTGCGGGCCGAAGTTCTGTTCGATGCGGATCAGCCATGACATTCGCGCAGAAGCTCAGAAAGACGGCATGGCGGCGATGGCGGCGAAGTTCCGTGAGAAAGGCGAGATCTATTTGCCCGCCGAGGAGGTCAGCCCATGATCACCGTTCTGGGTGCGGGGGTGGCGGGTCTCTGCGTCGCCACCGCCTTGGCCGAGCGCGGTGTGGCCGTGCAGGTGGTTGACGCAGGCCCCGATCCGCTGCTTGCGCAAGCCACCGGGGCAAGCTGGCTGGCCGGGGGCATGTTGGCCGCTCAGGTTGAGGCCGAAGACGCCCCGTCAGAAGTCGCGCATCTTGCCGAAGGTGCTGCGAATTGGTGGCACAATCGGGTGCCAGGGGTGCAGTCGCGCGGGATGCTGGTGGTGGCCGCCGCGCGCGATCAGGCCGAATTGGCCCGCTTTGCGCAGCGCACTACCGGGCATAACCGGATCGGGGCTGATGATCTGGCCGCATTGGAACCCGATCTGGCTGGGCGTTTTGCAACCGGGCTCTACTACCGTGCTGCAGCGCATCTTGATCCGGCGACGGCTCTCATCGCTCTCACCCAAGGCCTGCGCCGCCAAGGCGTGTCCCTGCGCTATGGCACCCGCGCCCAGCCCAACCCCGGCGACGTCGATTGTCGCGGCCTTGCCGCCCGCGCGCATCTGCCCGGATTACGACCGGTGCGCGGCGAGATGCTGGTGCTTTACAGCCCTGAGGTGCGGCTGTTGCGGCCAGTGCGACTGCTGCATCCGCGCTTTCCGCTTTACATCGTGCCGCGTGGTGACGGGCGTTTCATGCTTGGGGCGACGATGCTGGAAAGCGATGATGCAGGGCCGATTTCCGCCCGCAGCATGATGGAACTGCTGTCCGCCGCCGTCACCCTGCATCCGGCTTTTGCCGAGTCGGCGATTGTGGCAACGGGCGTGGGCTTGCGCCCGGCCTTTGCCGATAACCTGCCGCGCGTGACGCAGGCGGGGGGCATCTGGCATTTGAACGGGCTTTACCGCCACGGCTTTCTGACAGCCCCGGCCTTGGCCCTGCAACTCGTCGCAAGTATGGAGCCGTGCCATGCTGTGCATTGAGGTGAACGGGGTGCCGCATCAGGTGCAAGCACACACCCTTCAGCAAGTGTTGGCCGAGTTGGGTCATGCTGCCGCCCCGGTGGCGACGGCGGTGAACGGCAGCTTTGTCGCAGCCGCCAACCGCGCTCAGATCGCGCTTCAGCCGGGCGACCGGATCGAAGTGCTCTCGCCGATGCAGGGGGGATAAGCCATGCAGATTTATGGCGTTACTTTGCCGTCAAGGCTGTTACTTGGCACCGCGCAATACCCGTCGCCACAGGTCTTGGTGCAAGCGATTGACGCATCCGGGGCAGGGCTTGTTACCGTATCTTTGCGGCGTGAAACCGCGCGCGGCGGCGATGGTGCGGGCTTTTGGCCGCTGCTGCACGCCAGCGGTTGCCGCATTCTGCCCAACACCGCCGGGTGCCATTCGGTGCGCGAAGCGGTGACCACCGCTCATATGGCGCGCGATCTTTTTGGCACGGCTTGGATCAAGCTAGAGGTGATCGGCCATGCCGACACCCTGCAACCCGACCCATTCGCGCTGGTCGAGGCCGCTCGGATTCTGGCCACCGATGGTTTTCAGATTTTCCCCTATACCACCGATGATCTGGTGGTCGGTGAGAAGCTGCTGGAAGCCGGTTGTGAGGTGCTGATGCCTTGGGCCTCTCCCATCGGCTCGGCGCAAGGGTTGCGACATGTGGCGGCACTGGTAACGATGCGGGCGCATTTTGCCGGGGTGCCGCTAATTGTCGATGCCGGGATCGGCGTTCCCAGCCATGCGGCGCAAGCGCTGGAGCTGGGTTTTGATGCGGTGCTGGTGAACACCGCCGTGGCACGGGCGGGCGATCCGGTGGCGATGGCGCGGGCCTTCGGCCAGGCCGTAGAGGCGGGGCGCATGGCGTATCAGGCCGGGCCAATGCTGCCACGCGATATGGCGGTGCCCTCGACCCCGATCTTTGGCATGGCCAATCTGGGCAGCGGAGGCGGGCGATGATCTTGCCACGATTTTACCCGGTGCTGCCCGATGCGGTTTGGGTCAAGAAAGCGGTGCGCTGCGGCGCGCGGTTGGTGCAGCTGCGATTCAAGGGGGCATTGGCCGAGGTGCCTGATCAGATCGGCACAGCGCAAGCGGCTTGCGCGCGCTTTGGCGCGCAGCTGGTGGTGAACGATCACTGGCAGGCGGCTTTGTCGTCAGGGGCGAATTTTGTGCATCTGGGCCAAGAGGACCTCGACAGTGCCGATCTGCCTGCTCTGGCGCGCGCGGGAGTGCGCTTGGGGATCTCCAGCCATGATCGCGCCGAGCTGGCGCGCGCCTTGGCACTGAACCCGGCCTATGTCGCGCTGGGCCCGATCTATCCGACCACGCTCAAGGTGATGAAATGGCAGTCGCAAGGGTTGGAGCGACTGGCGCTTTGGCGGCAGTTGGCGGGCAACATCCCGCTGGTGGCGATTGGGGGGCTGACCCTGTCGCGCCTGCCGGGGGTGTTTGCAGCAGGCGCAGACAGTGCAGCGGTCGTGACCGATCTGATCACCGCTGCTGATCCCGAAGCCCGCATCAAGGATTGGCTCGCCGCCTGCGAGGTCGCGCCATGAGTCGTTATATCCGCCAGACCGTGCTGGCCGAAATCGGTGTTGCCGGGCAACAGAGACTGGCCGAAGCCAAGGTCTTGGTCGTCGGCGCGGGCGGCTTGGCGGCTGCGCTGTTGCCCTTGCTTGCGGGGGCAGGGGTCGGCCAAATCACCGTGCTCGACCCCGATCTGATCGAGGACCACAACCTGCACCGCCAGACCTTCTTCACCACGGACGATCTGGGGAAACCCAAGGCACTGGTGATGGCGCTGCGCTTACTGGCGCTGAATCCCGACATCTGGGTCACGGCACATTGCATGGCGCTCACCCCTGAAAACGCAGATGATCTGGTGGCGCAGGCCGATGTTGTGGTGGATGCAGCCGACAGCCTGATGGCGACCTATGTGCTGTCGGATCAATGCTTGTCCGCCGGGGTGCCGCTGATCAGTGCCTCGGTGCAGGGTATGGCGGGCTATGCGGGGGGGTTTTGTGCCAGTGCGCCCAGCTATCGCGCGCTGTTTCCCGATCCGCCGGGGGGCGAGGCGAGCTGCGCAACGGCGGGCGTGATGGGGCCGGTGGCGGCGCTGCTGGGGGCCTGTCAGGCGCAGATGGTGCTGGCGCAACTGTTGGGTTTGGCCGCCTCACCGTTGGGCCAGTTGGTCCGGTTCGATCTGACCAATTATCGCAGCAGCACGATCCGCTTTGATGTGGCCCGCGAACCAACCAGCTTTCCGCCGTTCTTGTCGCCAAGGCAGCTTACCCCACAGGATCGGGTCTACGATGTGCGCGACGCCTGCGAAGCCCCGGTAATCGCCGATTTCGCCCAGAGGCTCGGGCATGGCGTGAACCCGATTGTGCCAGAAAACGGGCGGTTGGTCTTTGGTTGCCGCAGCGGGCTGCGGGCTTGGCGGTTGGCCAATCTTTGGGCGGCGCAGGGCGTAACGCGGCTTGGGTTGATGGCCTTTGCTCCATGAGCAGGGTGTTGATCATCGCAGGCAGCGACCCCAGCGGCGGCGCGGGCATGGCGCGCGATCTGGAAACACTGGCGTTGCATGGCGTCAGCTCTGCCATCGCGCTAACCACGATCACGGTCCAGACCGATGCGGGTGTGACCGCGACGCATCCGCTGGCGCCCACCTTGGTGGCTGCCCAGATTGCGGCCGCTCTGGTGGGGGGCGTAGCGGCGGTCAAGATTGGCCTGTTGCACAGCGCCGATATAGTGGCGGCGGTGGTGCAGGCATTGGACGGAGTTGCGGCCCCGGTGGTGCTGGATCCGGTCTGGCGGAGCAGCTCCGGGGCCATGCTGTTGGATACGTCAGGTCAGGCGGCTTTGCAGCAGGCTCTGATCCCAAGGGTCAGCCTTGTCACCCCGAACCTGCTAGAGATCGCCGCAATGCCGGGCTGTGCAGCGGCCGCGGCGATGTTGCTTAAGGGTGGTCATGGTGTGGGCGTGCAGGCGGTGGATCAGCTCTGGGTCGCCGGGACACTGCGCGCCGAGTTCAGCCGTCCGCGCCATTCCGGCACCATGCGCGGCACAGGGTGCGCGCTCGCCTCTGCCATCGCCTGCCGTCTGGCGCTGGGGCAGGATTTGGCAACAGCTTGTGAGGGGGCAGGGGATTGGCTGAACACACGCATCGCTGCGGTCTCTGTCAAATTCTAGCTTGGACCCCACGGCAGCCAATAGCACATCGCAAGCCTCGCATAAAAAGCGCCCCGACCGTTTCCAGCCGGGGCGCAGGGCCTAAGGCGCTTGGGTTCGCCCTAGGCAGGTGTGGCCGTAATCGGAGCCTTGGTCTGGCCCCGCGAGAACAGGCGGTTGATCAGCACGAAGAACACCGGCACGAAGATGACGGCCAATGCGGTGCCGGTGATGGTGCCAAACAGCGTGGCATAGCCGATGGCTTCACGCGCCCCGGCACCCGCGCCCGAAGACAGCACCAGCGGCACCACCCCCAGACCGAAGGCCAGCGACGTCATCAGGATCGGACGGAAGCGCAACCGCGCCGCCTGTGTCACCGCTTCCACTGCCGACTCGCCAAGGCTGGCCATGCGCTCGCGGGCAAATTCCACGATCATGATGCCGTTCTTGCCGGTCAGACCCACCACGGTCAGAAGCCCAACCTGGAAGTAAACCCCGTTCGACTGCCCGCCAATCCACGCGCCAATCAACGCACCCAGCACACCGACCGGCATCGCCAACAGCACCACGATCGGGATCGTCCAGCTTTCATACAGAGCTGCCAAGCACAGGAACACCGCCGCAAGCGCCAGACCATACAGCGCCATCGCCCCGGCTCCGGCTTCCTTTTCTTCCAGCGACATACCTGTCCACTGCAAGCTGAAACCCGGCGGCAGTTTGGTCGCAAGCTCTTCCATCGCGGCAATCGCCGCACCCGAGGTAAAGCCAGGCGCCGCGGTTCCGTCGATACCCATCGACGGCAGGGCGTTGTAACGGGTCACCTGTTGCGGCCCATACACCCATTCATGCGTTGCAAAGGTCGAGAAGTCGACGAAATCGCCGTTCACGTTCTGCACGCGCCACAGCGCCAGATCTTCGGGCGTGGATCGCGCTGCCGGTTCGCCCTGCACGAAGACCCGCTTGACGCGGCCTTGATACAGGAAGTCGTTGACATAGGCGCTTGACCAGATCGTGTTCAGGAACGTGCCGACATCAGCCGCCGTCACCCCCACGGCCCCCGCTTTGGCCCAGTCGATGTTCAGACGGAACTGCGGCGCATCTTCAACGCCACTTGGCCGGACACCGCTCAAGGTAGGGTCCTGCGCGGCCATGCCCAGCAGCATATTGCGCGCCGCCAGCAGTTCTTCATGGGTCTTGCCGCTGGTGGCTTGCAGATAGGCGCTGAAACCGTTCGACGTGCCCAGCTCTGACACCGCCGGAGGTGCGAAGGGCACCACCATCGCCTCGTTGATGCCAAAGAACAGCGGCCCAAAAGCCCGGCCCGCGATGGCCTGAACCGACGACTCGACGGTTGTGCGCTCGCCCCAGTCTTTCAGCTTGGTGAACAACAGGCCCATGTTCTGACCCTGCCCACCAAACGAGAAGCCGCGCACCGAGAACACCGCTTCGGCATTGGCGGCCTCACCTTTCAGCCAGTAATCCTCGACCTTGCGCAGAACCTTTTCGGTGGCCCCGGCTGTGGCACCCGACGGCAGCTGCACGATGGTAATCAGCGAACCCTGATCTTCGTCCGGCAAAAACGATGTCGGCGTGCGCAGATACAAAGCTGCCATACCGGCCACGATCACCGCGTAAATCAGCAACATGGTCAGTGGCTTACCGGTCACAAACCGCACCAGCCCGGTATAAGCAGTGGTCATCCGGCCAAAGTTGCGCTCAAACCAGCTTGAAAAACCGCCTCCCAATCTCGCCAATATGCCCTGCCGCTTTGCGCCATGCACATGCGGCTTCAGCATCGTGGCACACAAAGCAGGCGTGAAGATCAGCGCCACCAGCACCGAAAGCCCCATCGCCGAGACGATGGTGACCGCGAATTGCTTGTACATCTCACCCGTGGCACCGCCAAAGAACGCCATCGGCACGAAAACCGCCGACACCACCATCGCGATGCCCACCAGCGCGCCCGAGATTTCGTCCATCGACTTCTCGGTCGCCTCTTTCGGCCCAATGCCTTCTTCCTGCATGATGCGCTCGACGTTTTCGACCACCACGATGGCGTCATCCACCAACAAGCCGATGGCCAGAACCATCGCCAACATGGTCAAGGTGTTGATCGTAAAGCCCAGGCTGGCCATGATGCCAAAGGTGCCCAGCAAAACCACCGGGACCGCCAGCGTCGGGATCAGCGTGGCGCGGAAGTTGTGCAAGAAGATCAGAATCACCAAGACCACCAACACGATGGCTTCGATCAGCGTCTCCACCACGGCCTCAATCGACAGCAGCACGAAGGGCGTGGTGTCATAGGGGATGACATAGCTTGCGCCCGCCGGGAAGTCGCGCGACAGCTCTTCGATCTTGGCTTTCACCAGATCTGCGGTCTCCAGCGCATTCGCACCTGACGCCAGTTGCACCGCCATAGCCGCCGCGGGCTTGCCGTTGTAAAAGCCCGAGATTTCATAGGTCTCGGCCCCCAACTCGGCGCGTGCGACATCGCGCAACAGCACAAGGCCACCGTCGGTATCGGCGCGCAGCACGATGCGTTCAAAATCCTCGGGTGTTTTCAGCAGCGATTGCGCGGTGATGGTGGCGTTCAACTCTTGCCCTGCGGGCGCAGGCATCGCACCAAAAGCCCCTGCCGAAATTTGCGCATTCTGCGCGCGGATCGCGGCAATCACCGTTGCAGGCGACAGGTCGTAATACTTCAGCTTCAGCGGATCAAGCCAGATCCGCATCGCATATTCCGAGCCAAACACCTGCACCTTGCCCACACCATCAAGTCGCGAAATCGGCTCGACCAAATTGGACGCCAGATAATCCGCAAGGTCGATGTCGCTTTGCGCCCCGCCTTCCGAGACCAGACCGACAATCATCAAAAACCCGGTCGCGGATTTCTCAACGGTCACGCCCTGTCGCGTCACGGTTTCGGGCAGCCCGGCTTCGGCCTGCGCCAGCTTGTTTTGCACCTGCACCTGCGCAATGTCAGGATCGGTGCCGATGCGGAAGGTCAGCGTGATCGAGATTTGCCCGGTCGAGGTGGTGGACGAGTTGATATAACGCAGGCCGTCAAGGCCGGTCATCTCTTTCTCGATGATCTGCACCACGGTATCGGCAGCGGTTTCCGCCGACGCACCGGGGTAACTCGCGCTGATCACGATCGAAGGCCCCGCAATCGACGGATATTGTGAGATCGGCAAACGCATCACCGACAGCACGCCCACCGCCATCACGATGATCGCCAACACCCATGCAAAGATCGGGCGATTGATAAAGAAACGCGACATGGATCAGTTCCCTTCAGCGGGGGCGGCAGCCGGAGCAGCCGCAGCAGCATCCTCTGGCGGCAGGATCACAACATCAGCGCCCGGTCCGGCCTTCTGAAAGCCCGATGTCACAATCTGATCGCCTGCGTTCAATCCCGAGGTCACCACCCAGTTGCTGCCCGAGGCCCCCAGAATGGTGACCGGACGCACGGCAACCTTGCCGCCCTCTGCGCCACCTTCGACAATCCAGACATTCGCCCCGCCGCTGACATCCCGCATCACAGCGCTTTGCGGCACAAGGATTGCGTTCTTCTCAGTGGCTTGCGGCAGCTCGACCTCAACATAAAGACCCGGCAACAAGTAGAAATCCGGGTTCGCAAAGCTGATCCGCAGCGTCACCATGCCAGTGGTCGGCTCGACCTGCGGCTCGGCGGCTTTCAACTGACCCTTCTGGCCAAAGGTCGCGCCATTCGGCAGGATCATCGTGGCTTCGGCACTTTGCAAAAAGTCGCGCGCCGCACCGGGGCTTTTCCAGCGCAGCAAGTCATTCGCAGATTGGGTGACATCGACGAAAATCGGGTCCAGCGTGCGGATCGTCGCCAGCGTCGCCGCTTGCTGTGCGCCCACCAGCGATCCGGTATTGGCTTGCGACAAGCCAATCACCCCGGTGATCGGCGCGCGGATCGTGGTGTGATCAAGATCAATCTCGGCGCTGACCTGCTGGGCCTTGGCCGATTGCAACGCCGCCGCCGCCGCATCGCGCGCGGCGATAGCCTTGTCGCGGTTGGCGGCAGAGCCTGCATTGCTCGACAGCAATTCCTCGGCACGGTTTCCGTCCGATAGGGCAAGATTATAGTTTGCTTGCGCTTGCGCAACAGCGGCTTTGGCCGCAGCGACGGTGGCGGCATAAAGCTCGTCTTCGATCTTATACAAAGGCTGGCCAGCTTCGACCCAGGTGCCTTCCTCGAACATCCGTTCGCGGATGATGCCCGACACTTGCGGTCTGACCTCGGCCACGGTCGAGGCTTTGATCCGGCCCGGCAGGCGGGTGGTCAGGGTATATTCGCCAACTTTCGCGGCCAGAACCCCCACGGCGGGCGGCGGCGGTGCTTGCTGGGCAAGCGCGGCAAGCGGCGTCACGCACAGCGCCAGCGCGATGAAGGATGCACGCAGCGGCGCATGTCGGATAAGGTTTTTCATGGGTTGGCCTGTTCGCAGTTGAGGAGGTGTCGGGACAAGGTCGGGAAAGCGTAGATCAGGAGGCGGGCTTGCGGAAGAGCGCCATTTGCTTGCGGAGAAATCTGTTGCCAAGGTCAGACAGCGAGAAACATTTGCCCGAGCGTAACCACTCGCTCAGCAAACCATTCATCGTCGCCATCAAGATCCCCGCGGTTTCTTTCGGGGTGAAATCATCCGAGAGCGTGCCCTGTTCGTGGGCAAGTCCGATCAAAGCCGAAAGCGTCAGAAACATATCGGCGTTCATTTCCTGCATCCAGGCCATGCCCTCAGCATCGGCAGAATGCGTGTTGAGGATGATAAAGATCCGTTGCTGACGCTCATCTTGCTCAAAGCTGCGCAGCACTTCTTCAGCGACCTGTTCCAGCAGCCCCAGCGGATCGCTGTGCCCCTCTTGCGCTGCCCTGCGGATCAATACCTTTTGCGGCGGCTCATTGCGTTTGTGCAGCGCACGCAGCAGGTCGATCTTGTCCTTGAAATGCCAGTAAAGCGCGCCACGGGTGACCCCGGCCCTGCGGGAGATTTTCTCCAGCGTCGAGGCCGAAACCCCCTGTTCGCAGAACATCTGCTCAGCCGCATCCAGAATCGCGCAGCGAGTCTGTTCGGCATCTTCTTTGCTTCTGCGCATACGAATCTCCGGCGGCTTCGCGGTCTCTTTACAAACATTCATGGATGTATGTAAAGAGGCGCTGAAAAATACTTGGCCGATACAATGGGGTAGCTTCCCGATGCACCAGCCACACATCATGATTGAACATCAAGGAGCTTCCCCCATGCCCCAGCATCCGGCTGTAATCCCAAGCGCGCAAGGCCTTTCCGCATCCCCGGCGCATCCCTCGCGCCGCATGCTCCTGCTTTGGTCGGCTGCTGCCCTGACATTGGCAGGCTGCACCCAGATCGCCTACGAATCGCCCACATCCGGCGTCGCCGCAGACTTTGAAAAGGGCGCGCCCGCCCGCAAAGATGCCGCCGCCACCCGCAACTGGTGGCTGGCTTTCCGCGACCCGACCCTCAATCAACTGATCGACGCGGGCATGACCCGCAACCTTGATGTGCGCCAAGCGGTGGAAGCCATCAACGAGGCCCGCGCAAATTCGGCAGGGGTGATCGCCAACGACTTCCCGCAGATCTCCGCCCAAGGCACAGCGCAGCGTGGCGATAGTCAGGGCGCAGGCGTCAGCGAAACCTCATCGGTGGCGGGCAACGTCTCTTGGGTGGCGGATGTGTTTGGCGCCAATAGCAATGCCCGCCGCTCGGCAGCCGCACAGCTCGACGCCGCCTATGCCACGGCGGATGTGGCGCGGTTGGTGATGCAAAGCGGCATCGCCAATGCCTATGTCGATCTGCGGTTTCAGCAGGCCAGCATCGCGCTGACCCACAAATCGCTGGAAAGCCGTCGCAGCAGTCTGGGGCTGACGAAAAGCCAGTTCGACGCCGGAGCAACAGATCGTCTGGCCGTCCTGCAAGCCGAGCAACTGGTGGCCGAAGGCGAGGCGCAGCTGCCGGGTTACGAGACGGGCTTTGATCAGGCGCTGGCACGGCTGGCCACGCTGACCGCCCGCAAAATTGCCGATCTGCGCCCGATGCTGCAACGCGGTGCTGCCCAGCCCCGGCCGCGATTTTCCGCCAGCGTCGGCATCCCCGCCGATGTGATCCGCGCCCGCCCCGATCTGCGCGTGGCCGAGCGCAACTATGCCTCCACCGTCTTCGCCATCGGCGTGGCAAAAGCGGCGTTCTATCCGTCGATCTCGCTGTCCGGCAACATCACCCCGACGAATGGATCTGGCAGCAGCATCACCACTTGGGCGGTTGGCCCTGCGATCAACCTGCCGATCTTCACCGCAGGCGCGAACACCGCCAATCTCAACAAAGCCGAAAGCCGGGCCGTGCAGGCGCGTCTGGGCTGGGAAAGCGCCGTGCTGAATGCGATTGAAGAGGTTGAAAGCAGCCTTGCCGCTTACCGCCGCGACAACCGCAACGTCGCAGCCCAGCAACGTCTGGTCGACACCTCCGCTGAAGCGGTGGAACTGACCCGCACCAACTTCAGCGCCGGCGGCACCGAGTTTTCCAACGTCCTGACCGCCGAGCGCAGCTATCTGACGGCACAGCAGGCCTTGGCCGCAGCCCTGCGGCAACAGGCCGCCAACTTCGTCTCACTCAGCGCCGCCAGCGCGGGCGGCACCGGCGGTGCTGGCTGACCACAAGAGATGCGGCGGCATTTGGCAACGTAGCAGCCTCATGCCGCCGCCGCATGGTTCGGGGAAGTCGCCAAATGCCAAGGCCGGGGGAAAAACAAGAAACCCCGCAACCAGTTAAGGTGCGGGGTTTTCTGTGAGACTTTGGTGCCCAGGAGAGGACTCGAACCTCCACGTCTTGCAACACTGGTACCTGAAACCAGCGCGTCTACCAATTCCGCCACCAGGGCAAGTGTCGTGGGGGCGATGTAGCCAAGCGCACCGGGGGAGTCAACGGGGCCTTCGCGAAAAATTGACGGGCTTGGCGAAAAACTGTGGGCCTCGCAGAAAATCCGGAAAATCTGTCGCGGGGAATAGACTTGCCGCTGTGGCCCGGTCAGATTATTCAGGCGGGAACGCATGGGCACGGCCAAAGGGGTTTCGCATGAGCAAACTTGTCACGATCTACGGCGGATCGGGTTTTGTCGGCCGCTATATCGCGCGCCGGATGGCGAAAGAGGGCTGGCGCGTCCGCGTCGCCTGCCGCCGCCCGAACCAGGCTTTGTTCGTCAAACCCTATGGCACCCCCGGCCAGGTTGACCCGGTGTTCTGCAACATCCGTGACGATGCCTCGGTGCTGGCCGCGATGGCGGGCTCGGATGCCGTGGTGAACTGCGTTGGCACCTTTGATCGCGGCGGCAAGAACAACTTCACCGCCGTGCAAGCCGAAGGCGCTGCCCGCATCGCCCGTCTGGCCGCCCAGCAAGGCGTCCCCGCCCTCGTGCATATCTCGGCCATCGGTGCCGATGTGAACGGCGCCAGCCTCTACGCCCAATCCAAGGGCGAGGGTGAGGCCGCCATCCTTGCAGCCTATCCCACCGCAATGATCCTGCGGCCCTCGGTGATTTTCGGCAATGAAGACGGCTTCTTTAACCGCTTCGCCGCGATGTCCCGCTTGGGGCCGATCCTGCCCTTGGTCGGTGGCAATACCAAATTCCAGCCGGTCTATGTCGATGATGTCGCCCAAGCCGCCGTCAAAGGCATCAAAGGCGAAGCCCACGGTATCTATGAACTCGGCGGCCCGGACACAGAGTCCTTCCGCGCCATCATCGCCAAAATGCTGACGGTGATCCGCCGCCGCCGTCTGGTGCTGAACCTGCCGTTCTTCATCGCCAACATTCCCGCCACTCTGCTCGATTTCGCGGCCTTCGCCACCGGCGGCATCTTCCGCAACAGCATCCTGACCCGTGATCAAGTCGCCTCATTGCGCAGCGACAACACCGTCGCCCCCGATGCGAAAACCTTGGCCGATCTCGGCATCACCGCCACTGACTACGCCTCGGTGATCCCGGAATACCTCTGGCGCTACCGTCCCTCGGGCCAATACGCGGCGATCAAGGAATCGGCGAAGCACCTCAAGAAAGCCTGAGTTTTGGAACAGACCCTGACCGCCGCCCTGCTTGGTTTGCTGGAGGGGTTGACCGAATTTATTCCGGTATCCTCGACCGGTCATTTGCTGCTGGCGGGCCATTTCCTCGGCTTTGAATCCAACGGCAAAACCTTCGAGGTGGTGATCCAGCTGGGCGCGGTGCTTGCCATCCTCACCGTCTATTTCGGCAAACTCGTCACCGTTTTCGGCACCGCCCACCGCGACCCTGCCGCGATGCGCTTCATCATCTCGGTGCTGCTGGCCTTCCTGCCTGCCGTGGTGATCGGCGTCATCGCTCACGATGTCATCAAGACCGTGCTGTTCGAATCCCCCATGCTGATCGCCATCATGCTGATCATCGGTGGCGTGATCCTGCTGTTTGTCGAGCGTGTCGCCCCGATCCCCACCATCGACAACGCCGATACCATCCCGTTCCGCAAAGCCCTCGCCATCGGTTTCATCCAATGCCTTGCCATGATCCCCGGCGTCTCGCGCTCTGGCTCTACCATCGTCGGTGCCCTCATGCTGGGTGTCTCAAAACGCGCCGCCGCCGAGTTTTCGTTCTTCCTGTCGCTGCCGACTATGGCAGGCGCAGTTGTCTACGACATCTATAAATCCCGCCACACGCTCGACTTTTCGGCATGGACCGATATTTCCGTAGGTTTCATCGTCGCTTTCGTGACTGCCGTTTTCGTGGTGCGCGGCCTGCTGAACTTCGTCTCCCGTCGCGGCTATGCCCCCTTCGCATGGTGGCGAATCATCATTGGTTCTCTTGCCCTTGCGGCACTTTTGGCGGGCTTTTAGGCATATAGGTATCATTTGCTGACCTAATATTGACGCACTCCGTCAGAATTGTTGACCTACCTGCGAAAAAACCTAAAGATAGGTCAGCCATGCTGACTTTTATTAGGCGCCGTTCCAAAGTATCAACGCCCGACAGTGAAATTCCACCTAAGGGGCAGATCATGGCCGGGCAGAAAATGCTGAAATTCGTGACACTGGGCAAAGAGATGCCCACCAAGCGCGATGCTGAACTGCGCAGCCATGATTTCGATGAAATCTATCGCCAATACGCGGTCGACAAAGCCGCCGAGCAGGCCAGCCGGTGCAGCCAATGCGGCGTGCCCTATTGCCAGTCGCATTGCCCGTTGCACAACAACATCCCTGACTGGCTGCGCCTCACCGCCGAGGGCCGCTTGGAAGAAGCCTACGAGCTTTCGCAAGCCACCAACACCTTCCCGGAAATCTGCGGCCGCATCTGCCCGCAAGACCGCCTTTGCGAAGGCAACTGCGTCATTGAACAATCCGGTCACGGCACCGTCACCATCGGCTCGGTCGAGAAATACCTGACCGACAAAGCCTGGGAAATGGGCTGGGTCAAACCGATCAAAGCCCATACCGAGCGTATGGAATCCGTCGGCATCATCGGTGCTGGCCCCGGTGGCCTTGCCGCCGCTGACGTGCTGCGCCGCGCCGGCGTGCAAGTCACCGTCTACGACCGTTACGACCGCGCAGGCGGCCTGCTGACCTACGGCATCCCCGGTTTCAAACTGGAAAAGCCCGTGGTCATGCAGCGCATCGAGCAGCTTGAACTCGGCGGCGTCACCTTCGTGCTGAACTGCAAAGTCGGCGAAGACCTGTCCTTTGACGCCATCCGTGGCCAGCATGACGCCGTGCTGATCGCCACCGGAGTCTACAAAGCCCGCGACATCGAAGCCCCCGGCGTCGGTGCCAAAGGCGTTGTCCGCGCGCTGGATTACCTCACCGCCTCCAACCGCAAAAGCTTCGGCGATGATGTGCCCGAATTCGACTCGGGCGAGTTGAACGCCGACGGCAAACGTGTCGTCGTGATCGGCGGCGGCGATACCGCGATGGATTGCGTCCGCACCGCCATCCGCCAAGGCGCTACATCGGTGAAATGTCTCTACCGCCGCGACAAAGCCAACATGCCGGGCAGCCAGCGCGAAACCCAAAACGCCGAGGAAGAAGGCGTCGATTTCGTCTGGCTCTCCGCCCCGAAAGGCTTCACCGGCGGCACCACCGTCGAAGGCGTTATGGTGCAGAAAATGCGCCTTGGCGCACCGGATTCCTCGGGTCGCCAAACCCCCGAACTGATCGAAGGTGCCGACTATATCGAGCCCGCCGATCTGGTCGTGCAAGCGCTGGGTTTCGAGCCCGAAGCCGTCCCCACCCTCTGGGGCGTCCCCGACCTCGCCGTCACCCGTTGGGGCACCATCAAAGCCGATTTCCGCAGCCACGCCACCAACCTGCCCGGCGTCTATGCCGCAGGCGACATCGTGCGCGGAGCATCCTTGGTAGTCTGGGCCATCCGCGACGGGCGCGAAGCCGCCGACTCCATCCTGGCCTATCTGGCGCAACCCGCCAGCGTTGCGGCAGAGTGATCGCAAAGATCGCACCCGAAAGGAACCTCCTCATGCGGACCGCCCTGCTTCTCCCTCTGTTCCTGTTTGCCACACCCGCCCTCGCAAGCTTCGTCCCGCCCGAGGGCTGCACCGCCACCCTGACCGTGCAGTCGCGCGGCTGCTATGTCGCGAACTACTACACCTGTGAGAAAGACAATCCCGGCGACAAATGGCGCGCGGATTTCGATCAGGAAGGCATGTTCTATCTCTCGAAGATCGACCGTGAAACCCAGTGGATCGAAAGCTATGATCTGAACCCGACGGTCGTTCAGACCCTCGACCCGAACCCCAAAGATCCAGCGAATTTCTCCAACCTGCTGGCGACGGGCCGGGATGATTTCGAGTTCGGCCTCAGCAAGGACAATGGTGAACACAGCAATGTCAAAGGCTTCGACAGGCTGACAGGCGACTCCGTTACGATCGACGGTGTCACCCTCAAGCGCACCGAATTCGATTATGTCGAAACCGATGACGCGGGCAATGAACTGCGCAAGGCGCGCGGCTTTGAATACATCAGTGAGGAATATCGGAACTTCTTTTCCGGCCAGTCCGAATGGTGGGATGGCACGCAATGGCTGCCGCTGGAAGGCAGCCCGGTGCAATTCCACATGCCCGGCGACAAGGGGTTCGGCGCGACGCAGCCGATCTTCGAATGCGACGCCGTGATGTCCGAAGCCACGCCGCTGGAGCGGTTATGGAGGGCATCCGATGGCCGCTGAACACACCGGGCAATGCCTCTGCGGCACGGTGCGCTTGCAGATCACCGGCCTGAACCCTGACGTGCACGCCTGCCATTGCGGAAACTGCCGCCGTCAATCCGGTGCCTGCACCATGACCGTGATGGTGCCGCCGGACGGCCTGACCATGCAGGGTGCCGAGGCGGTGACAACCTACCAATCCTCGGATTGGGCCGCGCGCAGCTTTTGCAATCGCTGTGGCACGTCGCTTTGGTATCGCTTCACCGAACCGGGTGATCAGGCCGAATATTTCCTGAACGCAGGCCTGCTCGATGATCTGACCGGCCTGAAACTGACGCAGGAAATCTACTATGACCGCAAACCCGACGCTTGGGCCTTTGCGGGTGACACCGAAAAACTGACCGGGGCCGAGGTTGAAGCCCTGTACGCCGCCAGCCCGAAGGAGTGAGCCATGACGATCTATGATGAAGCTTGGGTGAAGTCCGAGGAAGCCAAACGCGCCTATATGGACGCGAACAGCCTGTACAAAACCGAAGACGAGCATTCCTCTTGCGGCGTTGGTCTGGTGGTCGCGGTTTCCGGTAAGCCCTCCCGCAAAGTCGTGGAAAACGGCATCAACGCGCTGAAGGCGATCTGGCACCGCGGTGCCGTCGATGCCGATGGCAAAACCGGTGACGGTGCCGGCATCCATGTGCAGATCCCGGTCAAATTCTTCTACGACCAGGTTCGCCGCACGGGGCACGAGCCTGACATCCACAAGCTGATCGCCGTTGGCCAGGTCTTCCTGCCGCGCACCGATTTCGGCGCGCAAGAACGCTGCCGCACGATTGTCGAGGCCGAAGTCCTCCGCATGGGCCACTACATCTATGGCTGGCGTCACGTCCCCGTCGACACTTCGGTGCTGGGCGACAAAGCCAACGCCACCCGCCCCGAGATCGAACAGATCCTGATCCGCAACGACAAAGCCATCGACGAAGAACAGTTCGAGCGCGAGCTGTACATCATCCGCCGCCGCATCGAAAAAGCGGCCCTCGCCAGCCAGATCCAAGGCATGTATCTGTGCAGCCTGTCCTGCCGCAGCATCATCTACAAAGGCATGATGCTGGCCGAACAGGTCGCCACCTTCTATCCCGACCTGATGGACGACCGCTTTGAATCCGCCTTCGCGATCTACCACCAGCGCTATTCCACCAACACCTTCCCGCAGTGGTGGCTGGCGCAACCCTTCCGCATGTTGGCCCACAATGGTGAGATCAACACGCTGAAAGGCAACGTCAACTGGATGAAAAGCCACGAAATTCGCATGGCTTCCAACAACTTTGGCGATGCCGCCGAAGACATCAAACCGATCATCCCGGCAGGTACCTCTGACTCCGGCGCTTTGGATGCTGTGTTCGAAGCCCTCGTGCGTTCGGGCCGCAACGCGCCGCTGGCAAAAACCATGCTGGTGCCGGAAGCGTGGTCTAAAGCCACCACCGATATGAAACCCGCTTGGGCCGATATGTACGCCTATTGCAACTCGGTGATTGAGCCTTGGGATGGCCCCGCAGCGCTGGCGATGACCGATGGCCGCTGGGTCTGCGGCGGTCTTGACCGCAACGGCCTGCGTCCGATGCGCTATGTCGTGACGGGCGATGGCCTGCTGATCGCGGGCTCCGAGGCTGGCATGGTGCCAGTTGACGAATCCACCATCCGGGAAAAGGGCGCGCTTGGGCCGGGTCAGATGATTGCCGTCGATATGGCCGAGGGCAAGCTTTACCACGACGTGGCGCTGAAAGATAAACTTGCCGCCGCTCAGCCCTATGCCGACTGGATTCAGAAGATCGTTGACCTCAACGCTTTGCTGCGCGACGTGCCGGAAGTGGCGATGTTCGAAGGTGCCGATCTGCGCAAACGCCAGATCGCAGCGGGCTTTACCGTTGAAGAACTGGAACAAGTCCTCGCGCCAATGGCCGAAGACGGCAAGGAAATGATCGCCTCGATGGGCGATGATACCCCCGCCGCCGTGCTGTCCTCGGTCTACCGCCCGCTGTCACACTTCTTCCGGCAGAACTTCAGCCAGGTCACCAACCCGCCGATCGACAGCTTGCGCGAAGGCCGGGTGATGTCCTTGAAAACCCGCTTCGGCAACCTGCGCAACGTGCTGGATGAAACCAACGCGCAGTCGGAAATCCTGGTGCTGGAAAGCCCCTTCCTCGCCAATGCCGAATTTGACGTGCTGGTGCAGCGCTTTGGTGATCAGGTCGCCTTCATTGACTGCACCTTCCCGGTGAACGGCGGCCCAGACGCCCTGCGCCAAGGGCTGGAGCGTATCCGCGCCGAAGCCGAAGACGCCGTGCGTTCCGGCGCGGGCCAGTTGGTGATGACCGATCAGCATCAGTCGCCCGAAAAGGTCGCTATGCCGATGATCCTTGCCACTTCGGCGGTCCACTCTTGGCTGACCCGCAAGGGCCTGCGCACCTTCTGCTCGGTCAACGTCCGTAGCGCGGAATGTATCGACCCCCACTACTTCGCCGTCCTGATCGGCTCGGGGGCCACCACGGTCAACGCTTACCTCGCACAAGACAGCATCGCTGACCGCATCCGTCGCGGTCTGATCGAAGGCAGCCTCGTCGACGCCATGCGCCGTTATGGCTATGCCGTCGATGCCGGTCTGCTGAAAATCATGTCCAAAATGGGCATTTCGGTGATCTCGTCCTATCGTGGCGGTCTCAACTTTGAAGCCGTCGGCCTTAGCCGCGCGATGGTGGCCGAGTACTTCCCCGGTATGCAAAGCCGTATTTCGGGCATCGGTCTGCAAGGCCTGCAGATGAAGGTCGAAGAAGTCCACGCCAAGGGCTGGTTGGGTGGTGCAGACGTTCTGCCCATCGGCGGCTTCTACAAAGCCCGCCGCTCGGGTGAAAAGCACGCTTGGGAAGCGCAGACCATGCACATGTTGCAATCGGCCTGCGACCGCGCCTCGTTTGATCTGTGGAAGCAATACTCCGCCGCGATGCGCTCCAACCCGCCGATCCACATCCGCGATTTGCTCGACATCAAGACCTTGGGCAAGCCGGTGCCTATTGAAGAGGTCGAATCCATCACCTCGATCCGCAAACGCTTTGTGACGCCGGGTATGTCGCTGGGGGCCTTGGGGCCAGAGGCGCACAAGACCCTGAACGTCGCAATGAACCGTATCGGCGCGAAATCGGACTCGGGCGAAGGCGGTGAAGACCCCGCCCACTTCCTGCCCGAACCGAATGGCGACAACCCTTCGGCGAAGATCAAACAGGTGGCTTCGGGCCGCTTCGGTGTCACCGCCGAATCCCTGAACGCCTGCGAAGAGCTGGAAATCAAAGTCGCCCAAGGCGCCAAACCCGGCGAAGGCGGCCAGCTGCCCGGCATGAAAGTGACCGAGCTGATTGCTCGTTTGCGCCATTCCACCAAAGGCGTGACGCTAATCAGCCCGCCGCCGCACCACGACATCTATTCCATCGAAGACCTCGCCCAGTTGATCTACGACCTGAAACAGATCAACCCACGCGCCAAAGTCACGGTGAAACTGGTCTCGGCCAGCGGAGTCGGCACCATCGCCGCAGGCGTCGCCAAGGCGAAAGCCGACATCATCCTGATCTCGGGCCACAACGGCGGCACCGGGGCGTCCCCCGGCACCTCGATCAAATACGCGGGCCTACCGTGGGAAATGGGCCTGACCGAAGCGCATCAGGTTCTGTCGATGAACAACCTGCGCGAACGTGTGACGCTCCGCACCGATGGCGGCTTGCGCACGGGCCGCGATGTGGTGATGGCCGCCATGCTCGGGGCCGAGGAATACGGCATCGGCACCGCCGCCCTGATCGCGATGGGCTGTATCATGGTGCGTCAGTGCCAGTCCAACACCTGCCCGGTCGGTGTCTGCACCCAAGACACCGCTTTGCGTGCCAAATTCACCGGCACGGCGGATAAGGTCGTCAACCTGATCACCTTCTACGCGCAGGAAGTCCGCGAGATCCTCGCCCAGATCGGCGCGCGCAGCATGGATGAAATCATCGGTCGCGCGGACCTTCTGTCACAGGTCAGCCGTGGCTCTGCCCACCTCGATGATCTCGACCTGAACCCGCTGTTGATCACCGTCGATGGCGCGCAGAAGATCACCTATGACCGCTCGAAACCGCGCAACCACGTCCCCGATACCTTGGACGCGGAAATCGTCAAAGACGGCGCGCGGTTCTTTGAAGACGGCGAGAAAATGCAGCTGTCTTATGCGGTTCGCAACACCCTGCGCACCATCGGCACGCGGGCATCCAGCCATATCGTCAAGAAATTCGGCATGCGCAACAATCTGCAGCCCGACCATCTGACGGTGAAACTGCATGGCTCGTGCGGCCAATCCCTCGGTGCCTTCGCGGTCAACGGCCTGAAGCTGGAGGTCCAAGGCGACGCCAACGACTATGTTGGCAAGGGTCTATCAGGCGGCACCATCGTGGTGCGCCCGCAGATGTCCTCTCCGCTGAAAGCCGAGGACAACACCATCATCGGCAACACCGTGCTGTATGGGGCGACCGCAGGCTACCTGTTCGCCAGTGGTCGTGCAGGTGAACGTTTCGCCGTCCGCAACTCGGGCGCAAGCGTTGTGGTCGAAGGTTGCGGCTCGAATGGTTGCGAATACATGACCGGCGGCGTCGCGGTGATCCTTGGCCGCATCGGGGCCAACTTCGGCGCGGGCATGACCGGGGGCATGGCCTATGTCTACGATCCCCAAGCCATCGCGGAAGATTTCGTCAACGACGAAACCGTGCTGACCTGCGCCGTGGCCCACCCGCATTGGGAGGCGCAACTGCGTCATCTGATCGAGCGCCACGCGAAGGAAACCGGATCACGCATCGCCACCCGCATCCTCGCCGATTGGGCGACCGAGCGCGCCAATTTCCTGCAAATCTGCCCGAAAGAAATGCTGCCGCACCTGGCACATCCGCTGTCGGACGAAGCAGCGAAAGTCCCGGCAGAGTAATCTGCAAAACACCAGAAGGGCCCCCTTGTCCGGGGGCCTTTTCGTCAAGCAAGTTCCACCAGCCCAACGACCGGATTCGCGCCGTAGGCCTTCGCGCAATCGGGGCAAGTGGTGTAATAAAACCAAACCTGTTTCGGCTCGCGCCCCTTTTCACGGGCCAGCGCCTGCATCTGACCATGCCAGCCCCGCATCGCCGAATAAGGCCCTTCAAAAACCTTGGTGAGGAATTCGCCGCTCACCGCGATCATCTCTTCGTCGGCCACCGGGCTTTTCACAGCAAACAGATGCTCGCCGGTAAAAGCCGACGGATCGCGGGACATCACCAGCTCCTGTGATGGATCGCCCGCAAACGCCTTTGCAATATGCCTCTGCACGCGGGCATAGACCACGCCCATGTTCAGCGGCACATGCCCGATTGACAAAGTGCTGGCGCGCACGAATGGCTTGTCCTTGAAATGCAGCTCTTGCGCGTCCCACCCGGCAGGATTGAACTTGGCGCAACAGCCCGTTGTGTTCACGGATTGGTCGTTGAAGGGAGTCTGGTTGGTTTGCATGACACGCTCCTGACAGTGCATGGCATAAGCCTAGCGCCAAAGCGCGACGCCCACATTGATGCAACGCAACAGCGCCGCGCCTGCCATCGCCCGTACCAACGTAAAAAGGCCCCCGCGAACGGGGGCCTTTCCACACAATACCGCCAAACTTACTTCAGGCGGGTCACTACGCCGTCGGCGAAGGCGTTAACCATCGCGCTGTAATAAACCTTGGTGTCGGCATCTGCCGCCGTGAAGTCATAGCCCTGCGGCAGCAGCGGCTTGGCGGCTTCCACGTCGACCGTCAGGTCATAGGCGTCGTCCTTGGTGTGGTTCTTGTCATCCTGCACCAGCACGTTGCCCGTCAGCGTGGTTTCGCCCAGACCCAGCTTCTCTTGGAAGCCATTGGACAGCGCCACATCGTCGATACGGATCTTGATCACGACAGCCGCGTCGTCATCGGTCGGCGCCACTTTGGTCAGGATCGACGCTTTCAAATCATCCTGCAGCGTGCCCCAATAGGCCGCCGCCTGAGGGTTGCCGATGCCAGAGGTGTCGACAGTGACCTCAACTTCACGCACGGGCTTCATGTCTTGCGCGAAAGACGGGAAGGCAACAGCAGTGGCCATAAGAAAGGCCGCGATAGAAGTGCGAAACATGATGATCTCCATTGTTACACAGCGGCTCGGTTTCCCAAAGCCCTATGCAGCAACAACCCGCAACATCAGTTTTCGTTCCCTGCTACGATGCGATTTCCACCATGACGCAGCGTTAACCGCGCAGCCGCGCGCCCTCGGGATCAAAGAACGCCTTGCGTGCCACCCGCGCCTTAACGCCGCCCACCGTCACCTCCGCGCCCTCCACCGCATAGCCCTTCTCGATATGGGCCGTGGCCAGAACCGCCCCCACCGAATAACCATGATCGCTATAGGTCACATGCCCTACCTTGCGCCCGTCAGCCATCACCGCAGCCCCCTCCGCCGCCGGAACCTCGCCTTCCATCAGCAACCCGACCCAAGCCGTCGCCACGCCCTGATCACGCACCCGCAGCAACGCCTCGCGGCCAATGAAGTCGCCCTTGTCAAACTTGATGAACGCATCGGTGCCAACATGAAACGGCGTCACCGTCTCATCCATATCAATGCCATGCGCCGGATACAGCTTCTCCAGCCCCAAAGTGAACATCGCCTGCACGCCGTAGGGGCGCAGCCCATACGCCCCGCCCACCGTCAGCAATCCGTTCCAAACCCCCGCCGCTTCATCCGACGGCACAAATAACTCAAACCCCAACTCACCCGTAACCCCGGTGCGCGAAATCATCACCCGCGTTTCGCCAAAATGCCCCCAGGTGAAGCTCCAGCGTTTCAACGCGGTCAAATCGGCATCCGGGATCAACCGCTGCAACAGCGCCCGAGATTTCGGCCCCTGCACCGTCGGAAACGCAATCGCCGCCGTGATATCCGTCACATAGGCCCGCCGCCCCTGCGCGTGCTGCATCGCCCAATCGCGGATCTTCAACCGATTGCGTGAGCCGGACACGATCAGAAAATGCTCCTCCGCCAGCCGGAACACCGTCAGATCATCCATCACCCCGCCATCCGGCGCACAAACGCTGGCATAACGCGCCGCCCCCACCTTCATGGCGGCGGCATCATTGACGATCAGATGGTTGACCAAAGCCTCTGCCTCCGGCCCCTTCACATCAATCTTGCCCATGGTGGACAGATCCTGCACCCCCACATGCGTCCGCGTGTTCAGATGCTCGGCCTTCACATCGCCATAGTGATGCGCCGACATAAACCCCCCGCCCACAGGCCCCATCTGCGCGCCATAGGCCGAGGCAAGGGCATAAAACGGTGTGCGGCGCAGCGGCATAGGGGGCTCCGGGCTAAGGTTGCGCAAAGCCTAACAAGCCAAGCCACCCGCGCAGCATC
Organism: Cypionkella sp.; assembly: GCF_034376685.1. GTDB lineage: Bacteria > Pseudomonadota > Alphaproteobacteria > Rhodobacterales > Rhodobacteraceae > Cypionkella. The sequence goes on from NZ_JAXMJJ010000036.1 coordinate 68,599, forward strand.
ACCCGCGACATTTTCTGTCGTGAATGGGTGGTTCCCGCCGCTATTGAGAAGCCAAACCAAGGCTGCCCAACAACGTTGCTAAACGGCCAGCACTTGCTTAGCCTCATTGTCAGCCCTCCTGCGGGCGATCAGGGGTTCGATGGCGATGGAACAACTTGCCTTCAGCTATATTCTGCTGCCCGAATGGGGGATGAAGGCGCTCAGCTATGGCTTGATCTGCTTGGGGGGCGTTATCGCTCTGCTCACCCGCACCCCCAGCTTTCGAATGCTGCGCGGCCCCTATTTCACCGGTATCGCGCTCTGCACGCTGGCCATCAGCCTCACGCAATTCTGGTGGCTTGGCGGTGGCGCGATGATGCAGGCCGGGACACTCTGGCTGCTGATGCTTGGCGATATCGTGGCCAGTCTGGCGGGTGGCTATGTCTTTGCCACCCTCGCCCAAGCCCGCTCGCTCGATGCCTACGGTGACCCCCGCAAAGCCTTTCTGGCCTTCATCCCCTTCGCTAACCTCTGGCTGTTGTTCACACCGTCGAAACACCTGCAACCCGATGGCCCGATCCAACCCGACAACGGCGCATGGGCGGGCTTGGTGGGCGCACCGGGTGCTGTGCTGGGCATCGTCTTGATGTTGATTAACCTGGCCACAGTTAAATCCGTCACCAGCGCGGTCGAAGCCGCCGCCGCCAGCGATCCCCGCGTCGCCAATGGGCTGACCCGCCACATGGCGCAATCCGACGCAGGCCTTGAAGAACTGCTGCGCATGTCGGCTCAGCAAATCACCGTGCCCGCGCGGGTTGACGAAATCACCACGCTGCACCGGGTCGATGTGCAGGGCACAACCATCCGCTACCACTATTCCATCGCCTCGGATATCGCGGAACTCCCGGCAAATTTCAGCGACGGGATCTTCCAATCCAACTGCACCAATGAAGCGATCATCCCGATTCTAAGCGGCGGCGGGACGCTTGAATATGTCTACACCAACAGCACCGGGGTCGAGGTTGCCCGCTACCGCAACGATCAAGCCAGTTGCGAAACCGCGCTGTAAGCGCGGGAGCAATCCTTAACAAACTCTGAACGACACCGCCTTAACCCCTTGAAAACGATCAAATCAGCCGTCTGTCCACACGCGGACACCGTCTCACCGCCCGCAAATTCCCCCGCCAAACCCTTGACCAAACCGAAAGCTTGGGGCCTAAGCTGCCAAATGGTCGACACCCCGAAGAAATCGCGCAAAAAGGCCGCCCCCGCGCCTGCCTTGATCGCCTCCCTTCCCAAGGGGCGACAGATCAAACGCTGGATTTTGCGGGGGCTGGCAAGCATCGCCGGCTTCTTCGGCGTCCTGATCCTGCTGTTCAGTTTCCTGCCGCCGCCGATCAACCTCTATCAACTCTCCGAAAGCTTGCGCTTGGGCGGCATCAGCAAGGATTGGGTCAACTGGGATGAAATCGCCCCGGTGATGGGCCGCTCGGTTGTCGCGGCTGAAGACGCCAATTTCTGCCTGCACTGGGGCTTCGATATGGCCGCCATCCGCGCCGCCGCCGAACAGGGTGGCAATCGCGGCGCCTCTACCCTGACGCAACAGGTCGCCAAGAACGTCTTCCTCTGGCAAGGCCGCAGCTGGCTGCGCAAGGCCATCGAAGCGGGTCTCACCCCGGTGGTCGAGCTGGTCTGGTCGAAGCAGCGCATCCTTGAAGTCTACCTCAACGTCGCCGAATTCGACGAGGGCGTGTTCGGCGTGCAAGCCGCCGCCCAGCACTATTTCGGCGTCGATGCCCGCGATCTCTCTGCCCTGCAAGCCGCCCGCCTCGCCGCAGTGCTGCCCAACCCGAAAGACCGTTCCGCGTCCAAACCCAGCAGTTTCGTCCGCAAACGCACCGGCGCGATCATGTCAGGCGCCGAGACCATTCTGGCGGATGGCCGCGCGGATTGCTTTCAAGACTGAAAACCGCCGGGATTGTGGTTGAATTCCGCGCCCCTTCGCGGCATTGAAGATCAAAACCCGCATACAAAGATCCATCCCTTCATGATCCGTCTCTATCATTTCCCGCTCTCGCCATTCTGCCGCAAGGTGCGCCTGACTTTGGCCGAGAAACGGCTGGAGGTAGAGCTGATCGAAGAACGCTATTGGGAGCCTTCCCCGGATTTCCTGCGCCGCAATCCAGCGGGCAAAGTCCCGGTGCTGCGCATCGAAAACCGCGTGCTGTCGGAAAGTCAGGCGATCTGTGAATATCTGGAAGAGGCTTACCCGAACCCGACGCTGATGCCGCGAGACATCGACATGCGCTTTGAAGTGCGTCGCCTCTGCGCCTGGTTTGATGACAAATTCCACGCCGAAGTCACCTCGAAACTGCTGTATGAGCGGGTCAACAAGAAGATCATGGCGCATGGCTACCCGGATTCCAAAGCCGTGAAGTCGGGGGCAGGGCGGATCAAATACCACCTCGATTACCTCGGCTGGCTGCTCGATCAGCGCCGCTGGCTGGCAGGCGATGTGATGACCTTGGCCGATCTGACCGCCGCCGCGCATATCTCTTGCCTCGATTATATCTCGGATGTCGATTGGAACCGCTCGGCCACGGTGAAAGACTGGTATGCCAAGATCAAATCGCGGCCTTCGTTCCGCACCCTGCTGGCCGATCAAGTGCCGGGCTTCCCGCCCCCCGCGCATTACGCCGATCTGGATTTCTAGCTGAAACCGCCGGGGACGCTTCGCCCCCCGGACCCCCAGAGGATATTTGAGCAGAGAGGATGACCTTGCCGTCTCTGAAGGATCATCTGATCGCGCAAGCTTTGCAGGAGGGTTTCTCCAAAGTCGGCATCTGTGCCCCCAATGCGGTGCCCGAAACCGCCGGGCGGTTGCGGCAATTTCTACAAGCCGATCACCACGGCCAGATGACATGGATGGCCGAGCGCGAGCATTGGCGCGGCAATGCAGCGGCGCTGTGGCCCGAGGCGCGTTCGGTGATCATGCTGGCCGAGGTTTACACGCCAGAGGCGGACCCTATGGCCGTGCTCGCACAGCCCGACCGCGCGGCGGTCTCGGTCTATGCGCAGGGCAAGGACTATCATGATCTGGTGAAGCGGCGGTTGAAACGGCTGGGCGGCTGGTTTGCAAATGCCGCCAAGGCCGAGATCAAGGTCTTCGTCGATACCGCCCCGGTGATGGAAAAACCCCTCGCCGAAGCGGCAGGTCTGGGCTGGCAAGGCAAGCATACCAACCTGCTGTCGCGCGATCTGGGCAACTGGTTTTTCCTTGGCGCGATCTTCACCACCGCCGATCTGCCAAAGGATGCGCCCGAGGTCAGCCATTGCGGCACCTGCACCGCCTGTCTGGAGGCTTGCCCGACCAACGCTTTCCCCGCGCCTTACCAGTTGGACGCGCGCCGCTGTATCTCTTATCTGACCATCGAGCATAAAGGGCCGGTTGATCCCGAGCTGCGCGCGCTGATGGGCAACCGGATTTATGGTTGTGATGATTGCCTTGCTGCCTGCCCGTGGAACAAATTCGCCCAAGCCGCCCGCGACATCGGCTATCAGCCAAGGGTCGGCGCGCCCGAATTGGCCGATCTGGTCAGCCTTGATGATACCGCCTTCCGCGTGCGCTTTGCGGGCAGCCCGATCAAGCGCATTGGCCGCGACCGTTTTGTGCGCAACGTGCTGTATGCCATCGGCAACTCTGGCCTGCCGGGGTTGGCCGCCGATGCCGCGCCCTTGCAGGCTGATCCAGACCCGACCGTGGCCGAGGCAGCGGCTTGGGCACTGGCCCGGTTGGCTGGACAGGTGTGAGCTGAACCAAGAGCCGCCCGCGGGGGCATCGAGCCCCCTCCGGCGGCGTTGCCACGGCAAGGATGATCGCTTCGGCGCAGCCTGGATCTGGCAACGCCGTTCAAAGCGGCTCGATGCCGCTGCGGACGGCTCTTGGTGGCAGGTCAGAAAGCTGGGCCAGTTCAAGCCAAAGATTAAGAAAGTGTGAAAGTGACCACCCTATATCATTGACATAAAACAGAAAAATTTGGTCCCGAGTTGGGACCATGCCTTCAGGGTGCTTCCAGGCTCAGCAGCCGTTGATCCATCGAGAGCAGCTTCGCCTGTTTCAGCCGCGCCACAAATTCCGCCACCGGCTCTATCATCGGACCTGGCTCCAACGCCGCCTCAGACCGCAGCAGCAGAACCATCGCCAGCCCCAGCCCCGCCGGATTGACCACCAGAACAGGCCGCCCGGCTCCCGCCTCCATCACCGGAAACGCTACCCGCAGCTTGGCCTGCCCGGCCCGCTGACTGCCCTGCAAAAGATGCAGCACCTGCCCCGATCCATCCACCACCACGACCGAAAGATACCCCCCGCCGTCTGGCACAGTCAGATCAATCACCGGGTTCTCCCCGACCAGATAGCGCCCGTCCGGGTTAGGATCGCTGCGGTCGCCATAGCCAAGCGAGATCGCAGCCCCGCCCGCGCCCAACACAGGCAAAGCATTCAACACCGCACAAATTGCGGGGTTCAGTTGAGCAAGGTCCAGAGTCACCCCTCGCTTGCCGAGCAGCGGGGCAAGCCCATCACGCAAAGTCGCCGCTGCCGCGTCAGACCCGACACGCCCTGTGATCCTCACCGGATCGGCTTCAGCATAACCCGCCGCAGGTGGATCGCTCAGGCTCAGCGGTCCGCAGGTTTGCGCTGTGGTGAGGTGCTTGCTCAGGGTCTCGGCGGTCAGCATGTCGGGGGGCGCGGCGATGGGGTCAGCAGGCTGCGGCTGTTGCGTGGGCTCCGGGGGGAGAGGGGTCTCTGCAATCGGCTGGATTGGCGTGGGGGTGAAGGCACCCGAGAAATAGGCAACAGCGCTGGCAGCCAGCAAGGCCACAACAGCAAGCGGCAGCAGCACAGATTTCTGCGCAGTCGGCGCCGCCACAGTCATGACCGGCAAGGCGGGCGGGCTGCCGAACGGGCTGGCATCGTTGGTCTCAGCCGCGATGCTGCCACCGATCACCGTGGCATTCGGGTCGGGGCCGGGCACCAATCCGGGGTTATCCAGCGCCGCGATCACTTGGGCCATCGTCTCGGGGCGCGCCGCAGGGTCAGGCGACAGCATCCAGCGCAGCAACGGCACCAGTGCTGCATCCACGCCGGTCAAATCCGGCACTGCCGCGCGCTTGCCGACAGCGTCGACGATAGAGGAGCCCATCTCCAGTACAGCCCCCTTGCTGGCCGCCGCTGCCACCAAAGCCAGCGAATAGATGTCCGACCGCCCATCGACATGGCCGCCAAAAGCGCCCAGCTGCTCAGGCGCCACCCAGTTGAACTTGCCAGCAAACTGGCCCTGCAACAACGTGCCCGCACCAATGGCCGAAGATTTCGCGATGCCGAAGTCGATCAACTTGGCATGTTCAACCAGGCCATCCTCCAGGATGATATTATCGGGCGACATATCCCGGTGCACCACGCCCGCACGATGCGCCTTTTCCAGACCCGAGGCGACACGGCGCAGCATCACCTTGACCTCATCCAACGGCATCGGCCCGGTTTCAATCCGTTCGGACACCGGGGTGCCCGAGACGAATTCCATCACCAGACAGGGCCGCCCGATCACAGGGTCATTGGTGAACACATGATAGCGCACGATGGCTTCGTGGCTTAGCCGCGACAATGTGGTGCTTTCCTTCTGGAACAGCGCCACGATCTTCGGGTCATGCGCGAGGCTGGGCAGCACGATCTTGATCGCCACAGGCTCGCCATTGTGGATGTTATGGCCGCGATACACCTCGCCCATGCCACCGGCGCTGATCAGTTTTTCGATCTCATAGGTGCCGATGATCCGGGTGCCGCCCGAGACGGTGGTGGCGCGCTCACGCGGCGGATCAGACGGATGACCGGCATCGGGGGGAACCTGCGCCATGCTACTTACACCCGCCCAAAGCCCAGGCCTGCAGGCCGATCTTGAAGGTTTCACCCAAGGGATGCGGCTTGGCCAAAGCCTCGGCTGCTGCGGGTTTGGTGTAGGTATTGGCTTGGTCACACAGGCTGGCTTCGGTCCAGGCGTGACAGTTTGCGCAGGATTTGTCGCGCCACGCCGCTTCCGGCAAGCCTTCGATCGGGGCGAACTGTGGGGTAGCGGTGGCAATCAGATCGGCAATCGACAGGCCCTTGATATGCTCGCCCACCGGAAACGGCGTGGTGAAGGTCAGACCGGCAAGCTCGGCCATCGGATCGGGCGCAGGCGTGACCGGAGCAGTCAGCGCCAGCAGCGCCAACTCGCTTTGCGCGAGGCCGGCGAACAGACCCTGTGGATAGGCGGCAAGGTAAGCCTGATAATCTGCGGCGGCTTTTGAGGTTTGCGCAGCGCTGATCAAGGCGCGCTGCACAACATAGCCGTCAACCGCTTCAACCGGCATCAGGCCCAGCCCACGCGCGGTGGCGATGGTCTTCTCCAGCAGAGCGTTTGCCTCGGCCAGGTGCGGGCTTTGCGGGTGATTTTGCACGAACGCTTGCAGCAAGCCGATGTCTTCAGACGTCTGGGCGGCTTGCCACGCGGCGGCTTCATCGCTTTGCGCCTGCAGCGGCGGACCAAGGAAACTCAGCACCAAGGCCAGCACATATATAACCCTGCTCTGTCGCATCTATTGCTGCACCAACGCGAACTCGATCCGGCGGTTGCGTGATTTGTGCTCGGACGTGTCATTGTCGAAGATCGGCTTGTCCTCACCGTAGCCGATGGCGGTGAAGCGGTCGGCGGCAAGGCCCTTGTTCTCGAGGTAGCGCACCACGGCTTTCGCGCGCTGCTGCGACAGATACTGGTTGGCGGAGGGGGAACCATCCGAGTCGGTATGGCCCGACACTTCGATCTTCAGGCCGGGGCAGCGCGCGCTGATATCAGCGACGCTGTCCAGCAAGGCTGCGCTGCTGGCTTGCAGGCGGGCGGACCCTGAGTGGAAGGTGATGTTGCCGCTGCGCGACAGGATTTCAAAACGTCCCTCGCAGGCAGCAAGATCCAGATCACCCGTAGGCTCTTGTGCGACGGCAGCTGGATCTGGCGCAGCCGGGGTGGTTGCTTCTGGGGCAGGTGTTTCCGGCGTCGCAGGCGCTTGCGCAATCACTTCGGGGGCCGCTGCTTCAGGCGTTGGAGTTGGCGCGGGGGTGGCCCCGCCATTGCGCTTCAAGGTCAGATCAAAACTGACGGTACCCGACGGGATGATCACCACATTCGCCGCCTCTTGCAGCTTTTGCACGCCCTCACCCAGCCCGAAATCATCGGTCGCAATCACCACTGGCACCGTCGAGGACACCACAACGGTATCATCCTGCAACAAGGTCACGGCCACATCGGTCTCAAGCTGTTTTTTCACACCGTGCAGATCCAGTGTATAGGTCAGATGCAGGGTCTTGCGCCGCAGGGTGGGAAGATCGGCCAGATCAGCCGGGTTGATTTTGGCGGTGATCACGGCTTCGGGGAAGCGGAAGGTTTCAAACAGCAGGAACCGCATCCGCACATTGCGCAGATCAATCTTGGTGTCGACCGAATCCAGAAACACATGCAGCGACAGCGTGCCATCGGCGGTCAGCCCGCCAGAAAACGCCGCGAAACTGCTGGATTCAACAACGGTGACATTCTTGACCGACTGAAACCGCAGCTGAGAGCTTTGGGCTTCTATCTGCCAGCCAGGTGCAAAGCCTATATCCTGCGCGGCCAGCGGCAGCGGTGCCAGCATTGCGATCAAGACCAGACACAGCTTCATCCGGGTCAGCGCGTCAAATAAGCTGGTCATCGAAAAGCTCCTGAATCGCAATGGTCGCAGGACGGTCGGGCAGCAATTAGGACGGCAACAGGTTCATAATTCTATCAGATCAGCGTATCGGAAGGCCACCAACCACGCAAGGGCGGCGGCATCCCTGCGGTTGTAGGATGGCTCAGGCTGGCAGAGGCAACAAAGGCCCAGCCTGTCCAGCCGCCAACAGCGCATAGGCAACCCCGCCCGCTGCCGCGGCAGCGAGGGTGCTCGCCAGCAGCGGCAACCAGAAGCGGACCGGACCGGCTAGAACGGCCAGCGACAATCGTCCAAAGGCATTGGAGGCAAGTGCGATCAGGATCGCCAAGCCGATCACCGGCAGTCCGATCGCAGTGGTGTCAAGGCGCAGCGCACTCAGCACCGCGACATCGACGTCAAACATGCCCGACATGGCCGAGGTTGCGGGCAGGCTGGCTCCGCCGAACTGCCCCACAAGCGCCGCGCTTGCCGTGGAGACAACGGCAAACAGCAGGGCAAACACCAGAAGGGCGCGCAATTCGAACGGGTTGCGCAGCATCTCGTCGGGTTGCTGCGCATCGGTGCCGCGCAATAGCATGGCCAGCCCCGCAGCCCCCAGAACGCCCGCCACACAGAGGGCAGGAACCACGACATGGGGCAGGATCTCGCGGCGCAACAGCGCGATGACGATCAGCACACGCAGCACCGAAACCATCGCGGCCAAAGTTGCGGCGCCAACCAAAGGTCGCACCTGATCGGCACTTTTCGCCATCCGCGCCAGTGCGACCGTGACCGCGGTTGAAGACGCAACAGCCCCCGCCAGCGCACTGACCAACAGGCCGCGCGTCGGGCCAAGCACCCGCACGGCGATATAGCCCGCATAGGAAATCGTCGCGATCAGCACGGTGAAGAACCAGATCTCCCACGGGTTCAACCCACCCCACGGGTCGATGGTCCGGTTCGGCAGTATCGGTAGCACGATGGTTGTCATCACCGCCAGCACCAGCGCCGAGCGCAGTTCGACCCAGCTGAGGCGGCGCAAGGTTGCATGCAAAATCTCTCGGCTGGCGAGGACGGCAGCCAGCGCCGCACCGCCCGCCGCCGCGACACGATAATCGCCAGTGACCGCCAGTGCGCCCAGACCAAACACCCCAAGACCTGCCATGACCCCGGTGACGCTGAAGTTTCCGTCGTGGCGGGCTTCGTGAAACTGGAACACGCCCAGCAATACCGCCACACAGAGAAAGCCTGTCGCAAAGATCAATGGGGCGGCCATTTCTACCGCGAGGGCGGCAAATATTCCGCCCAGAAGGCCAAAGATGCCGAAGGTCCGAAGCCCGGCGGTTCGGCTCCCTGCAGGCTGCTCGCGTTCGCGCCACCCACGCTCCAGCCCGACCAGCAAACCGATCGCAAGCGCCACGCCCAGCCGAAAAAACTGATCTTCCATCCGGTCTTTGATCCTTTGCCCGGAAGTGACGGAACGATGACGCCCCCGTTGCACAGTAGGGGGAAAATCGGCAGATATCTACCTTCCGAAAGTCGAGCTTCAGCATCCTCTGGATGGCGGCAACTGGTGTCGTGATTGTGCTTGCGAAACCGGCGCGTCAGACTAGCTGCAGCGTCGCCCAGACCAGCACCAGATAGCGCCCGGCTTTGGCCAGCGTGACGATCAGCGCGAAACGCCAGAACGGTTCGCGCATCACTCCGGCGGCCAGTGTCAAAGGATCACCGATGATCGGCAGCCATGCCCCCAGCAGGCTCCAATACCCCCATCGGGCATAGCAGCCTGCCGCCCGGTCCAGTTGGCGCTTTGACACTGGAAACCAGCGCCGGTCGGCAAAGCGGATCAGAAACCGCCCCAGCGCCCAGTTCAGCACCGAGCCCAGCACATTGCCCAGCGTTGCCACTACCAACAGCAGCCAAACCGGCTGCGCGGCGTTCAGGATCAGCGCCACCAGCACGGCCTCGGATTGCGCCGGTATCAGCGTGGCGGCGGCAAAGGCGGCAAGGAACAGACCGACAAGTTCCAACATGGCTCAGACGGTACGCGGCCAGCGCCGGTGCAGCTGGTCGATCACGAAGCATGGCGATGCTGGACCCCGTGTTCCAGCAGATGCGGATGATCGGCGGGCAGGTCGCAGTGGTCATGTGGCAGGCTGATGTCATCCTACGCGGGCCAGATCCGCAGCACCGCGATCAAAACCAGACACAGTCTCATCCGGGTCAGCGCGTCAAATAAGCCGATCATCGAAAAGCTCCTGAATCGCAATGGTCGCAGGACGGTCGGGCAGCAATTAGGACGGCAACAGGTTCATAATTCTATCAGATCAGCGTGTCGGAAGGCCACCAACCACGCAAGGGCGGCGGCAGGTGATGAATGGCGCGAATCAGTCCAATGCGCGGGCAGTGCTTGGACTGGGCGAGCTGTAAGTCTATCCATTATATCGATATTTTCGAAACAATTATCGAATACTGTTGCTGATTGATTAACAATGCATAGGGTAGTCGCCGACAGGTTCTGTCAGGCAAATCCCTCGCAACCCATCCCGGCGCAGAGCTGCCGCAGCTCAAACACATTCGTGCCCGATTTCAACTGCAGCTCAGAGGGGTCCGCTGCCTAAACAACCCAAAGGTGTGTCATGTCCGCTGCCCTCTACACCGCTGCCACAGCGCTCTCTGAATCGGCTCCGGTGATCACGATTGCTGCCGGAAGCTCGGCTGCCACGATCCAAGCCGCCATCAACACGGCTGCTGCAGGGACGCGTATCGTGTTGCAGCAAGGCAGCTATACCTTTGACAAAACAGTGGTGCTGAACAGGGACGGCATCACCCTTGAGGGGCAGGGCAATGTGACAATCATTGCGGATAAGGCGTTGGCTGGCGCACCTGCGTTGCAAATCGGCTCGGTACTGTTTCGCGAGACGGAAACCAATGCGATGAAGCTGACCCAAGCGGCAGACGAAGGCGCGACCAGCCTTGAGGTGGCGAATGGCGCAGCGCTTAGAGTCGGCGATGTCTTGTGGATCGAGCGTCCGAACGATGCGGCCTTGTTCACGGAGATCGGCGATACTCAGTGGCAGCAGGACAAACCGCTTCGCACAGCAATGGTCGTTGTAACTGCCGTCAACGGCAATACCGTTGTGCTGGACCGTGAGTTGCCCTTCGCGTTTGATGCCGCAACGACAACGGTGGCTGTGGCGAATACGGTTGAGGATGTGACCGTGCGCAATCTGACCTTCCAAGGTGACTACGGCACCGCAGACGCCAGCAAGTTCAGCAACATCAACAAGGCCGAAGACGGTGGCATGATGGTGCTGGTCAACAGCTCGGTGCGCACCGTCATCGAGAATGTCGATATCGTGCAGCCGGGCTCGAACGGATTGGTCTTGGGCCGCTCGATTGACGCTGTCGTCGATGATGTGACGGTAACCGGGGCGCATAACAAAGGGGATGGCGGCAACGGCTATGGCTTTTGGATTCGCGATGTTTACAACAGCACCTTCACTAACCTGCAAGTGATCGATACCCGCCATGCAGTGCTGTTTGCCAGCTACACCTCGGCGGCGAACAACACCATTGAGGTCGATTTCACCAACCGCGACATTAATTTTCACGGCGGTTTGGATCATGGCAACACGGTCATCGTGCATAACTCGATCCGCACCGTGGCTGAGCAAAGCTTCATGGCCTCCGTAAGCTTTTTTAATCCCGGCACCAGCTATGGTGCGCCAACGGATGCCGACGCCAACGTGATCAAGTTTGAGAACGTTGTGGCCACGGTGCGAGCCGATGCGGTGGTGGCCGTCGATACTGGCGCGAAGATCAGCACGCTGTCGGGAAATGACAGTGTGATCGGTGGAGCGGGCAATGACTGGATTGATATGGGCACAGGCGCTGATCTGGTGCTGGCTTCGGCTGGAGATGACACGATCAACGGTGGGCAAGGCGTTGATCGTCTGGTGATGGGGTTGCACAGCTCGCAGGTGCTGGTGACAACGATTGACGGGCAATGCGTCGTGCTTAGCGCACTGGGTCGCAGCTTTATCTCAGGTATTGAGGAGTTCGAATTTATTGATGGTATCAAATCCGTCACCAGCAAGCCGCTCGCGGTGGTATCTGCCTCAAACGCCGCTGTCGGGGCTGCATCGACCAGCATCGATGTGACCAGCGACAGTATGGCAGATTCCAGCGTGCAGGGTGTGCGTCTGACCGGCCGCACCGACCTTGATTTTGTCGGCAATGCCAATGGCAACCGTGTCATCGGCAACGCGGGCAGCAACATCATCTTCGGAGAGGCTGGCGACGACGGCCTGCACGGCTATGCGGGCCATGATCTATTGAACGGCGGCCTAGGGAACGACTCTTTAAGTGGTGGGTTGGGCCAAGATACGCTGAACGGTGGCGCGGGTAAGAACTCGATCATCGGGGGGGCTGGGGCGGATGTGTTTATCGCAAGCAACGGTATCAACACGGTGCATGATTTCAGCATCGCTCAGCATGACAGCCTAGTATTCTTTGGATTCAACGATGACGATCTGGCTGAGTCACTGTCGCACTGGTCCAGCCATACCCTGACATCTGCGGATGATTTTGCAATCAGTGAAGTGATGCGTGCCGGCGTGTCCTATCTGACGTTGACCTCTGATCTGGGCGATTCGCTGATTCTCAGAAATGTTGACACAACCGCATTGCATGATTATCTTTTGAATTAGCATTTCTAACATTGGGGCGATTCTGCAGACTTTAGGCGTTAGACTATCGAAAAGTGGCGTAGCGGTGTTCAGGCATGGCGCAATAACTTCGGTAGAAGAGTGTCAGGAAATTCCTTGCAGAAAAGATTCAGGGCGGCTGCCGAACTGAGCACCTGCTGGAATCTTGGTCCAATTTTGGGATCATTTGGGCGAAATGACGCTTAATGACGCAGTGGCTCGCCAGTGCGTCATTGTGCTGTCGTGAATCTTGAGCACATGCTTCCCCTGTAAATATGAAGAGTAAAGTTGTTCCAATCGGGGGGAGCCGATTAATATTCACATGTTTTCGTCGCGTGGCGGAGCATCATTTGCGTCGACGCACGAGGAAATATACCCCTAAGGGAACGCAAAGAATGATCGCGGAAGACCAGATGATCCATATGGTCGTCATCGACAAAGACCCGATGTTCGCGCTTGGCTTGTGCTCGTTGCTGGAAAAGCGGCTAAGTATCAGCGCATCGGCCTTCGCCCCGGTCGACTTGCTTCAGGCGGGTCCAGATCATCGGTATACCGATCAGGCGGCGTCGCGGGTCGATATCGCCTTACTGGACCCGGCCCAGATTGATCTGCCAGCAGGACATTTGGCTAAGCGGCTGCGCGAGCGGTTTGGCGCGCGCTGTCTGATCAGTTACACCAATGATCTTTCCATGACGCTGGCGCGTGCCAGCCTTGCCGCAGGTTTTCGCGGCGTGCTTCCACGCTCCGCCGGGCTAGAGCAGCTTGAAGCCGCAATCATGGCCGTGCATGGCGGGGCCACTTGTATCGACCCTGCCTTCGCGAACTTGTTCGATTCTGTGCAGACGGCAAAATCAGTCCCGCGCCAGCGCGAACTGACTGAACGCGAGATTTATGTTCTGAAGTCGGTGGCGTTCGGCAAAAGCCTGAAAGAGATCGGGCTCGAGCTCGAGTTGTCGTCGAAAACCATCGAGACTTACAAGGCGCGGGGCAGCAGCAAACTTAATCTGCAAGGCCGTCGGGCCATCGTCGAATATGCGATTCGCAATGGTTGGGTTCAATCGGAAAAGCGTACCGCCTGAGATATCAAAACAGGGTAAAAGTCTGGCCTCGGGGCATCTGAAAGGATGCTCCGGGGTCAAAGCCATTTCTGCCGCAATGCAGCATAATCTTTTCGGTTTATCCCTACGCTAGTCCAAAAGATGTAAGGGATTGAGTAAAAATTACATCAAAAATGAGGGGTTACCCTGACTTTCCATCCGCGCCGAGCCGGACTTATGGTGCCAACAATGCTGCGCTGCCGCATTTTCGCCACAGATTTGGCGCTTTGAGAGGACTGTTCGGATGGCCAAAATTGTCGTGTTTGGGATTGGATATGTGGGCGTGGTTTCGGCAGCTTGTCTGGCGAAAGACGGCCACGAGGTGATCGCGGTTGACGTTGATCCGGGCAAGGTCGCCTCGATCAATGCGGGCCTGTCGCCCATCGTCGAGCATGGATTGCCCGAATTGATCGCCGAGGTTTTTGCCGCCGGTAAGCTGACCGCAACGCTTGATGCCGCGGCCGCCGTGCGCGCTGCCGATGCGTCGTTTGTCTGCGTTGGCACCCCTTCGGCGGAAGATGGTTCCATCGGATTGAAGTATGTCGAAAGCTGCTGCCGCGCGATTGCTTCGGCACTTCCGGGCAAAGATGGTTTCCATTCGGTCATCGTGCGCTCGACCATTGTGCCTGGCACGATGGAGAAGGTCTGCATCCCGATCCTTGAAGAATATTCCGGCATGGAGGCGGGCGTTGGTTTCGGCGTCGGCTACTACCCCGAGTTCCTGCGCGAAAGCACCGCCATTCAGGATTACTACGATCCCGGCCTGATCGTGTTTGGTGCGCTGGAGAAAAAGACCGCCGACTTCCTGACCATGCTGAACAAAGACCTGCCCTGCGATGTGAACGTCGTGGATGTGCGCTCGGCCGAGATGATCAAATACACCTCGAACGCGTGGCGCGCGGTGAAGGTCACGTTCGCCAACGAGATCGGCAATATTGCCAAGGCTTGTGGCCTTGATGGTCAGGCCGTGATGAAGATCCTGTGCTCGGATCACAAAGTGTCGATGAGCCCGTATTTCATGCGCCCCGGCTTTGCCTTTGGCGGATCGTGCTTGCCGAAAGACGTGCGGGCCTTGCGTTCGATTGCCGCCGATATCCAAGTGGCCTCGCCGCTGCTGGATGCCGTGTTGGTTGCCAATGCCGAACAGATCAACCGCGCCGAAGCGATGGTGATGGCGTCGGGCTCCACTTCGGTGGGTTTGGTAGGCATCAGCTTCAAACCCGGCACCGATGACATGCGCGAAAGCCCTCTGGCCGAACTCGCCGCGCGCCTGATCGACCAAGGCATGACCCTGAACGTCTATGACCCCTTCGTCCACGAAGCCTATGCCAATGACATGAGCGCGGCGGGCCGTGGCAACGATTACAACATTGATCTGAAGGACCGGTTGGTGCCGACGATCAAGGAACTGCTGGCGAAATCGGACATCGTGCTGGTCGGCAACAAATACGACGACACGCTGGAAGAACTAAACGCCGCCACCCATCCGGTGATCGACCTGACCCGGATCAAAGCGGGCAAACGCTCGGGCGGCACCTATCAGGGCATTTGCTGGTAATGATGATGCTGGGACATATCGCCTTTATCGCTGTGATGGTGGGGCTTGGCCTGAGCCTGCCGTTCCATGCGATGGGCGATGTGGGCAGCGCTTTGGTAGTGGTCGGGGTGATTGGCCTCTGGCGCTACACTTGGGCTGCGATCAACTTCACGCGGGCGGCGCTGTTCCTGAAATGGGTCTATCCGCAGCGCAAGGCGCGGGCGATGGCGGCTTATGCTGCTTTGCCCATGCCTGCCCATGCGTATTTTCTGGTGACCAGCTACAAGATCGAACCCGAAGTCACCACGCGGGTCTATCAAGCCCTGTTCCGCGCGGCAGCCGCCTCGGCTGGCGGGGCCACCGTGGTGTGTTCGGTGGTCGATACCGCCGATGCCCGCCTGATCCGCAACATCTTTGACCGGATGGCGGTGGATACCTCGAACACCCGGCTGATGGTTGACCAGATCGCAGGTACTGGCAAACGCGACGCTTTGGCGCGGTCGCTGCGTCTGATCGCAGGCGAGGCACCGACCCGCCGCGATATCGTCTTGTTCGTCGATGGCGACAGCTGCGTGCCGGAAGACATCGTGGCCGCCACAGCCCCCTTCTTCACAAATCCCGATATGGGCGCTGTGACCACCGACGAAGAAGTCGAGATCCGCGCCACCGACATGCCGTTGTTCCGCGATTGGTTCATGCTGCGTTTTAACCAGCGTCAGGTGATGATGTCGTCGATGGGCCTGTCCGACCGTGTGCTGACCCTGACCGGGCGGATGAGCGTGGTGCGCGCCGATCTCGCCACCAATGCGGGCTTCATCAACCAAGTGCAAAGCGATTTCATCGACCATTGGCGCTTGGGGCGGGTGAATTTCCTGACCGGCGACGACAAGTCGACTTGGTTCTGGCTGCTGAAGAACGGCTACAAAATGGGTTATCTGCCCGACGTGGCTTCGCTGTCGATGGAAAGCCAACCGCGCCCCGGTTTTGTGGACTCGGCCCTGACCCTGATGGTGCGCTGGTTCGGCAACATGCTGCGCACCAATGGCCGGGCGCTGTCTTTGTCGCCCAACAGCATCGGCTGGTTCACCTGGTGGTCAATCCTGGATCAGCGTGTCGGCATCTGGACCACGCTTGCGGGCCCAATCTCGGTGCTGTTCGGCGCGGTGTTTATCGAGCCGTTAGCGCTACCCGTCTACATCGCCTGGATCATGTTCACCCGCTACACCTACTGCTGGATCTTGGCGACCGTGCGGATGCAGCCCTTCCCGATCACCTACCCGTTCTTGCTGTACTTCAGCCAGATCACAGGGGCAGCCGTCAAAAGCTTCGTGCTGTTCCGCCTCGATCGTCAACGCTGGACCCGGCAATCCGCCCGCAAGGCCCGCGCCGTCGCACTCCCATTCCGCCAACGCCTGCAAGGCTGGTCGTCGGCTTTCTCCCACTCCCTCGCCCTTGGATGGCTGACTTTGGGTGTGGTTCTTCTGTCTGGCATTGTCTGAATTCGCGAAGGAATACGAAAATGGACACCAACACCGCTGAAAGCCAAACCATCGGCCACCTGCCCAATCTGCCCGTTCAGGGCGAGCATCCTTTGCTGGATATTCCCTTCGTCGTCGGCATCGACGGGCGGCAGTTCAAGGGCGAGCGGTTGTCGCTGGTCGCCGCCGAAATCACCGGGCTGATGGGCCCCGCGCTGGACGGGGCCACCCGTCTGATGCGCTTCATGTTCCCGTTCAAGGGCTTCAGCGTCACGCTGGAGGTGTTGGGGCAAGTGCAATCTTCCGACCACGAAAAGGGCACCGCCACGGTCAATTTTGTCGATCCGGCGGGTGAGCATCTGCCGCAGCTGCGCCATCTGATCAATTCCTACATCGCGGGCGATCTGGTTGCCTTGGGCGAAGTGATCGGCGTCGCCCCGTCGATCCCATCGCCCGCCAATCGCGCCGCCGCGATGAATGCCAAACGGCTGACCTTCAGCCGCGTTTTGGGCAGCGCTGGGCTGGCACTCGCCACACTCGCCTTGGTCGCAGCCGTAGGCACCTTGGCCTACAACCGCATCTTCACCCAACCCCTCGCCGCCCCCGGTCTGGCCGTGCAAGACGGCATGACCCTGACCGCCACCGCGGGCGGCCAAGTCGATTACGTCAACCTCGCCGCCGCCAAGGGCGAGGTTGCCTTCACCATCCGCGCCACCTCTGGCGAGATGCTGTCGATCGCGATGCCCTGCGATTGCACCGCAACTGCCCTTGCCGCAACAGTCGGTGCCACCGTCAGCACAGGTGAGCCGATGCTGAACGTCCACACCGCAGATGCGCCCGTGCTGCTGACCGCAACCGTGCCCGCCGCTGATGTGCTGACGCTGGCTTTTGCTGATCACGTCAAGGTGCAATTCGGCGACGGCAGCACGATCAACGCCGCCGTTGATCCCGCCAGCCTGCGCGCCGAGGCCACCGATGCGGGTCTACCCGTGCGGCTGATCCCGGCCACCCCTTTGCAAGCCGACCAGCTGGGCCAACTGGCCAAGCTGACAATCATCAAGAAGTCCTGGTTCTGATTCAAGACGTTACCCCGTTACCACCCCTTTCGGATTTCCACTTCGGACAATGTCTCAGCGGAGCGCGCAATGAAAACGTCGATTTACCCCTTGGTTCTGTGCGGTGGCATGGGATCGCGGCTCTGGCCGATGTCACGGGTCGAGCAGCCTAAGCAATTTCAACCGGTGCAAGGCAAGGGCAGTCTGAGCTACTTTCAGACCACCTTGCAGCGCCATCGCGGCGGTGTGTACAAACCGCCGATCATTGTGACCAGCGCGGGGCAAACCCAGCTTGTCGCCCGTCAGATGCGCGATCTGCAACTGACCGGCACGGTGATCGCTGAACCGATGGGCCGCAACACTGGGCCTGCCGTTTTGGCTGCAGCTCTGTCGGTCATCGCTGATGATCCCGAGGCACAGCTTCTGGTGCTACCGTCAGATCACATCATTACAGGTGATCTGAATACCACGGTGGTGGCCATGCAGCAGGCTGCAGACAACGGCCGTATCGTATTGTTCGGCGTGCCGCCCGCTTATCCTGAAATTGGCTACGGCTATATTGTCGATGGCGGTGGCTATTCCAACTACCCCGGCCTGCACCGTGTTGAGACCTTCATCGAAAAGCCGCCCTACGAGCGGGCACAGGCGCTGATCACTGGCGGCTATTCCTACTGGGCTTCGGGCATCAGCTTGTTCCGCGCCGATGTGCTGATCGAAGAGTTTCATCGGTTCGAGCCTGAAACCTTCTACGCGGTTTCTGCCGCTGTCAGCGCAGGCAAGATGATCAACGGCACGCTGCATCTCGAAGAAACCTCCTTCGTGAAAGCGAAATCCGAACCAACCGAGCGGTTGGTGTTTGAACGCTCCACCGCCGTCGCTTTGGCCCCGGCCCGCGATATTCAATGGGATGATGTCGGTGCGTGGAATGCGGTGCAAAAAATCTCGACACGCAACGAACATGGCAACG
This sequence comes from Cypionkella sp., assembly GCF_034376685.1. GTDB lineage: Bacteria > Pseudomonadota > Alphaproteobacteria > Rhodobacterales > Rhodobacteraceae > Cypionkella. The sequence goes on from NZ_JAXMJJ010000036.1 coordinate 87,179, forward strand.
TGATCAACGGCGATGTGTTTGCCTTGGATACGCAAAATTCGCTGATCCAAAGCGATTCACGCTTGGTGGCAGTGATCGGCTTGCGCGACATGATCGTTGTCGACACCCCAGACGCGCTGTTGGTGATGAATCGCGACCATGCCCAAAGCGTCAAGCAGGTGGTCGATCATTTGAAGGGCATGAATCGCCCGGAAGTGTCCAGTCATCTGCTGCGAGATACGAACTGGGGCCAGGTCGAATTGCTGGCGAAGGATGATGGCTATGACATGCGGATGCTGGTGGTAGCCCCCGGTGCATCGCTGCGGGTCAATGGCACCGGCCACGGTCCAAGCCTGCTGACCTTCTTGAACGGCGGCGGGGTGTATGAACGTGAAGGCAAGATGGTCGCAGTCGCTCGTGGCGACTCCGTCACTATTCCTGCGGATGTGACGCTTCCCCTGACCAACACGGGCGTCAAGGAGCTGCGCGCGATGCAGTTGCTGATGACCTATGACGCCGAAAACGTGGCCGAAGTGGCCGCCTCGGCGGTCAAGGCGGTGGCGTCCTTGTTCACAAAGTCCGAACCAATGGAACCCGTAATCGGGGCGGTGCAGTAGAATGAGTCGCGCTTTCGCATATCTGGCGAGTGTGGTGCTGTTCAGTGCAAGCGTGGCACAAGCTGCGCCCAAGCTTGCCGATAGCGCGGCACTGCACGCTGGCATCGCCGGGTTGCAGCAAGACCCAAGCACGATGAGCGCCCAAGGTTTCGCCTATGATGCGGCGGCGCAGATTGCCGGGCTTTACGGCCTGAAACCTGCGCCACGTCCGCAACCTTTGCTCGAAGCGCGTCTGCCCTCCGGCGATGCCGCCAAGGTTGCGGCGGGCGATACTCAGATCGCGCTCACCCAGCTTTCTATCTCGGAAGGCACCAACAACCAGTTGCGCGTGCAGCAGGCTCAGCACAATAGCAAGGCCGCGATTTTCATCAGTGGTGGTGTCATCAGCCTGCAAGACTTGGCGACGGCTGCACAGACGCAGGGTGTGGACGGCATTGCGCTGGCTGACGGCGTTGTCACCTTGTCGCGCCCTCTGGTGATCTGGCAAGGTGCGGCCCTGGTGATCCACCCCGGCGATGTACTGCGAATGCAGGCCGCCGATGGTGCTTTTCTGCTAAACTTCGGCAGGCTTGATCTGCGTGGTGCGACGCTGCGCAGCGATGTCGCTGCGCAGGCACCAGAATCCCAGTATCGCCCCTTTGTGCTGACCTCTGGCGCGGGTGAGGTTTATGCTGAGGCCAACCATTTCCAAGCGCTTGGTATGGCCGAGCTTGGTCCCTTCGCGGGATTTGTGATCTCGACTCAGGGTCTGTTCGCGTCGACCACCGCGGCGGTGCTGCGCAACAACCACTTTGAAGATATGGGCGGCGTCGCGCTGATCGGCACCAAAGGCGCGCAAGTGACGCAGAATGCCTTTCTGGCCAGCCGCAGCACCGCGCTGACTTTGACGCAGATCAGCGATGGTGCGGCGCTGGGCAATACGATTTACCGCAGCAAAGGCGGCGCGGGCCTGCGGGTTGCAGGGCGCTCGAAAGACCTGTTGGTCGCGGGCAATCTGGTGATGGGTGGGCTAGGCAACGGCGTGCAAGTGGATGGCGGCAGCTTTGGCGTCACCATGCGCGGCAATGCGGTTCTCGACAATGCCCAGACCGGGCTGACCGCGAAAACCGCCGATTGTCTGAGCGTGCAGGACAATGTGATCGCCGCCAATGGCGCGTCTGGGTTGCGGCTGACCAAGACCGGCTTTGTGCAAATCACCGGCAACGCCGTGGTTGACAACGCAGGCTCTGCGATTGCTGTTGGCGCGCAATTGATCAAGGCACGGCTGGACCTGCGCGGCAATCTGATGGCGCAGAACCAGATCGGCCTATCCGGCGCGGCGCTGCACCTTGTCACCCTGCGCGACAACGATCTGACCGCGCAGTTGCCTCGGATGTTTGACGGCGAGTTTGCCCAACATCAGGCAGCATATCTCATCTCGGGTCGGCAAGACCGCACCGCCATTTTCCAAATCTCGAGTGCTGCGGCAGATGATGCCGATTTCGCCTCGGTTTGCAGTCAGGAGTAACCTCATGGTCTTTTCATCGGAAACCTTCCTGTTTTTGTTCCTGCCGCTGTTTTTGTGCATTTATTATCTGACGCCTGCTAAGGGGCGCTCGATGGTGATCCTGTTCGCCTCCTATCTGTTCTACGGCTGGTGGCGGTTCGACTTTCTTCTTTTGTTGTTCGCAACGACGCTGTGGACCTTCTGCATCGGCCTGTTGATCGCCAAGAACCTCGATACCCCCCGCGCGAAGATATGGTGCACGGTGGGTGTGATGGGCTGTCTGGCGGTGCTGGGTGTGTTCAAATACCTCAACTTCTTCATCGACAGCTTGGCGCAACTGTTCGGCACCGATGCTGCCGGCCTTGGCGTGCACTGGCGCTTGATCCTGCCGATTGGCGTGTCGTTCTATGTGTTCCACTCGATCAGCTATCTGGTCGATGTCACCCGCAAAGACGCCGACGCGACGTTGAAATTCTTTGATTTTGCCGCCTTTATCGCGCTGTTTCCGCAGCTGGTGGCAGGCCCGATCCTGCGCTTCAAGGACTTGGCCGATCAGTTCAAACACCGCACCCATTCGCTGGTGCTGTTCGCTGACGGCTTGGCGCTGTTCATCGTGGGCCTTGGCAAAAAGGTGCTGCTGGCCGATACTGTCGCCCCCTTGGCCGACATTGCGTTCAACACGCCCGACCCATCGGCTGCGCTGTCGTGGCTGGGCTCCATCGCCTATATGATGCAGCTTTACTTTGACTTCTCGGGCTATTCCGACATGGCCGTAGGCCTTGGCTTGATGATGGGGTTCCAATTCCGCAAGAACTTCGACATGCCTTATATTAGCCGCTCGATCACCGAGTTTTGGCGGCGCTGGCACATCTCGCTGTCAGTCTGGCTGCGCGATTACCTCTATATCCCGCTGGGCGGCAACCGCGTCGGGCCGGGTCGCACCTATGTCAACCTGATGATCGTGATGGTGCTGGGCGGGCTGTGGCACGGCGCAAACGGCACCTTCCTCGCCTGGGGTATCTGGCACGGCGCTTGGCTTGCGATTGAGCGCGCCACTGGCTGGGCCAACCGCTCCTCCTTCATCGGCCTCGTGCAAACCCTGCTCTTGGTGCTGATCGGCTGGGTCGCCTTCCGGGCTGTCGACATGAACCAGGCGATGGATGTTTACGCCGGGATGATCGGCCTGCACGGCTTTGCCATCCCGATGGACATCGCCTTCCAGATCAGCGGCGAAAGCCTTGTGATGCTGGTGATCGCGATGATCTATTGCGCCGCCGAGCCGCGGATCAACCGTATCGGCAAAGACCTGTACTTCGCACCGCAAGGCGGCATCGGCGTCAGCAGCAATGGCACGCTGACCGCCGCCACCTCGTTGCTGCCCGTCGCCGTTGTGTCGCTGATCGCCATGCTTGCGATCATGAAACTGGCCGAGGCAAGCTTCTCGCCCTTCCTGTATTTCCAGTTCTGAAGGAGGATCGCCATGCAGCGCTTCTATCGGATATCTCGCTACTTCCTGCCGGTGATGTTTTTCGGCTACGTCCCTTTTGCCAATCTGGCAGTCTATGAAGAACCCGGCGGCAAGCTGGCGGCGTTTGACATGGCCGCCCTGCGCGGCAGCGTCACCCACAGTTTTGACACGCTCTACAAAACCGCGATGCCGCACCGCGAGCCGTCTATCGGCGTGATGGGCGCTGCCCGCTACCTGCTGATCGGCGAAGGCCGCAAGGGCGTGGTTGTGGGCAAAGACGGCTGGCTGTTCACCACCGAAGAAACCCGCCCGCTGCCTGCAAGCCTGTCGCCGTCTGTCGCCAAAATCGCCGAGATCCGCGATCAACTTGCGGCCCACGGCACCCGCCTGATCGTGGTGCCGCTGCCTGCCAAGGTCGATGTGCAAGCCGCCGAGGCTGCTGCGCCGGAACTTTCGGCTGAAATGGCAAGCTTCTACGCCGATCTTCTGGCCAAGCTGAACGCCGCCCAGATCGAAACCGTCGATGCCCGCACCCCGCTGGTCGAACTGGTGAAAACCAAACCCGCCTTCTTCGCCACCGATACGCACTGGACACTGGACGGTGCCGCCGCTGTCGCTGCTGCCGTGGCGAAATCCGGCCTGATCCCGCTGGGAACGGCCCAGATGACCCGCAGCGAAGAACCCAAAACCGAATTCGCCGGTGATCTGGTGTCCTATGTCACCACCGAAGGCATAGCACCCATGCTGGGCTTGGACCGCGAAGACGCCAACCCCTATGTCGTCGCAGCCCCCGCTGACACCTCCGACATCTTTGCCGCAGCCCAAGTCGATGTCGTGCTGATCGGCACCTCCTACAGCGCCAACCCGCATTGGAGCTTTGCCGAAGCCCTGAAGCTCGATCTGCACCAAGACGTGCTGAACGCGGCTGAACAGGGCCTTGGCCCGGTCAAGCCGATGGACAAATACCTAGCCTCGGACAGCTTCCGTGATGCGCCGCCGAAAGTGGTGATCTGGGAAGTTCCGCTGCGCTATCTGACCGATCCCAAGCTGTGGGACGACCACAAGATTGGCGAGGAGCTGGCAAGTGCAGATTAAATCTCTGATCATCGCCAGCGTGATGCTGACCAGCTTTACGGGGGCTCCGTTGCGGGTGCAGGCAGAAGACCGCGTTGTGCCGCCGACCGTGGTGTCAAAGGTCTATCTCACCAAAGAACAAAAAGCCGCGAAACTGGCCGAAAGGTTGGCGCAGCAGAAGGCCGCGCGTTTGGCCGCAAAACCTCCGGTTGACCCGGTGGTGTCACGCCTGAAAACCCTGCACAATCGGATGATCGCAAAGCAAGAGCTTAAAGCCAGTGAACTGCAGGAACTGGCGGATTCCGGCGATGGCTTGGCTGCGTTTTATTACGCCCGCAAGCTGGAAGAAACCGGCAGAGCCAGCGTGCTGCCCTCAGCGGTGCATTACTATGCAATGGCCTCATATCTGGGCCGTGAATTCGCGCTTAACCGCATGATCGCGCTGATGAAATCGCCCGACGTCACCCTATCCGACAAGCAGGCAAAAAACGGCAAGGATGCCTTGGTCAAGCTCGCGCGTTCCGGCAATACGACAGCCGCCCTTGGCCTTGCCGATATGTACGCCATTGGTCATCCGTTTGCCAAAGACCCCGCCGAGTCGCGCAAATGGCTGATGCAGGCCGCCAAGGCAGGCGATGCGAATGCGGCGCAAAAACTGGCGCAAGCCGCGATCATGCCGCAAGACGGCAGCCCCCCCGATGTGCCCGCAGCTCGCGCGGCGCTGGCGCTGATGATCGCCTCGAATGAACCCGGCAAAGTCGCGATGGCGCAGACCCTGCTTGCCCGCCTTGACGCCACAGACCCCACGGAGGTTTCCCAATGAACGCAGCTTTGCGGCACGCAGCGGCTATTGGCGCTGCTTTTTTGGGCCTGACAGCCGCCCCCGCCGATGCGCAAACCGCCTCGCATTTCGAGTGTTCCAACTACGAGTTCAACACCGTCCTGCCCGCGATCGAGGGCAAAGACGGCGTGTTCTTCCGCACCTTCGCCGATCTGCGGATGCAGCACCCGCTTGATGAGCGCACCGTGCATATGATCGGTCAATTGGCGAAAATTCTGAAAAAAAACGGCACCACACTGATCTATGCGACCATCCCCTCAAAATCTCAGGTGATGCCGCAATACCTGCCAGCCCACGCCGCCGACTATGGTTTTCAGCCCGAAGTGGCCGATGCGATTTACACCGATTTCATCACTCGCCTGAACGTCGCTGGCGTCGTGGCACCCGATCTGATGACAGCTCTGCGTGCCAATAACGGCGGCGAACGCGCGCTGTTCGGCGCAGATTTCCACTGGACCTCGCAAGGCGCACGACTGGGTGCGCAGGCGATTGCTGAACAGATCAAGGCCGACCCGGCTTATGCCGATCTGCCCAAGCAAACCTTCGTGACCAAAGCCATCGCCCCCGAAGTCGCTTTCTCAGGCATGCGTCGCACCCTGCAAGGCTATTGCGCCAACTCGCTGCCACCGACCGAAACGATGGCCTACAAGACCGATGCAACAGCTGGCACCGACGATGCGGCGGGCGGGCTCGACATCTTTGCCACCGCCAGCGAAGTGCAGCCCGCCGTGCTGGTCGGCACGTCCTATTCAGACTCGCCGATCAACAACTTCGCGGGTTTTCTGGCGGAATACTCGCAACTGGAGATCGTCAACTACGCGATCACTGGCGGCAACCAATTCGGCTCGATGACCTCCTATATGACCTCGGACGAATTCAAGGCGCAACGACCGCGCTTTCTGATCTGGGAAAACCCGATCTACAACAACTTGGCACAATATGGCGCGGCTCCGCTGGAAGAACTGATCGCCGCTGCGGGCAACACCTGCACCACTGCATTGCCGATCACGAAACTGGACGCCAATACCCTGGAAGCCTCACTGGATGGCCTCAATGTTGGTGCAGAAGATGCAATTTTTGCCGATTTCGGCGGCGAAGGCCCGCGTGAAGCTGATTTCAGCATCGAGGCGGCGGATGGTCTGATCCGCCATTCGAAGATCGAACGCTCTCAGCGCATGCGCGCCACGGGCAATTTCTATCTTGGACTGTCGGCGTTCGCGATGCCCGACTTCAAGAAAGTGACGGTGCATTTTGACCGCCCCGTCACTGATGCGACCACGTTAAATTTCTGCGCGAATACCAAAGGAGATGCGTCATGATGAAGAAAAGCAGCTGGGTGATAGCCCTATTTATAGGTCTTGGAGGCAGTTTCGCCACAGCATCGCTGGCTCAGGATGGCGGGCTTTACGAAGATGTTCCAGACCCCAGCGCCAGCTTTGTACGCGTAGTCGCCGCCGCCCCGACCAATGCAGTGATCGACACCAAGACTTTCGATCAACTGGATGGCGGGATTTCCGGTTATGTCGTTGTTGCCAAGCCCGGCGAAATCAAGCTGGTGACGGGCGTGGATGATGCCACTGTCACTGTCGCTGCGGGCAAGTATTATTCCTATGTGGTTGGCTCTGATGGCACCAAAACGCTGGTACCCGAGGATATCACCTCGAACCCGGCGCAAGCCGTGATCAGCTTCTTCAACCTCAGCGATCTTGCAAAGGTTGATTTGTATGTGCCCGCCGCTAAGGCCATCGCCTTGACGGGCGTGCCGATAAATGGCGCGGCCAATGTTGCTTTGAAAGCGCCCCTGACCCTGGGTTTTGAAGTGCGTGAGGGTGACAAGGTGCTGGCCAGCCTGCCTGCGCTCGATCTTCAGCGGCGCGGCGGCGTTGCCATCGTGCTGCGCGGTTCTGCGGGCAACTACACAGTGACGGGCTCGAACTCTACGCTTGCCAACTAAGCATATCGGCCCCGCTGTCGCGTTGGTCACCCCGCGCGGCAGCACATCGGCAAAAGGAAAAACCATGACACGCGCTGCTGCCCTGACGTCCCGTCCGTTTCTGCCGCTTTGTTTTGCTGTCGTGCTGGCTTTGCCCGCCTTCGCGCAAACCGAAGTGCTGAACACTGTTGCGGTGAACTTCGAACCGCCCAGAATCGAGGTGGAAAAGATCTGCGCGGCCAGTATTTCGGATGAACAATTGGCGGCGCAATGGGCGGCTTGGGATGGCAAAACACTGCCCGAGGCAGCAGCGGATCTGATCCAGCGCGATCTGCGCCGATTGATGGACAGCGACGCGATCCGTTGGTTTGACACTATCGAAAAAGCTCAGGCGATGTTGCCCTCCGTTGATCCGCAGTTCAGCGCAGACAAAGCCCTGCTGGCGCGCGTTGAACTGCTGATCGCCGCGGGTCGGCTGAAAGAGTTGACCAACCAACGCCTCGTCGATCAGTTGATGGCGAATGAGAATGGTGGCTCACCCCGCTTGCAGAATATTCTTGCCGATTACCTGATGAACGGCACCGGCATCCCGGTGAACAAGGAAAAAGGCCTGCAGCTGCTGGTCGCGGCAGGCTATGGCGGCAACGCCGACGCATTGCTGAAGATCGTCGCTCTACAGGAAAAAGGCACGCCAGTTCCCGGCTGGGATGTGCCGTCCGATATTGCCGTCACGATGGCCTTTGGCGCTTTGGTTGGCAAGATGGACCCGATGATCTGCGACCGCGTCGCTCGGATCGCCCGCGAATACATGAACGGCACCATCGTCACCCGCGATGTTGGTCTGGCCGAAAAGTGGTTCCGCTTTGCCGCCGATATGGGTGATGGAGTGTCAGCCTGGAAAGTCGCCGAGATGCATATGCGCTCGGAAGATCTGGTGAAATCGAACGACACTCTGATCACCTATATGACCAAAGCGGCCGATGCGGGCTTGCCCTATGCCCAAGTGGCGCTTGGCCGCCTTTACGAGCAGGGCGCATTGGTGGGTAAGAAAGATATCGACCGTGCCCGCGCGCTGTACGAGCAAGCCGCCAAGTTCGGCGACCGCGCAGGCCTGTTGCGCAACGCTTTGTTCCTGCAAGCTGAAGCGAAAGTGGATGGCGCCTACCAGCCCGCCTATCGCGCTGCACTGGAAGAATTCGCCAAACGCCCCGATGCTCCGGCTTGGATTTTCATCGCGCTGGGTGATTTTGAAATCGCTGACAAAGGCCGCTGGGACGGTGAATCAGCCGCTGTCACGTATTATGAAAAGGCTGAAGCGATGGGCGAGCCAAGCGCCACAAAACGCCTCACGCCAATCCGCTTCCGCTATGCCACCACACCCAAGCAGTTCTATCAAGTCATCGACGAGGTGATCGCCACCGTCCACACCGGTGGCGAGATTGACCCGATGAACGGCCTTAAAGATGCCTTCAGTTGCCGCGCGCCGCAGGCTCCGCAGCGCACCGAGGCCGAGTATTGGGAAGGTATCAGCACCGCGACTGGCACCAAAACTGTCGAATTCACCCCGACCGAGTTGTTGGCCATGATCGCAAATCCCAACCCACAAGACATTGCTCGTCTGCAATCTCAGGCGCTTTACGGTCGCCCAACGGCCATCGCGCAATATATGGAAGTGCTGGCGCGCGGCAACGCCGCGCCAGAGGAACTCGCCTTCTGGGAATCCTATGCCAAGCGTTTTGACGGTGTCACTGCCGCTCGCGGACGATTGGAGCACAAGTTTGCTGAAATTGGCCAGAACCTGACCGATCCCACAACCACTCTGCGTGCAGCGATTGCCGAAGGCGACACCTCCGCTCAGATTGATCTGGTCGAGATCCTGCTCAAGCAAGACCCGCAGAAAAACGCAGCCGCAGCCCTTGCAGCGATCGAACCGATGGCCGAGATGGGCAATGGTGCGGCCCTGCGGATGTTGCCGCAGCTTGACCCCAAACGCTTCCCCGATCTGAAGGCGGTCTACGCCAAATACGCCGATGTCATTGAATCCCGTGGTGACTTTGACGCCGTGGTGCTGGCGCTGCCGTTCCAACCCGACCAAGGGCGTCGCGACGATTACCTGCGCCGCGCCACCACCGCCACCGATTGCAGCTTTGACGAAATCAAAACCCTCGCCGATGCGATGGGTCAGGTGGGCGATCAGGCTGCCTTCACGAAATGGGTGGATGTTGCCGAATTCCTCAGCGAAAATGACAGCTGGCGGCTAGTGCAGCTGGGCGATCTGCTGCGCCACTATGGTGGTGAGTCGATGGCAAACGCACAGCTTGCCTATTACGAGCGCGGCTATGAAGGCGGCAACACCACCGCCATTCACCGCCTGCTCGACATCTACGGGAATGCCAGCACACCACAATTCAACGCGGCACGGACGGCCGATCTCTACGTCGCTTTGGTCGAGCGCAGCCAGCCCAAGGATATTCCGCGCGCGCTTGCGCGGCTGGCCGTTGCGTCTCAGCCGGTCCAGGACAGCGCCTATGCCCGGCTGGACGTGCCCAAGCTCTACCGCACTGCAGCCGAAGCCGGCAATCCGGCTGGTATGCGTGAATATGGCAAATTGTTGCAGTCCACTGCGCAATCAACAGCCGAATTGGAGACTTCAACACTATGGATATCAAAAGCCGCGGATGCGGGGGATGTGCCTGCGATGCTGGCCTATGCCGATGCGCTGGCCTTTGGCTTGGGCGTGCCCGCTTCGCGCGATCAAGCAATGGTCTGGCTGCAGAAAGCCTCGGACGCGGGCAATACCGATGCCAGCGCCAAAGTGCGCAGCCTGATGCTGCAACCGGCGGTCAGCCAATGAGCGCCCGCATCCTGAACACGTTCCTCGCCCTCGCCCTGATCAGTTCGGGCCAGTCGGCTTTGGCACAGACCACCCCCGAACCCGCAGCAGAGGCAAAGCCCTTCGCCTGCTTTGATGCGATCCCACCGGTGACCGAACTCAACATCCCCAGCCGGTATAAAGACGACAGCAAGAACCGCTCTGACTTCGACGCCGAAGCCAACGCCGCTGTCGAGGCTGCGCTGAACCCGGTCGATGATTTCATCAATGTCCTGGTCAAAAACGCCAATGCCGCGCTTCAGATCACCGCAGCCCCCGAGGTTGATCCAGAAGCTTCGGTTGATCCCGCAGCCAAAGCCGCGCCAGAAACGCGCGATCTGGTCAAGCAGACTGCAATTGCCGATTGCGTGGTAGACCGCATCCACGAATGGGCCGCCGCCAATGCGTTGGGCGACATGAAATCCCAAGGTGCGCAACTCTCGGTACCAAGCCGGATCGGCGGCATCGCGATGGCCTATGCGCAGGTGCGTGGTCTTGCCACCCAAGACACCCGCCAGCCCGAGATTGAGGCTTGGCTGACAGACCGCATGCAAGCCAGCATGCTGTTCTTCGACACCGAAGCCCCGACCAAGTCGCGCCAGAATAACCTGCGCGCTTGGGCTGCTTTGGCTGCGGCGCAGGTCGGTCTGCTGCAAAACGACGTGGTGATGACGACATGGGCCGCCGATTCCGTCAAACTTGTGCTCTGCACCGCCACCGCTGAAGGCGCTTTGCCGAATGAGATGTGGCGCGGCAAACTGGCGCTGCATTACCAGATCCACGCTGTCGGCCCCTTGGTCACCACCACGGCGCTGCTGCAGCCGACCTTCCCCGATCTTCTGGCCACCTGTGACAACGCGCTTCTGCGTGTCGTCCGCTTTACCTTGAAAGCCGTGGAAGACCCCAAACTGGTCGAGGTGATCACCGACAAGCCGCAGAAATTCGACCCAGCCACCGAAATGAAGCGTTCCTTCCAATTCGCATGGCTGGCCCCGTTGGAGACTCTGGCGCAGGAGCCCGATTTCACCAGCTTCGCCGCGAAGTTTGAATTGCTGAGCAATTCCAAACTCGGCGGCAAGCAAAGCCTGCTCTGGCCCGCGCTGGACGCAAAAGACTCCGCCGCAACGGAAGAAGACCCCGCCACGACGCCGTAACGGAACGTGTAGTTATGGAGAGTTATGAACGGGGCAGGGAGCAATCCTCTGCCCCTTTCCAACGTTCCGCTCGACATTCAGCGTAGATATTTTATACTTAAAGTAATTCAGCGCATCTGCCCCCAGACACCACCGGAGCCTGCCATGACCGAGGTCTACATCTGCGACTATATCCGCACGCCGATTGGCCGCTTTGGCGGCAGCCTGTCTGCGGTGCGCACCGATGATCTGGCCGCCATTCCCCTGCGGGCGCTGATGGAGCGCAATGCTGGCGTCGATTGGGCTGCGGTTGATGATGTGGTGCTGGGCTGCGCCAATCAGGCCGGTGAAGATAACCGCAACGTCGCCCGTATGGCCGTGCTGCTGGCGGGCCTGCCGGTCAACGTATCGGGCACCACGATCAATCGCCTTTGTGGTTCAGGCATGGACGCAATCCTGCTCGCCGCCCGTCAGATCAAGGCGGGCGAGGCCGATCTGATCATCGCAGGCGGCGTGGAGTCGATGTCGCGCGCGCCTTTCGTGATGCCCAAGGCCGAAACCGCGTTTTCCCGCGCTGCCGAGATCCATGACACCACCATTGGCTGGCGCTTCATCAACCCCTTGATGCAACAGCAATACGGCGCTGATTCAATGCCGGAAACCGCTGAAAACGTCGCCGAAGACTGTGCCGTCAGTCGCGCCGATCAAGACGCCTTCGCGTTGCGCTCTCAGGCCAAGGCCAGCGCCGCGCAGGCCAATGGCCGCCTCGGTCTGGAAATAACCCCGGTTTCAATTCCGCAGCGCAAGGGCGATCCGCTGTGGGTCACCCAAGACGAACACCCCCGCGCCACCACCATCGAAGCCCTTGGCAAACTCGGCACCCCGTTCCGCAAGGGCGGCAGCGTCACCGCAGGCAATGCCAGCGGCGTTAATGATGGCGCCACCGCCTTGATCATCGCCTCTGCCGAAGCTGCGCAGAAACACGGTCTCACCCCGATCGCCCGCATCTTGGGCGGGGCAACCGCAGGCGTCGCCCCCCGCGTGATGGGCCTTGGTCCGATCCCTGCCAGCCAGAAACTGATGGCCCGTCTTGGCCTGACCCAATCCGACTTTGACGTGATCGAACTGAATGAGGCTTTCGCTGCCCAAGGCCTCGCCACGCTGCGCGCCCTTGGCATTGCCGACGACGATCCCCGCGTGAACCCCAACGGCGGCGCGATTGCACTCGGCCACCCGCTCGGCATGACCGGCGCGCGCATCACCGGCACCGCGGCGCTGGAACTGCTGCAACGCGGCGGCAAACGCGCGCTTGCCACCATGTGCATCGGCGTGGGGCAGGGCATCGCCATCGCGATGGAGCGGGCATAGAAAAACCCGCCGCATCCAAGGACGCGGCGGGTTCTGTCACGGTTTCAAGAAAACCGCTTCTTCCAGAACCAGCGCCGCCCTTCGCGCAGGCTGCGATTGGACCGGCTGACCAGCATCAGCAGCGACGGCGTCACGATCAGCGTTAAGACCGTCGCAAACGCCAGCCCGTAGACAATCGCCGACGACAGCGAAATCCACCACTGCGTCGATGGCGCGCCGATGGTCGTCTCATGGCTCATCAGCTCAAGGTTCAGCCCGAAGGCAATCGGCAGCACCCCGAAAATCGCCGTCAGCGCGGTCAGCACCACCGGACGCGCGCGTTCACGGCAGGTTTCCAGCACGGCCTCGATCTTATCCATGCCCTCGTCCCGCAACTGGTCATAGGTGGCGATCAGCACGATGTTGTTGTTCACCACCACCCCGGCCAGCGCGATCACCCCGATCCCGGTCATCACCACGCCAAACGGCTGCCCCATGATCATCAGGCCCAGGAACACCCCAATCGTCGACATCACCACCGCCGACAGCACCAGACCAACCGAGATGAACTTGTTGAACTGCGCAAGCAGCACCACAAAAATCAGGAAGATCGCCGCGCCAAAGGCTTTGCCCAGAAACGCTCCTGCCTCGGCCTGCTCCTGATCCTCGCCGGCCATATTCCAGCGCATCCCGGCCTTGGCATAGCCATCCTCGGCAAAGGCCGTCTCAAGCATCGCCGCCACTTGCTGCCGCACGACGTCTGGCTGCACGCCTTCGCCCGCCGCAATCCCCGCCTGCACCGTGATCGTGCGCGCGCCGCCCAGCCGGGTCAGCGTGCCCGTGGTCGCCGCCGCACTCCGCGTCACAAAGTTGGAAATCGGCACCGGCCCGTCCGGCGTCTCAATCCGCAACTGATCCAGCGCTGAAATCGTGCGCTGATCGGGTGGCAGACGCAGCACAATATCCACCGGATCATCCGAGCCCGCCGGACGATACTCCGACAGTTTCAGCCCCGAAGTCACCATCTGCACCACAGCCCCCACCGCCGCCGGAGATGCGCCATAGCGTGCCGCTTCGCCGCGATCGACCTGCAATTCCCAATCCACACCGGGCAAAGGCAAGCCGTTCGACACATCAATCACATTCGGAATGCTCTTCAGCTTTTCGGCAATCGCCCGTGCCGCATCATTCAGCCCCGCCGGATCATCTGCCGACAGCTCGATCTGAACCGCTTTGCCCGTCGGCGGCCCCGCCGCTGGCACCGAGACCTCGATATCCACCCCCGGAATGCCCTGCATCGCCAACCGCAGATCGGCCAGGATGTCATTGGCAGGCTTGCGCTCGCGCCAATCGACAAACTCGTATTGGATGGTGCCAATCGTGTCGGCAGGGGCTTCGCTGGCGCCATTGCCGCCGCCGCCAACCCGCGTGTAGACGGTTTTCAGCCCCGGCCAGCCCAGAATCCGCGCCTCTGCCTGCCGCACCAGCACGTCCTTTTCGTCAATCGACAAGTTGCCGCGCGCCTTGACATACAGCAGGCCATAATCCGGCTCGACATTCGGGAAGAACTCTACCCCCTTGCCGATATGCGTATAGGTGTAGGGCACTGCCACCAGCGTGCCGATGGCCAGAAACAGAATGATGAATGGATGCCGGATCGCCTTGCCGACCACCCACATATAAGCGCCATCCTTGTGGCGCGGCGGCTCGGCAAACGGCTTGGCAATGATCGCCCCCAGCGTCGGCACGAAGATCAGCGCGTAAAGCATACTGGCCGACAGCGTCGCAATCAGCGTGATCGGCATGTATTTCATGAACTCGCCCACCACCCCCGGCCAGAACAGCAAGGGCGAGAACGCCGCGATCCGCGTCAGGGTCGAGGCAATCACCGGCCCCGCCATCTTATGGCTGGCTTCGGCAAAGGCTTGGCGTTTCTCCATGCCCTCATTCATCCGCCGCTCGGCATATTCCACCACGATGATGGCATCATCCACCAGCATCCCGACCGCCAAGATCAAGCTGAACAGCACCACAAGGTTCACCGTCAGCCCCGCCAGTGACAGCCCCAGAATCCCCATCAGGAACGACGACGGAATAGCCAAGCCGATCAGGATCGAAGACCGCACCGACAGCGCATACAAAATCACGATGAACACCAGGATCACCGCCGTCAGCACCGAGTTTTGCAGATCATGCAGCAGTTGCCGGATTGTGGTCGATTTATCCTGCGAAAACGACACCACCACCCCCGGCGGCATCTGCTTTTGCAGATCTTCGGTCACCGCCTTCACCGTGTCCACCGTCTCGATCAGGTTCGAGCCGATGCGCTTGGAAACCTCAATCGCCACCGCCGATTTGCCATCCAGCCGGGTGATCGTCTCGGGGTCTTTCAACGCAGGCCGGATTTCCGCCAGATCGCTGACCCGCACAATCGCATTGCCTTCCGCCACCACCGGCAGACCCGCCAGATCCTGCACCGTCTCAATCAGCGACGGCACTTTGATAGCATAGCGCCCCTCAGCCCCCTCCAGTGACCCCGCCGCGATCAGGCGGTTATTGGCATTGAAGCCCGCAATCAAAGTATCGGGCCGCAAGCCGTAGGAAGACAGCTTGGCCGGATCAATCACGATCTCGACCACATCATCGCGCACGCCCCGCAAAGCCGCGTCCAGCACGCCCGGAATATCCTCAATCCGGTCGCGCAGCACCCGCGCGGTGGCGTTCAGCGTGCGTTCCGGCACATCGCCCGACAGGGTGACAACCAGCACCGGGAATTCCGACAGGTTGACCTCGTTCACCGTCGGCTCATCCACTTCGGCAGGCAGATCAGGCCGCGCATCGTCGACCTTGTCTTTCACATCCGACTTCGCCTTGGCCAAATTCGCCCCGGCCTGAAACTCCAACAACACGTTGCCGCCACCCTGATAGGCTGTGGCGGTCATCTTCTTGATGCCTTGGATCGACTTCAACGCGGTTTCCATCGGTCGCAGCAACAGCCGCTCGGCATCCTCCGGCGAAATCCCATCCAGCGTCATCGACACATAAATGATCGGAATCTGAACATCCGGTTCAGCTTCCTTCGGGATGGTGTAATAGGCTAATCCCCCCGACAGGATCAGGAACACCAGAATTGAAATTGTCAGCCGCGCGTTGCGGATTGCAAGCTCTACCAGTTTCATTTCAGGGCCTCGGCGGCTTGCGCTGGGGTCAGTTCCGACACCGTCACCACATCACCATCCGTGACCAGATCCTGACCCGCGACGATCACCTTCTTGTCCTTCGGCACCCCGGTCACCACCATGCCCGCTTCGCCGTCATCAATCACCGTCACCGGCGCAAACGCGGCTTTGCTATCCGCACCCACCACACGCAGGCCGATCACGCCCTCCTCGTTGATGGTGATGATCGAGCGCGGCACGACGACCGCAGGCTGAGTGGCTGTGAACAGCCGCACCTCAGCCGTCATCCCCGCCGGAATCTTATGCGCGGCATTCGGCAGCGCCACTTCGACGCCAAAAGTCCGCGTCTTGGTCGAGGCTTGCTGCGCCACATGGCGGACCACACCCTCCATCTCGGCACCATCCACCAGCCGCACTTTGGCTTTCGATCCGATCGACACAAACGCCACGTCGCGCTCGCTGACTTCGGCCTTCACCACGATCGGATCCAGCGCCAGAATCGTCGCAATCGCCGTGCCCGCCTGCACCCATTCGCCCAGTTCAACTTCGACAGTATCCACCGTGCCCGCAAACGGCGCTTTCAGCAGCAGCCGGTCCTCTGCCGCCTTCGCTTGCGATAACCCCGCCTCTGCCGCAGCCTTGGCCGAACGCCGCGCGGTCAGTTCCAACTCCGGCAGACTGCCCTTGTCATACAAAGCCTGCCCGACCGTCAGCGTTTCGGTCGCCTGTTCCAGCGCGGCGACGGCGGTATCAACCCCGGCTTGAATCTCGGCCCCCTCCAGCCGCACCACCAAAGCATCCGCCGCAATAGCGCCGCCCTGCGTCACGCCTAGTTCCTGCACGATCCCCGCCGTCCGCGCCGCCAGCACCGCCTGCTTGTCCGCCTGAGTCGCACCTGAAATCCTGATCTCCCGCGCATAGTCGATGAACACGGGTGCCACCGCCGCCACCGTCCGCTGCGTTGCAACGGCTTGCGCTGGCTCGGCCTGCGCTTCGGGCGCAGCTTCATCCTTATTCAACTCTTGGCTGCCAACAGCCGAGAACTCGCCCGTCAACACCCAAGCAGAGGCAGCGACAAGGACAACAAGAGCGGTAACGCGGTGGGCCGTGAAAAATGACATGAGTGCAACCCTGACTAAATGCGCAAAGCCGCACCGATGCGCAGCCAGTCGCTTATCTGCTTCGATCACCAAGAATTTATGTCTTTACCGGAAAGGTCAATCCAGCGTGTGGCATTTGCGAACGAAAGTTGAACGGTTCAGTTTGATCCCGCTGTGGTTGTGTGGCGCGCCGGGCCTATGTCACCTCTGTCCAGCCCCTTCATCCATGCTATTAAGAACGCAACAGGCCGTCACCCCCTTGCGGTCCGGCTGACCAACCGTCATTCCGCCCAAGGAGCCCCAATGCCCGCGCCGAAAAACCATCTGAAAGCGGCGCTGGCTGCGAAAACCCCGCAATTTGGTATCTGGCTCAACCTCGCCAGCCCTTATTCCGCCGAGCTGTTGTCAGGCTGCGGCTTTGATTGGCTGCTGATTGATGGCGAACATGGCCCGAACTCGATCCCCACCATGCTGACCCAAGCTCAGACCATCGCCAGCCGCACCAGCACCGTTGTCCGCATTCCCGTGGGCGAAACCCATCTGGTCAAACAGGTGCTCGACCTAGGCATCCAGACCGTCATGGTGCCGATGATCGAAAGCGTCGCCCATGCCGAAGCAATGGCCCGCGCGATGAAATACCCGCCCGAAGGCGTGCGCGGCCTCGGCGCTGCGGTGGCGCGGGCCGCCGATTTTGGCCGTGTTAGTGACTATTTGTCCACCGCCAACGCCGAGGTCTGCCTGATCCTGCAAATCGAAAGCCGCGCCGGTCTCGCAGCCTTGCCCGAAATCCTGACCCTTCCGGGCATCGACTGCATCTTCATCGGCCCCTCCGATCTCGCCGCCGATATGGGCTTCGCGGGCAACACCGCCGCCCCCGAAGTGCAAGCCGCCATCGACACTGCAATGCGCCAGATCATCGCCAGCGGCAAAGCGGCGGGGGTTCTGACCTTTGATCTGAAACTTGCCAAACATTACCGCGAGATGGGCGTGACCTTCCTTGGTGTCGGCGGCGACATTCCCCTGCTGCTGAACGCTGCCAACGCCTTGGCCGCCGCCGCGCGCGAATAGGCTCTAACTCGCCTGATTCCGCGCCCGAAACGCCGCCAGCTCTGTCGCTGTCGGCGCTTTTCCGGTGAAGATCAGCACATAATCCGGGATATTGTGCAGCCGGAACTCCAGCGACTCCTCGGTCCGCATCGAGATATAGCCAACCTGCGTCAGATACACGGTCTGCGCCCGCACCCGCGCCTCATGCTGCGGGTAGGAAAACGTCTCGAACATGGTGGTTAGAGCCTGAACCCGATCCAAATCCGCCGCCTTCAACACCTCGGCCAGCGCGCCATCCGTCAGCGCCCAAGTGCGAATGGCAAACTCCATCCGGCTGTCAAACAGCGCGGGCGTGATCCAGCAATCGTTCACATTCAACATGGCTTCCGCAATCGTCGCCGCCGGGGCTTGGGTGCGGGCAATCAGATTTGCAGTGTTCTGGCTTTGCCAGCGCGCGATCAACCCGGCCAGCAGCGCCTCACGATCCGCGAAATGCCAATAGAAACTGGTGCGCGACAACCCCAACCGCGCGGCCAGCGGCATCACCTTCACCGCCTCAACCCCGCCTTCCACCAGCAGCGCATAGGCCGCATCCAGCCAGACTTCTGGCGTGCCACGCCAGCCTCGTTCCGATGTTTGCCCAGTATCCATAGCCCCAACCTAAAGCCGTAACCCCGTCAGATCAACCTCAAGACAGAAAACTTGACACATATGTCGATTCCTGCTTTTCTACAGAAAATCCAAGCCATAACACCCCAGCCAGCGCGAGGCCCCAATGTCGACCGATCCCCTGTTGCAACCCTACCAGCTCAAGCACCTCACCCTGCGCAACCGCATCATGACCACCAGCCATGAACCGGCCTACCCAGAAGACGGCATGCCAAAGGATCGCTACCGCCTCTATCACCTTGAACGCGCCAAGGCGGGCGTCGCGCTGACCATGACCGCAGGTTCTGCCGCCGTGTCGAAAGACTCGCCCCCGGTGTTCAACAACATCCTCGCCTACAAGGACGAGGTGGTGAAATGGATGAAGCAACTGACCGATGATTGCCACGAGGCGGGGGCCGCCGTGATGATCCAGCTTACCCATCTGGGCCGCCGCACCCGCTGGGACAAGGGCGATTGGCTGCCGGTCGTGGGGGCCAGTTCCTCGCGCGAACCGTCGCACCGCGCCTTCCCGAAGGTGATCGAAGATTGGGACATCGAACGCATCATCACCGACTACGCCGATGCCGCTGAACGCATGAAAGAAGCGGGCCTCGATGGGGTCGAGTTTGAATGCTACGGCCATCTGATGGACCAATTCATGTCGCCGTTCACCAACACCCTCGCCGCGCCCTATGGCGGGTCGTTGGAAAACCGTGCCCGCTTCGCGATGGATGTGCTGGCCGCCTGCCGCAAACGCGTCGGGGAAAACTTCCTGCTGGGCGTCCGTTACACCGCAGATGAGGTCGAACAGGGCGGCATTTCCGCCGATGAAGGCATTGCAATCGGTAAAATGTTCCGCGACTCCGGCCTCGTCGATTTCCTGAATATCATCAAGGGCCGCATCTTCACCGATGCCGCGATGACCGATGTGATCCCGATTCACGGCATGAAATCCGCCCCGCATCTGGATTTCGCGGGCCGCATCCGCGCCGAGGTTGGTCTGCCCACCTTCCACGCCGCCCGCATCCCCGATGTTGCCACCGCCCGCCATGCCATCGCCTCGGGCCAGCTCGATATGGTCGGCATGACCCGCGCCCATATGGCCGATCCGCATGTCGTGCAAAAGATCGTCGAAGGCCGCGAGGATGACATTCGCCCCTGCGTTGGTGCCACCTATTGCCTTGACCGCATTTACCAAGGCGGCATGGCCTTGTGCATCCACAACCCCTCGACGGGCCGCGAAGAAACCCAGCCGCACGCCATCGCCCGCGCTGCCACCAAACGCCAAGTCGTCGTCGTCGGCGCAGGCCCCGCTGGTCTGGAAGCCGCCCGCGTCGCAGCCGAGCGTGGCCATAAAGTCACCGTGTTTGAAGCAGCCCCCCAGCCCGGTGGTCAAGTGCGCCTGACCGCCCAAACCAAACGCCGCGCCGAGATGATCGGCATCATCGATTGGCGCATGGCGCAATGCGCGGCTTTGGGCGTCGAATTCCGCTTCAACACCTGGGCCGAGGCCGATGAAATCCTGGCCGAAAACCCCGATGTGGTGATCATCGCCACGGGGGGGATGCCGGAAAAAGACATCCTGAAATTCGGCAATGACCTGACGGTTTCAGCGTGGGATATCCTGTCAGGCGATGTGAAACCCGGCAGCAACGTCTTGCTTTATGACGACGCGGGCGATCACACCGCCCTGCAAGCCGCGCAAACCCTGACCGAAGCCGGCGCGAAGGTAGAAATCATGACCCCGGATCGCAGCTTTGCCCCCGAAGTGATGGCGATGAACCTCGTGCCCTACATGCGCGCCTTGCAGGACAAAAACACCACCTTTACCGTCACTTACCGCCTGACCGGGGTAGAGAAAGACGGCAACCAGATCAAAGCCACCGTCGATTCTGACTATATGACCTTGGGCAAAACCTCCCACTACGATCAGATCGTGGTCAACCACGGCACGCAGCCCTTGGCCGACATTTACTTCGATCTGAAGCCGCGTTCGGTCAACCTCGGCGCTGTCGATTACGACGCCATGATCGCAGGCCAGCCGCAAACCTACGGTGGCGGTCCGGCAGGGTTTCAGTTGTTCCGCATCGGTGACGCGGTAGAGGCCCGCAACATCCACGCCGCGATTTATGACGCGCTGCGGCTGGTGCGGGAAATCTAATCAACCCCGACGCGCCCCAACCGGGCGCGTCGGCCTCAGGCCAGACGGTAGCAGCGGCTCTGTTTGTCAAACCCGACAATCCGCTGCCCGCAGGCCATCCGCTGCTGCAACGCCAGCCGCAATTGCATCCGCAAGCCCGAGGCCGCTGCCATATCCTGCGCCAACAGCGCATCCAGATCTTGCGGCAAAGCCAGTGGCAGCAGCTCACCCTCAACGCTCAGATCAACATCCCCCAATGCCCGCGCCGCGACCAGCGGGCTATCCAGCACCCAATCCACCAACAACCGATCCGAGGCGATGCCGCGGTTGATCCCCTCCATCTCGCCATAATAATCAACCAGATAGCGGCCCGATTGCGCCCCCAACCGGTGAATATTCAGCGTCGCGTTGATAGGACGCAGCGGATCATAGGTCCACTGCACCGTGCTTATGCCCCGCGCCAAGCACCAGTCGCGCTGATAGAATTTCAGCTTCACGCCCAGCCCCAACCCGCGCGCCTCTGGCAATACCGCCAGCCGATGCGAATGCTGCACCTGCGGGTCGCGCGACGGCAGGCCAAAGATATAGCCCATCAGCACATCGCCCACAAAAGCTCCGCCAACCAGCCCGCCCAATCCCTGCACCACCATCATCAGATCCGCCGGATCAGGCTGATCCCCCGCCCCCCAGACGCTGCGCTGCAAGGTTTCCGCCGCGCGAAACTCTGCCATCCCCGACAGATCGCGAAAGATAACCTCCCTCATGCGCCAAAGCTTTCAAAGCTCAGCGTCGCGGTTTTCAGATAGTCCAGATCAAGGCTGACCCCGATGCCCGCCCCCAGCGGCACCGGCATCCGCCCCGCAGTGGTTTCCAGCTTCTGCTCAATGATATCCCGCGTGAAATAGCGGCTTGCCGAAGATGTATCCCCCGGTTTGGTAAAGTTCGGCAGGGTGGACAGATGAATGTTATGCGCCCGCCCAATCCCCGATTCCAGCATCCCGCCGCACCAGACCGGCACCGCAAACGCCTCGCACAGATCATGGATGCGCAGCGCATTGGCATAACCGCCCGAGCGCCCAACCTTGATATTGATTACCCGCGCCGCACCCGTTTGCAGCGCCTTGCGGGTATGCTCGACGGTGCGGATGCACTCATCTAGACAGATCGGCGTGCGCAGCCGGGTTTGCAGCGTGGCGTGGTCGTGAATGTCATCCCAGGCCAGCGGCTGCTCGATGTAATCCAGATCAAACCCATCCATCTGCTGCAACAGCGCGGTATCGGCCAAGGTATAGCAGGAATTGGCATCCACCGTCAGATGCGCCCCCGGAAATTCCGCCCGCGCCGCCCGCAGCAATTCCAGATCATGCCCCGGCTTCACCTTCAGCTTGATCCGCTTGTAGCCTTGCTCCAGATGGCTGGCGATCCGCTGCATCGTCGTCGCAATCGGCCCGATTCCCAAGGAAACTCCGACATCAATAGCGTCGCCCGACCCGCCCAGCACGGTCTGCAACGGCAGGTTCAGCGATTTCGCCCACAGATCCCAGAACGCCATCTCGACCGTCGCCTTCGCCATATGGTTGGCTCGCCACGGCACCAGTTTGCGAGCCAATTCCTGCGGATGCGCAAAGCTTTGGCCGATCAGTTGCGGCAGCAAAACGTCGCGCAGCAGGCCCATTGCCCCTGTCACGGTTTCCTCCAGATAATCCGGCAGCGGGTCCATCACGCCCTCGGCATAGCCCTCGATCCCATCGGCTTTCAGCACCAGCAGCGGGAAGATTTTCTCGGTCATCGTGCCGGTGGCAATGGTGAACGGCGTCACCAGCGGCAGGCGCACAAGGCGCAGATCGGCGGCTTCAATGCGCAAAGGCGCGCGGGTCTGGGTCATGTGGGCCTCCTGTCAGCGGTGGCGTCACGCTAGATTTATTTTAGTTTACTTGCAAGCTTGACCGAATGACAGAATCCTGACAGTCTTTCCTGATACCCAAAAGGAACCCCGGATTTGCCGCAAGACGACCCGCCTTTTTCGGAAGACCCCACCGCCGCTTCAAGCGATCTGCGGCAACGCCTGACCACGGCCACCACCGATGGCACCCCGTCAGATCGCGCCATCGCCGGGTTTCTGCTCGCCAATCTGCAATCCCTGCCGTTTGAAACCGCCGCTTCGGTGGCGGCAAAGGTCGGTGTGTCAGAGGCCACCGTGGGCCGGTTCTGCCGCACCTTGGGATATCGCCATCTGAAAGACCTCAAAGGCAGCCTTCAGCTTGATCTGGGCGACAAGGCATGGCTGATCGGCGACCGCTTGCAAGATTTCCACCGTCGCAGCCAAAGCGGCAACGCCGAACTTTCTCGCGCGCTGGAACGTGAAATGGCCGCCCTCGTCGCGGTCTACGAAATGGCCGCCAGCCCCGCCTTCGATGCCACCGTCAAGCGGCTGTCGCACCGCCGCTCGGTCTGGATCGCTGGCTTTCAGACCGAACGCGGCCGCGCCGCCGAACTCGCCCACAACCTGCAATACCTGCGCGCAGGCGTGCAGCTGTGCGATGTCGCCGCTGGCCATTTTGCCGAGGTTTTGCTGGACGACCCTACTGAGACCACCCTCGTTCTGATCGACGCGCGCCGCTATTCCCGCCTAACCCGCGATCTGGCCTTGGCTGCGCGCGATGCCGGCATCCCTGTGACGCTGATCACCGATCCCTACTGCTCATGGGCGCATGACACCGTGACCGAAGTGTTCGCCGTGCCCACCGATCTCAATCATTTCTGGGACACCACCTCGGCAATGTCCTCGCTGGTCGGCCTGATGATCAACGGTGTGTTCCGCGAACTTGGCGCGCAGGTAGAGGCCCGCATGGCCCGCGTATCGGCGCTACACGGCAGCTTTATCGGCCATATCGGCTCGGCCCGCGGCCCCACCAAGCCCACCACATAACAAACAAAAAACCAACAAAGGAGGATCTGTCCAATGACCATGAGTATCCGCAAAACGCTTCTCACCGCCAGCGTCAGCCTGTTCGCGCTATGCGCCGCCCAAGCCGTCAGCGCGCAAGAAGCCGTATTCGTGCTGAACACCAGTGAGGTCGGCGCGCCCACCTACAACCCTATCAAAGCCAACAACCTGAATAAAGCCACCACGCTGATCTTTGACCGTATGATCAGCCAGGCCTCCGATCTGTCCTATCATCCGTGGCTGGCCGAATCCTGGGAAGAAGCCCCCGACGGCATGTCCTGGACCTTCCATCTGAAGCCCGGCGTCACCTTCCACAATGGCGAACCCTTCAACGCCGCCACCATCGGCCCGTGGCTAGAAGCCTTCAAGGGCAGCGAAAACGCCTATATGACCGAAGCCATCGCAAGCGTCGAAGTGGTCGATGATCTGACCGTCAAATTCGTCATGGCGCGGCCCGAACCGAACATGCTGTATAACCTGTCCTCCAGCTTCATGTCGGTGGTCGAGCCGAAATCCTTTGCCGCTTTGGGCGACAATTATGGCGTCACCGAAGTCTATGGCACCGGCCCGTTCAAGCTGGAAAGCTTCACCGTCGGTCAGGAAACCGTGCTGGTGCGCAATGACGATTACACCTGGGGCTCGCCCTTGGCGAAAAACACCGGCCCCGCCCATATCGCCAAAATCACCTTCCGCGAAATCGCCGAAGATTCCACCGCGTTTCTAGAGCTGAAAACCGGCGGCGTCGATATGCTGCTCGGCGTGCCCGCTGACCTGCTGTCAGAGGTGCAAAAAGAGCCTAACCTTGCGGTTTTGACCCTTCCGGGCCAAGACGTCTACTACATGCCGATCAACGTCACCAAAGCGCCGTTTGACGATATCAAAGTGCGCGAAGCCGTTGCCAAAGCGATCAACCAAGAAGAAATCCTCGCCTCTGTGTTCGGCGGCGTTGGTGCTATTGCCGACACGTTCCTGATCTCCGCGCTGCCAGAAGGCCAAGTCGCGGACAGCGCCAAAATCCACTACGACCCCGCCCGCGCCAATGCCCTGCTGGATGAAGCTGGCTGGGTGATGGGCACGGATGGTGTGCGCGCCAAAGACGGCGTGGCGCTGAAAGTCAGCCTGTGGACCCAAAGCGACAGCATCTTCCGCCGCCTCACCGAAGTGGTGCAAGCCCAGTTGAAAGCCGTGGGCGTTGAGGCCGAAATCACCACCTTCGACAGCTCGATGATCCGCGATCAATACAAGACCGGCACCCAGCAACTCGCCGTTCGTTCCTATAACTGGGACAACGCCGACATCGTCGATTGGTTCTTTGGCGCGGATCGTCTGGGCTACCCGAACGTCTCGATGTTCAACGATCCCAAGGCCGAAGAACTGCGCAAAGCCGCGATGACCGGGGCGAAAAACATGGCAGAGCGCGTGACCAATTTCACCGCCTACCATGAATATGTGCTGACCCAGTTCCCGATGGCCCCGATCTATCAGCCAGTCGACAGCGTTGCCTATAATGCCGACCGTCTGGTGATGCCCGAGGCGATGAACGCGCCCGTCGTAGGCTCTACCGCCGTGATGGATATGGAAGTGAAGGAATAACGGCGCAGGGCAGGGGCAACGGCCATGTATTCATATCTGATCCGTCGGATCGTGATGCTTGTGCCGGTGTTCCTTGCCGTCTCGCTGGTGATTTTCCTGATCCTGCATTTCATCCCCGGCGATCCGGTCGATAACCTACTAAAGGTTGGATCGTCCCCCGAGGCCCGCGCCGAGATGGAGGCCCGCTATGGCCTCGATCAACCGCTGCCGGTGCAATACGGCATCTGGCTGTCCAAGGTGATGCAGGGCGATCTTGGCACCGCCATCGTCGCCCGCCGCCCGGTGTCGGATCTGATCCTGCAAGCCCTTCCCCATTCGCTGCGGCTGGGCGGCTTTGCGCTGCTGTTCTCATCCGTCGTCGGTATCGGCTTAGGCGTTCTCGCTGCGCTGAATCGTGACAAATGGCCGGATAGAGCCATTATGGGCGGCGTCCTGCTCGGTTCCACCATGCCCAGCTTCTGGCTCGGTCTGATCCTGATGCTGATCTTTTCGGTCTGGCTCGGCTGGTTCCCGGTCTCCGGCGCACGCAGCGCCAGCGCCTTGGTGCTGCCGGTTCTGACCATCGGTTTGGGCGGCACCGCCCTCGTCGCCCGCATCACCCGCGTCGCGATGATCGAAGCCTCTGGCCGCGATTTCGTCACCCTGCTGCACGCCAAGGGCCTGTCGCCGCTGCGCATCCAACTCCGCCATGTCCTGCGCCATGCCTTGATCCCGGTGGTCACCATCCTCGCTTTGCGCATCGGCTGGATATTAGGCGGCGCGGTGACGGTTGAGGTGGTCTTCGCCCGCCCCGGTCTTGGCACCCTGCTGATCAAATCCCTCAGCCAACACGATTACCCCGTGGTGCAAGCCTGCCTGTTGATGCTGGCGATGGCCGTCATGCTTGGCACCCTGCTAGGCGACATCCTACAAGCCGCAATGGACCCGCGCGTCCGGGCGGCGCTCGCATGACGCTGCCCGCCCCAATCCGCGCGCTGCGTCGCCCCGCAGGTGCCCCGGCTGGCCTCTGGCTGATCCTTGTGATCTTCGCCGCCATCGCGGCCCCGCTGCTGACTCCCTATGCCTATGATATTCAAGAGCTTAAATCTGCATGGCAACCGCCCTCGGCCAGCCATTGGCTTGGCACCGATGAATTTGGCCGCGATCTGCTCACCCGCCTGATGTATGGCGCGCGCACCTCGCTGTCGGTCAGCAGCATCGCCATTTCCATCTCAGTGCTCTGCGGCATGACCCTGGGCGCCGCCGCCGCATGGTTCGGCGGCTGGTTTGACCGCGCCGTCACCACCGTGGTGGACCTGACATGGAGCTTCCCCGAAATCCTGATCGCGCTGATCTTGGTCGCGATCATCGGCCCCGGCACCACCGGCACCATGGTCGCGATCTCGGTGGCATATCTCGCGCAATTCACCCGCCTGACCCGCGCCCAGATCATGACGCTGAAGGGCGAAACCTTCATCGAAGCCGCCGCCAGCCTTGGTGCCGGCAACGGCCATATCCTGTTCCGCCACCTGCTGCCCAACGCCCTCGCCCCCGTGCTGGTCAGCGCCATGCTGGCAACGGGCGATGCCATCATCCTCGAAGCCACCCTCGGCTTCTTCGGCCTTGGCGCACAACCCCCGGTGCCATCCTGGGGCGGCATGATGTCGGCAGGCTCGGCCCTCGTGTTCAAAGCCCCGTGGATCATCATCTTCCCCGGCCTCGCCGTCGCCATCACCGTCGTCGCGATCAACCTCTACGGCGATGCGCTGATCGCAGAACTCGACATCCGCGCCCGGATGCGGAGGGCGGTATGACCACGCTGCTGGAACTGCAAAACGTCAACGTTTCCATCGGCTCGGCGCAGCTGCTCGATGGCGTCAGCCTAAAGCTGGAACGCGGCCAAACTCTCGGCCTCGTTGGCGAATCCGGTTCCGGCAAATCCCTCACCGCGATGGCCGCGATGGGCCTGCTGCCCTTGATCGGTGGCCGCGTCAGCGCCGGTGCGGTGCGGTTTGACGGCCAAGATCTTGCCACCCTCACCGACCCGCAACGCCGCGCCCTGCGGGGCAGGCGGATCGGCTTTGTCACCCAAAACCCGATGACCGCGCTGGACCCCGTGCAACGCATCGGCGCGCAGATTGACGTGGTCTCCCGCCTGCATCTGGGTCTGACCAAATCAGCCGCCCGCGCCCGCACCCTTGATCTGCTGACGCAACTGCGCATCCCCGAAGCC
Source organism: Cypionkella sp. (assembly GCF_034376685.1). GTDB lineage: Bacteria > Pseudomonadota > Alphaproteobacteria > Rhodobacterales > Rhodobacteraceae > Cypionkella. Next base: position 114,795 of record NZ_JAXMJJ010000036.1, read on the forward strand.
CATGCCGTGGCCGAGGCTTGGCCGCATCAGCTTTCCGGCGGCATGAAGCAACGCATCGTCATCGCTATGGCGCTGGCAGGCGACCCCGAACTGATCGTCGCCGATGAGCCGACCACCGCGCTGGATGTCACTGTGCAGGCCCAAATCATCCAGATCCTCGCCGCCCTCGTGCGCGAAAAAGGCGTCGCCCTGCTGCTGATCACCCATGACATGGGCGTCGTCGCGCAAATCTGCGACCGGGTCGCGGTGCTCTATGCGGGCCGTCTGGCCGAGGAAGGCGCCGTCGCCCCGATTTTCGCCGCCCCGCAGCACCCCTATACCAAAGCCCTGATCAACTGCATCCCGCAGGAAGGCATGGCGCGTGGCACCCTGCGCGGCATTCCCGGTGCTGTCCCCTCCGCCCGCCAATACCCCACAGGCTGCCGCTTCCATCCCCGTTGCGCCAAAGCCACCGACGAATGTGCCGCCCAAATTCCACCTCTGACCGCCCGTGGCGATGGCCAAGCCGCCTGCCTGCACCTGCCAGAGCCCGCGCTATGACCGCCCCGATGCTCCAGATCGAAGCCCTGACCAAACGCTTCCAAACCGGCGGTGGTTTCCTCAAACGCCCCCGCGCCATGCTGGCGGTGCGCGATGTGTCGCTGACCATCGCCAAAGGCGAAGTCGTCGGCGTTGTGGGCGAAAGCGGCTGCGGCAAATCCACCCTCGCAAGACTGGTTTTGCGCTTGTTAGAGCCTAGTTCGGGTCGCGTCGTCATGGATGGAACCGACCTCACCAGTCTTGGCCCCAGCGCCTTGCGCGCCGCGCGCAAACGCATGGCGATGGTGTTTCAAGACCCGTATTCCTCGCTCGACCCGCGCTTTTCCGTGGCTGATGTGCTGACCGAACCCTTCACCGTGCAACGCCGCCCGCTGCTCCCCGGCCAGATCGCCGAAATGCTCACCGCCGTCGGCCTGCCAACCCACATGGCGACCAGCCACCCGCATCAACTGTCTGGCGGCCAGCGCCAGCGCGTCGGCATCGCCCGTGCCCTTGCCCTGCGCCCCGAATTTGTCGTGCTGGATGAACCGACCGCTTCCCTAGATGTCTCTATTCAGGCCCAAATCATTGATCTGCTGGCAGGCCTGCGCGATCAGATGGGCCTGACCTACCTGTTCATCAGCCACGATCTCGGCCTCGTGCGCTATTTCTGCGATCGCATTGTGGTGATGTATCTCGGCGCTGTGGTGGAAATCCTGCCCACCGCCGATGCCCAACCCCGCCATCCCTACACCCGCGCCCTGATCGACAGCGGTTTTGCCCCGGACCCGCAGCGCCGCCGTGCCATAGCCCCGCTCAGCGGCGAAATCCCCAGCCCATTTGACCTGCCCCCCGGCTGCGCCTTTGCCGGACGCTGCCCGCGCGCCACAGATCGCTGCCGCATAGAACGCCCCGCGTTGGATGCCTCAGCCCACCCCACCGCCTGCTTCCACCCGCTTTGAAAGCCCAATCATGCCCTTCCACATCCTGACCGGCTCTTTCGTCCACGAAAGCAACACCTTCAAAAAGGGCGAAACCACCCTGCAAGATTTCCGCAACGATGTGCTGGATCTGGGCCAAACTGCCATCGACCGCTTCGGCGATGTGAACGAAGAACTGGCGGGTTTCCTCGACATTGGCCGTGCCGCAGGCTGGCAGATCACCCACACCGTTTCCGCCCATGCCACCCCCGGCGCGCGTGTGGCGCCTGAGGCGTTTGACCATATCGCGGGCCTGATCTGCGATAGCGCGCGGCAGCATCGCCACACATTGGACGGAATCCTCCTTAGCCTGCACGGCTCAATGGTGCCGACGTTCTGCGAAGATGGCGAAGGCGAACTCCTGCACCGCCTGCGCGGCATTGTCGGCCCGGATATGCCCATCGCCGTCACGCTGGATCTGCACGCGATGGTCACCCCCGCGATGGTCGCGGCAGCGCAGATCATGGTCAGCTACAAAACCTATCCGCATATCGACATGCGCGAGACCGGCCGCCACGCCGCCCGCCTTCTGGATGCGATGCTGCGTGGTAAAACCCGCCCCACTACCCTGCGCACCCACCTGCCGATGCTGGATGAAGCCAACGCAGGCCGCACCGATGTGCCGCAAACCGCCGCCCTCTACACCCGCGCCACACAGCACGAATCCGAACCCGGCATCCTTGCGGTGTCGATCAACGCGGGCTTCGCCGAGGCTGATATTCTGGAGGCTGGCCCAACCGTTCTGGTCAGCTACGACCAGAATATCCCCTCAGCCGATACCCGCGCCCGCGCGATTGCCGAAGGTCTGGCCAATACGATCTGGGCGCAGCGCGACTCTGTCTCGAACGATTTCCTCACCCCCGCCACCGCCGCCCAACAAGCCCGCGATTTCGACGCCAGCCACGGCCCGCTTGTTATCGCCGACTACGCCGACAACCCCGGCGCAGGCGCCTACGGCGACGCCACCGCTTTGTTGCAGGCGCTGTTTGACGCCAAAGCCACAGGCGGCGCTTTCGCCCCGATGATCGACCCTCAGGCGGCAGCCATCCTGCACCGCCACACTGTCGGCGATCATGTCACCCTCGCCCTTGGCGGCAAGCAAGACCCCAGCTTTGGCGGCGGCCCGCTGAATGTGACAGGCGAAATCATCCACCTGTCCGATGGCAGCTATACCGGCAATGGCCCGATCCTCGGCGGCATCACCCACAGCTTCGGCCCCACCGCCGTTCTGCGCGTCAATGGCATTGATATCCTTGTCGTCACCCAGCCGGCTCAAATGCTCGATCTGATGCAGGTTCGCACCTTCGGCATCGAACCCGCCAGCTTGCGCTTTCTGGTGGTGAAATCCATGCAACACTTCCGCGCCGCGTTCGAGCCGATCGCGGGCAAAGTCATCGTCTGCGACACCGGCGCGCTCGCCACCCCGCAAGCCCACCTGCGGCCCTACACCCGCGTCCGCCGTCCAGTCTGGCCACTGGATCGCACTGGGTTTAGCCGCGCATAAACGGCTCTAAACGGCCTAAAGTAACGGTTCCACGGCGGCTTCCTCAAAGAACCGCACCATCCGCGCCGCGATCACATCCAGGTCCGACGCAACCGCCAGAGACGCCCGCGCCCGCGCCGCCACTTCCGCAGGCAATTTATCCGCATATTCCGCCACCAGCGCGGTCATGAACCCCTGCGTCATCTCGGGATGATACTGCGTGGTCAGCACGCTCCGCCCAATCGCAAAGCTTCCCACCGCACAATCCGCATTGCCCCCGAGCACCACCGCCTCCTCTGGCACCGCCAAAACTTGCTCTCTATGCGCCGCGTAGAGCCGCATTTGCGCCCCCTCCATCACCGTATCCACCGCCCCAAACACCCAACCGCCGGGGTTGTCGCCAACCAACCCGCCCAAAGCCACCGCAATCGCCTGATGCCCAAAGCACGCGCCAAACAACGGCTCTCCGCGCGCCACGATCTGCCGGATCAGCCCCAACAACCGCCGCACCCAAGCGTCCGAATCATGCACCGAGGCCGGGCTGCCGGTGATGATCCAGCCGTCAAACCGCGCCGCATCCGCCGGAAACTCGCCATCCTTCACCGAGAAACTGCTCATCCGCCACTCCGGCCGCAGCCCCTGCAACAGGCTGGCAAACTTCGCGCCATCCTTCGGATGCGCCTGCGCAAAGTCGCTCTCATCGGTGTTCGCCACCAGCACCGCAATATGCATAATCTTTCTCTTTACATATTTATGAACATGTATAGCATATTTATAAATCAGCCCCACGGCAAGCGAGGAAATATGACGCTCTGGACCCCCACTGACGATGGCCATGCCAATCTGTCCAGCCATGATGCCTTCGCGCAGGGTGCACCGCTGAACACCTTCGCCCGCCTGCGCCGCGAGGATCCGATGCACTGGACCGACTATGCCCAAGGCGAAAACTACTGGTCCGTCACCCGCCACGCCGATATTCTGGAACTCAACCGCCAGACCGATCTGCTGTCTTCCGCCCGTGGCATCCGCATCGAGGATCAGTCTTACGAAGAATATCTCGCCCGCCGCACCTTTCAGGAAACCGACGGCGCCGAGCATATGGCCACCCGTATCCGTGTCGCCAAAGCCTTCTCGCGCCCGGTGATCGCGCAGTTTGAACAGGTGATCCGCGACATCTGCATCGACATCCTTGATAATACCCTGCCGAAAGGCACTTTCGACGCCACCGCCGAAATCGCCCGCCAACTGCCGATGCGGATGCTGGGCCGCATCATGGGCACGCCCGACGAAGACCTGCCGTGGCTGGTTGCCAAAGGCGATGCGCTGATCGCCAACACAGACCCGGATTTCACCACCCATGTCCTCGACAAGATGACCACCGATGAATTCCGCATGATGCCGTTCAACTCCCCCGCCGGGGCCGAGTTGTTCGTCTATGCCAAAGACCTGATGGCCCGCAAAGCCGCTTCCGGTGACCGCTCGGGCATCTTGCCACTGATCATGGAACCCGCCGCCGATGGCACGGTGATGCCGGAACACGAATTCCGCAATTTCTTCTGCCTGCTGGTCGCCGCCGGCAACGACACCACCCGCTATTCCATCGCGGCTGGTCTGCAAGCCCTTGCCCATCAGCCCGAACTGCTGCCGCTGCTGCAATCCGGCACCGTCTGGGATACCGCCCCGGATGAAATCATCCGCTGGGCCACCCCGGCGATCTATTTCCGCCGCACCGCCACCCGCGATTTTGACTACCACGGCAAGCAGATCAAGGCGGGCCAAAAGGTGGTATACTGGTTCCTGTCCGGCAACCGCGATGAGACCGCCTTCGACAATCCGATGCGCGTCAACCTTGCCCGCCAGAACAACCGCCACATGGCTTTCGGGCAAGGCGGTCCGCATGTCTGCCTTGGCATGTGGCTCGCCCGCCTAGAGGTTCGTGTGCTGTTCGAAGAACTTGCCAAACGCATCCGCAAGATCGAACCTGCGGGCGATCACAAATACCTGCGCTCGAATTTCGTCGGCGGGCTGAAATCTTTGCCCGTCAGCGTCACGCTCAATTAAGCGACTAAAAAGCGGCCATCAGAGCCGCCTCAGGGAGTTACCATGACCGATCACCCCCAGCGCCTGCGCGCGATGTTCTGCGATCACCTGTCGATCATGCGCGGCAAATACCTGCCCGCCAGCAAGTTGAAAGACGACGAAAGCCGCTTCGCCCGCCCGACCTTTTCGGTGCATTACGACAAAGACCTGCTGATCGAAGCCCCCGGCACCAAGTGTCTCGAAGGCCTCCCCGACATGGCCCTGCGCTGGAAGGGCGACGAAATCCGCCAAGGCTGGGAGCCGAACACCAAAGTCGTGACCGGAGACCTCTACGCCGCCGATGGCACCCCGATCCCGATGTGCCCGCGCTCTGCCCTGAAACGCGCGGTTGCCGCGTGGGAGAAACACGGCCTGACCCCGAAAGTCGGCATCGAGCTGGAAGCTTACGCCTTCATCCGCGACGAAAACGGTCAGATCGTGCCCTACGACACCCCCGGCGGCGTGGTCTATGGCACCGGAAATTTCAGCGATCCCAAGCGCTTCACCGATGCGATCTGGAACAAGGCGCAGGAGATCGGCCTGCCGCTGGATCTGATCACCGCCGAATATGACACCCCGCAATATGAATTCACCCTGACCTTCGGCCCCGCTGTCGATCACGTCGATACTGTCGTGCTGTTCCGTCAAATGGCCCGCGAAATTGCTTGGGATCATGGTGTGATCCTCAGCTTCCTGCCGAAACCAATCCCCGGCAAAGGCGGCAATGGCATGCACATCAACCTGTCTTTCTCCGATGCCAAAGACCACAACGCGCTGGCCAATGGCGATCATGGCGACCCGAACAACCTCAACCCGCTCGCCAAAGGCTGCATCGCCGGCTGGATGCAGCATCACAAAGCCATGGCGGGCCTGATCGCCCCCAACGCCCAATCCTATAACCGCCTGCAACCTGCCAGCCTGTCGGGTTATTGGTGCAACTGGGGCGGCGACAACCGCAACGTCACCGTCCGCGTCTCTGCCGAAGGCGGCAAGAAGGCCCGGCTGGAACACCGGATGGCCGATGCCACCTCAAACCCCTACACCGCTACAGCCACCATACTGCAAGCCGCCCTGCTTGGCTTTGAGGGCAAATATGCCCTACAGCCGATGGAATCCGGCAACGGCTTTTCCTCTAACGACGCCACCCAAGGCACCGCCGCCTCCCTTTCCGAGGCGCTGAATGATCTGGAAGCCGACACCCCCCTTACCACCGCCGTAGGCGCAGGCTTGGTCGAAAACCACCTCTATATGAAACGCGCCGAGGTTGAGAAAACCGCCCTGCTTGATCCCGACGCCCTGCGCGATTGGTACATCTGGTATCTGTAGCCCGCCAATCCCTTCCAATCGGTAAACACACACGAGTGCGGCGCGAAAATCGCAAAGAATCCTCTGCCGCTTTCACATTGGCATAAATATCCCGGAGGCCCGGGGGCTGGCCCCCGGCATCTCCGCCAAACCGGAGCGTTATATGCAAGCCACCTGGCATCTCCCCAACGGTCAAACCGTCACCGCAACCGTCAAACCCGGCCTCAACCTGATGGAAGCCGCCGTCGCCAACAACATCCCCAATGTCATCGGCGAATGCGGCGGCTCGCTGTCTTGCGCCACCTGCCACGTCGTCGTCGATCCCGCATGGGCCGCCCGCACAGGCCCCCCCAGCGGCTTTGAAGACGACATGCTCGACGTCACCGACGCCGACCGCCAGCCCACTTCCCGCCTGTCCTGCCAGATCAAAATGACCGAAGCGCTGGATGGCATCATCCTGCACGTTCCGGGCTGATCCCCCTTGCAAACCGCCCGCGCCCGCGCCACACCCGGCAAAACCGCGAGAAGGCCCGTCATGACCCTCATCCCCGCCTGGATCAACGGCACCCTCACCGCCACCGATAAACTCGAAACCCACCGCCGCGGCCTGCGCCACAAGGCGGTCTCGGTCTTCGTCCTCTCGGGCGATCACGTCCTGATCCAGCAACGCGCCCTCAGCAAATACCACACCCCCGGCCTCTGGGCGAACACCTGCTGCACCCACCCGCACTGGGACGAACCCGCGATAACCTGCGCCCACCGCCGCCTGCACGAAGAACTCGGCCTCACCAACCTGCACCTCACCCCCGCCGGCCAAGTCGAATACCGCGCGCCCGTGCCCCCCGACATGATCGAACACGAACTCGTCGAGATCTTCACCGCCCACGCCCCCCGCACCCTGCACATCACCCCCAACCCCAGCGAAGTCATGAACACCGCCTGGGTCCCCCTCGCCAAACTCCTGCACGACACCCAAACCACCCCCGAAATCTTCACCCCTTGGCTGCGCATCTACCTGCACGACCACCCCGAAATCCTACAGCGCGCCCAGATAACCCAACCTTAACCACGCCCCGGCACCCTGCACCCCAGACAGGAGGCCACCATGCACCCCGACATCACCCAGATCCCCACCGCCGAAATCCTCGAAAACGCCCTGCTGCGCGACCGCTCGCACCTCGACACCGCAGCGCTTGAAGACCTCGCCGCCTCCATCGCCCGTGATGGCCTGCGCCAACCCATCGAGGTCTGGGCGCTCTCCCAACCCACCGAAACCCACCGCTACGGCCTGATCTCCGGCCTGCGCCGCCTCACCGCCACCCGCCTGCTGCACAGCCGCAACCCCAGCGCCCACACCACCATCCCCGCCTTCCTGCGCACCCCCGCCTCGATCCCCGACGCGATGGCGCAAATGATCGCCGAAAACGAAATCCGCGAAAACCTCACCCCGTGGGAGCGCGGCCTCACCCTCGCCACCTGCGTCGCCCAAGACCTGTTCCCCACCATCGACGCCGCCATCGCCGCCCTGCACCCCACCGCCACCAAACAAAAACGCACCCGCCTGCGCACCCTCGCCCTTGTGGCCGAGGAGTTAGAGGATGCCTTCACCACCCCCGAACTGCTCTCACAAAACCAGATCGAGCGCCTCGCAGCCGCCCTCCGAGGCGGCCTCACCCCCCTCATCCATCAGATTCTCAAGGAAAACCGGAGCTATAGCCTGCCCAGCCAATGGGCCGCCCTGATCCCGACGCTCGCCGAGGCCCTCGCCCCCGAGTCCGACCCCACCCCCACCAAACCCGGCCGCCCGCGTCGGCTGCTGACCCTGAAACAGGGGCTGACGATAAGGCGAGAAGTCTGCCGCAACGGCTGGATCATGCGCTTCACCGGGCCGGAAGCCCGCAAAGCAGGTTTGATCGACGACATTTTCGACGAAATCGAGCGGCAGTTTCAGCCGAGGGGGTGATCAGGGCGAGGAGGGGCCACTGAGAGTTGTGATGATGAAATTAATGACTATTTAACTCGATGATGAGAAGCTTGCGCTTGTCGACGGCTTCTTCAGCCCCATATGTCAAGAGTAAAGGTTGCTTGACTGACGTGCGGGCGAGCGGCTCGCGACGGCGAAAAGTGTGCCGAATCAGTCGCTAGAAGCGATGTACGGTTTGTCAAGATATTGTATGTTGTGCAGGTATAGGTGTAGAACTGTGTCAAGCCCCTTGACGCGGAATCAATCAAATAGGGGTAAGAGAAGTACAAACGATGACTAAAAGACTTAGCGGAGAAGCGCGTTCGACTGAAGCAGTCGAGGGCGCGATTGTCTTGGCGGTGCTTACCGCTGAGAGAGGGCCGCGGACTGAAGGCGTGACAAAGAATTGCCGCATTGGCGGCGTAGCTGGGTCTGAAGGATGCACGAGTGGCTCACATGTTGAGAGTCTCATGAGCACTTTTCTGGACACTGTTGAGTTTAGGCGGACAAAGGAGGCGACGATGTTTGATGATGCAGAAACTGGTGTGAAGTCCCTCTATCAGGCTAAGTGCCGCGACGAGGGCCTAGTCGATGTCAAGTTTCTTCACAAGAATCTTGATGAAGGCAGTCGTGAGCAAGTTCTTCAAGACCTACTCAATATACAAAACGCTATTTCGCAAGGCCAGACCCAACCACTCGATTTTGGTGACTTTAGCCTTAAAAAGGCCATATAAGCACAAGCAGTTGACTCTTACTTCTTCGCCGTATAGCCATAATTTGGGCCACGGCGAGAGGTAAAATTTTGTCTGACAAGCTGTTAAAGTTGTTTGATGCTTTTTACCAAGCCAAGCGAGTTAATCATTATTATTGGATGCACACTGACGGCGATGAAGCCGGCGGGAAAGTTAGTATTGAAAACCTTCAGTGGATTATCCAAACCCTCACAGGCTTTGTAATTGAAAAGAAGACTGTGAAGGTAAAAAGTGATTTCCATCGGGCGTTTGTCGAGCGTCATGAGGAAGGCAAAGTTAACAAAATTTGGGTTATGGAAGGCGAACACATCACTTGGCAACGGTTTGCAACTGTAAAAGAGATGTGCCATTTGCTTGTTGACCAGACCGGAGACCATCAGCCAGACCCTTGCCAGACAATTGATAGCTTAAAAAATGGTTCGGGGCTTTTCGATGACTTCTCGGTTCCAGAGGCTGACTCAGAACGGCTTGCTGAGATCATCGCGACCGAACTGATTTACCCGTTAGAGTATCGCAAACCGGATCGTGACAAAGTGCGAGAAGGGGCCTCAACCATTGATCAGATAGCAGAGTTGCGTGGCGTACCAAGCAAGTACATTTCGCTTGGCATTAGCGACACTTGGATAGCTGTCTGCGAAACGATTTGGAAATCGTTGAAAGATGTTGATCCTGCGAACTTGAACGAACACTTGTGAGGATACGTGCGCGTTCAGGGCGTAACCTATTACAATAGTAGAGGCATAACAAATCCTTAACGCCTCACCCCAATCCACTGATATAAAACAACAAAAAAAGGTCCCGAGTTGGGACCCTACCCGATCCGGCCCCGAACCCCGCCGGTCTGGCCCCGGTCCAGCAAAAGATGGTCGGCCAGAACGCAGGCCATCATCGCCTCCCCCACCGGAACCGCCCGGATCCCCACGCAAGGATCGTGCCGCCCCTTGGTGACCAGATCAATCTCCGCCCCGGTCGCATCAATCGTCTCCCGTGGCGTCAGAATAGACGAGGTCGGCTTCACCGCGAACCGCACCACCACCGGCTGCCCGCTGGAAATCCCGCCCAAGATCCCCCCCGCATGGTTCGACAAGAACTCGGGCCCATCCGCCCCCATCCTGATCTGATCCGCATTCTCAACCCCGGTCAACGTCGCGGCATCGAACCCGTCCCCGATCTCCACCCCCTTCACCGCATTGATCGACATCATCGCCGCCGCCAGATCCGAATCCAACTTCCCATAAATCGGCGCCCCCAACCCCGCAGGCACCCCCGAAGCCGTGACCTCAATCACCGCCCCCACCGAATTGTGGTCCAGCCGCAACCCATCCAGATAGTCAGCCCACTCCGGCACCGCGACCGGATCAGGACAGAAGAACGGGTTCCTCCCAATCTCCCCCGCATCAAACCGCGACCGATCAATCCCCATCACCCCCATCCGCACCATATACCCGCTGATGCGAACCTGAGGCGCCAACGAAGCCAACACCGCCCGAGCAACCCCCCCCGCAGCCACCCGCGACGCCGTCTCCCGCGCCGAAGACCGCCCACCCCCGCGATAGTCCCGGATCCCGTATTTCTGATGGTAGGTGATATCCGCATGCCCCGGCCGAAACGCCTGCGCGATGTTGCCGTAATCCTTGCTGCGCTGGTCGGTGTTCTCAATCATCAACTGGATCGGCGTCCCGGTTGTGACCCCCTCAAACACCCCCGACAGAATCCGAACCTCATCCGCCTCTTTCCGCTGCGTGGTGAACTTGCTGGTCCCCGGTTTCCGCTGATCCAGCCAAGGCTGCAAATCCGCCTCGCTCAACTTGATCCCCGGAGGACAGCCATCCACCGTGCAACCAATCGCAGGCCCGTGGCTTTCGCCCCAAGTGGTGACGCGAAACAGATGACCGAAGGTGTTCAGGCTCATGGGCAGGCTCCTCTTTGTTCCCCCAATAAGCCAAGCCCGCGCCAGACAGAAGATTTTTCGCAGAAAAATCGACACGCGGCTGAAATCCCCAAGCGACGCTTCCGCAAAAAACCTGCGCGGTGCGGCTTCACTCCTGACACCACGCTGTCAGCAGGGCTGTGCTTCTTACTGGACTGTGAACAACGTGATGAGGAAGCACAGGCTATGAAAAGAACACCAGTCAATCCGTGGCCGTGGTCGCTGAAGCTTGGTTACAATCAGGGCGAAATCCTGCAAGCCGCTAACCGGCACCTGATCTGCGCCGGCCAGAGCGCCATCGACGCCGAGGGCAATCCGCAGCATCCCGGCGATATGCGGGGCCAGTTGCAGCTTGCGCTGGATAACGTAGAGGCTGTCTTGAATGCGGCGGGTATGGGTCTGGCCAATGTCACGAAGCTGACCATCTTCGCCACTGATGTCGACGCGGCCATGCAGCACTTCGACCTGCTCGGCATCCGGTTCGGCCGACTTGGAGCTGCACCGCCGATGACTTTGCTGGGCGTCACCCGACTGGCGATTTTGCCGCTTATGATTGAGATTGAGGCGACCGCCGCCGACTAGCCGCAATGCCCTTTCAGGCCGTCCTCGCGCCAGATGTCCGGCGCGGGGATCCGGTATCGCGCGCTCAAGACTCGCGGGAACGGGCGCTGCATGCTAGAGAATAGCTCCGAGCCACCCTGCTTGGATGAACGCAGAAAGGGGAAGCCCATTCGCCGCGCAGAACGCCTTTTCAGATTGGTTAACCAAATGCGGGGCCGTGGTGTCAGCCGGGCAGATGACCTTGCTGCGCATCTGGAAGTCAGCAGCCGCACCATCTACCGCGACATTGCCCATCTTCAGGCCTCTGGTCTTCCGATTGAGGGCGAGGCCGGTGTTGGCTATCTGTTGCGGCCCGGTTTTGACCTACCAAGTATGACCTTCACCTATGACCAGTTGGAGGCACTGGCCGTCGGGCTTTCCTTTGCAGAGGCTGCGGGCGATCCGGCGTTGATCTTGGCCGCCCGCGAAGCCCGCGCAAAAATTCAAGCCAGCATGCCGCAGCCCGAGGCGCGCAAACTGGCCGATGCGCCGTATTTCACGTTGCGCCAAAATTCCCATGCTCCGCCACATGCAGCGTTGCTGCGCGCTGCGATCCGCAAGCGGTTCGTGGCGCAGATGATCTACAGGGGCGCAGGCGGAGAGTGCTCTGATCGCCGTGTCCGCCCTCTGGCGATCTGGAACTTGAGCGATGGCTGGATGTTTTCGGCTTGGTGCGAACTGCGGCAAGGTTTTCGCACCTTCCGGTTCGACCGCATCGCAGAACTGGCTTTGACCGAGGACAGGTTTGACGATGATCCTGCAGCCGGATTGCGCGCTTTCATGGCGCAAGATGAGTGTGCGGCATAGGATCATTGAGCGATGGCTGCTGTGTCTCAGCAACATTGCGGGCTTAACGCACTTAAATGCTTGCCAGACAAAGAGTGTTACGGGGGTGCAAACCCTAAAATTTGGTAAACTGCACACCCATAACCCATTGAAATCATAGCCGCACGCATCGTGTCCACGCGTGGACACGCCTCATCCCAAACTCCCCCTTGCACCTAACACGGGTTTCCCTATGCTTCGCCCCACCTCGGGGTGCCCACGGTCGTTTTGTTGAAACGACCCGAAGGATGAGATGCAGCGATGCGGACCCGTTGAACCTGAACCGGATCATACCGGCGGAGGGAAGGTGCTGGATTTCTCCATCCCCGACCATTTCCGTCGCAACGTTGGAGAGACACATGACCACCAAACTCCTCGCTGCGGGCCTCGCTGTCATCGCCTCACAGGCGGCAGCCGACACCCCCGTTCTTACCGTGCTGACCTACGACAGCTTCACCTCTGAATGGGGCCCCGGCCCCGCAATCGAGAAGGGCTTTGAGGCCAGCTGTGGCTGTGACGTTCAATTCGTCACCGCAGGCGATGGTGCCGCTTTGCTGGCACGGGTTAAGCTGGAGGGGGCGGACAGCAAGGCCGATGTCGTGGTCGGCCTTGACACCAACCTGACCGCTGCGGCCACGGCAACCGGGCTGTTCGCGCCGGTCACGGCCCAGCCCAACACGCTTCCGGTGCCGTTCGAGGATGCAAATTTCGTGCCGTTCGACTGGGGCTACTTTGCCTTCGTCTATGACAAGACCAAGGTGGCCACCCCGCCAAGTTCGTTCGAAGAACTGGCGGCGTCTGATCTGAAAGTGGTGATTCAGGATCCGCGGTCTTCCACACCTGGTCTGGGGCTGGTTCTGTGGGTGAAGGCGGCTTACGGCGACAAGGCCCCGCAGGTCTGGGCCGATCTGGCGGATAACATCGTCACCGTGACGCCCGGCTGGTCGGAAGCTTACGGCATGTTCACCGAGGGGCAGGCCGATATGGTGCTGTCTTACACCACCTCGCCCGCCTATCACCTGATCGCCGAGAATGACGATAGCAAGGCGGCGGCGGCGTTTTCAGAAGGGCATTACATGCAGGTTGAAGTGGCGGGCAAGCTGGCCTCGTCGCAACAGTCCGCGCTGGCGGATCAGTTTCTGGCCTATCTGACGGCGGATGCGGCGCAGTCTGTGCTGATCACCACGAACTGGATGTATCCGGCAAAAACCCCGGCGGAGGGCTTGCCGAAGGGCTTTGAAACGCTGGTGCAGCCCGCGAAATCCCTGCTGATGTCGGCATCTGAGGCCGACGCTGCCCGCGCACCCGCGATTGCGGAATGGCAAGCCGCGCTGTCGCAATAGGCCCAGCCCTTGGGCTGAGTCTTGCCATCGCCGTGCTGATTTTAGGCAGTGCGGCGATGGTGGCCGCACGCGCGGACAGCTTTGCCTTGGCCCCGGCGGATTGGCAGGCCCTGCGGTTTACCGTGCTGCAAGCCAGCCTTTCGGCGGGGATTTCAAGCTTGCTGGCGATCCCGGTCGCCCGCGCCTTGTTTCGCCGCCGCTTTCCGTGGCGGGGGGTATTGATCCGGCTGCTGGCGGCCCCGTTTGTGCTGCCGGTTGTGGTGGCTGTGATGGGGCTGCTGACGGTGTTTGGCCGGGGTGGGCCGATCAATACCGGGCTTGAGTGGCTGGGGCTGCCCGAGGTTTCGATCTTTGGCCTGCATGGCGTGGTGTTGGCGAATGTGTTCTTCAACATGCCGCTCGCCACCCGGATGTTGCTGCATGGTTGGCAGTCGATCCCGGCGGAGCGGTTTCGTCTGGCGAAATCGCTGGGATTGCCGCCCTCCGCGCAGTTCCGGCATCTGGAAGCACCGATGTTGCGCGCACAGCTTCCGGGGATTTTCGCGGTGATCCTGTTGATTTGTCTGGCGAGTTTTGCCATCGCGCTGATGCTGGGGGGCGGTCCGAAGGCCAGCACGCTGGAGCTTGCGATCTACCAATCCTTGCGGTTTGAATTTGATCTGGGCCGCGCGGCCATGCTGTCGGCAGTGCAATTTGCGCTCTGTGCAGGCATCACCCTGCTGGCGGCGCGGATGACCTTGCCGCAGAACTTTGGTGCCGGATTGGGGCGCAGCCTTGACACCCTCGCGCCGCAAGACTGGCGGGAGGGGGTGGATGCGCTGACCATTGCGGCCGCCGCGCTGTTCCTGTTTGCACCGTTGCTGGCGGTGGTGATCAAGGGGTTGCCCGGTTTGCTCGATTTGCCCAGCGGGCTGTGGCCCGCGGCACTGCGTTCGGTGTCTGTTGCTGCGGTGTCGGCAATTCTGGCCTCGGGCGTGGCGCTGATCTTGGCGACAGCTGCCGCACGCAGCCGCAGTCGGATGATCGAGCTTGCCGCCATGCTACCGCTTTCGGCGAGTTCGCTGGTGCTCGGCACCGGCTTGTTTCTTGCGGTCCGCCCCTTTGTGACGCCGGAAACCCTAGCGCTTCCGGTGACAGTGCTGGTCAATGCCACGTTGACATTGCCCTATCTGTTTCGCCTGCTGTTGCCCGAGGCCCGCCAGTTGGAGGCCGATTATGGCCGTTTGACCGCCACGTTGGGTCTGCCACGCCGGTCGGAGTTGCGGTTTATCACTTTGCCCCGGCTTGCGCGGCCTTTGGGCTATGGCGCGGGGCTGGCGGCGGCGTTGTCGATGGGCGATCTGGGGGTGATTGCGCTGTTTGCAGGGGATGGCGGCGCAACCTTGCCGCTGTTCGTGCAGCATTTGATCGGGGCCTATCGGTTGCAACAGGCCGCCGCTGCGGCATTGATCCTTGTGGCGCTCAGCTTTGCCTTGTTCTGGGCCTTTGACCGATTGGGAAGCCGCTATGCTGACGCTTGAAACGCTGGTTTTGCAACAAGATGACTTCCGGCTGACAGCTGACTGGCAGGTCGCGGCGGGCGAGCGCGTGGCGCTGATCGGCCCATCGGGTGCCGGAAAATCGACGCTGCTGATGGCTTTGGCCGGGTTCTTCGCGCCGGCGCAGGGGCGCGTGCTGTGGCAGGGCCGCGATCTGGCCGAGATTGCGCCGGGGGATCGGCCGCTGACCATTCTGTTTCAGGATCAAAATCTGTTCCCACATCTGACGCTGGCGCAGAATCTTGGGTTGGGTCTGTCACCGACCCTGCGGCTGAGTTCTGCGCAGACCGCGCAGATCGACACTGCACTGACACGGGTGGGCCTTGCAGGCATGGGGGCACGCAAGCCGGGGCAGCTTTCCGGCGGGCAGCAGGGCAGGGCGGCACTGGCACGGGCCTTGCTACGGGCGCGGCCCGTGCTGCTGCTGGATGAGCCTTTTGCCGCCTTGGGCCCCGCCCTGAAGGCGGAGATGCTGGAGCTGCTGGACGAAGTTGCCACCGCCACCGGGGCTGCGGTGCTGATGGTTACGCATGATCCCAGCGATGCCAAGCGCTTTGCCGACAAGACGGTGTTGGTGGCGGACGGCGTTGCGCAGGCGCCGGTGGTTACAGCAGAGCTGTTCGCCAATCCGCCGCAAGCCCTGCGCGATTACCTCGGGTAGCCCATCAAGGCCGGGCATTAAAAAACCCCGCGCGAGGCGGGGTTTTTCCGACAGCAATGATCCAAAGATCAGTGCACTTTCTTGCCTTTGATGCCAGCCCACAAACGCTTGTTGGACAGATACAACAGCGAGGACAGGATGATCAGGAACAGCACGGCTTTGAAGCCAACGTCCTTGCGGTCATTCAGCTTCGGTTCTGCCGACCACATCAGGAAGGCCGACACGTCTTCCGCCATGTGCTTCACGTCATTCGGCGCGCCATCGGCGAATTCCACCTGACCATCGCTGAGCGGCGGGGACATCGCGATCCAACCGGTCGAGAACGCGTGGTTCTCATAGAAGGTCGTTCCGGCTTCTTCTTTGGTCTCACCGGTGTAGCCCGCCAGAATAGCGACGATATACTCGGGGCCGCCCATGCCTTTGAGAACCTGGTTGATGCCCAGGCCATAGGGGCCGTGGAAGCCTGCACGCGCCTTTGCCATCAGCGAAAGGTCAGGCGCGCCTGCTGCGGTGTTGGCCGGGAAGTGATCGGTCGGCAGACCTTCACGATCTTCGCCGGTTTCCTTGTCGACCACGGTGAAGGCCTTGGCGTAAGC
Organism: Cypionkella sp.; assembly: GCF_034376685.1. Lineage (GTDB taxonomy): Bacteria > Pseudomonadota > Alphaproteobacteria > Rhodobacterales > Rhodobacteraceae > Cypionkella. The sequence continues at coordinate 131,369 of NZ_JAXMJJ010000036.1, forward strand.
GCGGACCTGATCTGCTGGCAGGTGCGGACCACCTTCGTCCGACAGGGCACGGATCGGCACGAACTTCAGGCCGTGGCAGGCAGAGCAAACCTCGGTGTAAACCTGAAGCCCGCGTTGCAGCTGATGCTCATCATAAGTCCCGAACGGGCCCTCAAAGCTGAAGGCCACGTCCTCGATATGGCCGCCACCTTCGGCAGCGAGCGCCACGCCTGTCATCAGACCCAGTGCAGAGACAGCGCTGATTGCGATTTTGCGAAACATCTCAGTCAGTTCCTTTCTCTCACTCAGCCGGATCGGCGTAGTGCGACTTGAAGTCTTCTTCGATCGTGGCGGGTTGCGGCAGCGGTTTTTCCATCACACCCAGCAGCGGTAGGATGACAAGGAAATAGCCAAACCAGTAGAACGACGCGAACAGCGAGATCCACGGATAGATGCCATCGGTCGGCATGGCGCCCACCCACATCAGGATCACAAAGTCGATCACCAGCAGCCAGAACCAGCCCTTGAACATCGGGCGATACTTGCCCGACCGCACCGAGGAAGTGTCCAGCCACGGCACCAAAGCCATCACCGCGATTGCACCGAACATCGCCAGAACGCCGAAGAATTTGGCGTCGATGATGCCGAAGGAGAGGAATTCGACCACTTGCACCACGAAGACATCGGCGGTGAAGGCGCGCAGGATCGCGTAGAACGGCAGGAAATACCATTCCGGCACGATATGCGCGGGCGTCGAAAGCGCGTTGGCTTCGATGTAGTTGTCCGGGTGGCCAAGGAAGTTCGGCATGAAGCTGACGACTGCGAAGAAGATCGCCAGAACGACGGCCAGCGCGAACAGGTCTTTGATCACATAGTAGGGCCAGAACGGCACGGTGTCTTTCGCGGCCTCTTCCTTCGAGGTGCGCCGGACTTCAACACCCGTCGGGTTGTTGTTGCCGGTGTTGTGGAACGCCCAGATGTGCAGGGCCACAAGTGCTGCGATCACGAAGGGCAGCAGGTAATGCAGGCTGAAGAAGCGGTTCAGCGTGGGGTTGCCGACCGCCGGGCCACCCAGCAGCCATTCCTGCAAGACTGGGCCAATGCCGGGGATCGCGCCGAACAGGCCGGTGATCACGGTGGCACCCCAGAACGACATCTGACCCCAAGGCAGAACGTAGCCCATGAAGCCGGTCGCCATCATCGCCAGATAGATCAGCATGCCGATGATCCAGGTCACTTCGCGCGGGGCTTTGTAGCTGCCGTAGTACAGGCCGCGGAAGATGTGCAGATAGACGGCAAAGAAGAACAAAGACGCGCCGTTGGCGTGGATGTAGCGCAGCATGTAGCCGCCGTTCACATCGCGCATGATATGCTCGACCGAGGCGAAAGCGAAATCGACATGCGGCGTGTAGTGCATCGCCAGCACAATGCCGGTGACAATCTGAAGCCCAAGGCAGAACGCCAGAACGATGCCCCAGATCCACATCCAGTTCAGGTTTTTCGGCGTCGGGATCATCAGCGTGTCATAGGCAATCGCGACAATCGGCAGGCGGTTGTGCAGCCAGGTCTGAAAGCCCGGCTTCGGTTGGTAATGGTCGTGCGGAATTCCGGCCATGATTTCTGTCCCTTACCCGAGCTTGATCGTGGTTGCGTTTTCGAACTTCGCCACCGGAACCGGCAGGTTGCGCGGTGCCGGGCCTTTGCGAATGCGACCAGCCGTGTCGTAGTGCGAACCGTGGCAAGGGCAGAACCAGCCGTCGAACTCGCCCGCGTCACCCAAGGGCACGCAGCCAAGATGGGTGCAAACGCCCATCATCACCAACCACTCACCCGCTTCATCCAGCGTGCGGTTTTTGTCTTCTGCCGTGGCCGTAGGGTCGAGGTTGGCGTTCTCGGCACCGGTGTCGGGAAGATCGGTCAGTGCAACCGCGCGGCCCTTCTCGATGTCATCGGCGTTGCGGCGGCGGATGAACACCGGCTTGCCGCGCCATTTCACGGTGATCTGCGTGCCAACGGCGACGCCCGAGATATCAACCATGATCGACGCCAAAGCGCGGGTGTCCGCCGAAGGGTTCATCTGATTGACCAGCGGCCAAACCGCCGCGCCAGTGGCAACAACGCCCGCCCCGGCGGTTGCGTAATACAGGAAATCCCTGCGGGTGCCTGCGTGATCGTCTGCGTGGGACACGAGAACTTCTCCCTTCAAAGGCCGCAAGGCGCGCGGCCGATATATAGCTGCGGCCCCGGTTTCCCGGAGCCTTACACGGCGGGTTTAGCCACAGAACGCGCGGGCGTCCAGCGGACAAAGACGCACAGGGGCGGCGGAAATCAGCTTTTCCTGAAGTGCGACCTTGAAGCTACGCAATTCATTCCTATCCACCGCCCGATTTAGGCTTTCCGGCGAAATTAAAGCGATTTTGTCAGGTTTATCACCTCAGATCGCCACCGGTTTTGTCGCCTGCATGGCCGGACGTTTGGCAAATTCGGCCTGCCAAGCCGCCAGCTTTGGCCGCCCCTGCCGCCAGTTCCGCGCGTCCAGTCGGAAATCGAGGTATTCCAGCGCACAGGCCAGCGCGAACTGCGGCATGTCCAGCGGGCTGTGCAGGTGATCCATCCACTCTGCCTCGATCAGATCCAGTGCACGGCTGGCCTTGGTCCATTGCGCCTCGATCCATTCGGGAAACTGCTTGTCTTCGGGGCGCAACCGCACTTCATAGACCATCGCCAGGGCGGCTTCGAGAATGCCGTCCACCGTCGCCTCCCGCGTCAGGGTCTGCCACAGCGCGGGGGCGGAGGGATACAGCGTGCCACCCGCCAGATCGTTCAGATACCGGCAGATCACGCGGCTGTCGTAGATCACTCCGGCATCGGTTTGCAGCGCGGGGATCTTGCCCAGCGGGTTCTGCGCCACTGGCAAACTACCGGGGGCCAGCGGCGTGCCGCTGACATGTATCACCTCGACCTGATCCTTCAGGCCAAGTTCCAGAATCACCACCATGACCTTGCGGCCGAAGGGGGTGGCGGGCGAGTGGTAAAGCAGCATGGGGTCTCCAGTATGCAAGGCCGTGATTCGCGGGGCCGATCGGGGTTTGCGCCAGTTAAGCCGTCCTCTGGTCCGCATGACAACACTTGTCAGTTGCCAACTGCCGCCGCGCCATCGCAGGCTGCGAACATCCTTGCCGGAGCTTTGCTGTGCGCGCCCTTGTCCTTGCTGCCTTTCTCGCCACGCCTGCGGTGGCTGAAGATGCCTTTCAATGGGTGGTTCAGCCCGGTTTTCAAGACGCTGGTGCCGCGCATCACGGCGTGGTGCCGCTGAAGCAGGGCGATCTCTGGGGGCTGATGGGGCGTGACGGCCAATGGCTTGCCCCCCCGCAGTATCAGGCCGTTGGCGATCCCGGTGAGGGGTGGTTTCCGGTGCAGAAGGCGGGAAAGTGGGGAGTCGTCGATGTGAACGGCGCCGAGGTTGCGGGCTTCGACTATGAGTCCATTGGCAAGCCCGCCACCTATACCCCGTTCCGGTATCAGGGCCAGTGGTATGCGCTGGCGCCCAGTGGCAATTTTGAACCCAATCCGCTGCCGTTTGACACGTTTCTTGCCAATGATGGCAGCTGCATCACTGGCACCCAGAACAACAATTTTGTCAGCTATTCGGGTGGCACAGAGCCTTTCACTCAGACTCTGCCCGAGGTGCAAGACGCGCTGCCGCCGTCCGAAGGCTTTGTCGCGATCAAACTGCCGGGCGGCTGGGTGCAGCTGAACTGTGCCGATGGCTCGTCGGTGGTGGGCGATGATGCGCCCTTCCCGGCGATGCGCGGCGTCAGTGACAGCCATGCGGCAGTGCAGGGCGATCAAGGCTGGGGCTATGCCATCCCCTACGGTGTCGGCATCGAGTTTGGCGGCGATTATACGGCGGCGGGCGATTTTTCCGAAGGTTTGGCCCCGGTGCAGATCGCAGGTGGAAAATGGGGCTATATCAACGGCCAGAATGAACTGGTGATCCCGCCAGAGTTTGACCGCGCCTATGGCTTTGCCGATGGGCTGGCAGGCGTGCTGATTGGTGACAAGCGCGGCTTCATCACCCCTGACGGCACATTGGTGGCCCAGCCGCAGTTTGATGATTTCTGGCGGCATCACGGTGGCGTCGTCCCCGTGCGTATCGGCGATCTGTGGGGGGTGATTGCCCCGGATGCGACTGATCCGCTGACCCGCTTCAACCTGCCACTGGCCAATCTGACCGCAGCCCAGGCCCAGCAGCCGAAGGGGTTCGATCTGGTGCCGTCAAACCCGCATTACTATGTCGCGCAAGACGATGTCTCGTTGCACTCCATCAGTTTTGCGCAGGATGGCACAGCAATGCTGACCGTACTTGCCGCCAATTTCAACGCTGAACTGGCGCTGTGGGACATGCGCAGCCACCGCTTGATCCGCAAGGTCAAACAGCCCGACCTGACCCAAGCCATGCTGATCCCCGGCACAAATCTGATCGTGACCGGCTATGCCTCGGGTCATATCGCCGTGCTGGACGCGCTGACAGGCGCCGAAGTGTTCCGGCTGCATCCGTTCAAAGGCCCGGTGCTGGATATGGTTGTCTCGCCCGATGGCAAGATGCTGGCAATCGCTGACGGCACCACTATCCGCATCTGGGATACCACCACCGGGGCCAGCCAGCCACCGTTGTATGAGCCCGCACACAAGCTGCGCTTCACCGCTGATTCGACACAAATCTATGCTGCAACCCTGCGCGGCGGGTTGGTGCGGCTGGGGTTGGCTGGTGCGATCCTCGCCCGTGTGCCGGAAGGGCCGCCACCGGAATATCCGATGCAACTGACCTCTGCGGTGCCGACGATGGCGCTTGGCCCGGATGGCACCCTGGTGCTGGCGGGCAGCCAGTTGGTGCAGCAGCCGGATGGCTTTTACAAACCGCAGAACTGGTTGGATGTGATCACCGAAACCGGCAACCGCCGGATTGAACTGCCCGCCAATCTGGACCGGGTGATGACGCTGGATATCTCGCCCGATGGCAAAGTGCTGGCCTATTCCGGCACGCAATCCGATCCCTATGTCGCCTATCTTGCCAGCGTCAATCTGGCCGATGGCACGCTGATCGCTGGGCAAAGCCTTGATAACTCTAGCGAAGCGCAGGCAAAAGGCATGCCGCGCGCGCTGTCGGCGCTGGATCGGATCAGCTTTGCGCCGGATGGCGGCCTTGTGCTGATCGGCTCGGAAGGCACCGATATTCTGGCGGTTGATCCCGTCACCCTGACCAAACAAGCCACCTTCGCCACACGCCTTGCCATCGCGCAAAGCGGCACGGCCCTGCTGGACGGCCATCGCTTTTTCACCAGTGACGGCGGCGGCACGGTCTGGGTCTGGGATCTGGCGCAAGGCCGGCTTGAGGCACGGGTGGCGATGGCTGATGCGGGCTTTGGCGTGGAAGAGCAGATCGAGCCTGCGGGGGATCGGTTTTACCTCTATTCTGGCCTTGAAGAAGGTGCGGCTGCGGCGTTTGACATGCAGACGCTGACACAAATCCCCCTCAGCCAGGATGAGATCAACACGCTTCTGGCCGATATAGATTACGACCCGTCGTTGCCCTATTCGGATGAGATGAACGCGCAACTCAGCCAACTGCCCGGCGGTGGCGCGCGCGCGGCTTTGTTGGGGGGACGCGCAGCGGTGATGCTTGATTCGGTTGGCATTCATCGCGCCTACGATCTGAAAACCGGGGCGCTGCTGGCCGAGTTTCTGGCCACCCCCGATGGTGAATGGCTGATGCTGACGCCGGAAGGCTTCTTCGCAGCCTCGCCGAACGGCGCGCAGCTGGTGTCTGTGTCCAATGGTCTGCGGGCGTTCTCGGTCGATCAGGTTTATCAGGCCTTGTATCGCCCCGATCTGGTGGCGGCCAAACTTTTGGGCGACCCGGAAGGGCTGGTTGCCAAAGCCGCTGCCGAATTGGACCTCGCCCGCGTGTTAGGCTCTGGCCCCGCGCCGATCACCCGGTTCAAACTGCCGACAGCGAAATCCTCTGACCCAGAATATGAGGTCGAGATCGAGTTGCAAGACGAAGGCGGCGGTATTGGCCGCATCGAATGGCGGCTGAACGGCATGACTGTCGAGGTGCAGCCAACCCGTGCCCCCGTCGCCTTGGACGAAGACCTGCCCACCGCGAAAGCCCGCGTGGCGCTGGACCCCGGCGACAATATCATCGAGGTGGTGGCCTATAACGCGGCGGGCCTGCTCGCCTCGCCCCCCCGCCAGATGACCGTGACATGGGACGGCGTGGCCAGTTCCGAACCGCCCGCGCTGCATGTGCTGGCGGTGGGGGTGAACGATTATGCCGATGGCCGCCTCCAGTTGAAATACGCCGCAGCCGATGCGCAAGCCTTTGGCAATGCGATGAAAAAATCCGGCGCTGGGCTGTTCAAGACGGTCAACGTCGTCACCCTGCTGGACAAGGATGTGACCGAAGCCAAACTGGACGCCGCCTTCACCGAAATGGGCAAAAAGGCGAAATCGCAGGATGTGTTCCTGTTCTTCCTCGCGGGCCATGGCAAAACGGTTGAGGGCAAATATTACTTCATCCCACAGGATTTCCGCTTTGAAGGCGATGATCCGATCCGTGATCGCGGCATTGATCAAGACCGCTGGCAGGAATGGGCGGCGCGGGTGAAGGCGAAAAAATCGGTGATGATCTATGACACCTGCGAAAGCGGCAGCCTGACCGGCACCCGGTCTGTTGATGCCGCGATGGCGCAGTCGGCGGCGGTAGAACGGCTGACGCGGGCGATGGGGCGCACGATTCTGTCGGCCTCGACCGACGATGCCCCGGCGCTGGAGGGCTACAACGGCCATGGCGTGATGACCTGGGCGATGCTCGATGCGATGGGCAAGGCCGATACCAATGGCAATGCCACCATCGAAGTGACCGAACTTGCCAGCTTTCTGGATGTGACAGTGCCCGAGGTATCCTTTGCCGCTTTCGGGCTGCGGCAAATGCCGCAAATGTCGATCAAGGGGTCTGATTTCGCTTTAGGATCAATGGTTTCCGTGCTGGATGCCAGCGCAGAAAGTTTCCCCGCGACTCTCAGCCATGTCGTCGAGGGCGGCACCGATGTGCTGGACGCACCCGGTGGGGCGGCGGTTTTAGTGATCGAATCCGGGGTGTTTTATGGCGTCTACAAGATCGAGGAAAAGGACGGCTTCGTGCGGATTGCCAAGGATGGCACGGCTTTGGGCTGGGTCGCGGCAAGCGCGCTGACCCCGTTGCAATAGCGGCGACTCAATCAGCCCAAATCGCGCCGCATCAGCGCGGCGATCTCCTGCGACCCCGCATCGGTTTGCTGCGCCAGATGATCGGCAGCACTTGCCCGCACCTCGGGCGCTTTGTTCTGGTTCAGCTTCCAGGTGCCATCCACCGAGGCCACCTCAAACCGAAACGGCAGGATCATACGCAGCATCCGCGGCAGCGCGCCTTCAGACATCTTCTCTGACCCCCAAGGCTGTTTCGGCAGCAGGCGGGTTTCATGCTCGGCAGACAAGGCGTCAACATGCGGGTGCAGCGAAGATTCGGGCAGCGGCGACAGCACCCCCCGTAGATGCACCGCGATATAATTCCACGTCGGCACCTGATCGCTGATGCCATACCAATCCGGCGAGATGTACGCATCCGGGCCGGAAACCATGATCAGGGCGGGAAGGCCCGCTGTGCAGGCGCGCGCAATCGGATTGGATCGTGCCAGATGCAGTTCTGCAAAGCTGGCATCGGGCGACAGCAAGAACGGCACATGCGCCGCCAAAGGCCCCTCCGCGCCGTTCACCGACAAGATCCCAAAGCCGCGCGCACGGGCGAAGGCGAGGTTGTCTTGTAACGGAGTGGTGCGGAACGCGGGATTAGGGTGCATGGCAGGCTCCATAAGTGCTCTCACAGCGCCTAAGCGGCGCTGAGCCTCACGACAATCTAATCTTTCTTATCTCGCATTAGACAGACGCATCTACCGCGTACCCAGCGCAACCCAGCCAGCGCCAATGAAAAAGCCGCCAGAGATTGCTCTCGGCGGCCTATTCGGTGCTGCTGCGCGCGATCAACCCTGACGGGCCTTGTAGCGCTTTTGCGTCTTGTTGATCACATAGACGCGGCCTTTACGGCGCACGACCTGGCAATCACGATGACGCGTCTTCAGCGAGCGGAGCGAGTTTGCAACCTTCATGGCTGTCTCCCTTGTTCGCGGCGCGTCTTCGCGCCAGTTGAAAAGCGTTGCCCCCTTGAGAGGAGCGGCGAAATGGTGGGCGGTACTGGGATCGAACCAGTGGCCACTACGATGTCAACGTAGTGCTCTACCGCTGAGCTAACCGCCCACAAACCTGACGTTCCCGCCCAGACTTTTCACCTGACCAAGCGCGGCCAAACAAAAGGACGCGGGCGGAACCGCGTCGGATGGCTGGGCTATAAACAGAGTCGCAGCCCTGTTCAAGGGGGTAAAGGGGGGTATCGGTAAAGGATATTTTGCAGTTATATCACAAAGTAACAGGAGTGTGGCGTGTCGCAGGTCTATCGAATCCATCGCCCTGAACGGCAAGATACTGCCGTGGTGTTTGCCTCGCCGCACAGCGGGCGGGTCTATTCAGCGGCGTTTCTGGCGCAAACGGTGTTGTCCCGCGATGTGATCCGATCTTCGGAAGATGCCTTTGTCGATCAAGTGTTTGGCGCGGCTGTGCAGCATGGTGCGCCGCTGCTGGTGGCCGATGTGCCGCGCGCCTACCTCGATCTGAACCGCGCCCCGGATGAGTTTGACCCCGGCGTAATCGAAGGCATCGCCCGCGTGCCGCACAACCCGCGTATCTCCTCCGGTCTGGGGGTGATTCCCCGTGTGGTGTCCGGTGGGCGGCTGATCTATCGCGGCAAGCTGGGTCTGGCCGAAGCCGAAGCGCGGATTGCCGAGGTCTGGCACCCTTACCACCGCGCGCTGCGCCAGTTGCTGGAAGAAACTCACAGATCCTTTGGCGAGGCAGTGCTGATCGACTGCCATTCGATGCCACATGAAGCCATCGACGGCCACGGCCGCCCCGGTCAACCCAAACCCGATGTCGTGCTTGGGGATCGGTTTGGTGCTGCGGCGGGTCGGCATGTGATGGACGCAGTCGAGGCGGCGTTTCAACGCGCGGGCCTGCGGGTGGCGCGCAACACCCCCTTCGCCGGGGCCTTTATCGCGCAAAGCTACGGGCGGCCCTCGGCGCGGCGCCATGTGATCCAAGTGGAAATTGATCGCGGGCTTTACATGGATGAAGCCACCATCACCCCGCACAGCGGCTTTGAGGATTTTAAGGCCCTGATGGCCGAGGTGATCGCCGAGATCGTCGGAATTGGTCGCGAGCAGCTGCCTTTGGCGGCGGAATAGCGGTTCTTTGGGGCTGGCCGTCCTTGGGCAGAGAGTGCCAAGATGCATTGCGGCATGGCCCCACACACTCAATCGTTAATAATGTCTTAAACTCACCACATCAAGTCATTGATATAAAACACATAAAAAAGGTCCCGAGTTGGGACCGCCCCACTATCGCAACGCCCGCCCCTTAATGATCGCCTCCCGGCCAAAACGGGCACGGATGGCATCAGTGGCGCGCTCAGCCGCGGCACGCTTGCCTGCCGTGGGGTCCAGCAGATCGGCGGAAAGATCGGCCTGCGCCTCGGGGGCAAGATCGCTGATGCCGACGCCGATCAGCCGGTAGGGGCCTTTGCGATCGGTCTGATCAAACAAGGCACGGGCAGCACGGTAGATTCGGTCGCTCAGTTGCGTGGGGTCGGTCAGGGTGTGGCGGCGGCTGATCAGCTGGAAATCCGAGCGTTTCAGTTTCAGGGTGACGGTCTTGCCCGACAAAGCCTTGGCCTTGGCGCGGTCGGCCACTTGCTCTGCCAACCGCCAGAGGTGACCATCCAGCAGATCGGGATCAGAGGTATCCTCAAAGAACGTCGTCTCCTTGCTGATCGACTTCAGCTTCTCATCTCGATTGACCCGCCGCGTATCCAGCCCCCGCGCGAGGTGCCACAATCGGTCGCCCATGCTGCCGAAGCGGGCGATAAGATCGGTGCGGTCCCAGCGCAAAAGGTCGTTGATGGTGCGGATACCGGCCTTTTCCAGCGAAGCCTGCGCAGCGGTGCCGACGCCCCAGATGATGCGGACGGGTTTGGGACGCAGGAAGGCTTCGGTTTCGGCACGGCCAATGATGGAAAACCCGCGCGGTTTGTCGAGGTCTGACGCAATCTTGGCGAGGAATTTGTTGTGCGACAGGCCGATCGAGCCTGACAGCCCCAACTCATCCTCCATCCGCTTGATCAGCCTTGCCAGCACCACGGCGGGGGCCGCGCCGTGCAGGCGTTCGGTGCCGGTGAGGTCGAGGAAGGCTTCATCCAGCGAGAGCGGTTCGATGGCGGGGGTCAGCGCCTCCATCATCGCGCGGATGGCACGTGAGGCGTCGACGTAGACGGACATCCGGGGTTTCACCACCACGGCTTCGGGGCAGAGTTTCAGCGCCTGAAACATCGGCATCGCAGACCTCACCCCGTGGATACGGGCGAGGTAACAGCAGGTTGAGACCACGCCGCGGGTGCCGCCGCCGACGATCACGGCTTTGTCGCGCAGATCAGGATTGTCGCGCTTTTCCACGCTGGCGTAGAAGGCATCGCAATCCATGTGGGCGATCGAAAGCAGGTTCAATTCGGGATGGGCAAGCAGACGCGGAGAGCGGCAGCTTGGGCAGCGGACTCCGACTTCAAATTGGGTGAGGCAGTCGCGGCACAGGCTGGGCATGGCGGGATTATGCCAGATCGGAGGCGGGGTTGTCCACGTGTGGCGCATCGGGGCGCTTTATATAAATCAATGGGTTAGTGGTGTGGCGTTTACGATTTGTTTACTGTTGCGTCGGTAAGGGGCGTTGGTCTGGCTGCGGCGTGGGAATGTTCTATACTCGGGCCGGAATGGCGGAAGAGGCGGTATGGCGGGGCTGATCAATCAAACCTTAGTGGTGGGCGCGAGCGGGCGGGTCGGGCGGCTGCTGGCGCGCGCTTGGGCACGGGTCGGGCAGGCTCCAACTTTGCAGCACCGTGGCGAGGCATTGGCTGCGGATTTGCCGCAGGTGGAGTGGCATCCGCTTTCGGGGGCTTCGCTGGATAAGGGGCGATTTCGGGCGATGATCGTGCTGGCGGGGGTGGTGCGGGGGGATATGACGCTGAACGCGCTGTTGGCAGAGGCGTGCTGTGCGGCGGCGGTTCAGGCGGGGATTGCGCAGGTTTTGCTGGCCTCGTCCTCGGCGGTTTATGGGGTGAATGGCGGACTGGCCTGCCGTGAGAATACGCCCACGCATCCGGTAAATGACTATGGCCGTTCCAAACTGGAGGCTGAGGCCGTGGCCAACGGTTGGCGGGCGCGGGGCCTCGCGATCACGGCTTTGCGCATTGGCAATGTGGCGGGGGCGGATGCTCTGCTGGCGGGGATACAGCCGGGCCAGCCGACCATGATCGACTGTTTCGCTGACGGCACGGGGCCGGTGCGCAGCTATATCGGGCCGATCACCTTGGCGGATGTTTTGGCGCGGTTGCTGGGGCAAGACCTGCCGCCTGTTCTGAACCTAGGCGCACCGCATCCGGTGGCGATGGCCGATCTGGCACAGGCGGCGGGGGCGGATTGGCGCTATCAGGCAGCACCCGCGACGGCGTATCAGCGTATTACGCTTGATTGCGACCTGCTGGCACAGCATTACCGCTTTGCTGAAGACCAGTCAGACGCCGCCACAATGGTGGCAGAATGGCAATCCACCCGAGGGCCGCAATGACGCCGATGAAACGCTTTCTGGATGTGCTGGCGGTGCTGGTTTTGGCGATTCCGCTGCTGCCTTTGGGGCTGCTGACCGCGCTCGCGATCCTGATTTTGGATGGCCGCCCGGTGATCTACTGGGCCGAGCGGATGAAGACGCCGACGCAAAGTTTCAAGCTGGCGAAGTTTCGCAGCATGACGGTGCAGCCTGCGGAGTCAGGCGTTTCAGGCGGCGATAAATCCAGCCGGATCACCCGGACCGGGCGGTTTATTCGCCGCACGCGGCTGGATGAATTGCCGCAGCTTTGGAACGTGCTGAAGGGTGATATCAGCTTTGTCGGGCCGCGCCCGCCGCTGCGCGAATATGTCGAACGCTTCCCCGAGATTTACGCGCAGGTGCTGAAATCGCGCCCCGGCATCACCGGGCTTGCGACGATCGTGTATCACCGCCACGAGGAACTGCTGCTGGCGCGCTGCAAGACGGCGGCGGAAACCGATGCGGTCTATGCGCGGGCTTGCGTGCCGCGCAAGGCCAAGCTGGATTTGATCTATCAACGGCGGCGCAATCTGCGGTTTGATTTTTATCTGATGCTGAAGACGGTGTTCAAGCAGCTGCCGTTATAGGGTTGTCGCAGGATGCGAGTCAGCAAGAGGGGCGGGCGAGCATGAGCGCGAAGCAACGGATGAATGACGGCATCGCCGCCGCCCGCGCCTTGGTTGCGACGGGCGATTTCGATGCCGCGACTGCGATTCTGGATGGGTTGACCGCAGATCGCGGGATCGCCGCCTTGCCCGCGCAAACCGCACTGGGTTTGCCGCGCAGGCTGCATGCGGCGCGGCTGCATCTGGCGAAAGCGCAGGGCGATGCGGTTGCGCGGGCGGGGTATCAGTTTCATCTGGTGCCTGCGCCCGAGCTGCTTGCACCGTTGTTCCGGTTTTCAGCGGCGGAGCGACAGGGGATTGTGGCGGCCAACCGTGTGGCGGTGCCACGGGTGATCCATCAGATCTGGATCGGCAGTCTGCCGGTGCCTGCTTCGGTGGCGGCATGGCGGCATCATGCGGTGGTGCAGGGCTATCAGTATCGGCTGTGGCAAGAGGCCGATCTGGCGGGTTTGGGACTGCCCGATCAGCCTGTTTATGCGGCGATGCTGGCGCGCGGGGATTATCCCGGTGCGGTGGATGTGGCACGCTATGCGATTTTGGCCGCTGAGGGCGGGATATATTTGGATTGCGATTGGTATCCGGCGCGGGATGACATCAGCTTTCATGACCTGCTGCCGCTGATCGGCCTGACCGCCTGGGCCGAGAGCGTGCCGCGTCACACCGGGTTGGGCAGTTTGTTGTTGGGCAATTCGTTTATCGCCACGCCACCGGATCATCCGGCGCTGCATCGGCTGAATGCGCGGTTGGGGCAGGCGCTTGATCTGCTGCCGGAGGCTCCGGCGTGGTGGTCAACCGGGCCTTTGGTGTTCACACTGGCTGCTCGGGGTGGGGCGGTGTGTGTTGCGCCGCAGACGTTGATTGCGGGCGCATTGCCGGACCGTGCCGCTGTGGCCGAGGTGGAAGCATTGCGGGCACGGGCTATGGCTATGGAGGATGGATTGCTGATCGCGTGGAAATCATGGTGAGGCGATCAGGTCGGGCAGGCTGACCCAGCGGCAGCCCGGATGCGTGGCGGTGAGGGCGAACAGCCGCGTCAGGAAGCCCCAGACCTGTGCGTCATGCACAAGGTGGTGGGTCAGCAGGCCAACCGGGGCATCGCTGCGCTGCATGGCGTGGGCGATTTCGTCCATCAGCAGGGCATCGGGGCGGCCAGAGCGGCTGCCGCGCCAGTCGATCACATCGACATGGGTGTTGTAGAGCGGCAGGGCGGTGGCGGCTTCGGGGCCGTAGACGGACAGGGCTTTGAAGCCGAGGGCGGGCAGTTCTGTGATGATGTGTGGCGCGATACGGTTCCACGGCGGCACGAGCACGGGGGTGAATTGCTGGGGGTGGAGTTGCGCGAGATGGCTGAAGCCGCGCGCGAGTTCGGCAAGGATCTGGTCGATTGGGCGATGCGGGCCGAGTTCCTGTTTCTTTTCGCCAACGGGGGCGTGGTTGGTGTGCGACCAGCCATGCACGGCGACCGAAACGGCTTTTGCGGCGTCCAGCCGTTTGGCCAGAGTGGCGCCGGAATCGGCGGGTATGACGGCGAGGGTGACGGGGACGTTTGCGGCTTCGGTCAGTGACAGCAGGTGGTCTAGCGCTGCGGTGGGTTCTGTGGCGTCGTCGTCGCGCAGCCAAAGCTTTGCGGGATTTCCATTGGCGGCGCGCAGATCGAGGGCGCGGATCAGGGATGTGGTCATGGTTTGGGCTCGACTATGGTTTGCAGCAGGGTGTTCAGGCGCTGGGCTGCGCCTGTTATCGAGTGGTCGCGCTGAACGCGCAGGCGGGCGGCTTGGCCCATGCGGCGTTGCAGGGCGGGTTCGGTCAGCAAGCGTGTTATGGCTGTCGCTGCTGCCGCATCGTCGCCGGGTTCGGTCAGGAAACCCGTTTCACCGTCAGTCACCACTTCAGGCACGCCTGCGGTGCGTTGGGCTATGACGGGGACGCCTGCGGCTTGGGCCTCGAGATAGGCGAGGCCGTAGGCTTCTCCACAGCCGGGCCAGATATAGGCCGAGGCTTGTGTAAGGGTGGCCGCGATTTGGGGCTGGGTTTGCAGGCCCAACCATGTCAGGCGATTGGGCGGCAGGTCTGCGAACATCGCCTGCACCTCGGCGCGCTGCGGGCCATCGCCGATCACGCTGAGATGCCAGTGCAGGCCGGGCGGCAACAGGGCGAGGGTTGCAGCGAGGCGGCGGTAGCTGTCGCGCTTGTCGCCTGCGCGCATCATCGCGACCGTTACCAGATGGCCGGGCTGCGGGGTGGCGGGGGCAGAGAAGACATCGGTTTCGATGAAGGGCGGGAAACGGGCGAGGTGGGCGGTGGGGGTGGCGTCATGCAGGCCGTTCCTGTCGCGGGCGGTGAGGCAGAGGTTGAGGCTGGCTTGCTGCACGGCGTTCCCTACCTGGGCCTGCATTTCCGTCCAGATGCCGATGTTGCGGCGGGCGGAGAGGGAGGCTTCAACCGTCACATAGGGCAGCGCGAAGCGGTGGGCGAGGTTGGGGCCGAGCATGTCGGGGGATTTGTAATAGGGGTGGTAGCAGAGCCACAGATCGGGCGGATCATTGGCCCAGAGGGTGCTGATCCGATGGGCTTCGTCGTCGGCATCGGCGCGCAGTTTGGTCCAGCCTGCGAGGTCTTGCGGATCGCCCAGATAGGCGCGTAGGTCTGAGGCCAGATCCACCTGATGCCCCGCTTGGGTCAGGCAGCGCGTCAGCAGTTGCGCCATCAGCCGATCGCCCGAGGGCACCGGATGCGTCGGGGCCTTCAAAGGCGCGTAAAAGGCGATCCGCAGGTGGCGGGTGGGCGGCGGCATCGGGCAATGATCCTAAGGGTTTGCAGGTCTGCGCCAAGGTTATGCGCAAAGCCTGTGGAGGGCGACTGGAATCGCGCAGAGCCGCGCTCAAGCTGTTGCGATCCTTGACAGGCTTGGCAAA
This sequence comes from Cypionkella sp., assembly GCF_034376685.1. Taxonomy (GTDB): domain Bacteria; phylum Pseudomonadota; class Alphaproteobacteria; order Rhodobacterales; family Rhodobacteraceae; genus Cypionkella. Next base: position 146,730 of record NZ_JAXMJJ010000036.1, read on the forward strand.
CTGGCCCATTTCCAGATGACCCTCAGCTGTGGCGGAGTGAACCTTGCCCCTATCCCATCTTCTTGAAAACATCACCAACCGAACCGCCCGCGTTGGGGTGATCGGTCTGGGTTACGTTGGCTTGCCGCTGGCGATCACCGCCGCGCGGGCGGGGTTTCGGGTGACGGGATTTGATACCGATCCCGGCAAGATCACCGCCGTTGACGCCCGCAAAAGCTATATCGAGGCGGTGCCGGATGCGGTGCTGGCCGACGAGGTGGCGGCGGGGCGCTTTACCGCAACGGCAGATTTCGCCGCGCTGGGCCTGTGCGACGTGATCGTGATCTGCGTGCCGACACCGCTGACGCGGCACCGCGAGCCGGATTTATCTTTCATCACCCGCACCTGCGACGACATCGCAAAGACCCTGCGCGCGGGGCAGGTGATTGTGCTGGAATCCACCACCTATCCGGGGACGACGGACGGCCCGGTGAAGCGTATTCTTGAAGCGGGCGGGCTGGTTTCAGGCAAGGATTTCTACCTTGGCTTTTCGCCGGAACGCGAGGACCCCGGCAACCGCGCTTTTGATACCTCGACCATTCCCAAGGTGGTGGCGGGCGATGGCGCTGAGGCGGGGCAGTTGGTGGCAGCGTTCTATGGCGCAGTGGTGAAAACCGTGGTGCCGGTGTCGTCGACCGCGACGGCTGAGGCGGTGAAGCTGACTGAAAATGTTTTTCGCGCAGTGAACATCGCCTTGGTGAACGAGCTGAAGGTGATCTACGAGGCGATGGGCGTCGATGTCTGGGAAGTGATCGAGGCCGCCAAGACCAAGCCCTTCGGTTATATGCCGTTCTATCCCGGCCCCGGTTTGGGCGGTCATTGCATCCCGATTGACCCGTTTTATCTGACGTGGAAAGCGCGGGAATATGACATTCCCACGCGCTTTATCGAGCTTGCGGGAGAGATCAACTCGGGGATGCCGCGCCATGTGGTGTCTCGGCTGGCTGAGGCGTTGGATCAACGGTTGGGGCTGGCTTTGAGCCGCTCCAAGGTGTTGGTGATCGGGCTGGCCTATAAGAAAAACGTGCCAGATATTCGCGAGAGCCCGTCGTTGAAGCTGATCGAACTGATCGAAGAACGCGGGGGGCAGGCGTCTTATCATGATCCGTTTGTTGCCGAGATTCCGAAAACGCGGGCTTATGGCGCGTTGATGGGGCGCAAGTCGGTGACACTTGATCGGGCGACGGTGGACGGTTTTGACGCGGTGCTGATCGCAACTGACCATGATGGTCTGGACTATGCCGGGCTTGCGCAGTGGTCGCGGTTGATCATCGACACCCGCAACGTGTTTGCGCGGAATGGCATTGTGGCGGATCATGTGGTGAAGGCTTAGGGCGCGGTGATGGCATCCCATGCGGTTGCTGTGCTGGCGGATGCGCATTTCCACGATCCGGGCGGCGATTTCGGCGGCGCTGGGGTGCTGGTAGACGGCGTGCGGCTTGTGCTGCGCAGTTGGGCGGATACGCGGATCGCGGCGCGGGCGTTCAATGAAACTGCGGGGGCGTTGGCGGCGGCGCTGGAGAAAGTTGCCGCTGCCGGGGTGCGTCATGTGGTTCTGGCGGGGGATTATTCCGACGACGGGCAGGCGGAGAATATCCGGCGTTTGGTTGACGTGTTGCAGGGATTTGAGGATCGGTGCGGGCTGCGGTTTTATGCCATTCCCGGCAACCATGATCTTTATGGGCCGCATGGCAAGCATGTGACGACGCGGTTTGTCCGCGCTTCGGGGCAAACCGTGATGGTAACGAGTGATGCGGAGCAGGCGGAAGCCGGGGCGGTTGTGACGCCTGCGATGCGCTGTGGCGGGCAACCTGCGGCGCTGTTGCCGATGGCGCGGTTTGGGCTGTTCCGCCAGCCGGAGTATCTGCATTGGGAAAGCCCGTTTGGCGCAGATGATCGGCCCGAGGCGCGGATGTATGATGCTGTGGCGGTTGATGGCTCGGTGACGCAGCGGTTGATGGATGCGTCTTACCTGGCGGAGCCGGAGCCGGGGCTGTGGCTGTTGATGATCGACGCCAATGTGTTTGAACCACGCGCGGGGCGGCCGGATGCGACGCGCAAGAAGGCGTTCATCGGACCGTCAGATGCGGGGTGGAATGCGCTGCTGCGGGTGAAGCCGTTCTTGCTGGATTGGATCAGGGATGTGACCGCGCGAGCACAGGCCTTGGGCAAGGTTCTGGTGACGGTTTCGCATTATCCGGTGCTGGACCCGTTTCAGGATGTTTCGGGGTCAGAACGGGCGTTGTTTGGGGACACCGCGATTGTGCGGCGCACTCCCGGCCCGCAGGTGGCGCAGGCGTTGATTGGTGCGGGGCTGCGCTGGCATATCGGCGGGCATATGCATGTCAACGCCACCACACGCACGGCGGATGGGCGGTTGATCGATCTGTCGTTGCCGTCGCTGGTGGCGTTTCCTCCGGCGTTCAAAATTCTGCGTGCCAGTGGGGACGTGGTGAGCGCCGAGACCGTTTCGCTGGCGGATGTGCCGCCTGATGTCGGTATTTCAGCGGTGTATCGGGCGGCGGGGCAAGGCGAGGCGTTGCCGCTGGGGGCGTTGTTGGCGGCGCAGCGGCGGGCGAATGTGCTGGAGCGGCGACTGGTGCATGACTGGCCAGCTGCGGTGCGGGCGTTGGTGATGGAGCGGAATGCGGGGTTTCTGGTGGAACTCGTCGGGGGGGATGTTGCGGCATTTGCGGGGCAGCATGGGCTGGATGCTGGGGCGATTTGTGCCTGCCCGCTGCGTGATTTGATTGCGGATGCTTATCTGCTCAAAGTCGCGGGGCCTTTGGCGGTGCAGTGGGTAGCGGCGGACAGGTTGGCGTTGTGCCGGGCGTTGGCGCTGGAGTTTGGGGATGAAAGTGCTGATCCGCACCAAGGTGCGCGTGGGTTTTTGCAGCGGTTTTTGTCGGTGCTGAAGGTGTCGCTGGATCGGATGGACGCGGAGGATAGCGCGATTATCCCGGCTGCGGCAGGTTTGTCGCGCGGGCGGCCACCACGATATCCAGCGGTTGACTGAGGCCGCGAATATCCACGGTTTGCGGCAGGGTTTTCTCGGTCGGCTCAAGCCCCGACAGGCTCAGCGCGTGGGCCGAGACGGCGACCTGCACGCCAAGATCCTTGGTTTTCTGCTCGAGACGGCTGGCGATGTTCACCGTCTCGCCCAAGGCAGTCAGGCGGGCGACGGCTTCGGTGCGATGCGCGGCACCGATGCGGCCCAGAATGGCGGGACCGGAGTGGATGCCAATGCCCATCGATAGTGGCTCGGGCAGTTCTTCGCGCAGGCTTTGGTTCAGGCTGTCGAGCACGCCACCCATCGCGCGGGCGGCGGCAATGGCGCGGCGCGCGCCTTCGGCGGGCGTGGTCTCCATGCCGAAGATCGCCATGATGCCATCGCCCATGAATTTATCGACAAAGCCGCCGCTGTCTTCGATCGCCTCGGCCATCCGACCGAGAAACTGGTTCAGCAGGAAAACTACATCAAAGGACAGCCGCCCCTCGGACATTTTGGTAAAGCCGCGCAGGTCGCAGAACAGCAGCGTGACCTCGCTTTCAATGCCCCAGTGGTATTTGTCAAAACCGTTTGACTGACCGGGTTCCAGATTGGCGGGCAGCAGGGTGGAGATCGTCAGATCGGCGGTGGGGCGCAACTGGCAGGCCAGCCGCACATTCGCAGGCGCACCGACGCGGCGCAGCACCTGCTGTTCGGTGACAGAGGCCGGGGGCAGTTGATCCAGCCCTTCCAGCACCCGCACGCGGCAGGTCGAACAGCGCGCCCGCCCGCCGCAGACAGAGGCATGCGGGATGCGGTTCATCCGGCTGATTTCCAGCACGGAAAGCCCGCGCGGCGCTGAAATCACTGGGCCATAGGCATAGCGCACCAACACCCGCGCGCCCATCTTGTTGCTCATTTGCAGCAGCAGCCATCCGCCGACTGCCGCCGCCAATATCGCGAAATAGCTGTAGGAGCCGAGCTGGAAATTCTGTTGCATCTCAGCGAATTGCGCGGCGTTGAACGGGCTGGAGACGCCGCCGCGCAGATGAATCATCCGTCCCGCCGAGACATAACCCGCATAGGCCAGTGACGGTATCAGCACGGCGAGACCGTTCAGCGCCCAGAGATTGCGGCGATACCACGGTTTTGGGGACAGCCACATGTGGATGCCGATACAGCCATGAATCCAGACCAGTGCCACCAGCAGCGCCAGTCGAACGCCCTCACCCGGCCACATCGCCCAGAGGGCATAGGTGTAATTGTCGGTGACGCCAAACAACTCGTGTGCGCCACGGGTGCCGAGCACATGCCGGATCAGCAGGATCGGGATCAGTAGCCCGAACAGCAACTGCACCAGCCCGCGGGTGCCGATGCGCCATGTGCGCAGGCGGATGAAATGGGTGATGCCCAAGCCAAAATGCACCAAAGCGGCGAGACACAGAACCAGCGTGCCGATCAGGCTGCGGGTTATGAACTGGCGGATATCTTGCCCTGTCTGCATCGCTTCAAGCGAGACCAGCCCAAGCGCATGGTTCAGCAAATGCGTGGTGGCAAAAGTGAACAGCACCAGCCCGGACCACAGCCGCAGCTGTGCGATGCCGGGGCGAGAGCGTCGCCACCATCGCCGCGCCGCCCGAGCTGGGGATGCAGCCGCTTTGTTCATAGCTGTGCTCTGCACATTTGCGCTGGATCTGAAGGGCAACTGGGGAACGAGGTTTGCATCTAGGCAAGAACCACAAGATCTACAGGAGCCGCAAGCCCCGCCACGCCTTCGCCGTCGCGCCGCAGCACGCCGGGATTGACGTAGCCTTGCGCTTCGGCGCGGCTGTGGGTGCTGGCGTCGGTCAAGGCGCGGGTGTGCTGCGTCTTGTTGGCGCTTTCCAGTTTCGACGCCAGATTGACGGCGTGGCCGATCACGGTGAATTCATAGCGCCCTTGCGAGCCGACAATTCCCACCGTCACATCGCCGGATGCCACCGCAACGCCGGTCGCAAAACGCCCCGGCCAGCCCAATGCGGCGAACTCATCTTGCCGCGCATCCAGTGCGGCGATCACTGCCGAAGCGGCACGCAGAGCATCTGCGGCATAGGTTTCGCCCGGTTGCACCGCCCCGAATGTCGCCAGGATGCCATCGCCCATGAACTTGTCGATCTGGCCGTTGTGTTGTTCAATCTCTGTCAGGGTGATCTGCTGGTAATGCGCCAAAATCCGCATCGCTGTTTCAGGTGGCAGTGCCAGCGCGGTTTTCGTAAACCCCCGCACGTCGACGAACATGATCGCGGCGGGGCGCACCTCGCCTTGCCCTGTGCCCGGAATATCGTCGGATTGCGTGATCAGGTCTGCCACTTCCGGCGCGAAGAACTGGCTGAGATCTTCAGCGGCGGCATGGCTTTGAATGGCGTCAAACAGCACAGAGCGCGCCCGGAACAAGGCGATTGTCAGAATAAGCGTGACCCCCAGCAGGGTGATCACCTTGTCAATCTCGGCCCCGATCAGAATGGTGTTCGAGGTCAGGTATTCGACATAGTTGCGCGTGACATGCATGTTGTTCACATGCGTCAACGCATAAAGCACCATAAAAACCCAGCCTGACGCCGCAATCAGCCCCGACATCAAGACATAGCGCGGATCAAAACGCAGGGCGCGCAAGGCGATGAAAAAGAACAGATAAATCATCGTTGGTGATTTGAGATAGAAGGCAGGCGGCTGGTGATACTGGATGTGGAACGAAAAGATCATGCCACACAGCAGGCCCACATCCACCACCATCGACAGCATCAGATACCAGCCGGGCAGCACCATCCGGTAGGACAGGAAAACCCGAAACAGGGTAAACACCAGATAGGCGGCCAGCGTCATCGGCACAAAATTTTCGCCCGTAGTGCCTTCTGCGCGGGGTGCCACCCAATACAGCATGCCAAGAAATCCGACGATGCTGAGCTGCGCCCAGCTTATCGTCTGTTCGGCGGCGGTCTCACGGCGGTCAATTTCGGCCATGACGCGGGCAGGCATGGCTTCGCCGTGTGGGTCGCCTGTCCAGATGTAGACAAAAAAGTCGCGGATGAAGGAGGGAATATAGGGCACGTGACTCTCCTTCTTCTTTCCGTAATCGCCGTTTGCTCGAGGCGGCGTGATCTGAGAAAGACGCAGCTCTTAGCTGGTTTTTCCGTCACAAAAAAGCGACATTTCTGCGAGCGGAGCGAAGGTGCCGAAATGTTCAGAAGCAATCATCTGCGGAGCCGCTCTCAAACCTCAATCACCTGAAGATCACGCCCGCAGAATGCGCCCGGAAACAGGCGTTGCGCGGCGCGCTCGATCTTGGTCAATTCGGCATCGGTGCGGTTGAAGCTGTGGTGAAGGAAGCCGACCTGCTTGGCACCCGCTGCCTGTGCCAGCCGCACCGCCTGTTGCCAGGTGGAATGGCCAAAGCCTTTGAAGGTCGCCATTTCCTCATCCAGAAAAGTGGCGTCGTAGACAAACAGATCCACCTTGTCGATCAGGCGCAAAACATTGGGGTCCAGCGTGCCGGGTTCGTGCTCGGTATCGGTGATGATGGCAATCGAGCGGTCCCCAAACTCTACGCGGTAGCCCACGGCATTGCCGGGATGGTTGAGCATCCCCGTGCGGATCGTCACGCCGGGATAGGGGGTCAGCACATCGCCTGCGGTGAAATCACGCGCATCAATCCCGGCGCTGCAATAGTCGGGCCCGATGGGAAAGAACGGTTTGCGCATGAATTCCGACAGCATCTGCCGGGTGGTCATTTCAGCGCCCATATGGCCGGACCACAGTTTGAGCTTTGACTGGCCGCAATACATCGGCTTGAAGAACGGCAGGCCGCAGACGTGGTCGTAATGGGTGTGGGTGAAGTAAACGGTGAGGTCTTTGCAGCCTTCGGCGGCGAGGGCATGGCCAGCAGCCAATGCGCCGCTGCCCGCATCGAACATGATGACATGCTCGCCACAGCGCATTTCCATGCAGGTGGTGTTGCCGCCGAACTTCTGGAACTGCGGGCCGCTGACCGGCAAGCCGCCACGCGTGCCCCAGAGTTTGAGCTGAAATTTCGGCTGCCCGGTCATGCGCCAAACCGGCCCGAAAGCCGCCCTCTGCTGTGCCACGGACACAGGCCAGAAGCTATTTCATTGCCGCGTATCGCCAAGATCAGACTTCCCCAGATCGCTGATACAGCAAAGGATAAGAAGCATCGCGACAAGATGCGAGGCCATATTGCAGGGCGATCAGAAAAGACTAGGCCCAGTGCGGGCAGTTTGGTCCAAAGCATGGCAATTCCCGGCGCGAACCTGAACGCCGGTCAGCGCTTGGAAAGTTCTGCGACCCGGCTGCGGGCTTCGGACAGCTCTATGGTGGTTTGGCTGAGACGATCTGCCAGCACGCGGACGACTTCGATGGTCATTTCCGGGAAATCGGACATCAGTTTGAAGAAATTGTCCTTGCTGATTCGCAAGGCTTCAACCGAGGTTGCGGCCCTGACGGTGGCGGTGCGGGCCACATCGCAGAGGATGGCGATTTCGCCGACGATGGCGTTTTCATCAAGCTCGGCCACCTTGATCTGTCCGGTTGGACCATCGACGATCACGTCCGCGCGGCCAGACAGAAGCACAAAGGCCGCATCGCCCGCGTCACCCTGCCGGCAGATAACCTCACCCGCGCGGTAGGAAACCCGCTCGGACGTGAAGGCCAGCAGCTTGAGCTTTGCCGGAGAGACCCCGGCAAACAGCGGAACCAGCTTCAGCATTTTGACTTCGTCATTCAGTAGCACGTCGTCACCTTCCTACCGTTCGGGCCGCTGGCGAGGCCAAGCCGCAACAGGCTTGCCCCTCAACTATGCCGACATCAGTTCTTTGAAGATACCATTCTTTTGTGAAAGTTCTGCATGAGAGCCGTCTTCTACCAGTCGGCCACGCTCAAAAACCGCGACTCTGTCGAATTGTGCGGCAAATTTGGCGTTTGAAATCACCCAAGCCACGGCGGGGGCGCGGCCATCTCGGCGCAGATATTTCAATGCGGCGGTCAGCACCTGTTCTTGTGTGCGGGTGTCGAGTGCCGAAAGCGGGCGGTTGAACAGATAGTAGTCGGACCGCCGGATCAGCGCGCGTGCCAAGGCGAGTTTCTGCCGCTGCACCGAGGTCAGCCGCTTGCCGCCCGCGCCGATGTGGAAGTCGAGCCCGATCGACAATAGCGTGTCATAGATGCCCAGTTCACGCAGCACCCCGCCCGCCACCGCGTAGATGCGTTCAACACCGTCGCGATATTTCTGGCTGATGCGGCCAAACAACATGTTGTCCAGCAGGGTGCCGGAAACCATGTATTGCTCGGGGTCGTAAAACTCGATGGCGTCTTTGAGGTTGGCCGGAAGCCCTTCGTGGAAAGCGGCCCTGAACTCAACGATCTGCGTCATCATCTTGGGTGTAAGCAGACCGAAACGATGCCGGGGTTCGATATAGTCAAAGCTGAGGCGGATCATCATGGCGCGGTCGCTCTGGGTGATGTTCGCGGTGCTTTTATCTATGTTTTTCAACAGCATCGCATAGGCTGGGATGTCGTCGGATTTCATAAAGGTCAGTTGCTGGAAGAACGGGTGATCCGGCGGCAGGTCGCTGAACAATTCGATGGCGTTGCGGGCGATCTCGGTGCCCATCGTAAACAGCGTATCGGCCAAGCCGCGTTGTTTCAGGACCGACAGGAAATACGGGTTGCTGATGATCGCGCCAGCCTTCAGGTCTGAGGTGCGGGCATTGCCGAACAGCAGGTTTTCGATCACCGTGGCTTCGACATTATAAGCGCCGGGTTCAAACGGTTCGATCAGCCCGTTCAGGTCGGCTTTGGTCAACGCGTCGCGCAGCACCCGCCGCATCTCGACCGTCTTGGCTTTCAATGCACCATGTTCGGCCAGATTGACGTTGGACCGCAAAGCAAGATCGAACATGTCGCGGGTCAGCGCCACGGCATCAAGTGCGGCATAAACCGACGGCATCAGCGCTGCCTGATTTGCTGCGCCCTGATGTTCAAAGTCGATCCAATCCGAGTGAATGTCGAACTCGGGGTTGCCTGCCCAAACCGCCTCGCGCTTTTCCCACTGACGTTGCGTCAGCGCGGCACCTTCAAACACGCGGTCGGTGATCGGCGCGTGTTTCAGCCCGTAAAGCAGGTTGTCGCGCACGGTTCCGAAGAAGAAATAGGCCTCGGTTCCCGCATAGGTGATCGAGCGACCACTGAGCGATTCGGGCAAACTGTGCAAATCAAGAGTGCCGATGTTGATCTGGCCCTGCGTTGGCCAAACGATCCGTGCCAGCACCTCGGCCATGATATCTGCCCCCGAGCCTGCGTTGCCGATGATGGCAACCGACTCGCCGGGTAACAGCGAAAAGTTGACGCGCTCCAGCCCGACGGCCCCGGTATCATCGGTCACGCCGAGATTGATCGCAGCAAGCGGCCCGGTCAGTTTGCCGCTCGCGCGTTCTGCCGAAACCGCCTGAATCTCGGGTTCCAGCAGACCGTCTACCGCGAATTGGCCGATCACCTGACTGTATTTGATCTGCACGTCCTGACGGTTCTGATCCCAGTCGATCAATTCCTTCAGCGGGCCGGGAAGATCCTTGTAGGCCCCGATCACCGCCACAAGCTGGCCAATGTCCAACTGACCTTGCAGGGCCAGATAGCCCCCTACGCTGTAGAACAGGAAGGGGGTCACCGAGGCGAGGAAGTTGTTGATGAATTTCACCAGGAACTTCCACTGATAGATGTCGAAGCGGATTTTATAGATCCGGCCCAGCCGCGAGGAGATATCGGCGCGCTCAAAGTTTGAGGTGTCATAAGCGTGGATGGTGTTGATGCCATCGACGATCTCGCTGACGCGCCCGGCAAGTTCGCGGGCGGTCAATTGCCGCTCGCGTCCCAGAACCAGCAGACGGCGGCGCATCCGGGGAATGATGAAGGCCTGCACCGCAACCAATGCTGCGGTGATCAGCCCCAGCGGGACGCTTTGCACAAAGATGAAGGCCAGCGCCATGATGGCCTGCCCGCCCAGCAGCGCGGGGGCGACAAAGGCGTCGCCGGTAAAACCGCCCAGCGGTTCGACCTCGTCCTTCACCATGCTGGAGACTTCGGCGCCTTTCAGGCGTTTGAAGGTGGCGGGCGGAAACCGCAAAATGTGATCGACCAGCGTGAAGCGGATGCGGCGCAGCAAGCGTTCACCCAGCCGGCCCTTGTAGGTGTTGATGTAGTATTTGAAGAGCCCGTTGACGATAACCAGCAGCAAAAACACGCTGCTGAGCGCAAACAGCGTGCCAAGACGATCCAGCGCGATGCCGTCAAACAGCGTGACATTGCCGAAGAACGGCAGATCAAACGCGATTTGCATGAAGGTCTGGGTCGCGGCGGGATCGGCAAAGCCATCGCCCTGTATTGGCCCGTTGACGATCTGCTTGGGCAGGTTGAGCGACAGGAAATACGGGATCATCGAAAGCGCTACGACCGCCAGCACCCAAAGCTGTTGCCGCTTGGTGTGGGTCCAGATGTAGCGCGAGATATTTGGGTCCAACATGGCCTTATGGCTCTCCACAGATCGGTCGGCGCCTTGATGAATAACCTAAGGTGCAAAGGGTCATGTCGTGCCAACCAAAATGGGGGTCAGGGTCAAGCAGAGCATGGTTAAAAAGCCGTCGTGCCCGCCACTCAACGCCAAGCACAGTTATGAGGCAAGACGTTTATCATTGCGCCCCCGCCGGTTGCAATGCCGCTTTGGCTTTCATCTGGGTTGCAGCCTGCGCATAGCCCCCTGCGGCACCGTCAATAAAGTGCATGTGATCCTGCGCCCGCAGCGAAGGCACGATGCAGGTGACCAGCGCTTGATCCTGCTTGTGCAGGCCAAATTGGCAGATGCCAGAGGCAGCGGCAGAGTCGAGCAGGGCCTCGATTTCAGCAAGCCCGGCGGCGTTGATATCAATCGTCATCTTCAAGCCATCGTCAAATTTGCGAAAATCGGTGTTGCGGGTCATCTCTCGCACATAGGCACGCGCGTTGAACCCGCCAAGCGTCAGATTGGTGCGATAGAGCAGCACCATCATAAAGATCGCTCCTATCACTTTGATCTGGGCCATCAGGCGATGTCCCCGCTGGGCGCGCGCGTTGATCTCGGCGGCCAGACCGCCCAACGTCAACTGTGGCACTGGTCCTTCCGGCGGCAGCGGGTTGCCCAAGCCGCCCGCCTTATTCGCCACCGCCACCACATCCGACACCAGCGCCCGAAAAGCCTCAGGGCGAGCTGTTCCGGTGGGCATAGCGATGATCGAGACGATCTGGCCATTGCGTGACTGGATCGGGTTCCAGCGGCACGACATCCCGGACAGATCGGGCCGGTTTCCGGGCGCGGCCATCGCAACTGCAAAACGGCCCTGCTTCATTTGCTTCTCGGCCCAGGACGACCCGCCACCGGCGAACATTGCGAAGGTCATATCCTCGCTGGCCCGAAACCGCGCGATCCGCACATCCAGCCCCGCCGCCCGCACCGCGTCCAAGGGAACCATGGCGGTGCGCATGTTCAGGCCCAGATCATCCTCGATCCAGCGCGCGACCGCCGCCAACGCCACGCTGGCTGCCGCAATGCCGTTCGGGGGCACCGCGATCACCGCGCCGTCGCCGCCAAACACGAACGGATAGTCGCTGCCCTCCAGCACATTCAGAACAGCGGTGATCACCGAGGCCCCAGCCATGTTGACGGATTTATATTTGCCATGCGCAATTGCTTCGGTCGAGGACACAACATCAGCCACAGCCAACGCCCAGCCATCTGGCAGCGGTCGGTAGCGTGTCAGATTGGCCACATCTTCAAACTCGGAAAAGGTCGGCAGATCTGACAGAAAAGCAGAGGCGTTCTGATCGGTCATCTTGGCACGCTAGCATAATTTTTACAGGATGCAGGTGCCATAAACTCATATTTTCTGAGCGCGATCACACGACTTCGTGTGGGTTGATCCGGGTTTTGGCGGGGGCGACAAAGTGGCCACGATCTGATCATTTCGGGGCTGACGGAGCCAATTTCAACACCCGGCGTTGCATTTTGATTGCAATTCGCGAGAACTCTCGCTTGCAATGGCCTTGCCAAGCAACCGGATCCAGCATGATCCACGCCACAGGACGGAATGGGTCAGACCGGATGACACGACAAGAACTTGGCATGGGCATGGATTTGCTGCGGGTAGAGGACGTGAAAGTGTCGTTCCCGCTGGCCACTGGCCAAGTCGATGCGCTGAAGGGCGTGGGGCTGCGGGTGTTGCCCGGCAAGATCACGGCGCTGGTTGGCGAGTCCGGTTCGGGCAAGTCGGTGTTGGGTCAGACCATCATGGGGATTCAGCCGGATATTGCGCGGGTGAGTGGCCGCGTGCTGCTGGCCGATCCGGCAGCGCCGGGGGGCACTGTGGAGTTGCTGGGTCTACCGCGCGATGGGCGCCTGATCCGCAGCGTGCGGGGCCGCAAGATCGGCATGATCTTTCAGGAGCCAATGACCTCATTTTCCGCGCTGCACACCATCGGCAACCAGATCTCGGAAGCGTTGCGTATCCATGAGCCGGTCTCGGCCAAAGAACAGCGCGAGCGGTCGGAAGATATGCTGTCGCTGGTGGGGTTCACCAAGCCCGGCAAAGTCTTTGACATGTATCCGTTTGAGCTGTCGGGTGGCATGCGGCAGCGCGCGATGATCGCGATGGCGCTGATTTGCCGACCGCAGTTATTGATCGCGGACGAGCCGACAACCGCGTTGGATGTGACGATTCAGGCGCAGATTCTGACGTTGCTGCGCGATCTGCAACAGCGTCTGAACATGGCGATCCTGTTGATCACGCATGATCTTGGTGTGGTGGCCAATGTCACCGATGAGGTGGTGGTGCTGTATCAGGGCCGGATCATGGAATCCGGGCCGGTGGATGACATTTTCCGCCGCCCGCAGCATCCCTATCTGAAGGGGCTGATGGCTGCGATTCCGCATTTCGGTATGAAGCAGGGTGAACGACTGCGTCCGCTGCGCGATATTCAGATCAACCGCGACAAGCTGATGACCGCGATTGGCGGGGCGAAGGCTGTGGCGAAGGCCCCTGCACCTGAGGTGCTGCTGTCGGTACGCAACCTGTCGAAGACCTATGAAACCCGCGATCAGGCTTGGGATATTCGCAAATCTGCCAAGCCCGCGCCTGCGGTGGATGGCGTCAGCTTTGATATCAAGCGCGGCGAATGCCTTGGGTTGGTGGGCGAAAGCGGTTGCGGCAAGACCACGGTCAGCAAGATATTGATGCGGGCGGTGACCCCCGATACGGGTTCGGTGATCTATGATGACGGCTCTGGCCCGGTGGATGTGCTGAACGCGAAGGGGGACGATCTGCAACGTCTGCGCACGCAGATTCAGATGGTGTTTCAAGACCCGGTGTCGTCGCTTTCTCCGCGCATGACGGTGGGCAATATATTGTCGGAACCGCTGGATATTCATCGCCGTGGCTCGGTCCCGCAACGGCGCGAGACGGTGGATGCGCTGCTGGGAGCCATTGGTTTGGGACAATCTGCACGCCACCGCTATCCGCACAGTTTTTCGGGTGGACAGCGGCAGCGCATCGGCATTGCCCGCGCGCTGGCCTTGGCGCCGGGGTTGATTGTGTGTGACGAGCCGGTGTCGGCGCTGGATGTCTCGGTGCAGGCGCAGATTCTGAACCTGTTGAAAGATTTGCAGAAAGATCTTGGGCTGACCTATTTGTTCATCTCGCACAACCTTGCCGTGGTGGACTATATGGCAGACCGTGTGGCGGTGATGTGGGCGGGCCGGATCGTGGAAATTGCCGCGCGAGAGACGATCATGACCGCCCCGGTGCATCCCTATACCAAGGCGTTGCTGGCTGCTGTGCCCTATCCTGACTTGGACCGCCGCTTGGATTTTGCCACTTTCAACGGCAACACCGCCCTGACCAGCGCCAACTGGGCGCAGGCGTTCCGCACTGATCCCGAAGCACAGGCCGCGCTTGCGCCGTTGGATCTGGGGGACGGGCATTTCGTGCTGGCGCGCAAAACCGCTGACGTTGGGGATCTGAAACCATGATCACCCGCCGCACCGCCTTGACCCTGCTTGCCTCAGTCGCGCTGCCCAGCATCAGCTTTGCGGAATCGCCGTTTTTCGCGCCCGAGGTTCGGATGGGCAATCTGCCGCCGCTGCCCGAGCGCCTGCCACGCAATCCGCGCGTCATCGACTTGCCCGCGATGGGGCGCAGCACCGGGCGTTTGGGGGGTAGCGTGCGGATGCTGATCAGTGGGCAACGCGATGTGCGGTTGCTGCCGATCTACGGCTATTCCCGGCTGGTGGGCTATGACGCCGATTTGAAACTGGTGCCGGATATTCTGGCCGGGTTTGAGGCCGAAGAAGATCGCGTCTACACCCTGCATCTGCGCGAGGGTCATCGCTGGTCAAATGGCAGTCCCTTCACGGCGGAGGATTTCCGCTATTGCTGGGACGATATGATGAACAACGCCGATCTGTATCGCGGCGGCCCTCCGGTGGATCTGATCGCCGATGGCAAGGTGGTGGAGTTCAGCGTCATCGACCCGGTGACGGTGCGTTACACCTTTGCCAGCCCGATGCCGGATTTTCTGCCCAAGCTGGCAGCCCCCTTGCCGCTGATCCTGTTTGTGCCAAGCGCCTATATGCGGCAGTTTCACCCCCAGTATCAGACTGCGGAAAAACTGGCTGAGCTGATAGAGATCAACCGCGTTGATGACTGGCAGGGGCTGCATGCCAAAATGGGCCGCTCGATCCGCCCGGAAAACCCGAGCTTGCCGACGTTGGAGGCGTGGCGTCCGCGCACTGCGCCGCCTGCCGAGCAGTTTGTGTTCGAGCGCAACGCCTATTTCCACCGCGTCGATCAGATCGGCCAGCAACTGCCGTATTTTGACCGCATCGTGATGGATGTGGCGTCAGCCGATATCATTCCCGCCAAGACCGCGACCGGGGAAAGCGATTTGCAGGCAGGTGGCATCAGCTTTCCCGATTACACGTTGATGAAGCAGGCGGAAAAGCTGCATCCGCTGAAGGTGTCGTTGTGGCGGCGCACCCAGGGGTCGAGTGTCGCGCTGCTGCCGAACCTGAACTGCAAGGATGTGGTCTGGCGCAAGCTGTTCCAAGATGTGCGGATGCGGCGGGCTTTGTCGGTGGCGATCAACCGGCATGAGTTGAACAAGGTCAATTTCTTTGGCCTTGGGCGCGAAAGTGCCGATACGGTGCTGCCGGAAAGCCAGTTGTTCCGACCGGAATACGCGACGGCCTGGGCGCAACATGATCCTGATCTGGCGAACGCCTTGCTGGATGAGTTGGGCCTGACTGAACGCGGCGGTGGTGGTATCCGCATTCTGCCCGATGGCAGGCAGGCTGGGATCGTGGTGGAAACGGCGGGCGAAAGCACGCTGGAAACCGACGTGCTGGAACTGATCGTTGATCACATGCGCGATGTGGGCATTGCGATTTATATCCGTGCGTCGCAGCGCGACATTTTCCGAAGCCGTGCGATGGGCGGAGATGTGCAAATGTCGGTCTGGCAGGGTTTGGACAATGGGGTGCCGACGGCTGATATGGCCCCCGATCAACTGGCCCCGACCCACAGCGACCAGCTGCAATGGCCGATCTGGGGCAGTTGGTATATGTCGGCGGAAACTGCGGGCGAGGCCCCTGATCTGCCCGCCGCGCAACAGATGATTGCCCTGCTGAAGCAATGGCGTAAAAGCACCACCACCCAGACGCGGGCCGAGATTTGGGCTCAGATGCTGACACTTTGGGCCGATCAGGTGTTCTCGATTGGCACCGTCAACTCGGCCCCGCAGCCGATTGTGCGCGCGGCCCGGATGCGCAATGTGCCGGAAGATGCGCTGTATGGCTTCACGCCGACCAGCTTTCTGGGCGCTTACATGCCCGACACCTTCTATTATGCAAGGGAGTAGGCCATGATCCGCTACATCCTGATGCGCACGCTTGCGATGATCCCGACGTTGTTCCTGATCTCGGTTCTGGTGTTTTTCATCATTGAACTGCCACCGGGCGACTACTTTGAAAGCTATGTGTCCGAGCTGCGATCCTTGGGCGAATCCGCAGATCTTGCCGAAATCGAAATGCTGCGCGAGCGCTACGGCTTTGATCAGCCGCAGGTGATCCGCTATCTGTGGTGGGTCGGCGGTATGCTGCATGGCGACTTTGGCTATTCGTTTGAATATCGCCTTCCGGTGAATGAGGTGGTGGGGGATCGGCTGTGGCTGACCGTGCTTTTGTCCACCGTCACCATCCTGTTCACCTGGATCGTCGCCTTTCCCATCGGGATTTATTCGGCGACGCATCAGTATAGCTGGGGCGATTACGGGCTGACCTTCCTTGGTCTCTTGGGCATCGCGGTGCCGAACTTTGTGCTGGCCTTGGTGATGATGTATTTCGCCAATATCTGGTTTGGCGTCTCCATTGGCAATCTGATGGACCGTCAGTTTCTGAACGAGCCCATGAGTTGGGCGAAGTTTTCCTCGATCCTGTCGCATATCTGGATCCCCGTGGTGATCATCGGCACGGCAGGCACCGCCAGCATGGTGCGCCGTCTGCGTGCCAACCTGCTGGATGAGTTGCACAAGCAATATGTCGTCACCGCCCGCGCCAAGGGCCTGCATCCGTTGAAGGTGCTGGTGAAATATCCGCTGCGCATGGCGCTGAACTTTTTCATCTCGGACATCGGTTCCATCCTGCCCGCGATGATCTCTGGGGCCGAGGTGACCGCGATCGTGCTGTCGCTGGAGACCACAGGGCCAATGCTGATCCGGGCGTTACAAAGTCAGGATATGTATCTGGCCGGATCGTTCCTGATGTTTCTCGCGTTTTTGACGGTGATCGGGGTGTTGATCTCTGACATCGCGCTGACGTTTCTTGACCCCCGCATCCGTTTGGGCAAAGGCAGCAGCAAATGAGCGAATTGCCAAACCAGACCAGCCCGTTGCCCGCCCCCGGTGCGGCGATGGGGCATTTCGTCTCGGACGCCCCGTTCGATCCCTATGAGGCAGAGAACGCGGCGACGGCCAAGGGCAAATTTGCCGAAGCCTCACAACTGCAACTGATGTGGTGGAAGTTTCGCAAGCATAAGGTGGCGCTGTATTGCGGGATATTCCTGATCCTGATGTATGGCTCGATTCTGATCAGCGAGTTTCTGGCCCCCTACAGCCAGCAGGCCCGCAACACCGATTTCATCTATGCCCCACCGCAAGCGGTGCATCTGTTCCATGACGGCGAATTTATCGGCCCGTTTGTCTATGGCCGCACGCAAGTGCTGGATATGGAGACGCTTCAGCGTGTTTACACCGATGATCCGAATGATGTGCAACGCTTGCGCTTCTTCTGTGAGGGCGATGCCTACAACTTTTGGGGCCTGATCCCCGGCGATACCCACTTGGTTTGCCCAGCCAAGGGTGGGCAGTTTTTCTTGTTGGGCACCGACCGTCTGGGCCGCGATGTGTTGTCGCGCATCATCTATGGAGCACGGATTTCGCTGACCATCGGTATCTTCGGCGTCACCATGAGCTTTATCCTTGGCATCGTGATCGGTGGCCTTGCCGGCTATCATGGCGGCTGGTTCGATGCGCTGACCCAGCGCGTGATCGAGGTTTTGCAATCCATCCCTTCGATCCCGTTGTGGATGGCGCTGGCCGCGATCATTCCGGTGACGTGGAGCCCGATCCTTGTCTATATCGGCATCACCGTGATCCTTGGTTTGTTGGATTGGACCGGCCTTGCCCGTGGGGTGCGATCTAAACTCTTAGCCCTACGCGAAGAAGACTATGTGTTGGCCGCCCGTCTGATGGGCGCGGGCAGTGGCCGTATCATCGGGCGTCATATGATCCCCGGCTTCATGTCGCACCTGATCGCCTCGGCTACGTTGACGATTCCCGGCATGATTTTGGGCGAAACCGCGCTCAGCTTCCTTGGCATCGGTCTGCGCGCGCCGATTTCAAGCTGGGGCATCCTGTTGACCGAGGCGCGCAGCGTGAACATCATCGCACTTTACCCGTGGCTGATGTTCCCTGTCATTCCCGTGATCCTGGTGATCCTTGCTTTCAATTTTCTCGGCGACGGGCTACGCGATGCCGCCGATCCTTACAAATGACTGGCCCTGCCCATGAACCGCTCTCTCGCGAGGTTACCTGAATGAAGCACCCGTTAGAGAATGCGCGGATTCTGATGTACAGCCACGATACGTTCGGGTTGGGACATCTGCGGCGCTGTCGCACCATCGCCCACGCGCTGGTGCAGGAATACAGCGGATTGATGGTGCTGATTGTCTCGGGATCGCAGATCGCCGGGGCGTTTGATTACCGCGCCCGCGTCGATTTTGTGAAAATCCCCTCGGTGATCAAGCTGCGCAACGGCGAGTATTCCTCGCTGTCCGAGCATATTGACGTGCATGACACCATCAAGATGCGGCGCTCGATTATCCGGCACACGGCGGAAAGCTTTGATCCTGACATTTTCATCGTCGACAAAGAACCGATGGGGCTGCGTGGTGAAATCGAAGAAACCCTCGCCTATCTGAAAGCCAAGGGTACCACGCTGATTTTGGGGCTGCGCGAAGTGATGGATGCACCCCGGTTGCTGGATGCCGAATGGAAGCGCAATGATGTGATGGGCAAGATTGATCGGACCTATGATCACATCTGGGTGTATGGCCCGCCGGATTTTTACGATCCGCTGACCGGTCTTGATGTGCCACAATCGGTGCGGGATCGGATGGAGTTTGTAGGCTTCCTGCAACGCCGCTCGGCCCAGGAAAAGCTGTCGGAAAAGCGACGCGAAAGCGATTATCTGCTGGTTACCACTGGGGGCGGTGGTGATGGCGCCGATCTGATCGACAACGTGCTGAACGCCTATCTGCACGACCCCAGCCTGACGCAAAAGGCGCTTGTGGTGCTTGGCCCCTATATGCCCGGCGATCAGCGCACCGAGTTTCTGCGCAAGGGTCAGGCGATTCCGCAGGTTGAGGTCATCGAGTTTGACACAAGGATGGAAGAGCTGATCGCAGGCTCGGCAGGGGTGGTGGCGATGGGCGGCTACAACACCTATTGCGAGATATTGTCCTTCGACAAACCCGCGCTGATCGTGCCGCGCACCACCCCGCGTGAAGAGCAACTGCTGCGCGCCACCCGCGCCGCTGAGCTGGGTATGATTGAAATGCTGCTGCCCGAAGAAGCCGCCGATCCTGCGCGGATGGCTGCCGCGCTGCGGGCCTTGCCGCATCGCCCGCATCCATCGGATGCGGTGCCGGGGCTGCAACTGGAGGGCCTGACCAATATCGCCCGGCTGGTGGGACAGGATTTGCACGCCCGCGCCGAGAATCCCGGTGCTTTGTGGATTGCAAAGTGAGTGCAGACCGCCGCCCTGCCTTGAATCAAAAGCGTCTGGTGGTGGTGGTCAAGGGCTACCCCCGACTGTCAGAGACCTTTATCGCGCAGGAATTGCGCGGGCTGGAATTGGCGGGGCTTGATCTTGTGATCGTCTCACTGCGCCATCCGACCGACAAGAAGCGCCACGCCGTGCATGATGAAATCGCGGCCGATCTGCTGTATCTGCCGGAATATCTGCACAAAGAACCGCTGCGGGTACTGCGTGGGTTGTGGGCGGCTTGTCGTCGCCCCGGTTTTGGCGCGACCCTGCGCGGCTGGCTGTCTGATCTGCGCCGCGATCCCAGCCGCAACCGCCTGCGCCGCTTTGGGCAAGCTGCCGTGCTGGTGGCGGAATGGCCAAAGGGGGGTGCATGGCTGCATGCGCATTTCATTCACACTCCGGCTTCCGTGGCGGATTACGCAGCCCGCATCATGCAAATCGGCTGGACGGTTTCGGCCCATGCCAAGGATATCTGGACCTCACCGGATTGGGAACTTTCGGCCAAGCTGAACCGGGTGAAATGGGCGGTGACCTGCACCGAGATGGGGCACAAGCATTTGCAATCTTTGGCGGATGACCCGGCGCGCGTGCATCTAAGCTATCACGGGTTGAATCTGGATCGCTTCCCGCCCTTTACGCAAAGCCGCCCCGCTCGCGATGGCTCGGACCCCGCTGATCCGGTGCAGATCGTCAGCGTTGGTCGCGCCGTGCCGAAAAAGGGCTACGACACTTTGCTGTATGCGCTTGCCCTGTTGCCGCCCGATCTGCATTGGCGTTTCAGCCATCTGGGGGGCGGTGGGGAACGTGAAAATCTGCAAGCGCTTGCCGCGACGCTGGGCATAGCGGGTCGCATCCATTGGCAAGGCTCGGTGGATCAGGCCGAGGTGCTGGCGGCTTACCGCAGCTCGGATCTGTTCGCGCTGGCCTGCCGGATCACCGCAGATGGCGACCGGGATGGCTTGCCGAATGTGCTGGTTGAGGCCGCAAGCCAAGGGCTGGCCTGTATCTCGACCACGATCTCGGGCATTCCCGAACTGTTTCGCAGTGGCGAAAATGGCTGGCTGGTGCCGCCTGACGATGCTGTCGCTCTGGCGGCTGCACTGAAAACCGCGATCACCGCGCCCGGTCTGCGCCAGCAATACGGCAGCGCCGCTGCAGCTAAAGTCCGCGCGACGTTGGATTATCACCACAGCGTCAATCAACTCGTCAGCCTGTTCGCTGCCGAAGGTCTGTATCCATGACCGCTAAAGCCCCCTCGGTGTTCTTTTACGTCCAGCACCTGTTGGGCATCGGGCATCTGGCCCGTGCCAGTCGTGTTGCCCGCGCGATGATCGCGCGGGGGATGGACGTGACGCTGGTGACCGGAGGCTTGCCGGTTCCGGGCTTCCCCGGTCCCGGTATTCCCCATATCGCGCTGCCGCCGATTGCAGTGGCGGATGGTGCGTTTGCTGGCCTTGTCACGGCCAGCGGAGAACCCGCAGATGAGGCTTATCTTGAGGCCCGCAAGAACCAGTTGCTGGCCGCCTATCATGCCGCCAAGCCCGATATCGTGATGCTTGAGGCGTTTCCGTTTGGCCGCAGGCAGGTGCGTTTTGAACTGCTGCCACTGATCGACGCCGTCGACGCGACGCAGCCTCGCCCGGCGCTTGTCACCTCGCTACGCGATATTCTGCAGCGCCGCAGCAAGCCGGGTCGCGATGAAGAAACCGTCGCCCTGATCCGCCGTGCCTTCGATCTGGTGCTGGTGCATGGCGACCCCAGCTTTGCTGCGCTGGAAGACAGCTTTGCGCTTGCCGATCAGATCACCGACCGCATCGCCTATTCCGGCCTTGTCTGTCCACCCGCGCCGCCATCGTCTGAGGAAAGCTTTGACGTGGTTGTTTCGGCAGGCGGTGGTGCCGCTGGCAAGCACCTGATCGCTGCGGCGGTTGGCGCGGCGCGGTTGCTGCCAGATCTGCCGCGCTGGTGTATCATTACCGGGCCAAACCTGCCGCAGCCCGATTATGACAGCCTTGGTCAGAACCTGCCCTCTAACGTGACGCTTGTGCGGTTCCGGTCCGACCTAACAAGTCTGATGACGGGCGCGCGGCTTTCCGTGTCGCAGGCGGGTTACAACACCGTCGCGGATATCCTGATGGCGGGTTGCCATGCCTTGTTGGTGCCCTATGCGGTGGATGGTGAAACCGAACAGACCGACCGCGCCGAGCGGCTGGAACGCATTGGTCGCGTCGGTGTGATCGCCGAGGCAGCGCTGAGCGATGTCAGTCTCGCGACAGCGATCAGACATGAAATCGCCCGCGATCTTCCAGCCCAGGCCCTGCAGATCAGCGTGGATGGCGCGGCGCAGAGTGCAGAAATTTTGTGGGCCCTGGCTAAGGCCAAGAGACAGGGCTAGTCCAAAGCCATGTAATCGGGGCAAGGCTTTTTCGCAAGCGATGGGTGCAGCCAGAACATTTGCTGCTGGTTCAGGGCAGTGACGGCAGGATACGTTCAGGCCATTCCTTCAAAACCGCCGTAGGCTACCCCAGCAAATCTGTGGCTGGGTTATCCTCAATCTCGACATCGGCATAGTAGCGCTGCGCCTGAATGGCCGAACGGTGCAGCGACAGTTTCATCGCTGCGGCCAGCGGTGCGCCATCAAGGGCTGCCTGCGTCAGAAAGCCTGCGCGCAGGCCGTGCGGTGTGGCGTAGTCTTCGGGCAGGCCCGCGAGTTTCAGGCGGTGCCGCAGGATGACGCGGATCGCGTCGGGAGCCAGCTTGCGGGACAGAGCGCGGCCCGACTGGCTGATAGGGCGGAACAGCGGGCCAGAGTCGATGGCCAAAGCCTCGATCCAGCCGATCACCGCGCGGGCGGCGCGGCCCTTCAGCGGCAGGCGTGGTGCATCCACTTTGCCGGTAGTCTTGGTTTCCAGCAGCCGCACCCAGATCAGCCCCTTGCTGGCATATTCCTCGGTGCCGATATCCTCGCGGTAAAGATTGGTGATCTCGCTGCGACGCCTGCCTCCAGAGCCAAAACCCAGCATCAGGATGGCCCGGTCGCGAAGTCCGCGCGTAGTGTCGTCACAACTGGCCAGCAGTTTCTCAAGCATCTCCCGATCAATCGGGCGTGGTGATTTTGAAACCCTTGGTCGGGCTGCCGCCTTACGGCCCTTCGCGCGGGCTTGCTTGAGCAAAGGTGCCTCGAAGGGCGAGGCCAGATTTTTCATGCGGTGAAACGCCCGCCATGACGCAATGCGGCGGTCCAAAGTGGCCGGGGCGGGGCAGGTCAGTTTGATGCGCAGGCCAAGCGCGATCAGTTCCTGCGCGGCATCTTGGGCGGAACCGGGTTTGTCGGTGAGATCAACGGTGTGATCAAGTACGAACCGCAGCGCAACGCGCTCGATTTCAGGCCAGACCAGAGCTTGGCCGAAGACCGCCGCTTTCCACGCCGAGATATAAGCCAGATCGCGTTCCCAAGCCCGCAAGGTGTTTGCTGGCGTCCCACGCTTGTACAGCGCGGCGAGCGCCTCTTCGTCGGCAACGGAAAGGGCGGCGTAAGAGGGCAGGGGCAGCGGCGGCAAAGACTCACCTCACATTGGGTCGGGCGAAGAGGTCGCAAGTCAGGGGGAAGTCCCTACTGACTTGAGTGCAGGATGCAGGAATAAACGGTGAGCTTCAAAGGCCAAAACATAAAGGAGCGTCGTTTGTGGCAGGTATTTCCGGCTAGAGATTAGCCATCCGACAGCGTGCTATGGTTCCCCGCGATAAAGCGATAGCCGACGCCGGGTTCGGTCATCACATAGCGCGGGTTGGCGGCATCATCGCCCAGCTTGGCGCGCAACTGGCGAATGAACACCCGCAGATACTGGCTGTCTTCGGCATGGGCAGGCCCCCAGAGCGTGCTGAGGATCATGGTTTGCGTCACCAGCCGCCCGGAATGCGAGGCCAGCATCCACAGCATGTCAAACTCGCGCCGCGTCAGATGCAGCGCCACGCCGGCCTGTGTCACCTGATGCAGCGCCGCGTCGATCCGCAGATCCCCGGCCTCGATCACGGCGGGGACGGCTTCGGTCGGGCTGCGGTCGCGCAAAAGGCTGCGCACGCGGGCGAGCAGTTCCTTGACGCTGAAGGGTTTCACAACATAATCCTGCGCCCCCGCATCCAGCGCCGCCACCTTGCCCGCCTCGTCCGAGCGCACCGACAAGATCACCACCGGAACCGTGCTCCACCCGCGCAGATCGCGCAGCATGCTCAGGCCATCGGCATCCGGCAGACCCAGATCCAGGATCAACAGGGTCGGCGTTTCGCGGGCAGCGGCCAGCAGGCCCTCGCGGGCGGTGGCGGCCTCGATCACGCTATGGCCATCCGATTCCAGCGCCACCCGCAAAAAGCGACGGATCGGGGCTTCATCGTCAACGACAAGGATACGCGCGGCGGCTGTCATGGGGTCTTGGCAAGCTTTCACAGAGCGGGGACGATCAAGAACGATCCGGGTTCAGGATCTTCAGCGTGATCACGATACGCGTGCCGGTGCCGTTTGGCCATGTGGCTTCGGCGCGAATGTTGCCCCCCATCGCCTCGATCAGCCCGCGGCAGATCGCAAGGCCAAGCCCGGTGCCCGCGCGCTGTCGGTCCCCGCCTTCCACCCGATAAAACATCTCGAAAATCCGGTCCCGGTCCTCGGGCAGAATGCCGGGGCCGTTGTCGGCGATGCTCAGGGTCAGCAAACCGCCATTGGTCTTGGCCGAAAGGCTGATTTCGCTGCCCTCAGGGGCATATTTGGCGGCATTGTCGATGATGTTGAACAACACCTGTTCCAACAGCACCGGATCGGCCTGCACCAGCGGCAAGGGCTGCGGCAGGTCGGTGATCAGCGGATGCTGCCGCAGGATCGCCCGCATCCGGTGCCGCGCCGATCCCACCACCTCGCTCAGATCCACCGCAGACAGATGCGGATGCAAGGCACCATGCCCCAACCGCGTCATATCCAGCAGGTTTTGCACATAGCGGTCCAGCCGCTCGCCCTCTTCGCGGATCAGTTCGGCCAGTTCCAGACGGCTGGCCTCGGGCAAGGCATCGGCTTCGGTCAAACTGCCCGCAGCCCCGATGATGGTGACCAGCGGTGTGCGCAGATCATGGCTGACCGACGACAGCAGCGCGGTGCGCAGCCGTTCGGTCTCGGTCGCAAGCTTGGTCGAGGCAAGATCTTCGGTCAGCCGCAAGCGTTCCAGTGCCAGCACGATCTGGTCACTCAGCGCGTCCATCAGCCGCTGATCCAACCGGGTCAGCGCGCCGTCATCCTCAAAGGCGATGCCCAGCACGCCCAAACGGTGCGCGGTGGTCTTCAGCGGCATGAAATACCAGCGCGCCGTGGGCAACGTGTCCGATCCGCGCCCGGCAGCTTGACCCTTCTCCCAGGTGAACTGCGCGGCGGTCTGGTCGCGCACCTCAAGCTGATCCTCGGGCGGAAAGCCCCCCACCACCTGCAAAGTGTCATTTTCTGCGGGCATCAACAGAATGCTCTCACAGCGCAGCGTCACCGCGACATGGCTGACCACGGCCCAGATCAGATCATCGCGCTGCGCCGCCGCAGCCACCTTGCGGCTGAAGTCGTAAAGCTTGTTGGTGCGATCAGCGATTTCGGTCTGAACGCGGGCGCGCTGGCGCAATCGCGCCGCCAGATTGCCGGTTATCAGCGAGGCGACAAGGAACAGACCAAGGGTCAGCACCTCGCTGCGGTCGGTGATGGTGAAGGTCAGCCGGGGGTCGACGAAGAAGAAATCATACGAGAAAAAACCAAGCATCGAGGCCAGAATGGCCGGAAGATTGCCTTGGCGCGACGCCACCACCACAACGGCGGTCATGAAGATCAGCGACAGCGAGGCCACCGGGAACAGCCTGTCCACCAAAGCGGCCCCCAGACTGGCCAGCAAGGTGAAGCCCACCGCCTCGGCCACACCACGCAGCGACGGCCGCGTAAACCGCAGGCGCTGGCGCTCGGCCTCCAGCCGCTCATCGGGTTGCGACGCGACCGTGATCTCGAAAGACCCAGCACCACGCATCAGATTCTGCATCACATCTTCTTGCAGCCAGTGCAGCAGCGGCGATCTGGGGCGCGGATAGCCGACAATGATGCGGCGGACGTTGCGGGCGCGGGCATAGGACAGGATGGCGCTGGCAGTGTCGTGTTCGGCCTCCAGTGTGGCGACCTCGGCCCCCAAGCGTTCCGCCAGACGCAACGAGGCGGAAATCCGATCACGCTGGGCCTCGCCGATGTCTTGCTGGCGCGCCGAGGTCACATTCACCGCGATCCATTCGGCGCGGGCACGATCCGCCGCACGTTTGGCGACCCGGATCGCTTCGCGCGCGGCGGGGCTGTCGTTCAGGCAGACAAGGATGCGTTCCTGCGTCGGCCAAGGGCCCTCGATGGCATTGGCGGCCATATGCTCGCGCAGCTGCGCGTCGACCCGGTCGGCGGCGGTGCGCATCGCCAATTCGCGCAGCGCGGTCAGGTTGCCCTTGATGAAGAACGAGGTCAGCGCGCGCGCCGCCTGATCCTGCGGATAGATCTTGCCCGCCTTCAGCCGCTCCAGCAGCTCATCCGGCGGCAGGTCGATCAGTTCGATTTCGTCCGCCAGCTCCAGCACCTGATCCGGCACCGTTTCGCGCACCCGCACCCCGGTGATGCGGGCGACGGTTTCATTCAGCGTCTCGATATGCTGGATGTTCAGCGTGGTATAAACATCGATGCCAGCGGCCAGCACCTCTTCGACATCCTGCCAGCGCTTTTCATGCCGCCCGCCTTCGGCATTGGTATGGGCCAATTCATCAATCAGCGCCAAAGCTGGGCGGCGGGCCAGCAGCGCATCCAGATCCATCTCGGTCAGCGCGCGGTTCTTGTAAAGCACGGGCTTGCGCGGCAGCAGCGGCAGGCCCGCCAACTTGGCCTCGGTTTCCGCCCGGCCGTGGGTTTCGATGACGGCGGCCAGCACATCGACACCGCGCGCCCATTCGCGGTGGCCATCATCCAGCATCGACCAGGTCTTGCCGACCCCCGGTGCCGCCCCGATGAAAATCTTCAGCCGCCCGCGCCCCTCGCGGTTGGCACGCCCCAAAAGCGCTTCTGGTGAGGGTCGGGTGTCGTTGTCAGCCATGCAGCACCCCACTGGCAACCGCCGCAGAACTGCGATAATTTTGCTTAAAACAAAGGGGGAACGTTCGTGCTTGCCTCATCCTATGACCCTTGCCGCGCATGGCGTAAACTGGCGCAAATGAACCGCCTTGCCAACCACCGCCTGCACACCGCCTGTGCCGCGCTGTCGGCAGAGGATTACGCCGCCGCGCGCGTGGGCTTCTTTCCGTCGATCCGTGCCACGCTGAACCATATCCTGCTGGTGGATCGGTTCTACATCAATGCGCTGGAAGGCCACCCGCTTGACCGTGCCGCCCTCGATGCCGCGCAAGGGCTGACAACGCTTCAGGCGCTGCGTGCGGCGCAAGCGCAGTGTGACGCGCGCTTGCTGGCCTTCGTAGCGGCCCTGACGCCCGAGCGGCTTACCCGCAGCGTGACCGTTGATCGGGGGGATCGTCAGCAGCATGACCGGGCGGACGATCTGCTGGCGCATCTGTTTCAGCACCAGACCCACCATCGCGGCCAGGTCCATGCGATGCTGTCCTCCACCCGTGTCGCCCCGCCCCAGCTTGACGAGTTCATCGTCAGCGATGACGCGGCGGCACGGGCAAAGGACATGGCAGCGCTTGGCTGGTCCGAAGCCGATCTGATGCGCTGACCGCTGCATCACGGCGCTACGGGAAACGCCGCATCAAGCGCCAGATTGGTTTGCAGCACATTCACCGTAGGCTCGCCATACAGGCCCAGCAGCGGCGCCTTGATCTGCGTGTCGATCAGCGCCTGCACCGCAGCCGGATCGGCTTTGCGCGCGCTGGCAATCCGTGCCGCCTGCGCCCGCGCATTTTCCGGGCTGATATCCGGGTCCAGCCCCGAGGCCGAGGCCGTCACCGCGTCAATCGGGGCCTCCGCCCCGTTTTCTGCCGTATAGGCCGCGCGCCGTTCCGCCACGCTGGCAATCAACGCGGCATTGGTCGGGCCAAGGTTGGACGCGCCCGAAGGCGTTGCGCCATAGTTTGACGCCGATGGACGCGGCTGCAAATAGCCAGGTTTAGTGAAAGACTGCCCGATCAGGGCAGAACCGATCACCGCGCCATCCTTTTCGATGAAACTGCCGTTGGCCGCAGCCGGAAACAGCGTCTGCGCCACCCCGGTCATTGCCAGTGGATAGGCAAGGCCGGTCAGCACGGTAAAGCCAAGCGTCAGAGTGATCGCGGGACGAAGATAGCTAAACATCATGGCCTCCTAAGCCAGATTGAGAGCAACAAGCGCGAGGTCAATCGCCTTGATGCCAAGGAAAGGCACGATCAAACCGCCCAGACCATAGATCAGCAGGTTGCGGCGCAGCAGCACGGCAGCAGAGGCCGGGGTGTATTTCACACCGCGCAACGCCAGCGGCACCAGCGCGATCAGGATCAGCGCGTTGAAGATCACCGCAGACAGGATTGCCGAGTTCGGCGAGGCAAGCCCCATCACGTTCAACACGCCAAGCCCCGGATAAGCCGCCACGAACATCGCCGGCAGGATGGCGAAGTACTTCGCCACGTCGTTGGCGATGGAAAACGTGGTCAGCGCCCCGCGTGAGATCAGCAGCTCTTTGCCCACCATCACCACTTCGATCAGCTTGGTCGGATCGCTGTCGAGGTCGATCAGGTTGGCGGCCTCTTTCGCCGCAGGTGTGCCCGCGTTCATCGCCACACCCACATCCGCCTGCGCCAAAGCCGGTGCGTCGTTCGAGCCGTCGCCGCACATCGCCACCAACCGGCCACCGGATTGCTCGCGCTTGATCAGATCCAGCTTCATCTCGGGCGTGGCTTCCGCCAGAAAATCATCCACCCCGGCTTCGGCGGCAATGGCCGCGGCAGTCAACGGGTTGTCGCCGGTGATCATCACCGTGCGGATACCCATCGCGCGCAACTCGGCAAAGCGTTCGCGCACGCCGGGTTTCACCACGTCCTTCAGATGCACAGCCCCCAGAATGGTAAAGCCGCGCGACACCAGCAACGGCGTGCCGCCCGAGCGGGCAATCGCATCAATCTCTTGCTTCAGCGCTGGGGCCGGGATCTGCGTCGTCAAACGCACCACGGCATCAATGGCGCCTTTGCGCAGGCTGGTGCCATCGGCCAGATCCACCCCCGACAGCCGGGTTTGCGCGGTGAACGTCACCGGCTGCGCCCCCTCAGGCAGCACCAGATCGCGGCCCAGCAGCGCGCGGGCTTTCTCGACGATGCTTTTGCCCTCGGGGGTCTCATCGGCCAGCGAGGCCAGATAAGCGGCCTCTGCCAGCGTGGCCATATCGACACCCGGCGCGGGGATCAGCGCATCGGCCATCCGGTTGCCGAAAGTGATCGTGCCGGTTTTATCCAACAGCAGCGTGTCCACGTCGCCTGCGGCTTCCACCGCGCGGCCAGATTTGGCAATGACGTTGAATTTCACCAGACGGTCCATGCCCGCGATACCAATCGCCGACAGCAGCCCGCCGATGGTGGTGGGGATCAGCGTGACAAACAAGGCGCCCAGCACCACGACCGGAATGTTCAACCCGGCAAAGCTGGCAAAAGCAGGCAAAGTCACCACGACGAACAGGAAGATCAGCGTCAACCCGGCCAAGAGGATGTTCAGCGCAACTTCGTTCGGGGTCTTTTGCCGCTCGGCACCTTCGACCAAAGCGATCATGCGGTCCATAAAGCTTTTGCCCGGCTCGGCAGTCACCCGCATCACCAGCCAATCCGACACCACCGTGGTGCCGCCGGTCACCGATGACCGATCCCCACCCGCTTCACGGATCACCGGGGCACTTTCCCCCGTGATGGCGCTTTCGTTGACCGAGGCCACGCCGCGCACGGCTTCACCATCGGTCGGGATGATGTCGCCCGCCTCAACCAGTACGAATTGCCCGGTTTGCAGTTCGTCAATAGGGCTGAGCAAAGCCACGTCGAACGGGGTTTGCGGCCCCTCAAGACGCTTGACATAGCCCTTGGATTTGGTGGCGCGCAGGGTGTCGGCGCGCGCCTTGCCGCGGCCCTCGGCCAAGGCTTCGGCAAAGTTGGCGAACAGCACGCACAGCCACAGCCAGACCGAGATGTGCAGCGCCTGCCAGCCGCCAACGGCCCCCGTGCCGATGTCGCGCAGCGCCAGCGCCGTGGTCATCAGCGCGACCACCGCCGTGGTGAAGATCACCGGATTGCGGGCAAGCCCGCGCGGGTTCAGCTTGACGAAGGTTTGACGCAAGGCGGCTGGGGCCAGATCTCGCAGGCTTGCGGTTGGGATAGGATTTGACATGATTTCAGGTCCTTAAAAGCTCTGCCCGGCGACGCGTGCGGTCTCTTCCGCAATCGGCCCCAGTGCCACCACAGGAAAGAAGGTAAGCGCGCCAAGGATCAGCACGGTCAGGATCAGCAGGGTGACAAACAGCGGCCCGTGGGTCGGGAAGCTGCCCGCCGTGGCCTCGGCTTTGGTCTTGCGGATCAACGAACCTGCAATCGCCAGAAGCGGGATGATCATCGCATAGCGCCCGATGATCATGATCAATCCAAGCGCCGTGGTGTGCCAAGGCAACGATGCCCCCCAGCCGCCAAAAGCCGAGCCGTTATTGCCGGTGGCGCTGGAATAAGCATAGAGGATTTCACTGAAGCCATGCGGGCCGGGATCTTGCACGGCCGCCAAGGCGCTTGGCACGGTCGCGGCAAGTGCGCCGCCCACCAGAATGCCCACGGGCATCGACAGAAAGGCCAGCACCGCCAGCGTCACTTCGCGGGCTTCAATCTTGCGGCCCAGATATTCCGGCGTCCGCCCCACCATAAGCCCGGCCAGAAACACCGCCAGAACCGCATACAGCAACATGCCATACAGGCCCGATCCGACACCGCCGAAAATCACCTCGCCGACTTGCATGAACACCATCAGCACCATGCCCGACAGCGGCATAAAGCTGTCATGCATCGCGTTGACCGACCCGTTCGAGGCCGCCGTGGTCGAGGCCGCCCAAAGCGACGACAACATCGCGCCAAACCGGGCTTCCTTGCCTTCCATATTGGCACCCAGACCAAGGCTCGGGTTGCCTGCAACCTCATAGAGGTGCACGACCGTCAGGCCAGCCAACAGCATGATGCCCATGGCGGCAAACATCGCCCAGCCTTGGCGACGGTCGCGCGCCATGTTGCCAAACAGGAAGCAGAACGCCACCGGGATCAGCAGGATCGACAGGCATTGTGCAAGGTTCGATGCAATCGTCGGGTTCTCAAACGGATGCGCCGAGTTGACGCCAAAGAAACCGCCGCCATTGGTGCCTAATTGCTTGATCGCAATCTGCGCCGCAGCAGGGCCGCGCGGAATGATCTGTTCAGCGCCTTCAAGCCCGGTGGCATGCACCGCGCCCAGCAGGGTTTGCGGCACGCCTTGCGCGGCCAGAAACAGCGCCAGCACAAATGACAGCGGCAACAGGATCCACAGCGTGGCACGGGTCATATCGGCCCAGAAGTTGCCAAGCCCACTGTCTTTCGCGCCGGTAAAGCCGCGGATCACCGCCACGCCCACCGCCATACCGCTAGCAGCCGAGACAAAGTTCTGCACCGTCAGCCCGGCCATCTGGCTCAGGTAAGACAGCTGCGCCTCACCGGAATAGGCTTGCCAGTTGGTATTGGTGATAAAGCTGATCGCGGTGTTGAAGGCGAGATCAGGCGACATCGCACCGATGCCATCCGGGTTCAGCGGCAACACCCCCTGCAAGCGCAGCAGCGCATACAGCAGCACGAAACCGGCCAGGTTGAAGGCCAGCACCGCCATCGCATAGGTGGTCCATTTCATCTGGCGGTCGGGGTCCACACCCGCGCCCCGCAGCACCAGCCGGTCCACCCGTGCCAAAGCCGGAATGCGGCCTTCGAACACCCGCTGCATCCACAGCGCAAGGCCAAAGGCCCCCACCGTCAGCACAGCGAAATAGAGAATGTAAGAGATCAGGGTCATAGCCTATCCCCCTAGAAACGATGGGGGGCGATCAGCGCCACCCCAAGATACACGAAAAGCCCCGCCGCCACGGCAAGGCCAAGGATCAGGTCGAACATGATTTCCTCACAGTCGGTCAAGAATGCGGATAAGCGCCGCAAAGCCGCCAAAAGCGGCAAAGGTCAGGGAAAGATAGATGAGATCGGACATGGTTTGCTCCGCTGGTGATCGCGCAAATATACCAGCTGCCTGCGTGAGGGGGCTATGTCGAAGGCAGAGGTTTCGCGTAAAGGCCGCGTAAAGATCAGCAACCGCACCGGAAAAATTCCTGCGTGATTGCAGTCGGATGCTACAATTGAGATGGGCTGACGCAGGCCACATGGGGTCCAAAACGCAGGTTGCCGAGCTGGCCGACTGACCCAAGGGGGGCGCGGCCAAGGGTATCTTTTACTGTGGTTTTGCACGCGGTGGGCTGGATTGCAGCCGTGGCAGATCCAGACTTATCCAGCGATCGCCAAGAGCCGTGCATACTAATAAAAAAATGCTGCCGCGAGAAGCGGCAGCACCAGTTGGGAGCATGAGGCGCATGCTCCGGTATTAGATCAGGCTGTTGTCGCCACCGAGCAAGCCACCGAGCAGGCCATCGTCACCGAGGATCGGATCGAGCAGACCGCCGGTGTCGCCACCGAGCAAGCCACCCAGCAGGCCATCGTCACCGAGGATCGGATCGAGCAGACCGCCGGTGTCGCCACCGAGCAAGCCACCCAGCA
>NZ_JAXMJJ010000037.1:0-62668 GCF_034376685.1 Cypionkella sp.
CGAGCAGCTGGCGGCGCAGGAAGAGGCCGCGAAACTCGTGACGATGGCCGATCTGGTTGCGCACGAGGCGAAGCAATCCCTGCGTGTCGTCAAGAACTGGGACGGCGTGATCGACGAGGATAAATCGCCGATCCCGTTCAGCCCCGAATTGTTCGATCAGGCGATGCAGCAATCGTGGTTCCGGCAAGCGGTTCAAGAGGCGCTGCAGCAGTCGATGACGGGTGACAAGGCCCGCTTGGGAAACTGACAGCCGCCGCGAGGGCATGGGCGCTCTCGCGGATCGGCCGCGCCGACACCACCGTCCCAGTCGAAGTGGATGACGACCTCGCCGCCCAGTTCGCTCGATGGGGGGTCGTCGTGCCCAAAGACGACATCCCGGCCGAGATCGAAGCCATCGAGATCATGGCCGGGAACCACGACACCTTCAGCGCTTGGCTCGCCTGCGAAACGCAGTGGCGCATGCGGCAGGGGATGGGGCCGCTGGTCCATGACGGTCTCGACTACAGCGCGGTCGACGTGGTGCTGCGCCGGTCGCGACTGGAAGACCCCGACACGGTTTTTAACGAGTTGCGGATGATGGAAGACGCGGCATTGACCGCATTCAGGGAGACGGACAGGTGAGCGGCGGTCAGTTTAATTTCTCAATGGTCTTCAAGGCCGAGGGTATCGCCGCCGCGAAATCCGGTGTGAACGATTTCACCGGCACCGTGCAGGCTTTGTCTGCCGCGTCCGCTAAAGCGGGCGCATCGGCGCGCCAGCAGGCCACCGATCTGGAAAGCCTCACGCAGGCGGCCGCCAAGGCAGTGGGTGCGCAAGAACAGCTTGTGGCGGCTGAAAAGCGGGCTGGCGAAGCCCGCGCGCGCGCAATGGTCGCGCCTTTGGCCAATCCGGCTGGATCGGTTGCACCTTTGCAAGCGGCCTACAAAGCCACCGAAACCTCTGTCGCCTCGCTGCAACAGGCAACGGCCGGTTTCACGGTCACACTTGGTTCCCAAGGCCGGGAGATGCTCGAGCAGGCCGCAGCGACGCGGGTTTATCAATCCGCTCTGGATGATGTCCGCGCCAGCTTCAATCCGCTGTTTGCGGCGAGCCGTCAGTATGAGCAGCAGCTCGATCGCATCGCTGAGGCCGAGCGGATCGGCGCGATTACTGCGCGGGAGGCAGCTGCGGCGCGCACAGGCGCGGCTGAACGCTTGATGCCAACGCAGCCGGGGCAGCAACGTCCGGGTGGGGCGTCCAGCGCCTATGCGGCCAATATTGGCGCGCAAGGGTTTGACGTTGGTGTGACAGCCGCGATGGGCATGCACCCTGCAATGATCGGTCTGCAACAGGGTTCGCAACTGGCGGGCATTGCCCAGCAAATGGGTGGTGGGGCGACCGCAGCCAAGGCGATGGCGCAGGGGCTTCTGTCAATCTTCAACATGACCAGCCTCGTTACGATTGGGTTGGTCACGCTGGGGGCAGTTGGTATTCAGGGACTGATGTCACTCGCAGGCAACGCCAAGACGCTTGAAGAGCGAATGGGCGATCTGACAACGGCCTTTGAGCGATACAAGTCTACAGCCGACCTCGCAGGCAGCAGTTCGGCAGATCTTGCCAGACAATTTGGTGCCGGAGCCGGAGCAGCTCAGGGCCTTTATACCATCCTAGCCAATCTGGACAGGCTTTCACTCGATCAGAAGCTCAAAGCCACCAGCTCGGCCATCCGGGAAACGCTGGGCACGATGGCTGTCGACAATGGGCGTGGCGGAAACGCGTCTCAAATTACTGAGTTCTTCGCCCTGCCCAATGCTGGGTATGGTGGGCGGAGCCCCTATGCCAATAGCCTGTCATCTCTTGATCAGTCGGTGCGCGATTTCGAGAAGGCTGATGGGATCGATGCACAGACAGCGGCTATGCAGAAGCTGCTCGGGCAGGTCAGTTATCTGGCCACTCTGAAGGGCGGTATTTCCGAGCAGGAACAAGGCTTGATCGACCTGATCAAAGAACAAGCTGACGTTCTGCTGGGCATTCAGGCTATCGAAACCGCCCGCAAAGAGACGATCAAACGTCAAGTCGAAGAGATGGTGCTGGGATATCGGCAAGAAGCGGCCTTGCTGTCCGCGACGGCACAATTCGGAGCCGACAGCTTGGCAGTTGAGAAGCTGAAAGCCCAGCAGGCTAGTGAAAATCTGGATATCCGGCTTAAAGAACTGGGCGTCCTTAAGGACAGCGCGCAATGGCAAGAAGCCCATAACGCACTCACGGCAAAGCAGGTCGAACTGTCGAGGGCAGTTGTCGAGGCAGGCCGCCAGCGCGTTCGCGATCAACAGGATCAGCTTGCAGCAATCCAACGCGAAACCTCTTTGATCGGGGCCAGCAATGCCGAGCGTCAGAAGGCGAATGCTCTGGCTGAGGCCGAAATCGAGATCCGCAAGCGGAAGCTGGTCGGGATGGATGCGGAAGTGGAACGCTTCAGGGCCATCCAGAAAGCCGCAGCTGAGGCGGCCCGCGACGAGCAAAAAGCATTGGCCGATACCGCCAACCGCGCTGCCGGTGATGCGTTCGATGCCCGTTCCGCCGCTGAGTTGAACCCCTATGTGCGCGCCCAGATAGAGGCCGAGAAGGAATACGCCGCCCAGATCGCTGCCGGGGCCAGCACGCAAGTTGCCGCGGCTGAATCGGCTCGCGTGCGGGCGCGGGTTTTGTCGGAACTCGGACAATCGCAGGCGGATTACCTGCGCACGCAGGCAGAAGGAACGCAGCTGCTTCAGTTGGAGCTAGCCCTCATGGGGCAATCCGAGGCCGTTCGCACGCGCGTATTGGGCTTGGCACAGGCTGAACGCGAGATCGCCCGTCTTGGCCTTACTGGCGATCAGGCCGAGCTGGTGCGGCGCAACACCGTCGCCCAGGTCGAAATGTCACGCGAGATTGAGGCGCAAGCCGATGCTTGGAAGCGCGTCCAGTCGGCGGGCGAAAGCGCGATCGACGGCGTACTCGACAAGCTGCGCGGGGGCGATATCGGCGGTGCATTCGAGGAAATGATTGGCGAGATCGAGAAGGGTTTCTTCGATCTTGCGGTGCGCAATCCTCTGAAAAACGCCCTGTTTGGCACCAATCTTGGCACGCTTGGCGATGTTGGCGGGCTGCAAGGCATCTGGGCGCAGCTGAGCGGGAAGCGTCCGGTGGACGAAGCAGCGCTGGTATCGCGGGCGACGTCATCGGTGCAATCCATGACGGTCAGCGCGATGAACCTGACGCTTACGGGGCCGGGCGTTGCGTCGTTTATGTCGGGGGCCGGTGCTGCAAATCTAACTGGCGCGCCTATCGCGGGACAGGCCGCGTCGGCCCAAACGCAGGCATTTTTGCGCTCTGCCGCTATTGGCGGCGGCACACGGCCGGATGCGATTTCGGGGCTTAATGGTGGCTTTGCTGATCCATTGGCCGCGATGATGCAGGCGGCTGCGCAGAAGTTTGGCCCCAATGCGATTCAAGTCAGCTCGGGCTTTCGCTCGAACGAGCGTCAGGCGCAGCTTTGGCAAGAGGCGCTGCAAAAGTATGGATCAGAGGCCGAAGCCCGCAAATGGGTCGCACCGCCCGGTTCATCGCGGCATAACCACGGGCTGGCGGCTGATCTGAAGTTCAATGCGCCCGGTGCGCAAGATTGGGCGCATCAGAACGCCGGGCAATATGGCTTGGGCTTCAGGATGCAGAACGAGCCTTGGCATATCGAGCCGGTGAATGCTGGCGCGATGATGGCCGACAAGGCCCTGATGAAGTTCGGCACCACCGCGACCGATGCCACCACCAATCTCGGCACGCTCGGCACCGGCTTTGACGTGTTCGGGAATGCGCTTGCGCAGGGTCTTTCCGGTGCTGGCAACGGCGGCGGCTCGGGTGGCTTTCTGTCGGCGCTCATCGGCAGTCTCGCCGGTGCTATCGGCATTCCCGGTTTTGCCGATGGCGGGGACTTCTGGGGCGGCCTGCGCATCGTTGGTGAAAACGGCCCCGAACTGGAGGCAACCGGCGCGTCCCGGATTTGGACCGCGTCGCAGACCCGCGATATCCTGACATCGCGGAGCATGCCGAACGCCGCCAACAGCAATGGATCAGTCATCCAGTTGCAGCCGGTGCTGGTGAACCAGACCTCGCGCCCGGTCGATCTGCAAGTTGAGGAAACCACGGATGCACGCGGTCAGCGCCAACAACGCTGGATCGTTTCCGAACTTGTTGGCGAAGGCATGGCCACGCCGGGCGGCAAGGGAGCCAAGACTATGAAATCGACCTTCGGCATGACGCGTCTCGGCAGGGGCCGGACATGATCATGACTTGGCCACCGACATTGCCCCGGCCGGAGCGCTCCAGTTGGCAACTCACCCCACAGGACGCGCGCCGCAAGCGCCAGTCCGACGCGGGGCCTCCGGCTTTTCGGCGGCGGTTTTCTGGCGCTGCGAAGACCGCGAACATGTCGGTGCTGCTGACGCGCGGCCAGCGTCAGGTTTTCGACCAGTTTTTCCACGATCACTGCTCCGAAGGCTCGCGGCTGTTCTACATGCCCGATCCGACCACGGAAGGTTGGCCGTTGCTGACCTCTGAAGGCGTGCCGCTGCTGGTTTCTCCCGGCGTGCCGTTGCTGCTCTCAGGCCGCTGGCTTTGCTCTTGGGGCGATCAACCGCCCGTCGAGAGCATTCAAGGTAGACAGTTCCGCAAGACGTTTTCTGTGGTGGTGATGCCATGAGGAGACTTTCGCTCAATGCGCGTCACGCCCAGGACGCGATGGCCTCCTCCGAGATCGAAGTCGCGCTGATCCTGGTCGAGCATCCCGACCTCGCGGCACCGATCCGGCTCTCAACCGACAACACCGAACGGATTTCTGACGATCCGCTTTACTACGGCACGCGCTCTAACTGGCGCGGTGCTAACCCGGTGACGGAGCCGTTTCTGTGGGTCATCGCCTCGGCCGTTCTGCCCGGTGATGCTGATGACGCACCCGCCAGCGCCCGGATCGTGCTGGAAAACCTAAGCAGCGAAATGGTCTCCCTGCTGCGGTCGTTCACCGATCCGGCGACGATCAGCATCGGAGTCGTGATGGCCGACACCCCCGATCTGATCGAGGCGGAATGGGGCGGGCTGCAGCTGGTCTCGGCCGACATCAACGCGGGCGAGATCACGCTGCAGATCAGCCGCGACGAGGTCGAGCTTGAAATGTTTCCCCCCGGCCGCATGACGCGGATGAACTTTCCGGGACTGCATCCATGAGGAGTTTTCGCCATGACCGAACACTGTCCGTTTTGCTGCCCGCTGCTGCGTCAACGTCTCGGAACACGCCAGCTGCGCTACAGCCTGCACGATGCCGTGCTCAGGGCTATGTCGGAAGAAAGCGGGGGCGAAGCGGAACAGAAAGCTGCCTGTTCACCTGCTCAAGAAGACCCCGCAGGATAGGATACAGATCTGCCAAGGTTTCGCCAGCGGCGGGCGGGATGTGTATTTCACGCGCCTCGACGGCTTGTGCAAGCATATCTTCGAGCGCGCGGCGTGTGTTGTCGCTTGAGATAGTAACCGCTGCCAAGGCGATGGTCAGCAAAGCCTTGTGGGCCAGTAGGTTGAGCTCGATCTCTCTCAACTTTGCCTCGACGTCTTCCATATCCATTCTAATCGTCCTCTCGTGGGTAACGCGCGGGTGGATGAAGGTCGCGGAGCGGTGCTGGAACACCCTCCGTGACCGACGCTACACGGCCTTTTGCCAGACTGCGAGTCTCGCATGAGCTGGTCAAATCGCTACATTGGCATCCCCTTCGCCGACCTCGGTCGCACGCGCGAGGGAGTCGATTGCTACGGCTTGGCCTGCGTCATCTACGCGGCCGAGCTGGGGATCGCGCTGCCCGATTATGTTGGGTCTTATGCCTCGGCAACCGAGCGCGCCGAGATTTCCGCCCTGATGCATGGTGCGGCCGGAAGCTGGCGGGCTGTGACGGGCAAGGCAGCACCTTACGATCTGGCTGTTTTCCGTCGCGGTCGTTTCACCACCCATGTGGGTATCGTGATCCGCCACGGCTTCATGATCCACATGGACGCCGAAGACGCGGCCAAGGTTGGCGACTATCGAACGGGTGTCTGGAGCAGCCGGTTTGCGGGCCACTACAGACACCATTCAAGGACCGTTGAAGGGGGCCTGCAATGACCGGCATTCCCGTCCTCGCCGCCACCTCCATCGACCCCGGCTGCGCGCGCATCGAGGTCACGTTGCCCGAGGGTCTGACGATTGCGCAGATCGTCCGGGCCACGCTGCCCGGCCTGACCGACGCGAATATGGATCGGTGCCGCGTCGCACTGGTGACACCGCGCGGCACGGCTGTGATCTTGCGGGCTGATTGGCATCGGGTGCGCCCAAATCCCGGCGTGCGGGTTGTCATCCGTCTGATCCCCGGCGACGGGGCGCTGAAGAGCATCCTGTCCATCGTGGTTTCCATCGCCGCCGTCGCGCTTGGCACGATGTTTGGTGCCCCTTTTGCGGCGATGCTCGGCATCACCGGCACCGGTGCTGCGGCCATCGGCGGCGCTTTGATCAGCGTCGGTGTCAATCTGTTGGGCACCATGTTGATCAATGCGCTGATCCCGCCGGTAAAAGAGGAAAAGCGCCCCAACTACCAGATCAGCGGCTGGCGCAACCGGATGGACCCGGATGGTGCGGTGCCGGTGGTGTTGGGGGCGGTGCGCTATGCGCCACCTTTCGCCGCCCGCTCCTGGACCGAGATCATCGGCGATTGGCAGTATGTGCATGCCTTGCTGAACTTCGGCGAAGGCCCGGTGGAGCTTTCCGAGTTTAGGATCGGCGAAACAGCGATCACCGAATATGACGAGGTCGAAAGCGAGATCCGCCTTGGTCTCACCAGTGACGATCCGATCACGCAGTATCCCTATCAGATCCTTGAAGAGAGCATTGGCGTCGAAGTCACGCGCCCGCTGATCCGCGACGATCTGGGCGAGCCGGTCGACGGCGATCCTACCGAAGAGAAGCCCGTGGTGC
Source organism: Cypionkella sp. (assembly GCF_034376685.1). Lineage (GTDB taxonomy): Bacteria > Pseudomonadota > Alphaproteobacteria > Rhodobacterales > Rhodobacteraceae > Cypionkella. Next base: position 7,007 of record NZ_JAXMJJ010000037.1, read on the forward strand.
GCACCACCGGCGCGGATGCCAGCCAAGCGTCGGTTATCCTGGCATGGCCTGCTGGATTGGTAAAAATCAACGACAAGGGCAAGCGACGCACCCGCAGCGTCAGCATTCGCATCCGCCAGCGGCTCGTCCAGGACGAGGACTGGCTCGACGTCACCACACTGACGATCAGCGCCAAGAAAGTTGAGGGCTTCTATCGTCAACATACATGGCAACTCCCGAGCCGGGGCCGCTGGCAGATCGAACTGACCATGCTGACCGATGAGACCGACAGCACCTCGGTACAACAGCGCACGGTCTGGGCAGCACTGCAAACAATCCGACCAGAGAAGCCGCTGAACTATCCGCACCCTTTAGCGCTGGTGGCTTTGCGGGTGAAAGCCACCCACCAGCTCAATGGTGCTCTCGACAATTTCAGCGCCTTGGTGCAGCGGGTTTGCCTCGATTGGGATCATGTCACCAGCACTTGGGTGATGCGCGCGACCTCCAACCCGGCAAGCCTGCTGCGGTTTGTCCTGCAATGCCCCGCCAACCCGAAAATCCCGGCCGACGCCGAGATCGATCTCGAGCTTCTGACCGAATGGCATGATTTCTGCCGCCTGCGCGGGTTGCATTACAACCGGGTGCTGGAGCAGGCGGGCAGCACCCTGCGCGATATCCTGACGGAGGTAGCTGCAGCCGGTCGCGCCACACCACGCCATGACGGTCTGCGCTGGGGCGTTGTCATCGACCGCCCGGCCGAGCTGATCGTCGATCACATCAGCCCGCGCAATTCGTGGAATTTCAGTTGCCGCCGAACCTATGCGGAAAAGCCGCACGCGTTCGTGGTCAAGTTTGCAGATGAGAGCAACGATTTCAAAGAGGCGCAGCGCATCATCCGCCGCCCCGGTTATGGCGGCGATATCACCCTGACGGAAACGCTCGATCTGCCCGGCCTGACCAACGCCGAGATTGTCTACCGGGAAGGTTTGCGGCGATTCTTTGAGGCCGAATATCGCCCGGATATTTTTGAGGTGACGCAGGAGAGCGCGATCCGCGCCGCCACGCGCGGCGACAGCTTGGCAATGAGCCATGACGTGCTGACCAACACGCAATGGGCGGGCCGGGTGCGCGGCGTCGCTGGCAACCTGGTCGAACTGGATGAGCTGGTGACGATGGTCGAAGGCCAAACCTATGGCCTGCGTTTCCGCGCCGGGTTGACTGAAGAAGACACCATCGGCCAGAGCATCGTTCGCACCGTGGCAACGGTGGTCGGGGAAACCAACACCCTCACCATGACCGGCACCGGCGCTGTGCCGGTATTCGGTGATATCGTGCATTTCGGCCCGGCTGCGTCAGAAAGCGCGATGGTGATCGTCACCGGCGTTGAGACCACGCAAGATCAATGCTCGATCATTCGCGCCGTCGCCGCCGCCCCGGAAATCGACACGCTGACCGCCGAGGCCGTGGTGCCCGAATGGTCAAGCCGCGTCGGCAGTGATCTGGACCCGTCAGCTTTGGCACCAGCAACGCCTTCGTTCGCCTCCATCGTATCGGGTGTGGACGGTGCCGATGATCCTGATCTGATCGTGCTGCTGTTCGCAGCCGGTGCCGGTGCGATCTCGCCTGCGAGCTATCAGCTCGATCACCGCCTGTCGGGCGCGGGCAGTTGGACCACGGTCACGATCTCGGCTGCAGAGGGCGGCGCTGAGATCACAAGCTACATTCACAGCAACCTCGTGCAGTTTCGCCTTCGGGCTGTCTCTGCAGCGGGCGTGCAGAGTGGTAACTCCGCGACCGTCAGCATCACCGTCGGAGACAGCGATTTGCCGCTGCCCGGATCGCTCGGCACGGGCATCACGGTCGAAACCCTGCTCGGCGGTGCGCGCCTGACCGTCATCACCCCGGTGGACGCCAATCTGGCGCTGATCCAGATCTACCATTCGCTGACCGGCACTTTGAACCGCGCCACCGATTCATATGGATCTGCCTATGCTGCAGAGGGTGCGCGCAGCTATGTGCTGCCCGTTGGCGATCAGACCCGCGTTAACAAATTCCTCAACCCGGCATTTTCTGACGCATCGAGCTGGACGATCCCGACCGACGTCAGCATTGCCTCGGGCGTCGCCACCAAAGTCGCGGGGGCCGCAGATCGGCACCTCACCCAAGCGCCAAGCCTGACTGCGGGCACCACGCTGCGGGTCGCCTTCACCATCACGGCTTGGACGGCAGACAACGTCCGCATGCGCTGCCTCGGCGCGTCATCGGTGGATGCAATCCTCGCCTCCACCGCCGGTGCCCATCGCGGCAGCTTGGTCGTGCCAACGTCACCCGGTGCAATCGGCCCGCTGTTTGACGCCGCCGCCGCAATGTCGATCGACACCATCAGCGCCTACGAACTGACCCCCGCCTGCCTGCCACAAGGGCTGCAATACCTGTGGCTCGAACCTCAAAACAGCGACGGCGCACCCGGCCCGTTGGCTGGCCCCTTCGCAATCATCATCGACTAGGAGAGAACCATGGAAGCTGGCGTAACATCGAACATGCTGGACCCGGCGAGCATCGTCGACACCGTTATGGCCAATCGCGGCGGCAAAACGGTGCAGATCTTGATCGCTTCACTTGCTCAGCAGCTCGCAACGGTCGGACCGTTTCTTAGCCCCGAAGCCTTGGAGCCATTGAGCGATGCCCTTGAGGCGCTGCAAAGCGTGGCGTTCGACGCGGCTCCAACCTTCGATACGACGGCCCTTGGTCTGGCTGGCACAACTGTCGCGGGCTTGTTCTCCGTTCCGGTTCTTGCCGGTGGCATTGAATATCGCGTTTATCGGCATGATGCTGGCCCGGTCGCTAACTTGCTGCGCGAAGTTCCGAGCGCGAGCGCCTTGGCGGCAAAGGCCAATCAGTCCGATCTCTCCTCCACCCAGCAGGGCCTGAATGCGTCGTTTGATGTCGCCAAGGTAGCGGTTGCGGCTCGGATCGGCGGTGCATTCTTCGACTTGGCCGGAGGGGCCTACGACTGGGGTATCGGCTTTGTCGGCGGCGTCGATGTTGCCGCTGGTGCGGCATTCAATACCTGCCGTTTTGCACTTCAGATCAGCAGTGACGCGGTGCAGGTCCGGTATCGGCTCTGGTCGCGCCCGCTTGCTGCGGCTTGGATGGCGACCGGGCCGGGAGATGCGTCCGATACGCAGCACGGCACGACGGCCACACTGACACCCGCTGCCCTTGGTCTGATCCCCGGCGGGCCGCGCGGGGTGGCGGCCTTTCCCCTTGGAGCGAGCGTAACCATCGAAGCGGGGCGGCTTTATATCCATGAGATCGAGGCGCTGGATGCGGGTGGCACGCGCGTGTTGTCGGCAATCGAATACAAGCTGCAATCCGGCCTCACCACAGACCAGTATCGCAAGTGGCGGCGCGCAGGAGCTCCGGCCAATGCCTGGTCCAATCAGGTCGCATCGACGACATTTGTCTACTGCTATGAGCTGCAGGCTGACGGCTTTGATATCAAAGCTGCCGCAGCCTATTTGTCCTCGGAGGTCATCGACTGTGTGAGCTCGATTTCGGGGATGACCGTCAACATTTCTGGGCATGTTTCTGCAGATGGTGGCCGGGTTCCCTTCGCCGGTGCCGTCGTTCTGGATGCTGCGACGTCAGGAACCGTGACGGACGAACCCGCTGTGCTGAAGGCGCTGACAGGAGGCGCTCGGGTGTGGAGCTACATGCCGACCAAGCTTGCGCGGGCGAACCTGCGCAGCGTGGTCATCAAGGATGCCGCGACCGCAGCGGTCCTGACCAATACCACCGATTACCTCCTGATCGCGGAGCATGGTTGCATCTCGCTGCCTGCGCAGTTCGGCGCAGATCGCAATGTCCTCGTCAGCTACGAATGGTCACAAAGCCGATACGACCTGATCTATCTTGACCTTACGACGATGGCGATTGGCGTGATCAAAGGCGTCGAGGCAGACAGGGATTGTGCGGAGCGCATTCCGGCCATTGGCGCGGTGGGGCGACTGCCGCTTGCTCATGTCTATATCCACTATCCCGGCAATGACGTGGTCGAGGTCTGGGATGTCGAGGCGGGCTATCGCCGGAAACTATCGGCTCAAGCTCGTAAAGACCGGTCGCGGAACCGGTCGATCTTGCGGCCCGTCATGAAGGGGCTGATGAACCCTGCAAAGACAGTGACCTTGATTGGCTATGGCGACAGCAACGTCGCCCAGCAGTCCGTCTACAACTCGGCTCTGAACTCCACGCCAAACAGCATTTATCATGATCGGGCCAAGGATGGCATGCTGTTCAACCCGCCGTTCGGTGCTGACATCCTGACCGGGATCGCCACCTATGACACTGGCGACGGTCAGGGTCAGGTCCACACCCGTTTCGGCTATATGTGGGAGTTGAAAGCCGCGCTGGAGGAGGCTTATCCGGCGGCGATCAGCTATCTCAACATGGGCGTCGGCGGCACCACTGCCGCTGCGACAATCAGCGGCAGCGTGATGAGCGGGGGCTATGCAACCCGCCTCGGCTATCTGTCCACCCAGATCACCGCCGCCAAGGTCAACGGACCTGTTCTGGTGGTCATTCAGTTCGGGGCCAATGACCAAGGCAGCGATGTCACGCTGAATGCGCTGGCGGCCAACGTCGGAGCGATCATCACATCGGTAAAGGGCCAAGGTGCCGTGCCGTTGGTTCTTGGCAGCCCGCGACCAAATGCCTACGACTTCAACGTGGCCCACACGACTTCCCGCTGGCGGACGGCCCAGACCGCCCTGCGCCGCGCGGCTGAATACTACGGGGCCGCCTATGTCCCGACCGAAGATCTTTATCTGGAAGGTTATTCCGGTGCGCTGGGGCTGTCCCCGTTGAACACCAGCTCCGCCACACTCGATGTGCACCAGGCACCGCGAGAAATGAAGGTGATCGGGGCCAGAATGGCGGCCGAGTTCGGTGCGTAGTGTGGCGCTGTTGATGGGCTGGGATATCAATCTGTTCGACCCGGTCAATGCGGCTACTTTGGCTGATGTCTACGCCCACGCTCGCATGTTCGCCGCCTCGGCCGTGCCGGTCCTCTAGCATCACGATCTTTGCGGTGCGCTAACACCGCCGCAAAGATTTCCGTGCAGAAGCTAGCGCGCCGTTGTGCAGAAGCCGCCGCGCCGCCACACACCGTTTGGGCAGTGGAACCATTCAGATCTAAAAACCTGTGCGAGTTTAGATCGTGTCCCCAGCGTGTCCCCAAAAGTTACCCCCATGACTTTGCCATAGGACAGTATTAGAGGTATTCTTGTAGTTTCAATGAGTTAAAGTGGTGCCCGGAGCCGGAATCGAACCAGCGACACGCGGATTTTCAATCCGCTGCTCTACCAACTGAGCTATCCGGGCACATCTGCAAGGCATTGGCTTGCTTGGTGGCGGGGTGATACGTCACAGGCGCGGGGCTGTCCAGAGGGTTTTGGCAGAAAAATGCACCGTGGCGCAGATCATTGCGGGCGGGTTTTCGGATCGCTCAGATCTTCCGGGTTTTCGTCGTCAATCGCCTCAACCGGGATGGTGTAGCTGCCCGTAAGCCATTTGCCCAAATCAACATCTGCACAGCGCCGCGAGCAGAATGGTTGGTATTTCTCATCAGACTTGCGGTTGCAAATCGGGCAGCTCATGCCAGCAACTCCGCCAATGGCAAGCGATCGCGTTTGCGGGTGATCTCGTAAAGCCCCAGCGTGGTCCAGCCTGCCAGGTTGACCTCGGATTCCGATTTGAACGCGGCGCGGATCACCTGATCCAGAATGGCGCGGTCTTTCTTCGGCATCGGCGCGAAGTCGATCACCACCTGACCGCCAAGGCCGCGCAGCCGCAGTTGCCGCGGCAGTTCGCGGGCGGCGGCGATGTTGGCTTTCAGTGCAGCAGCTGGCGAGGTGTCATTGCCGGTGTTCACATCCACCGCAATCAGCGCGCGGGTGGGTTCGATCATCATGTGACCTTCGTTCAGTGGCACGCGCGCGGTCAGCAGGGCGTCGATCATTTCCAGCACGTCATGCTCGGCAAAGCCGCCTTCGATCACCTCATCCGGCTCAGGGTCCGCCCAGTCGCGCCACGCGGTTTCATGCGCGCCTGCGCCCTCGACCAGCAGTTCGGCATTGCCTAGAACATCCGCCAACACCGCCTGCGCGAGTTCCCGCATCGCGGCGATGTCTTCGGCGATTTCATCATCATTGGCGTGGGTGCAGGCCGAGCGCAGAATCAGGCCCAGCGTCTCATCGGCGCCCTGCATCGCGGCTTTGGCGAGGGCTTCGAGATCGTCACGCAGCGCATCCTCTTTGATCCGGCGCGAGATGTTCAGGCCCGGCGCGCCGGGGGTGACGATGGCGTAGCGGGATTTGAACAGCAGCCGCGTGGTGACGGGGTAGGCCTTGCCTGCCTCGGCTGGGCCAGTGATCTGCACCAGCAGGCGTTGACCGGGGGCGATGCCTGCGGTTTGGCGCAAAAAGCCCGAGCCTTCCGGCAGTTTCACGAACAACCCGCCTTGGCCCTTCATCGGGCGGTCGGCGATGGCGCGGTAGATTGCGCCGGGTAGGGGCGCGTCGGTGATCGGGTCAATCGCCAGATCAGTCAACTGGCCCTCCACGATCAGCGCGGCGGCGGGGCGGTCTTTCAGTGTATCCAGAAGGACGGTGCGGGTCATAGGCTTTTCCAAACCGGGTAGCCTGCTGCGCTGAGCAGGGCAGAGGTTTCTGCAAGGGGTAGGCCGACGATGCCGGTAAAACTGCCCGAGATCCACGGAATGAAAGCGCCAGCAGCGCCTTGGATGGCATAGCCGCCCGCCTTGCCTTGCCATTCCATCGACGCGAGATAGGCGTTCAGCTCTACGTCGGACAGCCGTTTCATCTTCACAGCTGAGACGCTTTCGCGGCTCCAGATCTTGTCGCCGCGGCGCACTGCGATGGCGGTAATCACCTGATGTCTGCGCCCGCCAAGATCGGTCAGAAACCGCGCGGCCTCGCCTGCATCGGCGGGTTTGCCGAGGATACGGCGGCCTAGGGCGACTGTGGTGTCGGCGGTCAGGATGATGTCATCGGGACCCGCCGGAATCGCCAGCGCCTTCTCACGCGCGAGGCGCGCGCAGTAGGGGCGGGGGAGTTCGCCCTTGACCGGGTCTTCGTTGATGTCGGGGGGGAGGATGGCGTCGGGGATGATGCCAAGCTGCGCCAGAAGTTCCTTCCGGCGCGGGCTGCCTGATCCGAGGATAAACTTCAATTTACTTGAAGCGGTAGTTGATGCGGCCTTTCGACAGATCATAAGGGGTCATTTCGACCTGCACCTTATCGCCTGCCAGAACCCGGATGCGGTTTTTGCGCATCTTGCCTGCCATCACTGCGATCAATTCATGGCCGTTGTCGAGTTCAACCTTGAATGTCGCGTTGGGCAGGAGTTCTTTCACGACACCGGGGAATTCGAGGATATCTTCCTTGGCCATGGTCTCTCCAATAGGATTTAGCCCGCGGGAACCGCAGGCATCGGCGGGGATATGCGCTTGTTGGGGGGGATTTTCAAGCGGAAAATCGGGGGTGTGGAGGGAGAAGAAAGAGCCTCCGGCGGGGATATTTTTGCGCAGAGGATAACGGGGGTGGGGATGGTCCCAACTCGGGACCAAATTTTGTTGTGTAATTTCAATATATTGAGATGGTCATTTTTACGAATTCTTAACGATTTCGATGCTTTGGGCGGCGCGGGCGGCTTGTTCGGGCCAGTGTTGGTGGTTGAACACCGAGCCTGTGGCACGCACGGTTTCAATCATGGAGAGGTCGATTTCGGCTGCGGCCCAGCCGGGTTCGTTCAATGCTGTTTGGGCGAGAATCCCGGTCTCGGGGAAGCCTGTGTCAGACGGGCCGTAGATCGCGGCGGCACCAACGTTTTCATCCACGGCGGGGCAGAAATCGCACAGGCCGACGGTGGGGGCGTGCACCACCACGCATTGACCTTCCAGCGCGCGGGCCATGCTGCCGACTTTCACACGGGTGTAGCCGGCCAAAGTGTCGGTGCAGGACGGCACGAGAAGGATCTGCGCACCCGCCTCGATCAGCGCGCGGGCGAGCAGGGGGAATTCGCTGTCATAACAGATCAGTACGCCGATTTTGCCCAAGGGCGTGTCGAACAACTGCAGCGGGTTGCCCGCGACCACATCCCAGGTTTCGCGTTCAAACCGTGTCATCATCTGCTTGTCTTGATGGCCGATGATGCCGTTGGGGCCGTAGAAAGTGGCGCGGTTGGTCGGGCGCCCATTGCCGAAATACGGGGCCGAAGCGCCGAGGATATAGAGGTTGTGTTTGGCTGCGAGTTGGCAATGCAAGGCGTCGACGGCGGGGGCGTGGCGGGCGACTTCGTGCAGGGCGGCCTCCAGATCTTCGGAAACGGCGCGGGGCGCGAGGGAGGCCAGTTCCATGCTGCCATATTCCGGAAACACCAGCAGATGCGCGCCTGCGGCGACGGCATCTTCCACCCATATGGTGAGTTTGTTGGCATATTCCGCGAAATCGACAAGGTTTGAGAGCGGGTAGGCGGCGGCTGCGAGGATCATGGCGGGCCTTGAGAGTGAGGGGTGCATTTTGCGGTGGTGAGGCAAGAGTCGCAGCGCGTTAGGGTCGAGACCGAACCGAAAGAAAACTCTGCGGGGCAGAGTTTTCCGGTTCGTTGCTCATAAGGCTGGAAGCCGTTTAGCAAGGGGGCTTTTCCCGCAAACCGTCGATTGGTTGATCTGGCCGCGCCTGCCTGGGCTGGCGCATTTCGCGCCTGCCGAGGGGCAGGCAGGCGCGGCCAGATTTGTCTGCGGCCAAATCTGGCAAGACAAACGGTGCGCGCGGTGGCGGGAACCTCAAAGCTTGCGCATCCAAAATTGCAGGGGTTTGGTGGTTTCTTCGCTGTCGCCCAAGTCCTTCCATGCAAATTCGGCCAGCACGCCGGGCAGCGGCTCATAGCCCCGGCCCAGCCAGAAGGCATCATTGCTGCGGGCGTTTGCGGGCTTGAGCGGATGGCTTTCCGGGCGTTTGACCGAGCAGAACGCGACATAGGCACGCTGCATGGTGCGGGCGTGGGCTTCGCGCAGATCAATGAAGCGGTGGCCCAGACCGATCCCGCGATATTCCGGCAGCAGCACGGATTCGGCCCCGTAGAGGATGTTTTCCAGCGGAATGTTCAGCGCGCGAAACGGGGCAGAGAACGCCTCGGCATGATCTTCCATCAGGGTCGAGGTTGAAGCGCCGATCAGGCGGCCTTGATGAAAAGCACCGACTAGCAAAGCGCCGGGATTGTCGCGATAGGTGTTGAGATAGGCGCGTTCATACTCGAGGTTTCCGTCGTAAAGGTAAGGCCAGTCACGAAAAACCGCGATACGCAGGGCGGCGACGCCATCCAGAGCGGCCTCAAGCGCTGCGCCAGTCAGGGCGCGGACTTCGATCTCTGCGGCGAGGTCCGTGGTCATGCTGAGACCTGAGCGATCCAGTCGTTGAGGTTGTAAAACGTGGTGATGCGGCTGATTTTGCCATCTTTGAGATCGAAAAACGATCCGGCTGGCAGGATGTATTTCTGGCCTTTGGCCTCGGGCAGGCCCGGATCGGTTTTCAGATACTCGCCATGGACGGTGAATTCGGCTGCAGCGCGGGTGCCGGCTTCGTTGACGAAAATCTCAATGTCTTTCAACTGCTCGCGGTAAGACACCCCCATATGGGCGCAGAATTCGGCGAATTTTTCACGGCCCAGCCGAATACCGCCTTCGTTGACGCGGTGCTCGATGCCGTCGGTGACGCAGGCGAGCATGCCGGTGGGATTCTCGGCGTTGAAGGCGGCGTAATAAGCGGTGACGGTGTCGAGCGCAGATGTGCGGGCGGATTGGGTCATGCGGGCCTCATGCAGAATTTGGCGCATGGTGGCATGGCGGTGCGGCCTGGTCCAGACCGGGATCGGCAGGATGCGGTTGGTTTGCGACAGCAGTTGCCCGCTGTCGCAGGGGCATTGGGCTTACAGCGCCGCCTTGATCGTGGCCGCAATCGGCGTGGTCGGGCGACCGATCAGTTTAGACAGGGTGTGGCTTTCATCCAGCAGCGATCCGCGTGCGGAAGTGTCGTCACTGTCGGCAAGGATACCCGCGAAAGCTTCGGGCAGGCCAAAGCTTTGCAGGATGCCCGCGTAGGTGTCTTTCGGCAGATTGTTGAACGGGATGGCCTTGCCGGTCTGCTTCGAGACTTCGGCGGCGAAATCGGCCATGGTGTGCGGCACGTCGCCTGCCAGTTCGTAGGTCTTGCCGGCGTGGCTGTCATCAAGGGCGGTAACGGCGATGGCCTCGGCATAATCGGCGCGGGCGGCGGAGGCGATGCGGCCGTCAGCCGAGGCACCGATCAGCGCGCCGTGTTCGACCGAGGCTTTCAGCGACCCGGTGTAATTCTCGGTATACCAGCCATTGCGCAGGATGGTGGCGGGGATGCCGGAGGCTTTGATGGCGGCCTCGGTGGCGATGTGATCTTGCGCCAGGATCATCGGCGAGGCATCGCCCTTCAGGATCGAGGTGTAGATCAGGTGTTTGACGCCTGCGGCTTTGGCTGCGGTGATCACGGCGCGGTGTTGGCCCGCACGATCATTGAAATCATTCGATGAAATCAGCACGAGCGTGTCGATGCCATTGAGGGCAGGCGCAAGGGTTTCGGGCTTGGTATAGTCGAACGCGCGGGCCGGGGTGCCGGTGATCTTGGCGGGGTCGCGGACGAGGGCGACCACATCGGCTTGCGGCGCGCGGGCCTTCAGGGCGGTGAGGGCGAGTTGGCCAAGAGCGCCCGAGGCGCCGGTGATTGCGATGGTCATGGTGTTCTCCTTGGTTTGGATGCGCCAGAGATACGCCTTTACTTACGAAAGGGAAGTACATACATTTATGTTAGTGTAAGGTTTTGCGCACAGGGGATGCAGGATGAATGTCGAGGTGGAATTTCCGCCGAATGTGCTGGCGGCGGAATGTCCGTCGCGGGCTGTGCTGAAGCATTTGACCAGCCAATGGGGGGTGCTGGTGATGCTGGCATTGCAGGACGGCACCTTGCGGTTCTCTAGCCTGCGGCGGCGGGTGGGTGGTGTGTCAGAGCGGATGCTGGCGCAGACCTTGCAGGCGCTGGAGGGTGATGGCTTGGTGCTGCGGGTGGCGCATCCGGTGGTGCCGCCGCATGTGGACTATTCGCTGACAGCGCTGGGTGTTGAAGCCGCCGCGCGGGTGGCGGCGCTGACCGGGTGGATTGAGGCGAATCTGGCGGAAATACTGGCAGCGCGGGGTGAGGCGTAAGATTGGGGGTTTCACACCCCCAAGCGGGTTTATGCCAAACCCGCCGCCCCCGTGGGATATTTGCGCGCAGAGGATGACAATTTTAGATAAGTTTTAGCGGCTTAGAGTTCTGTTGGCGGGCCAAAGCGGTCCAGCATCCGGGTTTTGATCTGGTCGCGGGCTTGGCGGTAGGCAGAAAGTTTGGCATCGCGGCCCTCGCCCAAGGCGGTGGGGTCGATGATCGGCCAGTATTCGACCTCAAGATGGTAGGATTTGGTCAGATCAAGTGCGGCGTGCTGGCTGGCGGGCGACAAAGCGATGATCAGATCGAATTGTCCGAGATCATCGCCAAGATTCTGCATTTCCTCGAACGAGCGGGCACGGTGGCGGGCGAGTTCAATGCCCAGTTCGGCGCAGACGGCGATGGAAAAGCCGTCGACCTCCATATCGTTTCTCACGCCTGCTGATTGCACATAGGCGCGCTGGCCGTAGAACTTCTTCATCATCGCTTCGGCCATCGGCGAGCGGACGGCGTTATGGTCACAGCAAAACAGCACCGCTTGCGGAAATGCCATCATCAGCCCCAATGCAACACGCAGATCAGGGTGAACAGCCGCCGCGCGGTGTCGATATCGACCTCGGCCTTGCCCTCCAGCCGTTCCTGCAGAACCCGCGCGCCTTCGTTGTGGATGCCGCGCCGCGCCATGTCGATGGCTTCGATCTGAGAAGGCGGCAGGCGTTTGACAGCCTCGAAATACGACTCACAAATCTGGAAATAATCTTTCACCACTTGCCGGAACGGCCCGAGCGACAGATGGAACTCGCCAACCTTTTCGGTTGCCTCATTGGCGATATCAAACACCAGCCGCCCTTCGCGGATAGCCAATCCAAGGCGATACGGCCCCGGCACGGTCGGGCGATCTTCGCGCACAGGCAGCGCGAAAGAGTTGTCCTCTAACAGATCAAAGATCGCGACATTGCGTTCTTGCTCAATCGTCGGAGTGACGCGGGCGAGGCCTTTTTCGTCAATATCAATCGCGCAGATTCGGTTGGTCATGCCGCACCCCCATTCAAACGGTCCAGCCGGGCGCGCACAGAAAGCCCATGCGCTTGCAGGCTTTCCGAGATCGCCAGCCGTTCGGCGGCAGGGCCAATTTGCGCCAGCGCTTCGGGCGTCATTTTGGCCAGGGTCGTGCGTTTCACAAAATCCATCACACTCAATCCAGAAGAAAACCGCGCCGAGCGGGCGGTGGGCAACACATGGTTCGGCCCGCCAACGTAATCGCCGATGGCTTCCGGTGTCCATGCCCCTAAAAAGATCGCCCCAGCATGGGTGATCTCTTGCGATAGCCCCTCGGGGTCGGCGGTGCAAAGTTCCAGATGTTCGGGGGCGATGCGGTTTGACAGAAGGGCCGCCTCAGACAAATCGCGGGTGATGATCACCGCGCCATTGTCGCGCCATGACGCGCCCGCGATGTCGCGACGTTGCAGCGTGACAAGGCGCTTTTCCACGGCAAGCGCAACGGCTTGGCCAAAGGCCGCATCGTCGGTGATCAGGATGGATTGGGCGCTGGCGTCATGTTCGGCTTGGGACAGAAGGTCCAAAGCGATCCAGTCGGGGTCGTTGTCCCGATCCGCAATCACCAGAATTTCTGATGGCCCGGCGATCATGTCGATGCCAACGCGGCCAAACACCCGGCGCTTGGCGGCAGCAACATAGGCATTGCCCGGCCCGGTGATTTTATCCACCGACGCAATGGTTTCGGTGCCATAGGCCAGCGCCGCCACCGCCTGCGCGCCGCCGATGCGGTAGATCGTATCGACGCCTGCGATGCGTGCGGCAAGCAGCACAAGCGGATTGACGATGCCATCTGGGGTCGGACAAGTGATCACCAAACGCTGCACGCCTGCGACTTTCGCGGGGATGGCGTTCATCAGCACCGACGACGGGTAAGACGCGGTGCCACCGGGAACATAGAGGCCAGCCGCCGAAACCGGGGTCCAACGCCAGCCGAGGCTGGCGCCTGCGCTATCGGTCCACATTTCATCCTGCGGCAGTTGGCGGGAGTGGTAGGCGCGGATGCGATCTGCCGCGAGTTCCAGCGCTGAGCGGTCTTCGGGCGAGACTTTGGCGCATTCGGCTTCGATCTCTGCGGGCGAAAAGGCGAGGGTCTGCGCAGTCAGGGTCAGGCGGTCGAATTTCGCGGTCAGATCCAGCACGGCCGCATCGCCACGGGCGCGGACATCGGCGATGATCGCCGCCACGGCCTGATCGACATCCTCGGCCTCTTCGCGCTTCATGCCCAGAAGGGCGTTGAATCGCGCCTCAAAATCGGCGTCACGGGTGGACAGAAAGCTGGGCATGGCGGCCTCCGGGAATTGCTGCGCTTGCATAGCGGCTGGGGCAGGGTGCTGCAAGAAAAACGCGGAGGACAGGCGGTGATGCCGTATCCCAACCGCGCGCAAGCGCTGAAGGGGCGTGCGGCGCAAGCCGCGCCATCAGATCACCCCTGCAGCCCTACTAACCGCCGAAATGTGAGAACCGATAGGGCGAGGTGCCGTATTTCTTGCGGAATGATTTCGAGAAATGCGAGGTCGAGGCATAGCCGCAGGCCACCGCCACTTCGGTCACCTTCATATCGGTTTCCGCCAGCAGGGACCGCCCGCGTGCCAGTCGCAGATCGTTCATATAACGCACCGGGGTGATGTTCAGATAGCGGTTGAACAGCCGCTCGATCTGGCGGCGCGACAGCGACAGATGCGCAGCGCAAGCGTCAAGATCGAAGTCTTCCTCGATATGCGCCTCAAGATAGGCCGCCGCTTGCAGCAGTTTATCGTGCCGTGTGCCAAGGCGGGCGGCCAGCGAGGTGGTTTGCAGATCTTCTTCCTGCCGCCGCTGGGTCAGCAGGCACATGTTCATCACCTCTTGCCCCAAGGCGGGGCCGAAGCGGTCGTTGATCAGCTTCAGCATCAAATCGGCGGCAGCGACACCACCGGCGCAGGTCATCACCCGGTCATCAATGCAGAACACTTGCCTTGCTGGCAAAAGGTCTGGGTGGTTCTCGGCAAAGGCGTCGATATTGTCCCAATGCATGGTAAAGCGGTGGCCCTTCAGGATGCCCGCCTGCGCCAAGGCATAGGCCCCGGTGCAGAGGCCCCCCACCACGCGGCCCCGCCGCCACAGGCTGCGCAGCCAATCGCCCAACGCGGTCGAGGCTTTGCCCTCGGGCTCCACCCCCGAACAGACCAGCACAAGGCCCTCGGGTTTCGCCTGCGCCCAAGCGCCATCGACCATGATCGGCACGCCGTTTGAGCACGCCACCGGTGCGCCATCATCCGACAGCACTTGCCAGCGAAACAGCACTTGCTGCGCCAGTTGGTTGGCCATCCTGAGCGGCTCAATGGCGGACGAAAACGCCAGCATGGTGAATTTCGGCAGCAGCACGAAGGCCACGTCCAGCGGCTCGACCTTCCCCGGCAGCGTCACATGCGCCGAGCCTTTGGCGACGTATTTCTGCGCATCGGACATAGCGGCCCCCTCAGGGGCAAGCATAGCAGAAGGGGCCGCTGGCTGCATCAGGTTCGGATGCCAGCGAAGCGCTGCTGCCAGTCGGCGCGTTCTTCGTCGGTGATCTTGCGGAACAGGTTCTCCGGCACCGTGAAGGCGTGGCCTGCGGGCAGCGCGCGCATCGCAGCTTCGACGTCATCGGGCCATGTCCAATCGTCTGATCCCATCGCGGCCATCATGGTGGCGGCGGCATCCGGGATGAAGGGCGCGGACAGGATCGCGTAGACGCGGATCAGATTGAGGCTGAGCCGGATCATTGCCTGCGCGCGCTCGGGGTCGGTTTTCACCACGCTCCAAGGTGCGGCGGCTTGCAGATATTCGTTGCCGATCACCCAGATCGCGCGCAGCTCGGCGCTGGCCTTGCGCACCTCCATCGCCTCCATACAGGCGGCGTAGTCTTTGATGCGGGTGCCGAGTTCTTCGATCAGACGCGCCTCTTGTTCGCCGAATTCACCGGCGGCAGGCACTTCGGTGCCGAATTTCGCGACGCAGAATTTGGTGACGCGGCTGACGAGGTTGCCCAGCACATCGGCGAGATCTTTGTTCACCGAGACTTGGAAATTCTCCCAAGTGAACTCGCTGTCCGCCGATTCCGGGGCATGCGACAGCAACCACCAGCGCCAGTAATCCGACGGTAGGATCGACAAAGCCTGATCCATGAACACCCCGCGCCCGCGTGAGGTGGAGAATTGTCCGCCGTCATAATTCAGGTAGTTGAACGACTTCAGGTAATCGACCAGCTTCCACGGCTCGCCCGATCCCAGAATGGTGGCGGGGAACGACAGGGTGTGGAACGGCACGTTGTCTTTGCCCATGAACTGATAATAGGTCACGTCCTGCGCCCCCTTGTCGGTGCGCCACCAGCGTTGCCAAGCCTCATCGCCAAGGCCTTGCGCATCGGCCCATTCGGCGGTGCAGGCGATGTATTCGATCGGCGCGTCGAACCAGACGTAGAAGACTTTGCCCTCCATCCCCGGCCAAGGCTGATCGCCCTTTTTCACCGGGATGCCCCAATGCAAATCGCGGGTGATGCCGCGATCTTGCAGACCATCGCCGTCGTTCAGCCATTTCTTCGCGATTGAGGTGGTCAGGATCGGCCAGTCTTTTTTGCTGTCAATCCAAGCCTCTAGCTTGTCGCGCAAGGACCGCTGCATCAGGTAAAGATGCTTGGTGCTGCGGACCTCCAGGTTGGTCGAGCCGGAAATCGTCGAACGCGGGTTGATCAGATCGGTCGGGTCAAGCTGCTTGGTGCAGTTGTCGCATTGATCGCCACGGGCGCTCTCGTAGCCACAATTCGGGCAGGTGCCTTCGATATAGCGGTCGGGCAGGAAGCGGCCGTCGTCGATGGAATAAACCTGGCTTTCCTCAACCTCGCGGATCAGCCCCGCCTCAGCCAACTTACCCGCAAAATGCTGCGTCAGCGTGTGGTTGCGCTGACTGGAAGACCGCCCGAAATGGTCAAACGACAACCGGAAGCCGCGCGCAATCTCGGCCTGAACCTTGTGCATTTCAGCACAATATTCGGCTACAGGCTGGCCCGCTTTGGCGGCTGCAAGCTCGGCCGGGGTGCCATGTTCGTCGGTGGCGCAGATGAACATCACCTCATGGCCACGGGCGCGATTGTAGCGTGCGAACAGATCGGCGGGCAGTTGGCTGCCCACAAGATTGCCCAAGTGCTTGATGCCATTGATATAGGGGATCGCGGAGGTAATCAGAATCCGTGCCATTGTCATGCCTTTCGTCCCAGTCCGCGCTCATTTAACGCGGGCTGGGGCGAAGGGCCAGTGCTAAGGCGGTCGGATGACCTATTGCGCGGTGTATCCGCCATCAACAAGATGATAGCTGCCCGAGATGAAGCTGGCCTTGTCCGACAAGAGGAACAGCACCAGATTGGCGACCTCCTCGGATGTGCCAAGCCGCCCGATCGGATGCAGCGCGGCCAAGCCCGCTTTGGCCTCGGGCGGCAGGGCCGTCAGCAGCGGCGTGTCGATAAAGGCCGGGCCAACGGCGGTGGTGCGGATGCCCTTGGCGGTATATTCCAGCGCCGCGTTCTGCGTCAGCCCAAGCAGCGCATGTTTGGCCGCGACATAGGCCGCAGAATTGGCAAAGCCGACGCTGCCGAGGATAGAGGCCATGTTGACGATGGCACCCCCGCCGGCTTTCAGCATTTCCGGGATGGCAAAGCGCATGCCATAAAACACCGCGTTCAGGTTGACGTCGATCACCTGCTTCCAGCCGTCGAGGGGATATTCGCCAACCGGAGCCTGCGGTCCGCCAATGCCTGCGTTGTTGACCAGCAGTGTCAGCGCGCCGCCCTTTTCCACTGCAAGTGCGACCAGTGCCTGCACCACGGCGGGGTCAGACACATCGCCGCCCGCCGCATGGGCCTGCCCACCGCTGGCGGTGATCTTGTCGGCCACCGCCGTTGCCTTCACCAAGTCACGGTCGGCCACGATGACCCGCGCGCCTGCGGCGGCAAGGCCGAGTGCAATTGCCGCGCCGATGCCCGAGCCTGCGCCGGTGACGATCCCGGTCTGTCCGCCAAAGCTGATCTGCATGCTGCGCTCCTGATGTTGGGTTTGGGCCCGATGTTGGGTTTGGGTAGGGTGCGGCACATCCGGGCCCTGTGCCTTGATATGGGTCAGGCTTCGCCAGATTGCTGCAAGATGCGCGGAAAGCCGCCGTGCTTTGGCTTGGGGTGGCGCTTTGAGCGGGGTTTCCTTGTTGGGGTTTGCCGCATAGGTTGGCGACAAATCAGGAGGGCGCGATGCGGCAAGTGCAATTGGGGCAGACAGGGCTTTCAGTGTCGGCGATCAGCTTGGGCACGATGACGTGGGGCAGCCAGAATTCGGAAAGTCAGGGCCATGCGCAGATGGATATGGCGCTTGGGCAGGGGGTGAATTTCTGGGACACCGCCGAGATGTATCCGGTCAATCCGGTGCGCGCCGAGACCGTGGGGCGCACCGAGGAAATCATCGGCACTTGGCTTGCGGCGCGCGGCGGTCGTGATCGGCTGGTGCTGGCGACGAAAGTGACCGGAGAGGGTCAGGATGCGGTGCGCGGTGGTGCGCCGATGACCGGGGCTGTGATGCGGGCGGCGGTAGAGGATTCGCTGCGGCGGTTGCAAACCGATTACATCGACCTTTATCAACTGCACTGGCCCAACCGCGCCGCCTATCACTTTCGCGACATCTGGCACTTCGATCCGCGCGGCGGTGACAAGGCTGCCATTGAAACCCATATGCTTGAAATGCTTCAGGTATCGGCTGATCTGATCGCAGAGGGAAAGATCCGCCATATTGCACTTTCCAATGAATCGGTCTGGGGCGCCGGGCGCTGGTTGGCGCTGGCTGACAAGCATGGCTTGCCTAGAATGGCGTCTGTGCAGAACGAATACTCGCTGCTGTGTCGGCAGTTTGACAGCGATTGGGCCGAGCTTTCGGCGCTGGAGGATATGCCGTTGCTGGCGTTCTCACCGCTCGCCACCGGGCTTTTGACTGGGAAATATGCGGGTGATGTGATCCCCGAAGGCTCGCGCCGGATGCTGAACCCGTCGCTGTCGGGGCGGGTGACGCCGCAGGTGTTTCCGGCGGTCGCGGCCTATCTGGGCATTGCCGCGCGCCACGGGCTGGACCCGGCGCAGATGGCGATTGCGTTCTGCATGGCGCGGCCCTTCCCCTGTATTCCGATCGTCGGCGCGACCAATCTGGCGCAGCTTGAGATCGCGTTGGGGGCAGCAGAGGTGCAACTGGAGCCAGAGGTTCTGGCCGAGATCGACGCCGCCCACCGCGCGCATCCGATGCCGTATTAAGCGCGCGTGATGCGGCTATTCCTTGTTCTGGCGCTGGTTCTGGCGGGCTGCACATGGGGCGGTGGTAAGCTGGCCAAGCCCGATGACGCTGCCAATCCGATCACCGGCGATGCGATTGCGGTGACATCTCTGGACGCGCCTGCGCCCGTTCCGGTAGATGTGGCAGGGGCGGGCGCTGGCCAACCTGATCCGGCTTTGGCCGATGCTACGGCAGATCCTGCAAAACCCGCCGCGCCGCCTGCTCCCGAAACGCCTGCCGAAGAAGTGCCGGCGCGGGTGTTGTCGGCCGAGGAGCTGGCTTGCGCGAAATCCGGCGGGCAATGGTCGGTGGCGGCCAAGGCCGGCGGGATGTCTTGCGTTCGGGTGATGAAGGATGCAGGCAAATCCTGCCGCAAGCAAAGCGATTGCGAAGGCAGTTGTCTTGCCAGATCAAACAGTTGCGCCCCGATTGCGCCGCTGTTTGGGTGTAATGAGATTTTGCAGGATAATGGCGCGATGGTGACTCTATGTATCGACTGATCGTGCTTTTGCTGCTGGCGGCCTGTGCGCCCGCCCCGAAAACCGTGGCGGTGGGGCGCTATCGCGCGCCCGATGCGCCGATCTATTCCAACGCGGTGATGGATCAGAACCGTCTGGTGGGGCAATGGACGCAAGTGGCGGCCTTTGGTGGTGCCGCCTGCAAACCGGGGGGTGCCGAGATTTCCAAGGGCGCGGGCGGGTTGCAGATCCGCTATCGGCTGTGCGAATCCGGTGTGCAGATGGCGGGGGCAGGGCCGATGAGCTCGGAAGTGGTCGGGCGCTTTGACGTGCCGGGACAGCCGGGGCCGTGGTGGATTCTCTGGGCCGACGGGGATTATCGCACGCTGGTCGTGGGCAGCCCGAACGGGCGGCTGGGCTTTATCCTGAACCGAGGGCCGTTCCCGGCGGATCGGCTGAAAGCGGCCAAAGATGTGCTGGAATGGAACGGCTATGACCTGCGGCAGCTGACGGTCTATTGATCCATAACCTGTTGTAATTGGACCAGATGATCGCGCACTCCGCGTGCGCCAAACGGGGCTGAGCGCACTAGCCCGTCGAAATGCTGCAAGATGGATTGCACCCGCGCGGGGTCGCGGAACACGATGTAGTGCCTGCCCAGATAAACGGCGGCGAGATGCGGGCCGAACACCGTGACCGGGCTGGAATAGACCTGATGCGCGTCAAACAGATACAGCCGCAGCGACGGATAAAGCGTGTCACACATCGCGATCAGGTGATCCATCTGCGCCTGCCGTGCCGCCAATGGCAGGCCTGACCAATAGCCCAAGCCGTGGGCAAAGTTAGAGATTTCATGCAGCGGCATGGCGATCTCATAATCTGATCGCGCGGTTTTCATCCAATCCAGCTGATCCTGAAACGCCGCAATCGCCTGTTCTGTCGAAACGCCGAGAAGATCGGCATATTCCCACGCCACCACCTCGGGGGTTTTCAGCATATCGGGCAGGCTGGCAGGCACATGGCGGATTTTGTAGCCCGCCGCCGCGTGATGCCAGCCGATCATCTCTTGATCAAACAGCGCGCGCGGCGCTTCAGCGAGGATGACGGAGCCTGCCAGCAATGTCTCGACCGGCTCTGGCCGACTGGAAAGGCCTAGCAACCAGTCGCTGGAAACCTGCAAAGCCGTGGCGCAATCGGCGGTCAGCTGCGCATTGGGCAGCCGGGTGCCGGGGGCGAGCAAGGCGGAGACGGTGGAGCGATCCGCCCCGGTGGCGCGCGCCAACGCCGCCTGACTGATGCCCCGCAGCGCCATCGCTTCGGCCAGACGGGTGCGGAACAGGGGCGCGCGGTCGCGTTTGTCGATAAAATCTGGCATCTGTTTCATATTATCCACAATGGTGAGGAAATGTTGCATATCCTCTGAGTTCCGCAGCGGTTTGGCAAGTGCTAGTATGATGGCATAACCCCTTGATGAGGAAAGATATGTCGCAGATCCGGCGTTTTGAGTGGCCAACCGTGGCGATGCTGTTGGGCGCTTATGCGGTGTTTGCGCTGGGCGGCTGGGTTTGGTCCAGCGCGGGGTTTGTGTCAATCTTGCTGACAGGCATCGCCTTGGCGCAGTTTTCCTCTTTGCAACATGAAGTGCTGCATGGTCATCCGTTCCGCGCACAGTGGCTGAACGAGGCGCTGGTGTTCCCGGCGCTGATGCCCTTCGTGCCCTATCTGCGCTTCAAGGACAGCCATTTGCAGCATCATTTCGATCCGGCTTTGACCGATCCCTATGATGACCCAGAGTCAAATTATCTTGATCCGGCGGTCTGGGCGCAAACCGGGTGTCTGTTGCAGCGCTTGCTGCGATGGAACAATACCTTGGCGGGACGGGTCCTGCTTGGCCCCGCGCTGGGCACCTGGATCTTTCTGCGGGACGAGCTTGCTTTGCTGCGGTCGGGCGATGGCCGGGTGCTGCTGGCTTGGGGGCTGCATCTGATCGGGTTGGTGCCCTTGCTGCTTTGGTTGCAATGGGTCGGGATGCCGATCTGGGCCTATCTGCTGGCAGTCTATCTGAGCACGGCGCTGCTGAAAATCCGCACCTATCTGGAGCATCGCGCCCATGAGGCATTCCGCGCCCGCACCGTTATCATCGAAGATCGGGGGCCGCTCAGCTATCTGTTCCTAAACAATAATTTCCATGTCGTGCATCACATGCACCCGAATGTGGCGTGGTATGAACTGCCTGCGCTGTATACCAGCCGAAGGGAACACTATCTGCGGCGCAACGATGCCTACGTCTACCGCAACTATGGCCAGATCTTCCGGCAATATCTCTGGCATGCGAAAGATCCGGTGCCGCATCCGATCTGGCCGGTTCAACACGATACATCGAGCCGGGCGGATTGCGCCGAAGCTGGAACGGCGCTGCCCAAGGCGGCTTCTGCCCAACTCTGAGGCAGGCTGGCGAAGAATCGCCACAGAAGTGATTCGCATCGTCCTGTTTCTGCTGGCCTTTGTGATTCGTTTTGGCTAGTCTGGACCTCAGACCGGGCAAACCCGGCATCGGCAGAGCAGACGGCAATACAGGCGGATTTTCCATGACTGAGATGGTCTATGGCTCGATGCCCACACGGGTATCGGAACCGGTGATTCCCCGCTGGTGGCGGACGATTGACAAATGGACGTTGACGGCAGTTCTGGTGCTGTTCGCCATCGGCCTGTTGCTGGGGCTTGCGGCCTCGGTGCCACTGGCCGAGCGCAATGGCCTTGATCCCTATTATTACGTCGCGCGGCAGGCGTTTTTCGGCGGCATGGCGATGGCCGCGATCTTCGGCGTGTCGATGCTGTCGCCCGCGATGGTGCGCCGTCTGGGTGTGCTGGGTTTTGCGGTGTCGATGCTGGCGCTGATGTTGCTGCCGGTGTTCGGCACCGATTTTGGCAAAGGCGCGATCCGCTGGTTCAGCTTTGGCTTTGCCTCGGTGCAGCCGTCGGAATTTCTCAAGCCGGGCTTCATGATCGTGATCGCTTGGCTGATGGCGTCAAGTCAGGACATCAACGGCCCGCCCGGCAAGTTCATTTCCTTCGCGCTGACGGTCACCGTGGTGCTGTTTCTGGCGTTCCAGCCGGACTTCGGCCAAGCCATGCTGGTGCTGTTTGGCTGGGGCGTGATCTATTTCGTCTCGGGCGCGCCGATGATCCTGATCGTGACGGCGGTGGGGCTGACGGGGATTGGCGGCTTTGGCGCCTATCATTCGTCGGAACACTTCGCGCGGCGGATTGATGGCTTTCTGGCCTCGGATGTCGATCCGCGCAGCCAGATGGGCTATGCTACCAGCGCCATTCAAGAGGGCGGTTTCTTCGGCGTCGGCGTCGGCGAGGGGCAGGTCAAATGGACGCTGCCCGATGCGCATACCGACTTTATCATTGCCGTAGCGGCGGAAGAATATGGCCTTGTGCTGGTGCTGCTGATCATCGCGCTTTACGCCACCGTGGTGGTGCGCAGCCTGATCCGGCTGACGCGCGAGCGGGATCCGTTCACCCGGCTGGCGGGTACTGGCCTTGCCTGTATCTTCGGCGTGCAGGCGATGATCAACATGGGGGTGGCGGTGCGCTTGCTGCCCGCCAAGGGCATGACCTTGCCCTTCGTGTCCTACGGCGGATCGTCGGTGATTGCGGCGGGCATCACGGTGGGGATGCTGCTGGCGCTGACGCGGTCGCGCCCGCAGGGCGAGATGTCTGATATCTTCCGGCGGGGGCGATGATGCCTTTGCTTTTGATCGCAGCGGGCGGCACCGGCGGGCATATGTTCCCGGCGCAGGCTTTGGCCGAGGCGATGATTGCCAAGGGCTGGCGGGTGAAACTGTCAACCGATGCGCGCGGCGCGCGTTATGCAGGCGGGTTTCCGAAAGCGGTCGAGATTGTCGAGCTGTCGTCGGCCACTTTTGCGCGCGGTGGTGTGCTGGCCAAGCTGGCGGTGCCGTTTCGGATTGCGGGCGGTATCGTCTCGGCCCTGCTGTCGTCGCTGCGCGACAAGCCCGATGTGGTGGTGGGCTTTGGCGGTTATCCCTCGATCCCGGCGCTGACGGCGGCGTGGATCTTGCGCAGGCCCCGGATGATTCATGAGCAGAACGGCGTGCTGGGGCGGGTGAATAGCCTGTTCGCGCGCCGGGTGGATAAGGTGGCTTGTGGCACTTGGCCCACGGCTTTGCCCGCCGGGGTGGAGGGCATTCACACCGGCAATCCGGTGCGGGCGCTGGTGCTGGAACGCGCGGGGGCGGGCTATATTGCGCCGGGGGATTACCCGATGGAGCTGCTGGTGATCGGCGGTTCTCAGGGCGCGCGGATATTGTCGCAGCTGGTGCCTGCGGCAGTGGCAGCTTTGCCCGATGCCTTGCGCGGCCATCTGCGGGTGGCGCATCAGGCGCGGGCCGAGGATCTGCCCGGCGTGGTCGCGGCCTATGCCGAAGCCGGGGTGCGGGCGGAAGTGGAGCCGTTTTTCACCGACATTCCGCGCCGTCTGTCTGAGGCGCAACTGGTGATCTCGCGTTCGGGTGCGTCCTCGGTCGCGGATATCTCGGTGATCGGGCGGCCCGCCATCCTGATCCCGTTTGCGGCGGCCACCGGGGATCATCAAACCGCCAACGCGCGCGGGCTTGTTGACGCAGGGGCAGCCGTGATGATCGCCGAAGCCCAGCTTGACGCCGCGGGCTTAAGCGCCCAAATGGCGGCTGTTTTGCAAGATCCGCCGCGGGCGGCAGATATGGCGCGCAAGGCGCAAGGGCAGGGCCGACCGGATGCGACCGACCGGTTGGTTGCGCTGGTTGAGGCTTTGGCGAGTTAGGATAGACGATGAACGCGACGAAACTTCCGATGGAACTGGGGCCGATCCACTTTGTGGGCATCGGCGGCATTGGCATGTCGGGCATTGCCGAAGTGCTGATGACGCAGGGCTTTAGGGTGCAGGGTTCGGATGCGAAGGCCAGCAAGATCACTGATCGGCTGGTGGCTTTGGGCGCTGTGTTCTTTGAAGGCCAAGCGGCCAGCAATATCGGCGACGCGGCGGTTGTGGTGATTTCTTCGGCGATCAAAAAGGGCAACCCGGAACTTGAAGAAGCCCGCAGGCGTGGCCTTCCCGTCGTGCGCCGTGCCGAAATGCTGGCGGAACTGATGCGGCTGCGCAGCAACATCGCCATTGCAGGCACGCATGGCAAAACCACCACCACGACGATGGTGGCGACTTTGCTGGATAAGGGTGGCTTTGATCCGACCGTGATCAACGGCGGCGTGATCCATGCCTATGGCTCAAACGCTCGCGCGGGGGCAGGTGAGTGGATGGTGGTGGAGGCCGACGAATCCGACGGCTCGTTCAACCGTCTGCCCGCCACCATTGCTATCGTGACCAATATCGACCCGGAACATATGGAGCATTGGGGCACCTTCGACGCCCTGCGCAAAGGCTTTTATGATTTCGTCTCGAACGTGCCGTTCTATGGCCTTGCGGTGTGCTGCACCGACCATGCGGAAGTGCAGGCTTTGGTGGGCAAAGTCACCGACCGCCGTGTGGTGACCTTTGGCTTCAACGCCCAAGCCGATGTGCGGGCGATCAATCTGACCTTTGACAGTGGCGTGGCGCATTTCGACGTGGCCTTGCAGGGCGAAGGCCAGGGCGCTGTGATTGAGGGCTGTGTGCTGCCGATGCCGGGCGATCACAACGTCTCGAACGCTTTGTCGGCGATTGCGGTCGCACGGCACTTGGGGATGAAGAAAGAAGAAATCCGCGAGGCTCTGGCCGGGTTTGCAGGCGTCAACCGCCGCTTCACCAAGGTCGCTGAAGTCAACGGCGTCACCATCATCGACGATTACGGCCACCACCCGGTCGAGATTGCCGCCGTGCTGAAAGCCGCGCGGCAAGCCACCAAGGGCCGCGTCATCGCCGTGCATCAACCGCACCGCTATTCGCGGCTGTCGAACCTGTTCGAGGAATTCTGCACCTGTTTCAACGAGGCCGATGTGGTCGCCATCGCCGAAGTCTATGCGGCGGGTGAGGAACCGATTGCCGGGGCATCGCGCGATGATCTGGTGGCGGGCCTTATCGCCCACGGCCACCGCCACGCCCGCGCCATCACCGATGAAGCTGACCTCGCGCGGCTGGTGAAAGAACAAGCGCAACCCGGCGATATGGTGGTGTGCCTTGGTGCCGGTTCGATCTCGGCATGGGCGAATGGATTGCCCGCGCGGTTGACCGGGAAAGCCGCATGAGCCTGCCGCTGATCATGGGCTGCTTCTGGGTGGTCGCGGCGACGATCACCGCGCTGCTGCCGATGAAGAAGCAGATGGTGCCGGGGATGACGCTGCTGGTGCTGGCGCCAGTGCTGCTCTTGTGGATCGGTCTGGCGCATGGCTTGCTCTGGGTGGCGCTGGGGCTGTTTGCCTTCGTGTCGATGTTCCGCCGCCCGCTGATCTATTTCGCCCGCCGCGTCTTGGGTCTGTCGGTCGAGGTGCCTGTGGAGCTGCAAAAGTGATCGCGCTGGTCGCTGGGCTGATTTGGCTGGTTGTGGCCAATCTGATCGGCATGTTGCCCAGCAAAGACCACCACTGGCGCAACGCCTATGGCCTGATCGCGGTAGGAGTGCCGCTGCTGGTCTGGCTGACTTACGAAAACGGCCCATGGTGGGGCCTCGCCTTCCTGATCGCCGCCGGATCAGTGCTACGCTGGCCGCTGCTGTATCTGTGGCGCTGGATCAGGGCGCGCGTGGGGGCTTGAGGCTTGCCCGGTTGCGCATTTGCCGCCATGTTGACCGAAAGAGGGCAGCATGGACGAGAAAGAACTTGAAGAATGGCTGCGCGGTAGGCCGCCAAATGAGGCCGCCGAAATTGCAATTAGAAGCGCGGCAAGGGTCCTGCCTTTCCTCGCGCTGCTGAAAGAGAAGCCAACGCTCCCGTTTTCGTTTCTCCCCGCCTTTCGCGCCGTGCTTTCCGCCGTAGTGGTGATGAGGTTCGGCGATGAGGCTGCGATTGCCGCGACGGGGCTTTCCGCAAACGGAGCGCGAAGGGCTACACAGTATTATGGTGATCAAGCGGAGGACTGTGGTGCGTGCATTTGTATCGCCGCGCGCTCGGCCGCCATTGTCGCATCCTCCCTTGTCGCCGCCAAACCTCAACCCACTGGTCTCACAGTTGGGGCCGCCAGCGCTGCAACTCATTCTGCACTGGTTTTCCGTGGATACGACAAAGTGTTCGGATCGGAATCTGCAATTTGGAATGAGGTAGAGAATGACATAGCCACGTGGCCTGTGTCTGGGACGACAATGCAAGCGGCGCTTTGGCAAGACCATTCTCAGACCAATTTTTCGGAGGCCGATGCGGCATTGGCTTCGAAGATCACGCGGCAGACCGGCGACCAAGACTCGTTCTGGCTGCGTTGGTGGCAAGGTGCAAAGTCCGGTCATTGGCTGGACTGGGATCTGCAGCGCGAGGTGGCATTGATCCCGGATGAGGTCTGGAACCGGGGCACCGCAGCTTTAGGCGAAGCGATCCGAAAGATTGAGGCCCGCTATGCGGATTCGTCAAAGCCTGAAGATATTGAAGATGCCCTTGCGCGATTGCCTTCGGCGAGTCCTGTGCAACACCAAACTTTCCATCAAGCCGTGACGGCCTATCAAGAGGTGTTGCCCCAAACACTTGCGCAGGTCGTCGACTTTTGTCGCCTAGAGATCAATCGTTTGCAGGGTCGAAACGAAGCCTACGTCAGTCCAGAGGCCGAAGCCGAAGCGCAGCGGCAAATCCGAGTTTTGACAAGCATTTTAGCAGCATTGGAGCGATTACAAATAGAAATCCCTGAAACCGGAGCCCTGAGCGAAGCCAGTATCGTCAAGGGCGAGAAGTTGACGCGTTTGTTAGTCAAAGGTTTCACTGAATGGCCGCGTAATAACATCGCGGATATGACGGACAGTGCTTGGCGTTTGGCCTTGGTCGGGGGCTGTGCTGCGTTGGGTCCGATGCTGGGGGTGTCAGCCTCGGTTGCTGCGGGTGTGGGCGTCGCTTTGTTCGGCGGGAAGAAGATCGCTGATGCAATAAAGGTTGCAAAAGACGTAACGAATGCTTGATATTTTGCCCGGCTGGCAAGCGGCTGGGCATGTTC
Organism: Cypionkella sp.; assembly: GCF_034376685.1. GTDB lineage: Bacteria > Pseudomonadota > Alphaproteobacteria > Rhodobacterales > Rhodobacteraceae > Cypionkella. Next base: position 34,263 of record NZ_JAXMJJ010000037.1, read on the forward strand.
TTCAACACCTTGATTTCCTAACAAATCCTTAATTCCGCCACCTCAACATATTGATCTAAAACACATAAATAAGGTCCCGAGTTGGGACCACTAAATATCCCCCCACTTCTCTATCTTGAACGCTTCCTTACAACCCCCTATCAAACCGCCATGACATATACCCTCCCTACCGTTCGTGGCACCCTGACCCCGCATCGCCTTTTGGCGGATCTGACTTGGCTGCGCGTCGGCGGGCCTGCGGATTGGTTGTTTCAGCCTGCGGATGAGGCGGATTTGTGTGAATTTCTTGCCGCCCTTGATCCAGCCATTCCGGTGTTCCCGATGGGGGTGGGCAGCAATCTGATCGTGCGCGATGGCGGTTTGCGCGCGGTGGTGATCCGGTTGGGGCGGGGGTTTAACGGGATTGCTTGCGACGGCACGGTGACGGCTGGCGCTGCGGCCTTGGATGCCCATGTCGCGCGCAAGGCGGCTGAGGCGGGGCTGGATCTGACCTTCCTGCGCACCATTCCGGGCAGCATTGGTGGCGCGGTCAAGATGAATGCGGGCTGCTATGGATCCTATGTTGCTGATCATCTGATCTCGGTGCGCTGTGTGACACGCGCGGGCGAAATCGTCGAATTGCCCGCCGCCGATCTGAAGCTGGCCTACCGTCAAAGCCAGCTGCCCGAGGGTTGGGTGATCGTCTCTGCCAGCTTTCGCGCCGCGCCGGGTGATCCGGCGGCGCTGGAGGCGCGGATGGCGGATCAGATCGCCAAACGCGACGCCAGCCAGCCGACGAAAGACCGCTCGGCGGGGTCTACCTTCCGCAATCCGGTCGGCCATTCCAGCACTGGACGCGCCGACGACAGCCATGAATTGAAAGCGTGGAAAGTCATCGACGATGCGGGCATGCGCGGCTTTACGCTGGGCGGCGCCCAAATGTCGCCGATGCACTCCAACTTCCTGATCAATACCGGAGGGGCGACATCCGCCGACCTCGAAGATTTAGGCGAGGAAGTGCGAAAAAGGGTTTTCCAACAGAGCGGTATCACGCTAGAGTGGGAAATTATGCGGGTCGGCGAACGCACCGCATAAATAACAATATCATGGACCGAAAAAGGTCTGGATGAGGCAGTACATGGCGGGCGGCTTATCAAAAGCGGCTTCCAAAGTGGCGGTGTTGATGGGTGGGCCTTCCGCAGAGCGGGAAGTCTCACTGGTCTCTGGGCGTGAATGCGCGGCGGCACTTCGGGAAGCGGGATATCAGGTGGTTGAGGTCGATTGCGGCCCCGATCTGCCTGCGCGGTTGGCCGAAATCAAACCTAATGTCTGCTTCAACGCGCTGCATGGCCGTTGGGGCGAAGATGGCTGTGTTCAGGGCCTGCTCGAATGGCTGAAAATTCCGTATACGCATTCCGGGGTGCTGGCCTCGGCTTTGGCGATGGACAAGGCGCGCGCGAAAGAAGTCTTTGCGGCGGCTGGTCTGCCGATTGTGCAATCGGTTCTGGCCAAGCGGGAAGATGTCAGTCTGGGCCATATCCTGCCGCCGCCCTATGTGGTGAAGCCGAACAACGAAGGCTCGTCGGTGGGCGTCTACATCGTCCGCGAGGGCTCCAATGCGCCGCGTCTGGCCGAAACCATGCCCGAGCGGGTGATGGTGGAAACCTATGCGCCGGGGCGCGAGATGACGTGTGCTGTGATGGGGGATCGGGCGCTGTGCGTCACCGATATCATCACCGATGGCTGGTATGACTTCGATGCGAAATACAAAACCGGCGGCTCGCGCCATGTCGTGCCTGCCGATCTGCCCGCAGAAATCACCGCCGCTTGCCTTGATTACGCGCTGCGCGCGCATCAGGCCCTGGGCTGTCGGGGTGTCAGCCGCACTGATTTCCGCTGGGACGACACGCGCGGCTTGGATGGTTTGATCCTGCTGGAAACCAACACCCAGCCGGGGATGACGCCAACCTCTTTGGCACCTGAACAGGCCGGTCACTTCGGCATCTCTTTCCCCGAGTTCTGCGCCTGGATGGTGGAGGACGCCTCATGCAATCGCTAGGCCGCGCCCGTGCCACCCAAACCCGTCCGCTTCCCGCCAATGGGGTGCGCCGCGATCCGGCACCGACGCGCTGGCAATACCGGATGCAGCGGCTGTGGCTGACGCCGGTGTTTCGCGTGGTCTGCCGTTTGGGTCTGCCGTTGACGGTGGTGGCGCTGATTGCAACCGGGGTGCTTTACAGCGAGGCCCGCCGGGCCGCGATTGTGCAAAGCTTTGTCGATCTGCGCACCAAGTTTGAACAGCGGCCCGAGTTTCGGGTGGGCCTGTTGTCGGTTGAGGGCGCGTCGCGCGATCTGACCGATGCGGTGCGCGCCAAGCTGGCGTTGAAGCTGCCGCAATCCTCGTTTGATCTGGACATGGATGCGTTGCGCGCCCGTGCCGAGGCTTTGGATGCGGTTGCGTCGGCAGAGCTGCGCGTCCGCTCGGGCGGGGTGCTGCAAGTGATTTTGACCGAGCGTGTGCCGGTCGTGGTGTGGCGTGGCACGGCGGGCTTGCAACTGCTTGACGCCACCGGGCACCGTGTTGCGGGCCTGAGTGCCCGCGCCGACCGGGCCGATTTGCCGCTGGTGGCAGGGGTGGGCGCGGATCAGGCGATGCCCGAAGCTTTGGCGATTTTCGACACCGCGCGCCCGATCAGCGACCGCGTGCGCGGGCTGGTGCGGGTGGGAGAACGCCGCTGGGATCTGGTGCTGGACCGCAATCAGCGCGTGATGCTGCCCTCGACCGGTGCGGTCGCGGCGGTTGAACGTCTGTTGGCGCTCAACTCAGCCGAAAAGCTGCTGGAACGCGACATTCTATCGATAGACCTAAGAAATCAAGACCGCCCGGCGATCCGGCTGGCTCCGTTCGCAATGAACGAAGTCCGCCGCGCGCAAGGGCTGGCACCGACGACGGAGAGCGGATTATGACAGACCTTTACCAATCCCAACGGGCAATGCGCAACATGCGGCGGGCTGCAATGCAGCGCGGTGTGGTGGCCATTCTGGATGTCGGCACCTCAAAAATCGCCTGTCTGGTGCTGCGGTTTGACGGGTTCGAGCCGGATCGCGACGCCGATGGTGTCGGCCCGATGGCTGGGCAATCGTCGTTCCGGGTGATCGGCGCTGCCACCACACGTTCGCGCGGGGTGCGGTTTGGCGAAATCGCGGTGATGAATGAAACCGAGCGCGCGATCCGCACCGCGGTGCAGGCTGCGCAGAAGATGGCGAATGTGCGGGTTGACCACGTGATCGCCTGCTTCTCGGGCGCAGAGCCGCGCAGCTACGGCTTGGCGGGCGAATGGGAATTGCAGGATTCCGTGGTGACCGAGCAAGACGTGGCCCGCGTGCTGGCCTCTTGCGATGTGCCGGATTTCGGCGACGGCCGCGAAGTGTTGCACGCCCAGCCGGTGAACTTTGCGCTGGATCATCGCTCGGGTCTGGGTGATCCGCGCGGCCAGATCGGCAACCGTCTGGCGTGTGATCTGCACATGCTGTCGGTGGATGCATCCGTGGTGCAGAACCTGCTCTATTGCATCAAGCGCTGCGATCTGGAATTGGCTGGGATTGCCTCATCGGCCTATGTGTCGGGGATTTCCTCGCTGGTCGAAGACGAGCAAGAACTGGGCGCTGCCTGCGTTGATATGGGTGGCGGTGCGACCGGTATCTCGATCTTCATGAAAAAGCACATGATCTACGCCGATAGCGTGCGGATGGGCGGCGATCATGTCACCTCGGATATCTCCAAAGGTCTGCAAGTGCCGCTGGTGGTGGCCGAGCGCATCAAGACCAAGCATGGCGGCGTGCATGCGACGGGCATGGATGACCGCGAGATGATCGAGATGGGCGGCGATTCGGGCGATTGGGAGAAAGACCGTCGCCAGATCTCGCGCACCGAGTTGATCGGCATCATGCGTCCGCGTGTGGAAGAGATCCTTGAGGAAGTCCGCGCGCGTCTGGATGCCGCAGGGTTTGACAGCCTGCCCAGCCAGCAGATCGTGCTGACGGGGGGCGCAAGCCAGATCCCGGGCCTCGATGGTTTGGCCAGCCGCATTCTTGGTCAGCGCGTTCGCATGGGCCGCCCGTTGCGGGTTCAGGGCCTGCCGCAAGCGGCGACCGGGGCGGCGTTTTCCAGCGCTGTGGGCCTGTGTTTGTTCGCAGCGCACCCGCAAGACGAGTGGTGGGATTTCGACATTCCGACCGAGCGCTACCCCGCACGCTCGCTGAAACGCGCCTTCCGGTGGTTCAAGGACAACTGGTGATCCGCTAAATCGGGTAACATTGGCGAAATACCGCTAATATCAGCATCACTGGCCCCATATTTTGTGGGGCCAGTGTGTTTTTTGCGTGACCTTCGGGCTATCTGTGGATAGAATCGAGGATAATTCGGCGAACTCTGCTTCGGGACAAGCAGGGAACAGACCGAAACGGCAAACCGGCGGCGGCAGCCCGCGTATAAGAACAGGCGGATAAAAATGGCATTGAACCTGATCATGACCTCGGCACGCGAAGAGTTGAAGCCGCGTATCACGGTGTTCGGCGTGGGCGGGGCAGGCGGCAACGCCGTCAACAACATGATCGACAAGAACCTTGAAGGGGTCGAGTTCGTTGTTGCCAACACCGACGCGCAGGCGTTGCAGCAATCGCGCGCCACCGCGAAGATCCAGATGGGTCTGAAGGTGACCGAAGGTCTGGGCGCGGGTGCGCGTCCGACCGTGGGTGCTGCTGCGGCTGAAGAAACCATCGAAGAAATCGTCGATCATTTGGCGGGCGCACATATGTGCTTCATCACCGCGGGCATGGGCGGCGGCACCGGAACCGGGGCGGCCCCGATCATCGCGCAAGCCGCGCGCGAATTGGGCGTGCTGACCGTCGGCGTTGTCACCAAGCCGTTCCAGTTTGAAGGCAACAAGCGGATGAAGCAGGCCGAAGACGGCATCACCGCGCTGCAAAAAGTTGTCGACACGCTGATCATCATTCCGAACCAGAACCTGTTCCGTCTGGCCAACGAGCGCACCACCTTCACCGACGCTTTCGCGATGGCAGATGATGTGCTGTATCAGGGCGTCAAGGGTGTCACCGATCTGATGGTGCGCCCCGGCCTGATCAACCTCGATTTCGCCGACGTCCGCGCGGTGATGGATGAGATGGGCAAGGCAATGATGGGCACCGGCGAAGCCACCGGCGACAACCGCGCTGTGGAAGCCGCCGAGAAAGCCATCGCCAACCCGCTGCTGGATGAAATCAGCCTGCACGGTGCCAAAGGTGTCCTGATCAACATCACCGGCGGCTATGATCTGACGCTGTTTGAACTCGACGAAGCCGCCAACATCATCCGCGAAAAGGTCGATCCTGACGCGAATATCATCGTGGGCTCCACTCTGGATACCTCGATGGAAGGCACGCTGCGGGTTTCCGTGGTCGCCACGGGCATCGACGTTGGCCAAAACCGCGCCGAAATTCCGGCGACCCGCCGCTCGATGGCGGAACCGCTGAAGCCCGCCGCCCCGGCACCCGAGCCGAAAGCGGCGGCACCTGCTCCGGTGCAGCAGCCGGTTGCGGCGCAGCAGTATCAGGCTCCGGCACAGGATCTGTTCCAGGCCCAGCCCAGCTTTCACGACCATGCCGAAGACATGATGGAAGACGAAATGCCCGCCCCGGCCTACCGCCCGGCGCAGCCAGCCCCCGTGCAACAGCCGCGCGCGCAAGCTCCGGCACCCTTGTCGCTGGACGCTGATGCGGGCAGCTTTGTCGCCCCGCGTCCGCGCGCCGCTGGCACGCCCTCGCCCGAGGCTTTGGCCCGTCTGCAAGCCGCCGTGTCGAAATCGCCGTCGCAAGCCGGTGCTGCGCGTCAGCCCACGCAACAGCCGCAGCAGCGCATGGCGGCCCCGGCACCCGCGCCGAAACCTGCCGAGCGTGCCCGTTTTGGCATCGGCAGCCTGATCAACCGCATGGCGGGTGGGGCGGCAGACCATGCGCCTGAACGTCCGCAAGCAAGCCGCCAACAGCCCCCCGTCACCGCTTATGATGACGAGCAGGAATTGTCGGCAGATCAAGAGCGGATCGAGATTCCGGCCTTCCTGCGCCGCCAGGCGAACTGAGTCGATCAACGACTGCCATTGACGCATAGGTAACAGGCCCGGAAACATCCGGGCCTTTTCCATTTAATATCAATGCCTTATACCATTAAATTCCTGTTACACTCCGTTACAAACTGTGAGTTGAGATAACAGCCCCGCGCACTTAGATCATTGATGCGGCCATAGGTCTGGCCAGATGATGAACGTCTCGGAGAGTTCCGTTGCAAAATACGCTGAAAACCACGGCTGTCTTTACCGGCTTCGGCTTGCACTCGGGTGCTGCCGTTACGATGAAGGTGCATCCTGCGGCAGCGGATCACGGCATCTGGTTCCTGCGCTCGGATGTCACAGGGGATGCTCTGATCCCGGCGCGTTGGGATGCGGTTGTGCCGTCGAAACTGTGCACGCTGGTGGCCAATGCCGCAGGCGCAAGCGTATCAACCATCGAACATGTGATGGCAGCGCTTGCAGGCTCGGCGATCAGCAATGCGCTGATCGAGATTGATGGGCCGGAAGTACCGATCCTTGACGGCTCGGCTGCGCCCTTCGTTGAAGGTTTCCTGAACGCGGGCATCGTCGGGCAGGCGGCTCCGGTGGTTGCGATCCGTATTCTGCGCAGGGTTGAAGTGCGCGACGGCGAAGCTTTCGCGCGGCTGGAACCCTCGGATATGCTTGAAATCGATTTCAAGATTGATTTCGAGGATGCCGCGATTGGCCAACAATCAAAAGTGTTGAACATGTCGAACGGCGCGTTCGTGCGCGAGTTGTCCGACAGCCGCACCTTCTGCCGCAACGCCGATGTGATCGCCATGCAGGAACGTGGGCTGGCCTTGGGTGGCACGCTGGAGAATGCCGTGGTGTTTGACGGCGCGAAAGTGTTGTCGCCGGGTGGCTTGCGCCATTCGGATGAACCGGTGCGTCACAAGATGCTGGACGCCCTGGGCGATCTGGCTTTGGCAGGCGCGCCGATCCTTGGCCGCTACACCGGCGAGCGTGCGGGCCATGCGATGACCAACCGTTTGCTGCGCGCACTTTTTGCGACTCCGGGCGCTTGGATAGAGCAAGATTGTGAAGGCCTTGCGGGCGGAAAGCTGCCCGGCGTGGGTATTCATCGGGGTGATCTGCCTCTGCGCAGCTAAAACCATTCCCGAAAGCGCGAAAGCCGTTTTGCGCCTTGGATTTTTCTGTGCTACGAGGGGCGAAAGCGCGGTGAACGCGGACCCGTTTTAGGGGCCTTCGGCGCGGCAAATGAGGTAGGCGGAAGATGGCAGGCGGACAGTCAGGCAAAGCTCTGCGGATGCTGGGTATGGTGGTGCTTGTGGCCGGTTTGGCTGCGTGTTCACAGAAAAAGCAAAATGATACCGAAACGTTAGAGAATCTGACGGCCGAGCAGATATACAAGCGCGGTGAACTTGCGCTGGAAAATCGCAGGGGCAAAAATGAAGATGCCTTGGCCGATTTCCAGGCGGTCGAACAGCTTTATCCCTATTCGGAATGGGCGAAGCGCGCGCTGATCATGCAAGCGTTCACTCTGCACAAGAACAAGAAATACGAAGAAGCCCGCATCGCGGCGCAGCGTTATCTCGATTTCTACCCCGGCGATGAAGACGCGGCCTATGCCTCGTATCTGTTGGCTTTGTCCTATTACGATCAGATCGACGAGGTTGGCCGCGATCAGGGCCTGACCTATCAGGCGCTGCAAGCCCTGCGTGTGGTGATCGAGCAATATCCCGACAGCGAATATGCACGGTCCGCGACGTTGAAGTTTGACCTCGCCTTCGACCATCTGGCCTCGAAAGACATGGAAATCGGGCGCTACTACCTCAAGCGCGGCAACTATGCGGCGGCGATCAACCGCTTCCGCGCGGTGGTGCAGGATTTCCAGACCACCACCCATACCGCCGAAGCGCTGCACCGGCTGGTTGAGGCCTATCTTGCGCTGGGGCTGACTGATGATGCACAGACCGCGGCCGCGATTCTGGGCTTCAACTATCAATCCTCGCCGTTCTATCAAGACAGCTTCAATCTGTTGAAAAAGCAGGGTCTGGCCCCCGAGGCCAAGGGCACCGGCTGGCTGTCGCAAGTCTATCGCCAGATGATCAAGGGCGAATGGTTGTGAAGACTCTGCGCTGTGGCGCAGGGGTCCGATCGGTCTGCAAAGCCCGATCGGTCTGCAAAGACTGCGTCGGCAAAGGATGCGGCAATGCTGCGCAGCCTTGATATCCGCGATGTGCTGATCATTGATCGGCTGACCTTGGAATTTGCGCCGGGTCTGAACGTGCTGACCGGGGAAACCGGGGCGGGCAAGTCGATCTTGCTGGATGCTTTGGGCTTTGTGCTGGGGTGGCGGGGCAGGGCTGAACTGGTGCGTGCAGGTGCCGCCCAAGGCGAGGTGGTGGCCGAGTTTGATCTTCCCCCTGGACACGCTGCCCGCGCGGTGCTGCTTGAGGCAGGCTTTGACGACCCGGATGAGCTGATCCTGCGCCGCGTCAATACCGCCGATGGCCGCAAAACCGCTTTCGTGAATGATCGCCGCGTCTCGGGTGAGGTGCTGCGCGATCTGTCCGACACTCTGGTCGAGTTGCACGGCCAGCACGACGACCGTGGTCTCTTGAATCCACGCGGCCACCGCAATCTGCTCGACAGTTTCGCCGGGCTGGATCTGACGGTGGTGCGGGGGACTTGGCGCGCACAGGCGCAGGCGCGTGAGGCGCTGGCCACCGCGCAAGCGGCTTTGGCGCGGGCGCAGGTTGAAGAAGACTTCCTGCGTCATGCCGTGGCCGAGTTGGACAAGCTGAACCCCGAACCCGGCGAAGAGGCCAGTCTTGATATCCGCCGCCGCGCCATGCAGGGGGCCGAGCGTATTCGCACCGACGTGCAGCGCGCGCATTCGGCGCTGAGCGAGGGCGCAGAGAATGCCATCAGCGACGCCCTGCGCTGGCTGGAAGCGGCTGCTGACAAGGCCGAGGTGCGGCTTGATACCGCGCTTGCCGCTTTGGGCCGGGCGCTGGTGGAGCTGGGCGACGCGCAGGACGGTATCGAAGCCTGTCTGCGTGGCCTTGATTTCCGCCCCGGCGATCTGGAGATGCTGGAAGAACGCCTGTTCGCCATCCGTGCTTTGGCGCGCAAACATGGTGTGCTGGCCGATGATCTGGGCAATTTCGCCGAAACCGCCCGCGCCAAGCTTTCAGCGATTGACGGCGGGGCCGCAGGTCTTGCCCGTTTGGAAAAGGCCGTGGCCGAGGCCGAACTCGCCTATCAGCGCGAGGCGATGGTTCTCAGCAAAGCCCGCAAAACCGCCGCCACCCGGCTGGATAAGGCGATGGCCGCCGAACTGGCGCCCCTGAAGATGGAACGCGCGGTGTTCACCACCGAGGTTTCGTCGGGCGATCCGGGGCCAGACGGCGTCGACGCGGTGCAATTCACCGTGGCCACCAACCCCGGTGCGCCAGCGGGCGCGTTGAACAAGATCGCCTCGGGCGGCGAGCTGTCGCGCTTCCTTTTGGCGCTGAAGGTGTGCCTCACCGCCAACACCCCCGGCCTGACGATGATCTTCGACGAAATTGATCGCGGCGTGGGCGGTGCTACGGCAGATGCCGTAGGCCGCCGCCTGAAAGCGCTGGCCAGCACGGCGCAGGTCTTGGTCGTCACCCACAGCCCGCAGGTCGCGGCGTTTGGCGGTCAGCATTGGCGGGTGGAGAAGCGCGTCACCAAGGGGCAAACCCTGTCCACTGTGGTGGCTCTGGGCGATGAGGCCCGGATCGAGGAAATCGCCCGTATGCTGGCCGGTGACCGCGTCACCGAAGCCGCGCGTGAGGCGGCACGCGCGTTGCTGGCCTAAGTTTGGGCAGGCTCAGGGCAGGGCGGTAAAGCTGAGGCTCAGCGCCAGCCAGTCTTCGGCACCGATCTCCAGCACCGCCACCAGCATTGCGCCAAAGCGCGGCAGATCGGCCCCGCTTTGATCCAGCGCCCCGGAAACGGTGTAGCGCTGGCGCAACAAGGCGTGATGTGGCCCCAACACCCGGATCTGCGCCTTGCCGGTGACCAGACGCGCGCGGGCAAAGATCCCCGCCGCTTCTGCCGCAAAGGCGCTTTCGATTTCCTCTGGCGATTCCGCCCACAGCCCGGTCAGGCTTTGCAACGTGCCATCGGGGGTGATCAGTGCGGCCAGGCCAGCGGCATCTTGTGCGGTAAACGCCTGCGCAAAGCGGCGCGGAAAATCCTCAAGACTCATGCCAACACCCGGATCGGGCCGAACGGATGTGCAGGCGGGGCGAAAGCGATCTGTGTCATGCGGGCACATTATCGCCTGCGGCAAGGCTTGCCAATCGACACCCCAGCGCAAAGCGGGAATTGGCACGCGCCCTATAGGCTTTCGGCGGATTTATGTCGCTGCCGCCTGCGCCATCACCACCGCCAAATCACCATAGCCGGTAAAACGGCGCTCATAGGCCAGACCCAGACGGCGGGCACACTCCTCTGCCTTGGCATCCAGCGCCGGGTCGTTGATCTGGGCCTGATAGACCAGCTTGGTGTAATTGCCGAAATACATGTCGCGCAGCTGCGGGTGTTTGTCCAAACCCATCGGCCGCCAGACAAAGGCATCAAACTGCCGCACCAGAAAATCGGTCAGATAAAACGCGGTGAATTCGTCCGGGTGCGCGGCAAACACCGCGTTGCCCTCAAAAAACGAATAGCAATGCGGGCCTTCGATCATCTCAACGCCCAAGGTGCGGCAGCGCTCTGCCAGCAGCCCGCCGGTGCCGCAATCGGCATAGAGCACGAAGATGCTGTTATACGCGGCTTGATGCGCCAGAACCGCCTTCTCGACGGCCTCGGTGATGCGGTCAGGATAAAGATGCAGATTGGCGGGCAGGCATTGCAGATCCAGATGATTCCACTGGTTCGCCCGTTTCAGCGCCAACACCTCATGCGCCAGCGCGCCACAGGCGATCAGCAGAACCCGGCCCTGATGTGTCGGGGCCAGACCCTCAACAGTCAGAATATCGTCGCTGATCAATGCCATCGCAGGGTGCGCACGAACAGCGCAAGGCATAATGCCAGCAGACCCAGCCAGACAAATGACAGGCCCGCCACCTGAACCACGGCGATAGAGGCTCCGGCGGCAAGGATCACCCCAAAAATCAGGGCGAGAAAGGTTGGGAGCGGCATGGCATCCTCCTTATGAGGCGGTCTGGCTTTCCCTTGCAGCAGAGAAAACGCCAACCGCTTATCCTTTCAAGGTGGCAATTAAAAAGCCCCGGGGCAATACCCCGAGGCTATAGAACCGACGCTTGCGCCGAATTAAGCGTTCAACAGGTTGTGCTTGCGCAAAACCAAAGCCTTGGCGGTTTCCACAGCCACGGCTGCGTCCCGGCAATAAGCATCAGCGCCAATCGCCTTGCCGAATTCTTCGTTCAACGGCGCGCCGCCGACCAGAACGATGTAATCCTCGCGCATGCCCTTTTCTTTCATCGTGTCGATCACGACTTTCATATAGGGCATCGTGGTGGTCAGCAGCGCTGACATGCCAAGAATATCGGGTTTCTCGGATTCCAACGCTTCAAGGTATTTCTCGACCGAGTTGTTGATGCCAAGGTCGCGCACTTCAAAGCCAGCGCCTTCCATCATCATGCCGACAAGGTTCTTGCCGATGTCATGGATGTCACCCTTGACGGTGCCGATCACCATCTTGCCCATGCGCGGTGCGCCCGTAGCAATCAGCAGCGGCTTCAGGATGAACATGCCACCCTTCATCGCATTGGCGGCCAGCAGCACTTCTGGCACGAACAGGATGCCATCACGGAAGTCAGCACCCACGATGGTCATGCCAGCGACCAGCGCTTTGGTCAGCACGTCGTAAGGGGCCCAGCCGCGTTCGATCAGGATGTTGACGCCATCCTCGATCTCTTCCTTCAAGCCGTCGTAAAGGTCGTCATGCATTTGCAGGACAAGTTCGTCATCGGAAAGATCAGCGAGGATGATTTCGTCGTCGGCCATCTGGGAACTCCTTGGGCGGTTGTCAGTGTGATGAGGCCAAAGCCCGCGCGACACTTTGCGAATAGCGACATGCGCCAACAGAAAGCCGACTTTGTCGGGCAGGACAAGCAGAAATCGCTTGGGATTGTTCGCTCTTTGTTCTAAATGGGGGCATGGACAAGCCAGACAGCACAATCATGCCCGGCGTGCGCCCGCGCGGGCGCGGCGCATTGGGCAACGCGGTGGGGCGGTTTGAGGGTGCCGCGCGGCTGGCGTTTGAAGATGGTTGGGAGCCGCCAGAAGAACGGGTTTTGCGCACCGAGGTCCGGCTGGAAGTGCCGCGCTCGGCGATCAGCTATAACACTTCGCCCGACTTGCCGTTTGACCGCTCGATCAACCCTTACAGGGGCTGCGAGCATGGCTGCATCTATTGCTTCGCGCGGCCCAGCCATGCCTTCCTGAACCTCTCGCCGGGTCTGGATTTTGAAACCAAACTGATCGCACGTCCGGGCATCGGCGCGGTGCTGGAGAAGGAGTTGCGGGCGAAATCCTACAAGGTCGCGGTGATGTCTTTGGGCACCAATACCGACCCCTATCAACCGATCGAGACCGAATACGGCGTGATGCGCGAAGTGCTAGAGGTGCTGCGCGCCTTCAAGCACCCACTGGCGATCACCACCAAAGGCACGCTGATCGAACGCGACATTGATCTGCTGGCCGAGATGGCGGCGCAGGGCCTGTGCCGGGTGGGGATTTCCGTGACCACGCTGGACGCTGACCTCTCGCGCAAGATGGAACCCCGCGCCGCAGCCCCCAAGCGCCGCTTGCTGACCATCACGCGGCTCGCGCAGGCTGGCATTCCCGTGCGGGCAATGGTCTCGCCAATGATCCCCGGCCTGACCGATCACGAGCTGGAACCGATCCTGCAAGCTTGCCGCGATGCCGGGGCGATGGCGGCGAGCTATATCTCACTGCGCCTGCCGCGTGAGGTGTCGCAACTGTTTCAGGATTGGCTGGCCGAACATGTCCCCGACCGCGCCGCCAAAGTGATGGCGCGGGTGCGCGAATTGCACGGCGGCATGGATTACGACCCGGCCTTCGGCAAACGCATGCGTGGCGAGGGGCCGTGGGCGGATCTGATGGCGCGGCGGTTTCGCGTGGCGGTGGATCGCTTGGGGCTGGCGGTGAAACTGCCGCCGATCCGCTGCGATCTGTTCATGCCCCCGGCGCGGGCCGGTGATCAGCTGAAGCTGTTCTGACCGCCATCCCCCCGCAGAGCCGATTTCCGACCCGGAAATCGTGCCGGAATTTCTCAAATTCCGGGGCGCTTGCCCCAAGCGCCCCGCGTCAGATCAGCCGCGCCGATTGCGCCGCTCGCGCTTGGGATCGTTCGAAGTATCGCCGGTGCCATCCGAGGCCGACGAAAACGCCCCCAGCTTGGCGGTGATCTCTTCTGGCGACGGCAGCGGACCCTTCGGCGTGGTCTCCAACGCCTTCCGCATCGCCGCCAGATGCTCCGGCATGGTGCCACAGCAGCCGCCGATGATCCGTACCCCGGCATTGCGCGCCAGCACCGCATATTCGCCCATCAGCTCCGGCGTGCCATCGTAATGGATATGGCCGTCGTGATATTTCGGAATCCCGGCATTGCCCTTGGCAATCAACGGCCGCGCCGTGCCTGTCGCCGCAAACCCCAGCACGGTGCGCATCAGATCCGACGCCCCCACACCACAATTCGCCCCGAACGCAATCGGCGGGTTCGCCAGCTTTTCCACCATCTCGGCCATTGCCGCCGACGTGGTGCCCATCATCGTGCGCCCGGCGGTATCGAAACTCATCGTGCCACACCACGGCATGCCGGCCAGAGCCGCGGCCTCTGCCGCCGCCGCATATTCCTCGGGGGCGGAAATCGTCTCCACCCACAGCACATCCGCGCCGCCTTCTTTCAGCCCCTCGGCCTGCTCGTGGAACATCTCCACCGCAGCGGCGTGGGTCAGCGTGCCCATCGGCTCAAAAATCTCGCCCGTTGGTCCAACCGAGCCTGCAACCACCACCACACGCCCCGAGGCATCGGCAATCTCACGGCCCAAGGCAGCGCCCACCCGGTTCAACTCGCGCACACGACCCTGCGCGCCATGCAGCTTCAAGCGGCTGGCGTTGCCGCCAAAGGTATTGGTCAGGAAAATATCCGAGCCCGCATTCACCGCATTGCGATACAAAGTGCGGATATTGTCGGGCTTGTCGGTGTTCCAGAACTCCGGCGGCTCCCCCGAGGACAGACCCATATTGAACAGATTGGTGCCCGTGGCCCCATCGGCCATCAGCCAATCCCGGCTGGCAAGCAGTTTCGAAAGCGCGTCTTGGGCCATGACATCCTCGTCCATTCACAACAGAAACGTGTGTTTCACTTTAATCGTGTGTTTGCCACGCAGGGCAGGGCGAGGCAAATCTATAATCCTCATAACACTATGCACTGCGGCGCATGTTCGCCAATACAAAGGGCCGCGCCAGTGATGGCAGCGGCCCGGTTCCGGCGCAGCGATTGCGACGGGTTTGGCTTAGAACTCGTTCATCAATTGCTCTTTGGCCACCGGCAGCAGTTCGGCCATCTTGGCGCGCACCGCGTCGGGGCTGGACAGGCTGCCCAGATCACCGGCAACTTTGCGCACCACATCTTCGATCCCGGCCTCTTCGAAATCGGCGCTGACCACGGCCATTGCATATTCCGCAGCGTCATCACCGGTTTTGCCCAACAGGGCCGCAGCCCAAAGCCCGGTCAGCTTGTTGCGCCGCGCTTCGGCGCGGAACTGCATATCGGCATCATGGGCGTATTTGGATTCGAAAGCATTTTCGCGATCATCGAACGTGGTCATGGCTGGCCCTTTGGGTCATGGAAAGTTACTCTCCATATGCCCATCCCGCGCCCGCCGTTCAAGACAAAAAGCCATGCGCCTCACTGCGGCTTTTGGTCTTGCCGGATCATGACCGGATCATCGCAGCGCTGCGATCACAGCGCCCAAGCCTTGCCCCCACCTGCCGCTTGGCATATAGGCTCGGAAAAAGGGCAGGGGTGGCGTTGGCCGCCCCCGTGTCCCTATGGCATCGGAGCATTCATGGCGCGCAGGAAGAAGGTTTACGAGGGCAAGGCGAAGATCCTGTATGAAGGACCGGAACCGGGCACTCTGATCCAGTATTTCAAGGACGATAGCGCACCCACCGCAGCCGAGGCTACCCCGGCGGCGGTCGAAGGCAAGGGCGTGCTGAACAACCGTCTGTCAGAGTTTTTCATGTCGGGGCTGAATGCCATCGGCGTGCCCACCCATTTCATCCGCCGGGTGAACATGCGCGAGCAGCTGGTGCGGATGGCCGAGATCATCCCGCTGGAAGTCGTGGTGCGCAACTTCGCCGCTGGTGAGATTTCTGAACGCCTCGGCATCCCCGAAGGCACGCCGCTGCCGCGCCCGATTGTGGAATACTACCTGAAAGACGACCGCCTTTCGCTGCCGATGGTCGCCGAAGAACATATCGTCGCCTTTGGCTGGGCCACCCAGCAGGATCTGGATGACGTGATCGCCTTGGCTTTGCGGGTGAATGACTTCATGTCCGGCGTGATGCTGGGCGTCGGCATCCGTCTGGCCGATTTCCGCATCGAGGTTGGCCGGATCTGGGAAGGCGACTACATGCGCCTGATCGTGGCGGACGAAATCAGCCCCGACAGCTGCCGCTTGTGGGATCTGCGCGGTCTGGTGGATCGTGGCGATGGCCAACCGATCCCCGAGCCGGGGCCTCTAGCGGATGTCTACACCGAACTCGCGCGGCGCTTGGGCGTATTGCCTTCGAACGTCACGCATACGGTGAAGCCGACATTGATCAACTGATGAACGTGCTTCGACGCCTTTTGATTGCTGTGGGGCTGGGTAAGCTGGTGGCTCCCGCGCGTGCGGAAGGCTGGGTTGGCACGAAAGTTGCCAATGACCAAGTGCGAGATCAGCTTTTGAAGCTCGGCGACGATGGCACGGCAATACGCAACGTGCGGCATTTCTTCTATCGTGGAAGCGCAGACGGAGCGGCTTCTGTTGTCGATGTCACTGGCTACTTGGCACAACTTGAGTTGGCGATTTCGGACACTGAAGTTGCAGAGGGCCTCATCGCAGAGCATACGTCCGAGGTAGCTTCGGCATCATTCGATGCGCTGACATTGCGCTTTGTCAACGATACGCTGGGGATGGGTTGGCAGTATGATGGATGGGAATGTGCTGTCGTGCACCCAGCCGCTTGAATTTCAGGCCTGTTCGTTGCGAGCCGCACTTGCCGTCAAAACCAGAGCAGGCTAAGGGAACCACACCTCACAAACCCGGAGATTGCTATGAAAGCGCGCGTCACAGTCATGTTGAAATCTGGCGTTCTGGATGTGCAGGGCGAGGCTGTGCGCCACGCGCTTGGCACGCTGGGCTTTGCCGGGGTGAATGGCGTGCGGCAGGGCAAGGTGATCGAGCTGGATCTGGCCGAGACTGATAAAGCGGCGGCAGAGGCTGCGGTGAAGACCATGTGCGACAAGTTGCTGGCCAACACGGTGATTGAAAGCTACCGCGTCGAGTTGATCTGATCCTTCGCTTGCGCGGCGAGTGTTAATTTTTGATAAACGCTCACCCCGTAACCTGTTGAAAACACTTGGGCCGCAGACGTGTCCACGCGTGGACACGTCTGCGGCCCGCCATTTCGCAATAAGGGGCTTTTCCATGCGCGCCGCAGTCATCCGCGACTATAACGCCGATCTTTCCTTGGAAACCGTCCCTGATCCGGTCTGCGAGGCTGACGGCGTGGTTCTCAAAGTGCTCGCCTGCGGCATCTGTCGGTCAGACTGGCACGGCTGGGTCGGCGAGCATCCAAAAGTCAAACCCGGCGCCATCCCCGGCCACGAATACTGCGGCGAGGTGGTCGCCTCCGGCCCGCTTTCCAAATGGAAAATCGGTGACCGCGTGATCGCCCCCTTCATCCTGTCCTGCGGTGCCTGCCCGGAATGCCAGTCCGGCCAGACCACGATCTGCAAGAACCAGCGCGTTCCCGGCTTCGGCGAACCCGGCGCCTACGCCGAATATGTCTCCGCCCCCCACGCCCACAACCTCGCCCGCCTGCCCGACAGCCTGACCCCCGCCTTGGCCGCAGGTCTGGGCTGCCGCGTGACCACAGCCTGGCACGCCCTGACCGGTCGCGCTGCCGTTCAAGCTGGCGAGTGGCTGGCCGTGCACGGAACCGGCGGGATTGGCCTGTCGGTGCTTTTGATCGGCAAAGCCCTCGGCGCGCGGGTGATCGTGGTCGATGTGGTGCCGGAACGGCTGGCCCACGCGCTGTCTTTGGGGGCGGAAGCCGCGATTGATGCCCGCGCAGGCGATGCGGCGGCACAGATCGTTGAGCTGACCCAAGGCGGCGCGCATGTCAGCGTCGAGGCTTTGGGGATCGAGGTCACCACCAACGGCTCGATTGAATGCCTGCGGCCCTTGGGGCGGCATGTGCAGGTCGGGCTGCCGGTGGGCCATACCGCGCGGATGCAGATCAACATGAACGCGGTTTATATGAAGCAGTTGGCGCTGTATGGCACACGCGGCATGCCAAGCTGGCGCTATCCGTCGCTGCTGTCGATGATCGAGCTGGGCCGGATCGACGTGCGCCCGATTGTGGCGCGCGAGGTTGCCTTGTCTCAGGCCAGTGCCGAGCTCAGGATGTTCAACGCGCCGATGCCGCCCGGTGTGGCGGTGATCACCGACCTTGCCCACTAGGCGATTTTCGCGCGAAAATCGTGCACGGAACTCGCGCGAATTCCGAGCTGTGCTGGCAAGGGGATTTTTGGCTGGAAGCACCGCGCGGATTGCGCTATGCGCGGGCCATCCCAATTTCTCGGAGAGCTGCCCATGAAAGCCGCCGTCGTCACCTTTCCCGGCTCCAACTGCGACCGTGATCTTGCCGTCGCGTTTGAGCGCGCAGGCTTTGAGGTGTCGCGGGTCTGGCACAAGGATACCAGCTTGCCAGCGGGCACCGATGTGGTTGGGGTTCCAGGGGGGTTTTCCTTTGGCGACTACCTGCGCTGCGGCGCGATAGCGGCGCAGTCGCCGATTGCGGCGGCCATTCGCAACCATGCCGCGCGGGGCGGCTATGTGCTGGGGATTTGCAACGGCTTTCAGGTGCTGACCGAGATGCAGCTATTGCCCGGTGCCTTGATGCGCAATGCGGGCCTCAAATTCATCTGCAAGACCATTGGCTTGCAAGTGGCCACCACCGATAGCGCCTTCACCAGCGCCTATGCCAAGGGCAAACAGATCGCGGTGCCGGTCGCGCATCACGACGGCAATTACACCATTGATGCCGAAGGTCTGGCCGCTTTGCACGGCGAGGATCGCATCGCGTTCACCTATGCCCAAAACCCCAATGGCGCCACCGCAGACATCGCGGGCGTGTTGTCGTCGAACCGCCGCGTGCTGGGGATGATGCCGCATCCCGAACGAGTGGTCGATGCCAATGCCGGTGGCACCGATGGGGCTGCGCTGTTTGCCAGCCTGATGGGCGGGATGGCGCTGGCCTGAGGGGGATTGGCTTGAGGCCCCGCTTGGGCAAGCCTAAACTCGCTTGATGCAAAGCCGCAGCCGATCCAAACGTCTTTCTGATACAGCCCCAGGGAAATCCTGGCGCATTCGGCTGGCTGCTACCCTATTGATATTGCTGGCAGTCGGTGTGGTGTTGATCACCAACCGCTGGCTGTCCGAGCGCTTCACCGAAACCACCCGCAACCGGGCCGAGCTGCGCCTTGCGCTGTATTCCGGCAATATGCTGTCAGAAGTGCAACGCACGGCTGTCGTGCCGTTGCTGCTGGCCGATGATCCGGCGATCCGGGATTCGCTGAAGAAGAACTCGTTTGCGCGCACCTCTTTGCGTCTGATTGAGGTGCAAAAGGAAATTGGTGTCGCCTCGATCCTGTTGCTGGACAAGGATGGCTGGACGGTGGGGGCGACCAATCGCAACCTGCTGGGCACAGCGCACCGCAACGACAGTTACTTCGTCGATGCCAAGCGCACCAAGGAAACCGTGTTCTCGGTAACGCCACAGGCTGGCGGCGCATTTGATTTCACCTATTCGCGGGTGATCGAAGCGGATGGTCAAGTGCAGGGTGTCATCGTTGTGGCGGTCGACATGATGAAGCACGAGCGTGCCTGGGCAGGTTTGCAGGATGCCGTGCTGGTGACCAATTCCGAAGCCAGAGTGATCCTGGCGACCGAGCCTTCGTGGCGCAGCAAGCCGCTGAATGAGGCGCTGACCCCGAAAGACAACCCCTCGGCGCTGGACCGCGCCTTGAAGGGAGCCGCCGATTGGGCGCAGAACCCGCCCGATGCCTATGTGTCGGGTGAAGCGGTGTTGCGCACGGAAGCGCGCGTGCCGTTTCAGGGCTGGAAGATGGTGACCTTCACCGCTTACGATTCGGTGCGCGAGCGGGTGAATGGTGTGATTGCCCTGGAAATCATGGGCTTTGCGATCCTGACCGCTTTGACCTTCTATATGTTGTCGCGGCGGGCTTGGTCACAAAGCGTGTCGTTCCAGCGCGAATCGGCAGAGTTGCGTCTGCTGAACGCGCGGCTGTCGCGTGAGATTGCTGAACGCGAAAAGGTGCAGAAAACGCTGGAAGTGGCCGAACTGACCCTGGCGCAATCCTCAAAGCTCGCGGCTTTGGGCGAGATGTCGGCGGCAGTCAGCCATGAGTTGAACCAACCCCTTGCCGCGATGAAGACCTATCTGGCAGGCGCGCGGCTGCTGTTGCAGCGCAAGCGCCCGGATGAGGCCCTGTCCAGTTTCCAGCGGATTGACGATCTGATCGACCGGATGGGCGCAATTACCCGGCAGTTGAAATCCTACGCGCGCAAGGGTGGCGAGGCCTTTGAGCCGGTTGATCTGCGCGCCTGTATCTCGTCGGCTTTGGCGATGATGGAACCGCAGTTGAAACAACGCGTTGTCAAAATATCCCGCACTGTGCCGCGTCAGCCGGTGATGGTGATGGCGGATCGCTTGCGACTGGAACAGGTTATCATCAACTTATTGCGAAATGCGCTGGATGCCACCAAAGACACGCTCGATCCGCAGATCGACCTCTTGTTGACTGTGGGCGAAAGCGCCACCTTGGCTGTGCGTGACAACGGTATTGGCATTGGCGATATCGGCTCGATCTTTGAGCCGTTCTATACAACGAAAAAGCCGGGCGAGGGCGTGGGCCTTGGTCTGGCAATCTCTTCGGGCATTGTCACCGATTTGGGTGGCCGCTTGACGGCGCATAACGCCGAAAGTGGCGGCGCGGTGTTCGAAGTGCAACTGCCCTTGTTGGGCAAAGAAGCAAAAGCAGCGGAATGAGGACGGCATGGCACGGGCAATGAAAGTGGCGATTGTAGATGACGAGGCGGATATGCGCGCGTCAATCAGCCAGTGGCTGGCCCTCTCTGGGTTTGATACGGAAACCTATGCCAGCGCTGAAGAGGCGTTAAAGGCTTTGGGGCCGGAATGGCCGGGAGTGGTGGTGTCTGACATCAAGATGCCAGGCATGGATGGCATGGCGTTCTTGAAGCGACTGATGGGGATGGATTCCGGCCTGCCGGTGATCCTGATCACTGGCCACGGCGATGTGCCGATGGCGGTTGAGGCGATGCGGGTCGGGGCGTATGATTTTCTGGAAAAGCCGTTCAACCCGGATCGGATGACCGAGCTTGCCAAGCGCGCAACGATGGCGCGGCGGCTTACGTTGGACAACCGGGCTTTGCGCAAGGAGTTGTCGGATGGCTCCATCCTGATGAAGAAGCTGGTCGGTGCCAGCCCCGCGATGGAGCGGCTGCGCGAGGACATTCTCGATCTGGGTCAAGCCGATAGCCATGTGCTGATTGATGGCGAAACCGGAACGGGGAAAACTTTGGTCGCGCATGCTTTGCATGCCGTCGGGCCGCGTGGATCGAAGAAATTCGTCACGGTGTCTTGTGCCGCGTGGAGCGAGGATCAACTGGCGGCCAAGCTGTTCGGGCCTTCGGAGGATGGCAATCTGCCCTTGGTCGAAGAAGCGCGGGGCGGCACGTTGTGCCTTGAGGATATCGAGGCGCTGAGCCATGCGCTGCAATCGCGACTGCTGACGCTGATCAACGAGCAAGGCATGCCGCCGGAAACCCGCATCATCGCGATTTGCAATGAACATGCGCCGGACAAGACGCTGGAAGACGTGCTGCGCTCGGATCTGTTCTACCGTTTGGGGGCGATGACAATCATTTGCCCGCCGTTGCGGGCGCGCGGCGAGGACATTCTGACGCTGTTCACCCGGTCTTCGGAACAGTTTGCCGAGGAATATGGCTGTGATGCGCCACAGGTGACGGCACAAGAGGCCGCCCAACTGCTGCAAGCACCGTGGCCGGGCAATGTGCGGCAACTGGTCAATATCGCCGAACGCGCGGTGTTGCAGAACCGGCGCGGTTCGGGCTCGATTGCCAGCCTGCTGATGGCGGATAACGAGGCTTCTGGGCCTGCGCTGACCACCGAAGGCAAGCCGCTGAAGGATTATGTTGAAGCGTTTGAGCGGATGCTGATCGACAACACGATGCGGCGGCACAAGGGCAGCATCACCGGTGTGATGGACGAATTGTGCCTGCCGCGCCGGACGTTGAACGAGAAGATGGCGAAGTATGGCCTGCAACGGCAGGATTACGTTTGAGCGGTTGGGTGGGGGTGAAACCCCACCCTGCGCGGCACACCCGACGCAAATCACCCATTGTCATCGCCGCCCGTTTCCCGTTAGGGTCATAATCAAGCGATTTCTATCGCCAAAGAAGTCTCGGCCACAGCAATCTGGCGCGCTTTGTGCGCCGAAAACCGGGGTGGTCGGATCGGCCGCAAGGCCGGATTATTGCTCGCAAGTGACTGATAACACAGGATCAAACCGGGCTTTTTAAGGTGGGCCGCGCAAGCAGCCCAAACGTGAACCGCGATGATGTGCGCGACATTGGCAATTCAAGGCGAGGGGTGCCCACCGGGCACGGCCCGCCTATTTGCGTTGCGCGCAGCCGCCCGAACAAGCCGCCTCTTTGTGTCAAACACCCGCTTTGGTCCGCCAAGCGGGCTTTGTCATGACAGGCGCAATGGATTGATATGTCTAAGAAAATGCTTATCGACGCCACCCATGCCGAGGAGACTCGGGTTGTTGTGGTCGATGGAAACAAGGTCGAAGAATTCGATTTTGAAACCGTAAACAAGCGCCAGCTTGCCGGAAATATCTACCTCGCCAAAGTCACCCGCGTGGAGCCTTCGCTGCAAGCGGCCTTTGTCGATTATGGTGGAAATCGCCACGGCTTTTTGGCTTTCGCCGAAATCCACCCGGATTATTACCAAATCCCGGTGGCCGACCGCAAAGCCCTGCTGGAAGAAGAACGCGCCTTCAACCGCGCGCAGGACGAAGAAGACAACCGCCGCTCGCGGCCGCGTCCCAAGCCGCAGCAACAACAGCGCCCGCGCGCCGAGGCTGTTGAAGGCGACGCCGTGCAGGCCGCTGAAATCAGCAGCATGGATGTGGTGGATCTGGGTGAAGAAACCGGTGCTGATGCGCTGGTGCAATCGGCACCCGCCGACGTGGTTGAACAACCGCATCACGACCACACTCATCACGACCACAGCCACACGCATCATGTGGCTTCGGTAGATGGTGAAGAGGGTGAGCCGGTTTACCGCTCGATTGATCACGCCTCGGACACGGATGATGAGATCGAATCCATCGCTGAAGAAGATGTGTCGGAAGAAATCTCGGCCCCGCGCAAGCCTCGGGCGCGGCGCTATAAAATCCAGGAAGTGATCAAGGTGCGCCAGATCATGCTGGTGCAGGTGGTCAAGGAAGAACGCGGCAACAAAGGCGCGGCGCTGACGACGTACCTGAGCCTCGCAGGTCGCTATTGCGTGCTGATGCCAAACACCGCGCGCGGCGGCGGGATTTCGCGCAAGATCACCCAAGCCGCTGACCGCAAGAAGCTGAAAGAGATCGCGACCGAGATTGAAGTGCCGGAAGGCGCGGGCCTGATCATTCGCACGGCGGGTGCCAAACGCACCAAGCCCGAGATCAAGCGCGATTACGAATATCTGATGCGGCTGTGGGAACAGATCCGTGAGCTGACCCTGAAGTCGATTGCGCCTGCCGCGATATACGAGGAAGGCAACCTGATCAAGCGCACGATCCGCGATCTGTATAGCCGCGAGATTGATGAGATTTTGGTGGAGGGCGAGGCGGGTTATCGCACCGCGAAAGACTTCATGCGGATGATCATGCCAAGCCACGCCAAATCGGTGGTGCGCTATGACGAACAAACCCCGCTGTTCGCGAAATATCAGGTCGAAAGCTACCTCGGCGGCATGTTCAACCCGACGGTGCAGTTGAAATCCGGCGGCTATATCGTGATCGGCATCACCGAAGCGCTGGTTGCCATCGACGTGAACTCGGGTCGCGCCACCAAAGAGGGGTCCATCGAGGACACCGCTTTGAAGACCAACCTGGAGGCCGCTGAAGAAGTTGCGCGTCAATTGCGTCTGCGCGATTTGGCGGGCCTGATTGTGATCGACTTCATCGACATGGAAGAGCGTCGCAACAACGCCGCCGTTGAGAAGAAGCTGAAAGACAAGTTGAAAACCGACCGCGCGCGGATTCAGGTCGGCCGGATTTCCGGCTTTGGCCTGATGGAAATGTCGCGTCAGCGTCTGCGTCCGGGGATGCTGGAAAGCACCACGCAGCCTTGCTCGCATTGCCACGGCACCGGACTGATCCGGTCGGACGACAGCCTTGGTCTGCAAGTTTTGCGCGCGCTGGAAGAAGAAGGCACGCGCAAACGCAGCAAAGAAGTGCTGCTTAAGGCCCCGATTGGCATTGTGAACTTCCTGATCAACGGCAAGCGCGAGCATATCGCCTTGATCGAGGCGCGCTATGGCATGTCGGTGCGGATCGAATGCGATCCGACGATGATCAGCCCGGATTTCTCGATTGAGAAGTTCAAGACCGCAACGCGGGTGGTGCCGGAAGTGTCTTCGGTGATCTCGGGCAATGCCTCGCTGATGGGCGCGCCGGTGGCGGAAGAAGCCGACGAAGATATCATCGATGATGTGGATGACGTCGAAGAAGCCGAAGTGGTTGAAGTTGCAGCGGAAGCTGCGGGTGCGCCTGCTGCGGTGAATGGCGAAGGCGGCAATGGCAAGAAGCGCCGCCGTCGGCGTCGTCGCAAGAAGCCGGGGCAACCGGGCGAAGCCAATGTCGAGGCCAACGCCGAAGGCGATGACGGCGACGAGGATGATGCCGAGGACGAGGCGGGCGATAGTGCTGCTTTGGCCGTGACCGAGATGGCAGCAGAAGCCCCGGTTGAGGTGCCTGCTGCGGTCGAGGTCAAAAAGCCAACCCGCACGCGTGCACCGCGTGGCAGCAAATCGGCAGCCGTTGCGGCTGCGGTTGACGTGCCTGCGGCGGAAGCGCCTGCGGTTGCGGCAGCAAAACCCGCCCGCTCGCGCTCGCGCAGCAGAGCGGTGAAAGCAGAGCCTGAGGCACAAGTGGCAGTAGACGCGGCCGCTGTTGAGGCTCCGGTTGTGGAAACCCCAGTCGTTGCCGAAGCCAAGCCGAAGCCTGCGCGCAGCCGCACCAGCCGTGCCAAGCCGAAAGCTGAAACCGTGGCCGAAGCGGTTGTGGCCGAAGCCGTCGCTCCGGTTGCTGACACAGCGCCAGCAGTGGCAGCGCCGGTGCTGCATGTGGATCCGGGACTGGCCGAAGCGGCGCCTGTGGCCAGCCTGCACGTTGATCCGGGTCTGGCCAGTGCTGCAGTCGAGCCTGAGGAAGAAGACGGCCCCACAAAGCCGAAAAAACGTGGCTGGTGGTCTTTGGGCCGCTAAGGATTTGGGGCGGTGGGGAAACCTGCCGCCCTTTTCATTTGCCGCGGCGGATCAGATAAGCGCTGCCGCCAGTGATCTCACTTGCCCCCAGATAGTCATGCCCGGTCTCGGCGCAGAAATGCGGCAGATCAATCGCTGCCATCTTGTCGCTCGCCAGAACCCGCAAAATCTGGCCCTCGGCCATACCAATCAAGCGCTTGCGTGCCCGCAACACCGGCAGAGGGCACAACAGCCCCAAGCAATCCAACTCTGCATCCCAATTCATACCAAGCCCATCCTCTGCGCTCAAATATCCCCGCCGGAGGTTGTTGTGCCAGCCCAAAATGCCGCACGCAGACGTGAGGTGCCCTCGCGTGACCTTTGTCCTCAACTGCGCTAGACCCTAGCAAAACGGAGGCCCCATGTTCGGCATCGACATTTTTGACGCAAGCCTGATCCCGGCGATGCTGGTCGCCCTTGCGGCAGGCATTTTGTCGTTCCTCAGCCCCTGCGTGTTGCCGATCGTGCCGCCCTATCTGGCCTATATGTCTGGGATCTCGGTAAGCGAGATGAAGGGCGGACGCTCGCCGATTTTGGCGGCGCTGTTTTTTGTGTTGGGCCTGTCGACGGTGTTCTTGCTGCTGGGGCTTGCGGCCTCGGCCTTTGGGGCATTCTTCCTCGGCAACGCCAATTTGTTTGCGACCCTTGCCGGGGTGGTGGTGATGATCTTCGGCGCGCATTTTGTCGGGGTGTTTCGCATCGGTTTTCTGGACCGCGAAATGCGGCTGGATGCCGGGGATCAAGGCGGTTCGGCTTTTGGGGCCTATGTGCTGGGGCTGGCCTTTGCCTTTGGCTGGACGCCCTGTATTGGCCCGCAATTGGGGGCTATACTGTCGCTGGCCGCGCAAGAGGGCAATGTCGCGCGGGGCATGACCTTGCTTGGTGTTTATGCGGCAGGTCTTGGCATCCCGTTTCTGCTGGTGGCGGCCTTCTTCACCCGCCTCGCACCGTTTGTCGCCTTTATGAAGCGCCATGCCGAGCGGATTGAACGGATCATGGGTCTGCTGCTGTGGACCATCGGCCTGTTGATGCTGACGGGCGGATTTTCGTCGTTCTCGTATTGGCTGCTGGAGAACGTGCCTTTCCTTGCCAATCTGGGCTAGCAATCTCCTCTTAAAATCGCCCAAATCCTCTGTCATGATGCCTCCAAGCAGACAGAGGCATGATGACACCGATCACTCCGCAGGAAAATTCTGATCAGAGCGTGCATCGCAGGCGGGTTTACTACATACCCGGCTATGATCCGATCCATCCGCGCCGTTACCGTGAGCTGTATCGCAAGGAAGGCGCAGCGCAGGCGAAGATTTCCGGCTATCAGATTGCTCTGAAGCCGAAAAAGACCGGCGGGCCCTACGGCTGGCATGTGAAAACCACCATCGACGGGGCTGCCACCGAGGCGGATGTCGAGGTGCTGGTCTGGTCTGATATCGTCAAATCATCGATGTCGCGCGGGATTTTGGCGACCTATGTGCAGCTTGTGCGTACGGCTTACGCCTATATTGGCTCGGGGGCGCTGTTCCGGCTGGCAAGTCTGCGCAAGGGGCCGATGATCGCGGCACTCTATCCGATCGTGTTTTTGCTGGTGCAACTCTTGTTGGCCTGCCTTGCGGGCTGGGGCGTTGGTGCGCTGGTCGCTTTGGTGCACCCACTTTTGGGCTGGTCTGCGGGTCTTGGGGTGGTTTGGGCCGTGCTGCGCACATTCAAGCGCTGGGATAACAAGATCTTCGCCTATTACCTCATGCATGATTACGCCTATTCCGCGCAGGCGGGTGGCGCCAATCCACCCGAGTTAGAGGCGCGGATGACGGCTTTCCGACTGGAGATCCGCGCGGCGTTAACAGCGGGTTTTGATGAGGTGCTGGTGGTCGGCCATTCCTCGGGGGCGCATCTGGCGGTATCGGTTTTGGCCGATCTGTTGCGCGAAGGTCTGCCCACAGGTGCTGCGCGGCTGGCGTTCTTGTCGCTGGGGCAAGTGGTGCCGATGGTGTCGTTTCTGCCAAAGGCCCGCCGCCTGCGCGCGGATTTGCACTATCTTTCGGCTCAAGGTGAACTGGTTTGGGTCGATGTGACAGCCCCCGGTGATGGCTGCGCTTTTGCGCTGTGCGATCCGGTGGCGGTGACGGGGGTGTCGCCGCCGAACAAACGCTGGCCCTTGGTGATTTCGGCGGCTTTCACGAAAACCTTGTCGCCCGCGCGCTGGAAAGAACTGCGCTGGCGATTTTTCCGGCTGCATTTTCAGTATCTGTGTGCCTTTGATCGCCCCGGTGACTATGATTATTTTCTGATCACCGCCGGGCCGCAAAGCCTGGCCGCCCGCTACCGGGATCGCCCAGCCTCAAAAAGCCGGATCGAACGGCCGGTCTCTGGCTACCGGGACATGGCATGATCCCGCCAAAACCGCACCCGCGCGCCGATAAGGTCTCGCTGCTGCAATATTTGCGGTTGTTTCGCGCCGATATCCTGTCAGCCCAACCGGCACGGCTGTATCGGGCGTGGATGGCAGAATTTCGCACGCCGTTCTTCCGCAGCTACATGTGTAACGACCCTGATCTGGTGAACCGCGTTCTGGTCGAGAGGCCCGATGATTTCCCCAAATCCAACCGCATTCGCGAGGGGCTGAACCCGCTGCTGGGCAATTCGGTGTTTGTCACCAATGGCGAGGTCTGGAAGCGCCAGCGCCGGATCATTGACCCGGCGTTTGAAGGCGGGCGGCTGCGCGATACCTTTCCTGCGATGTGGGCGGCGGGGCAGGCGGCGGTGGCGCGGATGCCGTTGGGCGAAGTGGAGGTCGAGCAGGAAATGAGCCACGCGGCGGCAGATGTGATCTTCCGCACGCTGTTTTCAATCCCGATCGAACATGAGGTGGCCTCTGCCGTCTTCGCCGAATTCCGCACCTATCAACGCACGCAACCGATTTTGAACCTTGCAGCTTTTCTGCCGCTGCCGCGTTGGGTGCCGCGGTTTCATCGCGCCGCGACCAAGCGTTCAGCGGCGGTGATCCGGGGTTTGATCACCCGTTTGACAGAAAGCCGCGCGGCAGAGATTTCGGCGGGCACAGCGCCGGATGACCTTGCGACCAAGATCATGGTGACGGCAGATCCGCTGACCGGCGCGCGGTTCGAGACTGCCGAGATGGTTGATCAGGTGGCGATCTTCTTTCTGGCTGGCCACGAAACCAGCGCCTCGGCTTTGTCATGGGCGCTGCTGATGCTGGCGATGGACCCAGAGGTGCAGGAACGGGTCGCCACCGAGGCGCAGGCTTTGGGCGATCAGCCGGAGTTCAGCGCATTGTCGAAGTTGCGTTTCACCCGCGATGTGTTCCGCGAGGCCATGCGGCTGTATCCGCCGGTGGCCTTCCTGGCGCGGGACTGC
>NZ_JAXMJJ010000038.1:0-51343 GCF_034376685.1 Cypionkella sp.
GCGATTGGGCTCGCGCGCGGCTGCCGTTCGGGTTGGCGGAACTGGTGATGTTCGTGCTGAAGCAAGGCTGGGCCTGCCTGTTCGGTGGGTTGCTGCTGCTGGCGATTCTGCTGACCAAAGCCATCTGGCAACCCGACTGGCCGTTGCAGCGCTATGACGCGTTGTTCCTGTTCGCCGTGGTGACGCAAGCTGTTTTCCTTTGGTTCAAGCTGGAAACCTGGGAGGAAGCCCGCGTCATTCTACTGTTTCACCTGACCGGGACCGCGATGGAGCTGTTCAAAACCCATGCCGGATCATGGATCTATCCCGAGCTCGGCTTGTTCAAACTGGCAGGTGTGCCGCTGTTTTCAGGCTTTATGTATGCTTCGGTCGGCAGCTATATGGCCCGCGTCATTCGTATCTTCGAGATGCGCTTTGCTCCCTATCCGCCGCTGTGGCTGACCTTTCTGCTGGCGGGCGCGATCTATATGAACTTCTTCACCCACCATTTTCTGCCCGATATCCGGGTTGTGCTGTTTGTCGCGACAGTGCTGCTATACGGCCGCACCCGGATCTGGTTTCGCATCTCGCACAAGGAATGGTGGATGCCGATGCCGCTGGCCGCGTTCTTTTCCAGCCTCGCTTTATGGGTGGCCGAGAATATCGGCACAGCCACCGGAACCTGGCTCTATTCCGGCCAACGCCCCGAGCATTGGGTCAGCTTTGCCAAGATCGGCTCGTGGTACTTGCTGCTCTATGTGGCTTTCGCGACCGTCACTTTGGTCAGCCGCCAAGCCCTGCGGCGGGCTTAGACAAACCCGCGCCAAGCCAGCACGATAACCAGCAGCGCCGCCACCGCCAGAACGGAAAACGCAACCGAGGCCGCAACCCCAAGCACAGCCCCCTTGCGGCGATCTCCGCCATCGACGCCGTTCAGATGTCGCACACAGGTATCATAGGCCTGCGCCACCGACTGTTGATCGACCTGCGCCCAGAGCTTGGGGTTTTGCGCCATCGTGGCACCTGTGTGCAAAACCTCTGCCGCCGCGCGCACCCGGCGCGGCAACAAGCGCCCGCCCTTGCGCAGCTTTTCACCAAGGCCCTGACCGCGCACCCGCAAGCGGTCTTCCATCAGTGCTGCCACACGGTCGGCCATCTGTTGCAGGGGCACTCCGGTCATGCTGCGCATCCTTGTGATATCGCCGGACCTTACCGCCACCACAGATTGGCTTCAACTGGTCTGGTCGAAACAATATGTCCGCGCTATCAAGACACCATGCTTGCAACAACCACCTATCCTGCCACCGCAGCCGACCCCAACCTACCCGATGTCTTGATCGTGCATGGGCTCTATGGCTCTGCCCGCAACTGGGGTGTGATCGCCCGCCATTTGGCCGACAGGCGCGCCGTACATGTGGTCGACATGCGTAATCATGGTCAAAGCCCAAGGGCATCTTCGCAAAGCTATCCCGATATGGCGGGCGATCTGGCAGAGGTGGTCATGTCCCTGGGCGCGCCGATGGATGTGCTGGGCCATTCGATGGGCGGCAAGGCGGCGATGCAACTGGCGCTGACCCGGCCCGAACTGGTGCGTAAGCTGGTGGTGGCTGACATCGCGCCTGTGGCCTACACGCATGACCAAACCCAGTATATCGCCGCGATGCGCGCGTTGGACTTGAACGGTCTGACATCGCGGAGTGAAGCTGATCGCAGGCTCAGCGCCACTGTGAACGACCCTGCGCTGCGGGCGTTTTTCCTGCAATCTCTGGATCTTAAAGCGCAACCGCCAGTCTGGCGGCTGAACCTTGATGTGCTGGAGGATCAGATGCCGCTGATCGTCGGCTGGCCGGGCACCACAGGCCGCTTTGAGGGCCACACCCTATTCCTGACCGGGGCGTTGTCGCATTACGTCAAGCCAGAATATCGCGACGCCATCCGCAGCCTGTTCTCGAAATCACATTTCGCCAAGCTGCCCGGTGCGGGCCATTGGCTCCACGCCGAACGTCCGCGTGAGTTTGAGCAAGCGGTGCAGGTCTTTCTGAACGCCTGAGCCACGCAGATTTTTGCACCAAAAATCGTGCACGGAAAATCTGACTTTCCGGTTTGCCGCGGGCCGCGAGCCTTAGTCCAACGGGCGCTTCATCCGCAACAGCAGCCCATCCTTGCGGATAAATTGGTGATACAATGCTGCTAGAACATGACCCAGCACCAGCAAGATCAGCACCGGCTTGAACAACTCATGCACCTCGGCTGCGGATTCGACGCCGCCATACCATGCCATCAGCCCCGAGATCGGCGCCAGCACCATCGCCGCATAAAGCGCCCGGTGTCCCCATTTCGCCGCCTGCATCATCATCACCGAAGCCGCAGGTGCCTCTGGCGCACCGCGCGTGAAGCGCAGGGCCAGCCGCCATACGACAAACAGCAACACCGCGATGCCGGCGATGATATGCGCCCAAACCGCGAGGGTCATATCTGGCGCCAACCCCTCTCGAACTGCCCGCCATGCGCTGCCCATCGCGTCGCCAAAGATCATCTGAAACACGATCAGAGCCGCAACGATCCAATGCAGCGCAATTTGTGTGACGGAATAGCCCTTGAGGGTCGACATGCGGTATCCTTTCAAAACTGCCAAAGCTGATACGCCGCGCGCGTGAGGTTCCGTCGTGCCTTATGCCAGTTGTTTCGCAATCAGCCACGACACTGGCAACGCCAGCGCAAAGCCAATGGCCGCCGCCAGCAGGATTGGCTTCAAAGTTACAAATCCGGTGGTCAAGGCAATGATCACGCCCACCCCCATCAGGGTCGTCGAGACCATCGAGAAAAGTATCATCATCAGGCGTGGCATGATCTGGCTCCTTGCAGTGTCTGCAAAAACAACCTGTCACGCGACCGATCGACTCGCCTTGATACGGATCAAGCGGAGGCGCTGGGGGCGCCTCCGCTTGCGGCGGAAAAAGCCGGGTCAAACCCGAAGGCTAAGCCCGGCTTTGCCCGCCGATTGCTCCGCCCGATCCAGCAGGCGTTGCAATGCCGCACCCCGCGCGAAATCGGGATCTGCGGGGCCCTCGCCCCGGATCGCGGCGATGAAGCGTTGGTAGATCGTGGCTAGGACCGGCGCTTCAACGTCATGCCAGATTCCGGTTTGCATATCGGCCACAAGACAAGCGCGCAGCGTGCTTTCGTTCTTCTCCCAGCACACTTCCAGCCCGCCTTTGTCGCCATAAATCCGCAAGCGCAGGTCGTTCAGATGGCCAGAAGCAAAGCGCGTCGCGGCCACCGTGCCCAGTGCCCCATTCTCCAGCACGATCTGCATGGTGGCAGAATCATTGGCGTCTAGCGGGTATTCGCCAATCTGATCGCCGGGGGCTTTGTGGAAAGTGGCGAGGCGACACGAGACCTCGATCGCCGCTTGTCCGGCGATAAAGGTTGCGAAATCAAGGATATGGATGCCGACATCGCCCAACACCCCTTTCGAGCCGTGCTTGGTCGACAAACGCCACAGCCATTGGCTTTCTTTGTCCCAGTGGCCCCAAGCAGGTTGGGTCAGCCAGCTTTGCAGATAGCTCGCCTCAAAATGCCGCACCGTGCCAATCGCCCCCTCGCGCACCATCGCCGCCGCCTTTTGCAAGGCGGCCACGTTGCGGTAGCTGAGGTTGACCATGTTCACCACGCCCGCCTTCGCGGCAGCTTCAGCCATCGCATCGGCCTGCGCTTCGGACGTTGCCAGCGGCTTTTCGCAGAGCACATGCTTGCCTGCCGCCAGGAACGGCAAGGTTGTCGCATAATGTGCTGCGTCCGGGGTCACGTTGGTGACAGCGTCAAATTGGCCCCAGGCAATCGCCTCCTCAATCGAAGTAAACCGCCCGGCGATGCCGTGGCGATCACAGAACTCCGCCAGTTGCACAGGGCGCGTGTCGATGCCGCCAACCAGTGTGACGCCTTCAATCGCCTTGAAACTGTCGGCATGGTTCGCAGCCATGCCGCCGGTGCCAAGGATCAGAATACGAACGGGTTTCGCCATTACCGATACCCCGCCTCGCCATCATGGTGAAGCCGCGGCCCGCGCTCGGTGATCGGCTCTAGCGCCTTATCGACGGGGGTGTTTGGTGCGTCACCGGGGTTGGCGATGCGTGCATTCGGGTTATACGCCCATTTGACCGCATTCGAGACCACCCGCTGCACATTGGCGTCGTGATATGTCGGATAGGTTTCATGCCCCGGACGGAAGTAGAAGATATTCCCCGCGCCGCGCTTGTAGGTCAGGCCAGAGCGAAACACTTCGCCGCCCGCAAACCAGCTGACGAACACGGTTTCCAAGGGTTCCGGCACGCCAAACGGCTCGCCATACATTTCCTCATATTCCAGCTCAAAATGATCCGGCAGACCTGCTGCAATCGGATGCTGACGGCTGGTGACCCACAGGCGTTCGCGCTCGCCCGCCTCACGCCAAGTCAGGTTACATGGCGCGCCCATCAGGCGTTTGAACGGTTTGGCGAAGTGGGCGGAGTGCAGGAAGATGATCCCCATACCGCCCCAAACTGCGTTGCAAACCCGCTCGACAATCGCGTCATCGACATCGCCGTGTGCGGCGTGGCCCCACCAGATCAGCACATCAGTCGCGGCCAGTTTCTCGGCTGTCAGCCCGTGTTCGGCATCTTGCAAGGTCACGGTGGTCGCCGCAATGCCTTCGGATTTGTTCAGGCTCGCGGCAATCGTGCCATGCATGGTCAGCGGGTAAATCCCTGACACGACTTTGTTTTTCTGTTCGTGGACGTTCTCGCCCCAAACGGTGACGCGGATGCTCATGGCATGCTCCTTCTCTAAGCTGCCGCACCCCAAGGCAGGGGTGCGACCGGATGGTTTTTCAGAATTTCAGCGGATCGGCTTGCCGTTCTCATCGAACTTGTGCAACTGGCCGTCCTTCGGCGAAAGCGAGACGGTATCGCCCACTTTCATGATCAATTTACCTTCGCGACGCACGATCAAAGGCTCATCCGAGCCCACTTCAACGAACAGATAGTTGTCGCTGCCCAAATCTTCGGCATGAACAATCGTCCCCGTCCATAGACCGCCCTCAACCACGTCAATATGCTCCGAGCGGATGCCCAAGGTGGTGCAGCCGTGATCGCTGGCGAATTTTCCGGTCAGGAAGTTCATCTTCGGACTGCCGATAAAGCCCGCGACGAAGATCGAATTCGGGCGCTCATACAGCTCGGCAGGCGAGCCCACCTGTTCCAACCGGCCATCACGCAGCACGGCGATACGGTCAGCCAGCGTCATCGCCTCAACCTGATCGTGGGTGACGTAGATCATCGTCACATCCGACATCGAGTGGTGCAGCTTGGCGATTTCCAACCGGGTTTGCACCCGCAAAGCCGCGTCAAGGTTTGAGAGCGGCTCGTCAAACAGGAACACCCGAGGGTCGCGCACAATCGCGCGGCCAATCGCGACGCGCTGGCGCTGGCCGCCGGAAAGCTGCTTCGGTAGACGCTCCAACAGGTGATCAATTTGCAGCAGTTTCGCCGCCTCCATCACCCGCTTTTTCATATCCTCAGGGCTGGCCTTCGCCAGTTTCATCCCAAAAGCCATGTTGTCGTAGACGGTCATATGCGGGTAAAGCGCGTAAGACTGGAACACCATCGCGATGCCGCGCTGGCTGGGCAGCACATTGTTCACCCGTTCATTGTCAAACAGCATGTCACCGGATGAGATTTCTTCCAGCCCCGAGATCAGCCGCAGCAAGGTAGACTTGCCGCAGCCAGATGGCCCGACAAACACCATGAATTCGCCCTTCTCGACGGTCAGGTCGATGCCCTTGATCACATCCACCGCGCCATAGGACTTCTTCACGTTCTTCAGTTCGATTTTTGCCATTTTTTCAGCCCTTCACGCCGCCTGCGGTCAGACCCGCGACGATTTTGCGTTGGAAGATAAGAACGAGGATGATCAGCGGCACCGTCACGATGACGCTTGCTGCCATGATCGGGCCCCAAGGGATTTCCTGCTGCGACGCGCCGGAAAGCAGTGCAATCGCCACCGGAACTGTCCGTGTCACCTCGGACGAGGTGAAGGTCAGCGCGAACAGGAATTCGTTCCACGCCCCGATGAAGGCCAAGAGCCCCGTGGTGACCAAAGCGGGCCACAGCAGCGGCAAGAACACCTTGGTCACGATGATCCACGGCGTGGCACCAT
Source organism: Cypionkella sp. (assembly GCF_034376685.1). Lineage (GTDB taxonomy): Bacteria > Pseudomonadota > Alphaproteobacteria > Rhodobacterales > Rhodobacteraceae > Cypionkella. The sequence continues at coordinate 6,175 of NZ_JAXMJJ010000038.1, forward strand.
CGACAATCGCGGCTTCCTCAATCTCGACTGGAAGATCGCGCATGAAGGTGGTGAGCACCCAGACCGTGAACGGCAGCGTGAAGATCGTGTAGGACAAGATCAACGCGAAGGGAGAGTTGAACAGGCCCAGATAGGTGATCAGTTCGAACAACCCGGCAAGAACGGCGATCTGCGGAAACATCGACACCGCAAGGATCGTCATCAGCAGCAGCCCCCGGCCACGAAACCGCACCCGTGCGAGGGCGTAGGATGCCGTCACTGCGAGGAACAGTGCAAACACCACTGTCGTCGTCGCCACGAACACCGAATTCAGGATATTGCGCGGGAATGTCCGCCCGCCCAAGACTGCTTCGTAGTTCGCCCAATCGAAGGATTTTGGGAAGTAATTGGTCTCAAACAGCGCCGTTCCGGTCGCGAAAGAGGTGACAATCGCGTAGTAGAACGGGAAGATCGAGAACACCACGATCACCACGACAAGCGCGTAGAAGGCGACGGATTTCAACAACTTGTTGTTGGTCATTTGCCGCCCTCCCCAGACAGATCAACCTTGCCCAGCCAGATATACAGCGAGACGAATATCGCCAGGATCGCGAACAGCAGCGTCGACTGTGCCGAGCCGTAGGCGAATTTGTCGAACTCGATCAGGTTCTCGCGGCTGATCACCGACATGGTCTTGGTCGCCGCCGAGTTTGGCGTCAGCACATAGATCAGATCGAACACCCGCAGCGCATCAAGCATGCGGAAGATCACGGCCACCATCAGCGCCGGACGGATCAACGGCAAAGTGATCTTGAAGAACACTTTCACCGGATGAATGCCGTCGATCTTCGCCGCCTCATAGATATCGCGCGGCACCATTTGCAGGCCTGCGAGGCACAGCAAAGCCATGAACGGCGTGGTTTTCCAGATATCCACCATCAACACCGCATACATCGCGGTATCAGAGTTCGCGGTCCATGCGATCTTGGTGCTGATCAGCCCGAGGCTTAGCGCCATATCGTTCAGGATGCCGTATTGGTCGTTCAGCATCCAGGCCCACATTTTCGCCGAAACGATGGTCGGGATCGCCCAAGGGATCAGGATCGCGGCGCGCACAAAGCCACGGCCCTTGAACTCGGCATTCAGCACCAGCGCCACGATCAGACCCAGCACTGTCTCACAGGCCACCGAGACCACCGAGAACCGCACGGTGTTCCACACCGCGTTCCACCACGCCGGATCGACCAACGTCCCCCGATAGCGCACCGTGCCGTTGGACAGGGTCTGCACCTTGAAATAATTGTCAAAACCGATCCACTTGCCGCCATACAGACTGTTCAGCGATGTGTCGGTAAACGAGAACCAGATCGTTCTCAGCAAAGGCCAAGCCGCCACGCAAAACAGCGCGATCAGCATCGGCGCCAGGAACCAGAACGCGGATCTCTGGCGCTGCTGTTGCAGGCTCAGGCCACTTTCCCGCCCAATGGCAGTTTTTGAAGCTGTCATGTATTTCCCCCCTGTGACGACCTTCTATGAGGTCGAGCGCAAAAGATGGGCGGCGGTTGGCTAAAGCGCTGTGCCGCCGCCCATCCTCAAGGCGTGCCCGATATCGGGAGGATTACCAGGCGTCGCCCTTCAGGTCGGCCAGATCTGCTTCCAGTCCTGCCAGATTGTCGGCAGCCGAGCCGTTCCCCGACAGTGTTTGGTGCACCGCCGACCAGAATTTCGAGGACACCTCGTTATACTTGCCGAGCGTGGGGGCCGACGGACGTGGCACCGCGTTCAGGAACACTTCTTTCCACTGCGGGATGATTGGCTGAGCTGCAGCAATGTCGGCGTCATCATACAAAGCCACGATGGTCGGCAGCGCCGATTCCGAAATTGCCCGTGCCTTTTGCGCCTCGGGCCCAGCCAGATACAGCGCTAGGCTGATCGCCACGTCCTGATGCTTGGAGTATTTTGAAACGGCCACATTCCAGCCGCCCAAAGTTGCAGCTGAGGTATCACCTTCGGCGCCCACTGGCAGCGTGGTGACGTCGAACAAGCCCTTGACCGCTGAATCATCGCCATTGCCCAACTGGTAGGCGTAGGGCCAGTTGCGCATGAAGGCCGCGTTGCCGGTCTGCCAGACACCGCGCGATTCTTCTTCACCGTAAGCCAGCACGCCGGATGGTGAGATCGTGCCAACCCAGCCTGCTGCGGTTTCCAGCGCCTTGATGGCTTTCTCGTTGTTGATCGAGATTGTGCCATCGGCTTCAACGATCTGGCCACCGCCGTGGGATTTCACCCATTCCAGCGCATCGCAGGTCAGCCCTTCATAGGCGTTGCCCTGCCAGACATAGCCCCAAAAATCACCCTTGCCTGCCGCCCGCTCACCCTCTTGGATGGTGGTCGCAGCCGCCGTCAGCTCATCCCAGGTTTTCGGAACCGCAACGCCGTATTTCTCCAGCAAATCCTTGCGGTAATACAGTGCAGGTGCATCGGTGAAGATCGGCAAAGCCACAAGCTTGCCGCCGACGGTTTGCGACTCGATGATCGAGGGGAAATGTGTCGGTGCCAGATCTTTGGCGACTTCGGCCATATCCACAAAGTGATCCGCCAACTGCGGCGCCCAGATCACATCGGTCTGATACAGGTCAATATCGGCTGCTCCGGCGGCCAGCCAAAGCCGATACTGACCGAACTGGTCCGAGGTCGAAGCCGGCATCGGCACAATCGTCACCGTATTGCCGGTGGCATCTTCCCACGGCTTCACCAGCGTTTTGAAATTCTCAACTGCCTTGCCGACGGAGCCGGACACATAGAAGATTTCTTCTGCCATCATCGGCGTGCCAAGCGCGCTGACCAGCGCGACAACAGCGGCCGACCGCAGCGCGCGGCTCTTGAATCCAAAGGACATGGATTTCCTCCCTAAATTTTGATTGCGCCACATGGACGCTTCCCTGTTAAAAACGCTTCCTTTCCGACTTGGCTAAGACGGCCTCCCGAAGCGTTTGCAGGCGATCTAGCCCGAACCGTGCCAATTCGTCAACGATTCTCGCCTCAAAGCGCTTTCAAATTTACAGTCAGGGCACGCATCATTTGGTGCGGCACTTAGCATACCAGTTCCGTGCGCAGTAGCTGCGCCGCCGCATTTCTCTGCGGCACCGCAGCATGACCCCTTCGGAGAATGTTCTGTAAACCCTTGTTTTTACATAAGAGGATGTGGTTTCACCACAAACTAGCCCGCCTAACCGCACAGACATGGGAAGGAGCCGTTTCGGGGCCAGTTCGCGCCAATCGAACTAAAAGCGATATGAATTTCCCACAGATCCGCTGAATACGTCCTGGGTCAGATCACTGCCAGATCTGTCCACCCGCCGCGAATGGGCTTGGGTTTGCGCCCGTAAAGGCGCATGATGACCGAGGCCAAACGGATGGCCGCCGCTTGTAAGGAAAACCAAATGGCCAAGGGCATGAGCAAACCCGGCAAGAACGTGAAAAAGCCGAAGAAAGACAAGGCCAAGCCCGCCGTGGCGACGCCCAGCACGAAGAATTCCGTGGTGATCAATACCAACGGGCCGAAAGACTAAACCCCAGCGCTTAAAGCAGGGGCCGCGCCTTACGCGCCGTGCTCTGGCACCTTACCCGAAGGTGCCAGATAGGGCCGCGTGACATCGCGCAGGGTGACGTCCAGCGCTTCCACCTGCAAGCCAATCGCCCCACCTCCTGCCAGCACCAGCGTCACTAACCCGGTGCCATCCTCGCCCGGCAAGAAGCTGATATCCAGCAAGGACAGGATCGTATCGGTCGCGGTTCGGTCAATGTGCTGACTGCGCACCGCCAGCACATCTTCAAACACCAGCAGGCTTTGCACCCGTTCAAACTGACGACCAGTCTTCTCGGCGGCCTCACGGTATTCCCAACGGAAGCGGTTCAACATCAGCGCAAACCGCCGCTTCTGCCGCACCAGCGACATCTCGGTGATCGGAAATACCGCATCCTGCAAAAGCGTGGCAATCACTGCCAGCCCTTCGCCATCCTGCGCAATCAGTCGCAGCGGTTGCTCGTCGCCGTCTTCAAACCGCGCATCGCTCATCCGCTGATCCGTTCAATTTGCGCGCCCACGCCGCGCAGCTTTTCTTCAACCCGCTCATAGCCGCGATCCAAGTGATAGACCCGGCTCACCACGGTTTCGCCTTCTGCCGCAAGCCCGGCCAGGATCAACGAGACCGAGGCACGCAGATCCGTCGCCATCACCCGCGCGCCGCGCAGTTTTTCCACACCTGTCACAGTGGCATGACCGCCATGCACATCGATCTTTGCACCCATCCGCACCAGTTCTGGCGCGTGCATGAAGCGGTTCTCGAAGATCTTCTCCTCCAGCACCGAAACCCCGTCAGCGGTGCAGAGCAATGCCATCATCTGGGCCTGCAAATCGGTCGGGAAACCGGGGAACGGCTCTGTCACCACATCCACTGCGCGCACGCGGCCATTCTTGCGCGTCACTTTCAGCCCGCGTTCGGTTTCCACCACCGAAACCCCAGCCGCATCAAGCTTTTCAGCAAATGCACCGACAAGGCTCATCTTGCCGCCCAAACATTCGACCTCACCGCCACAAATCGCTGGCAGCAACATGTAGGTGCCTAGTTCAATCCGGTCCGTCACCACCGGATGGGTCGCGCCACCCAAACGGTCAACGCCCTGAATGGTGATCGTGCTGGTACCTTCGCCGTCGATCTGCGCGCCCATCCGGCGCAGACACACCGCGAGATCGACGATCTCCGGCTCGCGCGCGGCGTTTTTCAGAACCGTGGTGCCCTTCGCCAAAGTCGCCGCCAGCAAAGCATTCTCGGTCGCGCCCACCGAGACGAACGGGAACTCCACCACCGCACCACGCAAACGGCCACCCGGAGCCTTGGCATGGACATAGCCATCGCGAAGATCGAGCTCCGCCCCCATCGCCTCGAACGCTTTCAGGTGCAAATCCACCGGACGCGCGCCAATCGCACACCCCCCCGGCAATGACACCACGGCATGCCCATCCCGCGCGAGCAACGGGCCCAGCACTAGGATAGAGGCACGGAACTTGCGCACGATGTCGTAGTCGGCGGTGTGGTTGTCGATCTTGTGGCTCGACATTGCCAGCACAAGGCCATTCTGCATGCTGGCAACTTCTGCGCCAAGCGATTGCAAAAGCTGCGTCATCGTTGCGATATCGGACAGTCGCGGCGCGTTGGTCAGCGTCAGCGGCTCCTCTGACAACAATGTCGCGGGCATCAGTGTCAGACAGGCATTCTTTGCCCCCGCAATCGGGATCACCCCGTTCAGCGGTCCATTGCCTTTGACCAAAATCGAATCCATCTGCCTAAGCCTCACTCGTTTTTGTTGTTATCGTCGATCTGGCCCGCATCAGGGCTATCCGAATCCACGGCCGACCTTGCCCGCGCCTGCGCCTTCCTGCGGCCCATATTCGCCTTCAACGCCAGCTTCAAGCGCGCCTCGCGCTCGATCTCACGTTGGGATTTGGGCTTGGTCTGGCCAATATCATCAGATTTTTCACGCATGTGCCCTTCTAATACAGGGCCGCCGAAGCGTCCAGCAAGCTTGCCAAAAAATCCGCCAGTTTGCTCTTGCACCCTGCTGCGAACGCGTCTATTCAGCCGCCACGCAAGCGGTTCCGAACGGTGCCGCAGCATCCGGCGCTGCAGTAGCTCAGTGGTAGAGCACTCCCTTGGTAAGGGAGAGGTCGGGAGTTCAATCCTCCCTTGCAGCACCATATTTCCTTATTTCAGATCAATAAGATATATGCTATTAACGGCTTAGATCGGCTTCGGTCTTCGCCAGAGTGCTGAATTATAGCTTTGCAAATGGCCCGTCGCACCAAACATCCCCGCACCTTGGGTTCTGTTGATAGCGTGGATGCCCTCTTCTGGTGGCAAGACGAGAAACGACACTGTCCTTTAAACACACCGCCTCGGCCGCACCATCTGACGGCGCTGTAGCGCGTATCACCTACAAAGTCAGGTGGAGACCAGAATGCGGTGCTTCAAACTGCTCGATGAGCGCGGCCCTCTGAATGGTTTGCAGGTAAACCATTCAGAGGGCAATGCGTTGCGCCTGACCTCGACACGCAGTTGGAAGAAGCTCTGATCGGGGCAGAAATCCGAATGCTAACGGGATGCTCTAGGTGCAAACGCGAAGTATAACATGCCCCCGAAGGTCACAACGCCCCCCCACATGAGATTGTCGTCTCCCAAACTGGTCCTCGTTTGGCCACCAATCATCACAATGGGCACCGCTCGCGGTCTCAACCACCCCTCACGACGATCACATGCTGCGGCTTAACCCTTCAACGTTGCGATGATCTTGGCGGCCAGTTGATCCAGCGCCGCCCCAGTCGCCCCGGCGACGGAGGCTGGAGCCAGATCGGCCATCGGAACTGAAATCGCAAAGCGGTTCAGGCTGTCAGAGACAGCGCCGCTGGATGAGGATATTGCGAACTGCCCTTCCAGATAAAAGCTGCCATCGGCCCTGGCGCTCATCTGATCAATGCGGACCTGCACGCGTGCCTGCGGCTCGGTGTTCAGCGGCCAAGGCTCGGCTGCGACATTGGCCGTGGAGGCCGCCTCCAGACTGCGCGCCAAAGCCCCGGTGACACCGCGCGCGGGATCATCTGCCCAGATCGCCTTGGGCACCGGACGCAGCGCGCCCGCAGCGTCCTCGACAACAATCTCGGACGCCGAGGCATAGGCGGGCAGCGACACATCCCGCACCTCAATGCTGCTGACGCGCAACCGCGCTTCGGTAGCAGCTGTTGGCGCAGGGATCTCGAAGCGCGCCTTCTTATCGCCGCAGGCAGTCAGGCTGGCCAGAGCGAGCAAAATGATCAAGGTCTTGTGCATCTTAACGTCCGATCAGCAGAGAGTTGGGATTGCGCTCGATGGTGCGGGCAAGCTGCGTTGCGGCCTTTGCGGCGGTTTGCAGTTCGCGCAAAAGCTGCAGAGTTTGGCCGTTGAAGTCGGATTTCGCACCATAGGCCGAGATCAGCGCATTGGCCCTGCCAACCAGCGCGTCCAGCTCTGCCGTCAGCTTCGGCAGATCATCCGCGGCCGTCGCCACCGATTCCGCCGCCGTCTTGGCCGAGGCCAAAGCGGCATTGACGTTTTCGACCGCGCCGCCTTCGCGCAGCTCTTTCAACGCGGCTTGAACTTGCACCAATGCCGCCGAAAGATCCGCAGGCAGTGCCTTCATGGCATCGGTGCTGATGACGCCATCGGCAGTCTGGATCAGCTTGGTGGTGCTGTCGATCAACTCTTCCGCATTCAGCGCCTTGGCCTTGGCCGCCAGTTCTTGCAGGTCTTCCACCAGTTGCGGGAAGTCCTTGGACGCCTCATCCAGATTGGCCGCGATCTTGTTGGCATTGTCCAACAATGTGGCCAATTTCTCTGTCGCGCCACGCTTTTGCAGATCGTCAATCACCGCGCGCAAATCGGCAATCGCGCCACGCAATTCCGTTGGGATGGCTTGGGTGTCGTCCTTGTTGATCAGCCCGCTGGCATCGTCCAGCAGTTTGACCAGCGCGCCGGGGGCTGCGCGGGTATCCTCAGATCCCGCTACCGCCTCAATAGAGGCCATCAGGGAAATGGCTTGCTGCATCAGTTCTTCAATCGGCAAGCCGTTGATGCGTCTCAGCATCCCATCCGCTGTGGCGTTCAGATCAGGCAGATCCGATACGACACTGGGCAGCACCGGCACCATGTCGGAACCGACGACCATCGCAGCCGAAGGTTCCTTCGGCAGTTCTGCCAGTTCGATCTTCAGCGCAGCACTGAAAATGCTGGTGTTGGCCAGGCGTGCCCGCAGGCCTTTGTCGACCGCATCACCCAGAAATGCCATCACCTCAGACTTGCCTGTGCTTTCGTCCAACCCCAGCGCCTGCGGGTCAATCTCAAGCTCGGTGCGCAATTTGACCACACGACCGCCACCGCTTGTGCGTTCGATGAAGGCGTTGATCCCGGTGACCTGCCCGATGCGAAAGCCGTGGTATTCCACCGGAGCACCTGCCGCCAACCCGTTGACAGAGCCAGTGAAAATAACCGCCAACGGCACGGCATTGTCGCCGATCTGGGTGAAAATACTCTGCCGCGCAGAGTCTTCATCGTCAAACAGATTGAACACCGTGCTGTCATTGATCGGCTCACCGCCGCTAAAGGTGGTGTCAAAGGCGATGCCCCCACGCAACAACGATCCCAGACTGGAAACATCCAAGGCAACGCCACTTGGTCCCAGTTTCACCGAGAACCCCGAGGTGTCCCAGAACCGCGTTGCCGTGGTGATGAATTTGTCGTTGGGCGCGTTGATAAAGGCATCAACCAAGACACTGTCGCCGGTGTCGGTGATCCGTGGCACATCCAGTTTGCCGACTTCCACCCCGTTGAACATGATCGGCCCCCCCGTCGGCAGCAGCGAGCCATTCTTGCTGCGCAGGGTGATGCGGGTGCCTTGACGGCCGGGGCGCACGATTGGCTCTGCCTCCAACCCGGCAAAGCTGCGCACGTTCGAGTTCGATACAGGCTCCCAAGCGCCCTCGATGTAAACCCCCGAGAGCACCGTCGACAGACCTGTGATGCCGTTGGCGGTGACGTTGGGCCGCACCACCCAGAACTGACTGTCCGACGGCAGGGTCGCCGCAACATCCTTCTGGACCCGAGCGGAAATGATCACCCTTTGCAGATCGGGGGTAAACTGCACATTCTCTACCGTGCCGATGACGACCTCGCGGTATTTCAACGTGGTCTCACCCGGCAGCACCCCGGCTGCGGTGGAAAAAGTGATCGTGACCAAGGTGCCGCGATCACTGTAGTTTTTCCAGGCGATGCCCAAAGACACCATAAGCGCCAGCACAGGCACCAGCCAAACCAGCGAGAGGTTGCGCCAAGGCGAGTGGCGCGGCGGCTCGATTTCAAGTTCAGGGGGGGCGAGGTCAGTCACGCTACACGCTATCCTTCGAGTCGGTATCCCAGATCAGTCGGCTGTCAAAGCTCATCGCTGACAACATGGTACATACCACCGACAGGGCAAAGCTGATCGCCGCTATGCCGGGCTTGACGCTGACGACCGTGCCCAGTTGAACGAGCGAAGACAAAAGCGCAACCACGAAGACATCAATCATCGACCAGCGGCCAATGAACTCGACCACCTCAAGCATCCGGTGTTTCAGATGAACCGTATGTCTGTCCGGGCGCTGCACCTGCACGGCCAGATAGGAAATCGCCACAAACTTGCCGATCGGAATGACGATACTGGCGACGAACACGATGGCTGCAACCGCATAAGACTGGTGCAGAACCAATTCGACCACGCCGCCCAGCAGCGTGTTGGATTGGGTCTTGCCCAGCGTCGTCGTCTCCAGCATCGGGTAAAGATTGGCCGGGATATAGGCCATAAAGCCGGCAAGCAGCCAAGCCCACACACGTTGCAAACTGGTCTCATCCCGACTGCTGAGCACTTGGCCACAGCGCAGGCAAAGCTCAGTCTCCGCCTGATGTACGCGCCCACAGGTGCGGCAGGCGATCAAACCCGCCGCACGCGCGGTTATCAGTCGGGTCTGCGATCCTCTAGCGTGCGCCATATCGTCAACCTACACATGAAATTATCATTCAAGACGGTGATCAAGACCAGCGCCGTAAACGCCCAGAACGCAGGACCAATCGTCAAGATAGCCAAGCCTGCCACTTTGACCAGTGCAACGGCCACTCCGACGATAAAAATTTCGGCCATTGCCCAAGGCTTAAGGGTTTCGGCCAGCCGAAACGCCTGAAGCGCACCCTTTGCGGGCGCCCAGCCAATCGCCATTGGGGTCAAGGCATATAGGATCGCCGCCAGCCGCATCAGCGGCAAGACCACGATCAAACCGGCGGTCACCAGTGACAAGGGCAACATGAGCCCGGAAGAAAACGCAAGGATGGCGTCAATGACCGAGTTTTTCTGCGTCAACCCCCGCGCTTCCAACGTCAGAAATGGAAACGAAATCGCCGCCGCCATCAACACGGTGGCGGTCAGGGCAAGCATGACGATCTTGGTCATCGCGCTGTTATGAGGCGCCAACAACACCGAGTGACACCGCCGACACCGCGCCTTTTGCCCCGGAGCCACCGCAACCAGGCGATGCAATGTGTCACAGGTCGGGCACGCCACCAACTCGGCCAGCGCCTGATCATCTAGATCGGAAAGATTTCGGGGAATGGGTTGAGGCGCGACATTCATCCCTGCATCCTAAACCGACGCCACGCGCAAAGCCAATCAACTGTCGGTCGCAGAATGATTTGGAGTCTGCTCTGCCCCCGGACAATCTCTCAGTTTGGTGCAGAGCAAGCCCAACCTATGATCTGATACCCAAATTTGGACCGCCGGAAGCAGGATTTTGCAGCCTTGGTCACCACGACAGGTTGGCGGCGGCATCTTCAGGAGAGTATAGCGCGCTCAGGAGGTTGTATCCGAGGCGCTGTGTAGGCTATCGCCGTTGTAGTGTCTGTGCCAACCCTCCAGCTTTTCGACTGCAACTGCAAGGCTCATGAACCAGTAGGCTGTGAGGCATTCAAATCTCGGCTCACTATTTAAAGCTTCTTAAAGCTTCGATGAAGCCGTTTTCGGTCGGTTTGCCTGATCACCGACGCCAGCATCTCGACGGTCCGGGGACCTGAACCGCGCCGGGTTTACCGGATGCTCCAACTCTTGAGTAGGATGGAGCATCATGAGCAACACCACGAACAAGTTTTCCGCCGAAGTGCGCGAACGTACGGTGCGGCTGGTCCTCGGCACTGAGGGGCAGCACGGGGCGGGTTTGCAGGCGAACATGTCGATTGCGGCGAAGATCGGCTGTGCACCACAGACTCTGAACGACTGGGGCAAGAAGGCCGAGGTCGATTGCGGCAAGCTCGCGGGCGTCTCCAGCGATATGGCTGAACGGATGAAAGCACTAGAACGTGAGAACCGCGAACTGCGCCAGGCGAACGAGATCCTTCGCAAGGCCCACGCAAACTTTGCGATGGCCCCTCTCGGCGAATGCATGCATTCGCCCGCTCGGCAACGGGAACTCGACCGCCGGTCGAAGTGATGGTGTCGTTCATCGACGCGCATCGGGATGCGCGCGAGGTCGAACCGATCTGCAGCCGATCGCCCCTGCCACCTACTATGACCACCTGGCCAAGCGTGCCGATCCGGCGCGGCTGTCTGATCGTGCCAAGAGCTATGAGGCGCTTCGGCCGGAGATTCAGCGCGTGTTCGATGCGAACTGGTAGGTTTGTGGTGTGCGCAAGGTCTGGCGACAGTTGCGACGCGAAGGGTTTGACGTTGCCCGCCGCACGGTCGCCAGACTGATGAAGGCGGTGGGTGTTCAAGGGGTTATCCGGGGCAAGCCGCACAAGACGATGATCCCTGACAAGAAGTTGCCGTGCCCCCTCGGCCGCATGATTTGCATGCGCCTGCCGGCAATGGCTGGACAACGTGAACTGCCAGTTTCGGATACCCGCGCCGAACATGCTGTAGGTATCGGATTTCACCCATGTCGCCACCTGGAAGGGGTTCGTGCATGTCGCTTTCGTCATCGACACCTATGCCCGCAAAATCATCGGCTGGCTCGTCGGCACCTCGGCGCATGCCGGTTTCGTCCTCGGCGCCCTCGAAAAGGCCGTCTATCAACGCTGCCCGACCAAGGACATCGGACTGGTTCACCACAGCAACCGTGGCAGCCAGGGCGGATTCAACCGCCCGCCAAAGCCGAAGCAAACTTCTACGCAGCTCTGGAAACCGAAGCCATGGCCGCGCAACTAAGACCAATCAGCCTCCGGCAAACCCGGCGCGGTTCAAAATCCTAAAACAGCTTCGCCACTGCTGTCCAAAGCTGTAGTTCCACGTAGGCGGACCTTGCCTGACCAATCAACATGCTTTGCGATCGGCCTGGGTCAGTTCGCTACTTGGAACACCGGAACGAACGAGGCTGGGGCGAGGGTCTCCTGTGTGCCGACCTCGTCGATGTTTTCGAGCGTCAAGGTGACGATGCGCGGCCCCGCATGGCGGATCGTCAGATTGTCTTCGATGGCGCGCACCGCAAGTTCGACCGCCAAGCGCCCCTGAAGAACGGCGAAATCGGTCGGGGCTGCCAGAATGCGCCCGCGCTTGATGCCGCGATAAACGCCGTGGCTGACATAAGTTGAGACGACGCCGATCCGGCCTGTCAAATTGCGCGCGCGCAGGATCGAAACGGCAGCCTCGGCCATCGGACCGCTGCCGACGAGGTAATCCACCTCGGGTACGCGGTCGAGCACATCTTCGACCAAGAGCACCTGTTGCTCGATCCCGGTATCGCCGTAGCGGGTGGCGACGATCTGGGCGGAACTGTCGGCAAGGGCCTCGAGAAACCCTTGTTCGACGAAATGCACCCAGCCGGCACCTTTGGGGCCGGGAAACCATGCCAGCTTGACCGCAGGGCCGCCCTTTGGATGCCGCGCCGCTATAGCGCGCCCCGCCGCCGCGCCCATCTCCCGCCAAGGCACGCTGGATTTGGCAGAGATGCCTGCATCGTCCATGTCGTTCACCGAAGCGATGACGGGCATCTGTTGCGCAATCTCCAGAACAGCCGGGGACAGGCCATTATAGGAGACTGGCCCAAGGATCAGCGCATCCATATTGCGCTTGCCACAAGCTTTCACCTGTTCGATCTGGCGGGCGAGGTTTGGGTAGCCGCCTGCCTCGTATAGATCGAAGGACACGCCGAGCCGGGTGGCTTCTTCGACCATGCCGTAGTTGACGCTAAGCCAATAGGCGTCTTTCAGATGCGGATAGAGCACGCAAAGTCGCCATGGTTTGGCGGCGTGATCAAGCGGATGGTAAAGCAGAGGCTGGGTTTGGCTGTCATCATCAAACGGCACGGTCGGCACATCCAGTTGCCAAGACTCGGCGTTTGCGGGTTGGATGGTGACGGCAGCAATCGCCGCAAACAGGACGTGTCGCAAAAATCTCATGCCTTTGCTTCCATCCCCTGTAATCTGATGTCAGATCAGGGGTAGGGTTACGGAAGATGTCGCACAAGTCCAGCCCATCGCGCGTCAGTCTGGGGCGTATGCTGCTGATGGCCTTTCTGGTCATCGCGGGCTTGCCGACTCTGACCGGGGTTCTGGGTTGGATCGAGTTGCAGAAGGTTGCGCGCAACCAAACCAATGTCATCAAGGAAACCATTCCGGCGATTTCCGAAGTGCGAGGTTTTACCGAGGAAATCAGCCGTATCGTCGTCGTCGCGCCTGAACTTGCGGCCGTCACCACGGAAGCGGCGCGGCGCGAACGTGCGGGTTATCTGTTTGCGCAGGCCGATGCGCTGAAACAGCGGGTTGCGCGCTATGAAGGCACGGGAGATGGCGTTCCATTGGGGCTTGAGCAAGCCGGAGCCGACGTGCGCAGCGGTATCGCGCGGCTTGACCGATTGGTGCAGGACCGCATCATCGCCATCGCAGCACAGGGCGCGCGGCTGCATGCGGGTCTGATCGCCACGACCGAGTTGTTGGAAATTGCCGATACGCTGGTGGCAAATGCGCAAATGGGGACCTCGGCGGTTATCTCCAGCCTGTATGATCTGGAAGGCGCGGGGCCAGACACCGATAAGCGCTTGGATACGTTGGATAAGCTGATCGAGGTCGATCTGTTCCGCCAAGGTCAGATGTCTGAAATGCGCTCGCATATCGGTGAAGTTGGGTTGTTGCTGAACCGGATTGCGACGGTGCAAAACCCAGCAGAGCTTGCGCAGGTGCAGGCAGAGTTGCAGTTCCGCATCGACATTGTGACGCGCCGTATTCTGTCAGTGAATGATCCGATCCGGGCCGAGCGCGCCTTGGCGCTGTTGCAGATGATCCGACCCAGCGCGGCACCGCCACCGGATGCGGCTGACATGTTCAGTTTGACCAAAGGCATTCTTGATCTCAATCGCCTGATCGCGGGGGCGCAAAGCGACGTGCGCGCGGCGGCGGTGCGGCTGGAGCGCGAGGCGCAGGCGCTTGCCGATCAGATCACAGGGCGGGCAGTTTTGGCGGGGGTGGAAGCCAGTGCGGCGATCCGCACCACGCAGCAGCTTTACGTCTGGGGCTCGGTTGCGGCTTTGTTGATTTCCATGGCGGTCGTCTGGATCTATGTGCGCGGCAACATCACCCGGCGTCTGGATGCGCTGTCGGCCACGATGACGCGGCTTGCCGATGGCGAAGCGGTCGGGCGCATCACCCCGCAAGGCACCGATGAGATCGCGGAAATGGAAGCCGCGGTCGAGGTGTTCCGCCTGCAAGGCATTGAGAACCATGCGCTGGAAGCTGAGCGCGATCAGAACCTGGCCGAGCTGCGCCGCCACCGGCTTGAGTTGCAGCTTTTGGTGGCCGAGCAGACCAAGCAGTTGCGCGGCGAGGTCAGCGCCCATGCCGAGGCGCGTAACCGGGCCGAGGCGGCGGATCGCGCTAAATCAGAATTCCTTGCCATGATGAGCCATGAGATCCGCACCCCGATGAATGGTGTGTTGGGCATGTTGCGCAGTCTGGGGCGCGATGGGTTATCGCTGCGCCAACAGCGCCAGTTGCGCGCGGCCCATGCCTCGGGCGAGGGGTTGATGGTGATTTTGAACGATATTCTGGATTACTCCAAGATTGAAGCCGGGGCTGCGTCTTTGGCGGAAGTGACCTTCGCGCCAGCTGATTTGTTGCGCGATATTGTCGGGTTGATGGGCCCGAGCGCACAGGAAAAAGGCCTGATGCTACGGCTGGATGTGCCCGCCGCTTTGCCCGCCGCAGTGGTGGGCGATATGGGAAAACTGCGGCAGATCCTGTTCAATCTGGTCTCCAACGCGGTGAAATTTACCGAGCAGGGCGAAGTTGGCTTAAGCGTTACGTCGCGGGACGATGGGGGCGGCTTTGTCTTGATCTTTGCCGTCAGCGATACCGGGAAAGGCATTGCCGAAGCCTCGCAAGAGCGGATTTTTGGCGTGTTCGAACAAGAGGATGCGCAGACCGCGCGGCATTATGGCGGCACCGGATTGGGGCTTGCGATTTGTCGGCGGTTTGCCGATGCGATGGGGGCGACACTGACCGTGCAAAGTGCGCCCGGTGCCGGGACGGTGTTCACTCTGGAGGCCCGGTTCCGCCCAGGTCAAGCCGCAGACCTGCCCGCTGATGTCGTGGATGTGCCGGTTCAGTCCGATGGTCGGAAATTGCAAGCTTTGGTGGTAGAGGATAACGATATCAATCAAATGGTTATTCAGACCTATCTGGAGGATATGGGGCATCAGGTGCAGGTGGCTGGAACGGCTGAGGCGGCATTGTCGGTGCTGCAGGATGCCAAGTTTGACGTGATCCTGATGGATGTGAACCTGCCGGGTCTGTCTGGCACCGAGGCGACGCGGATGATCCGGGCGATGGCGGATCAACGGATTGCGGGCCTGCCGATCATCGGAGTTTCGGCGCATGTGCAGGAAGCGGATCGGCTGGAAAATCTGCAGGCAGGTATGTCAGCGGTTTTGCCGAAACCACTGTCGTTCGAGGCGCTCTCTGTCGCGCTGCTTGAAGTGGTTCCACATCGGCATGTTCTGTTCGATCTGGCCTCCGATATGGGGGCGGAGCGTGCTTGCGGGCTGGCGCGGATGTTTCTGGACAGATTGCCGAAAGGACTGCTGGCTATCAACGCCGCCGCAGGGCCCGGCGATTGGATGGCATTGGCGCAGGCGGCGCATCACCTGAAAGGCGCGGTGGGTAATTTTGCTCTGCCGACTTTGGTCGCGCATCTGGATCAGATGGAGGCCTTGGCTGAACTTGGCGCGTCATCACAACTGGAGATTTGCATCCAGCAAATGCCAATACTCGCCGAGGAAAGTCGTTTGGCTATCGAGACGGCTTTGGCTATTCTTGATCCCAGCCTTAATCAAGCTGCGCAGTGAACACATAGCCTTCGCCGTGTGACGTGGTGAATATCCGAGGGGCTTTGGGGTCATCGCCGAATTTCGCCCGCAACCGTTGCACCAAGACGTCGATGGTACGGGTGTTGGTGCCATCTTGCCGGTGGGTGATCGCCATGATCAGCCGATCCCGGTCCATAACCGCCCCCGGATTGGTCACGAAAACCCGCAGCAATTCGTATTCCGCCCGCGTCAGCACAATCGCCTGACCCGTGGCATCCGTCACCTGCCGGGAGGCCACATCAAAGCTGAAGCCGTTGAAATGAAATACCCGCCGAGTCATCGCCCGCATCGCCGTGGTACGCCGCAACAGGTTTTTCACCCGTGCGAGCAACTCGCGCCGATTGAACGGTTTGCAGACATAATCATCCGCGCCAAGCTCCAGACCGACGATGCGATCCACATCATCGGTGCGGCCTGACAACAAGATGATGCCGATTTCCGAGCGCGCGCGCAGTTCGCGGGTAATCTCCAGCCCGTCTTTGCCTTGCAAATTGATGTCAGCAATCAGTAGATCAGCGGTGTTTTGTGCAAGGATTTTCTCAGCCTTCTCCGCCGTGTCACATTCCGAGACGCGGTAGCCGAACGAGCCCAGATAGCTCGCCAAAGTGCTGCGAGTCACCGGCTCGTCTTCGACAATGACAATATGCGCTGGTTTGGACGCCATCGGCCCTTCCGTCTGGTGTGTTTCCCCCTGTTAACAATTTTTTACAAACAATGCGAGTCCGTTCATCGCGGGGGTCTGACGCATTCACAACCCATCCCTAGCCTTGAGTCGCAGGGAAGGCCGTAAATTTCCCGCGAAACACTGCGCACAGGCGCGGATATCCAACAGGGATGCACCATGAAATCTATGAAAACACTGCTGGCCGGGGCGACTGCACTGGCTTTGCTGGCCCCCGCCGTCTGGGCGCAGGATTCGACCGATCCGATCATGATCCCGCTGCACAATTGGTCCAGCCAGATCGTGATGAGCCATGTCGTCGGTGATGTCTTCACCTCGATGGGCAACAGCGTGGAATATGTCACGACCGACAGTCAGGCGGTCTACGAATCCATTCGTTTGGGCGACGCGTCGCTGGAAGTGGAAGTCTGGGAAGGCGCGTTTGGCGCGTCGTTTGACGCCGCCGTGGCCAAAGGTGGCATTCACGCCGCAGGTGCCCATAACGCCATCACGCGCGAGGATTGGTGGTATCCTGCTTGGACGAAAGAAGCCTGCCCCGGTCTGCCGGACTGGAAAGCGTTGAACGATTGCGCGGCTTTGTTCAAAACCCCGGAAACCGGCGAGAAAGGCCGCTTTTTGGGCGGTCCGGTGGATTGGTTGAAGCATGATCAGGAAAAGGTTGACGCCTTGGGGATGAACTTCGCCGTGGTCAATGCAGGCTCTGCCGCCGCGATCTGGGCCGAGATTGGTGCCGCCGAAAAGACCAAGACGCCGATCGTGGTGTTCAACTGGACGCCAAATTTTGCCGAAGCGGTCTGGCCGGGGGAATTTGTGAATTTCCCTGAATGGGTGCCGGGTTGCAACGAAGACCCCTCGGTCGGGCCTTTCCCTGACAAAACCTATGACTGCGGCAACCCGGCCAACGGCTATCTGAAAATTGCCGCTTGGGATGGCATGAAAGACAAATGGCCAGCCGCCTATGCCACGCTGACCAAAGTCAGCCTGACCAACCCGCAGATCGCCGAGATGGCCAAATTGGTCGATATCGACGGGATGGAGCCGGAAGACGCCGCAAAGGCGTGGATGGATGCCAACCCGGACGTTTGGAAAGCGTGGCTGAACTAAGCCGTACAGCCGCAGTCTTTGGCCCATCCAGCGCGTTGCCGGGTGGGCCGACCCTTTGCCTAAGATCGAGGTTCCCGCATGACGGAAAGCGTTATCACCTGCCGCAATGTCTACAAGATTTTCGGGTCGAACCCGGCGCAGCATCTAGCGCAGCTGAAGGCCGATCCCGGTCTGTCGCAGGCAGGCTATGTCCATGCGGTGCGCGATTTTAATCTGGAGATCCGGCGTGGGGAAATGCTGGTTGTCATGGGGCTGTCGGGTTCCGGCAAATCGACGCTGGTGCGCTGTCTGTCGCGGCTGATCGAGATCACCGGTGGTTCGGTTACGGTGGAAGGCCGCGATATCGCGACCCTGTCTGAACCCGAACTGATCGACCTGCGTCGTCGCAAGATGGGTATGGTGTTTCAAAGCTTTGGCCTGCTGCCACATCGCTCGGTTCTGGAAAACGTCGCCTTCCCGTTGGAAATGCGCGGGCAGGATCGCAGTACCCGCTACGCCCGTGCCCGCGAAATGCTGGAACTGGTTGGCCTGAAAGGCCGTGAGGATTACTTCCCGCGCGAGCTTTCCGGCGGCCAGCAGCAGCGCGTTGGCATCGCGCGATCCTTGGCGGTCGAGCCCGACATCTGGTTTCTCGACGAGCCTTTTTCGGCACTCGACCCATTGATCCGCCGCGAGATGCAGGATGAATTTCTGCGGCTGAAGGCGATGATGAACAAGACGATCATCTTCATCACCCACGATTTCGACGAAGCTCTGCGTCTGGCTGACCGGATCGCGATCATGAAAGATGGTCGGGTTGAACAATGCGACACCCCCGACCAGATCGTGCTGCATCCGGCCACGGAATATGTGGCGAAGTTCACCTCCGAAATTGACCGCGCCCGTGTGGTGCATATCGGCAGTCTTGCAAGGCCACTGACCTCTCCCACCTTAGGTGAACCCATTGCCGCGCATCGCACCATCCGTGATCTGGCACGGCAACTGATCTCGGACCCGCGCATAGAAATTCCGGTAGTCAACGCAAAGGGCGCAGTGATCGGGTCGGTGTTGCGGCAAAAGGCGCTCGATGTGCTGCTTGGGGATGCACAGTGATCGGGCGGTCTGCGCGCTTTGCCAGCACCGCCAAACTTCTGCTGGCGCTGGCAGTGGCATTGATGCTTGGCAAGGCGATACTGCCGCAGGGTATGATCCGCCCGCCGGAATGGCTGGTGCTGCCCTTCGCTGATTGGATCAACGCGGCCTTTGCTTTCCTGCAAAACGATCTGGGCTTGATGGCGGTGACGCGGGCGTTTTCCGATGTGGTGGAATGGTTGCTGAACGTCACCGCCAACCTGCTTTACGGCAAAAGCCGTTGGCCCAACCTTGGACCGATCCCGTGGAGCGTCATTGCCGTCACCGCCTTCATGGCAGGCTATGCGCTGAAAGGCTGGCGTCTGGGGCTGATCAGCGGCGGTACCTTTGTCTGGATCGCGCTGATGGGGCAATGGAAATGGGCGATGGAGACCTTATCGGTCATTGTCGTCGCCGCGCCGTTTTCGGTCACACTCGGTCTTGTGCTGGGCGTGTTGGCCTGGCGGTCGCCGCGGTTTGAGCGGGTGCTGAACCCGATACTCAGCATCGCGCAATCCCTGCCGCATTTTGCCTATATGATCCCGGTCGTGGTGTTCATCGGGGTGGGGCCGAAAGCCGGCGCGATTGTCACCATTATTTTCTCGGTGCCGCCAATGATCCGCATGACCTTGCTGGGATTGAAGAAAGTGCCGGAAGAGGTGATCGAGGCGGGCAAGATGTCAGGCGCGACCCGTTGGCAGTTGCTAACCCGCGCGCGTATCCCCACCGCTCGGTCCGAGATTCTGATCGGGGTCAACCAGGTTATCATGCAATGCCTGGCAATGGTGGTGCTGGCCAGTTTCATCGGGATGCCGGGCTTAGGGCAGAAGCTGCTGCAACTGCTGCAATCGCTGAAAATCGGCCTGTCGGTCGAGATTGGCGTGACCATTGTTTTGCTGGCGGTCACGCTGGACAGGTTGACCAAGGCTTGGGCGCTGCGTCTGCCTGTGCACGAGGAAGCAAGCCCGTTCTGGATCACGCGCAACCGGCTGTTGGTGATCTGGCTGGCGCTTTGCGCCGTAGGCTTTGTGCTGGCGCATTTCTTTCCGTATTTTCTCGAGGTCGAGCGCAAGCAGGCTCTGTCTGTAGCAGGCCCTATAGACGCGCTGATGGATCAGGTGATCCGCCTGATCACCCCTGTCACGCTCTGGCTGCGGTGGTTCTTGATCACTTGGGTGTTGATCCCGATGCGGGATGCCTACCTTTGGCTGCCCTTCACCGCCGTGCTTTTGCTGTTGGCGGCCTTAGGCTGGGCCATCGGAGGGCTGCGATCGGCGCTGATCTGCGTCGCCTATTTTGGCCTGATTGCCGCATCCGGCTGGTGGGACCGAGCGATGATCACGGTTTACATGGTCTGCATTTCCGTGGCGATAGCAGCCAGTTTTGCCATTCCCTTGGCGATTTGGGGCGCGCGCAATTCCACGCGTGCGGCCCGGATGCTCTTGGCCTGTGACACCGCTCAGACCTTCCCCAGCTTCATCTATCTGATCCCCGTCATCATGCTGTTCGGCGTCAATGATGTGGCGGTGGTCGCCGCTGTGGTGGTCTTCGCCGCCGTACCGCTGGTGCGCTACACCATCGAGGGCTTGCGCAACGTGCCGCCGGAAATGATTGAGGCGGCCGATATGAGTGGAGCTACGTGGGGCCAAGTGCTGTGGCATGTGCGCCTGCCAATGGCATTGCCAACCATGCTGGTCGGTGCCAACCAATCGGTGATGTTCTCGCTGTTCATGGTGATCATCGCGGCCTTCATCGGCACGCAAGATCTGGGGCAAGAAATGCAGCGCGCTCTATCCTCGACCGATGTGGGCAAAGGATTGGTGCTGGGTTTCGCCGTCGCCTTCATGGGGCTGATGACGGATCATCTGATCACCCGCTGGTCAGAGGCCCGCAAACGCGCACTGGGAATTTGAAAGAGGACAGTGACGCATATTGCACCGAGTCACGCCATCAAAAAGCACCTTACATGGCACACCCAGACCATGCTGAACAAATTCTGTGGCACAGAAAATCAATCTAAAGGTCAAAATGCCTTCGTCAGATGGGTGGAGCAATATTCGAGAGTATCCACATCACAGGAGAGGTATCGTCCCACCATCAGTACGGTCGGGTTGCCTTGTGCGGACCACTTCACGCACCGTTTTCACTTGCGCAGTGCTTGGCACCACGCCCCCCCAAAACATGCGACGCGAGGCAGCCAGTCGGCCCCTCGCGTCTTGCAGGATATTCTGGTCAGTGTTGCGGTTCAGTCCGCGCTCGCCTCGCCCAACTGCAGGCCCGCCGGAGCGTGCAGATCCTGCACCGCAGCCCGTTCGGGCAATGCATCGCCCCGCAGCGCAGCGTCCAGCTTGCTGCGATCCAGCGCGTTCTCCCAGCGGCTGACCACCACCGTTGCCACGGCATTGCCGATGAAGTTGCTGATCGAGCGGCATTCTGACATGAAACGGTCGACCCCAAGGATGATCGCCATCCCCGCCACCGGCACCGAAGGCACCACCGACAGCGTCGCAGCCAGCGTGATAAAGCCCGCCCCGGTCACCCCGGCAGCGCCTTTTGACGACAGCATCGCCACGGCCAGCAGCGTGATCTGATCGCCCAGCGACAGATCAATGTTGGTTGCCTGTGCGATGAACAGCGCCGCCAGCGTCATGTAGATATTGGTGCCGTCGAGGTTGAAGGAATAGCCGGTCGGCACCACCAATCCCACCACCGGGCGCGCGCAGCCCGCCCGCTCCATCTTTTCCATCAACGCAGGCAGCGCCGATTCAGACGATGATGTGCCCAAGACCAGCAGGATTTCAGTTTTGAGATAAGCCATCAGACGGAAGATCGAGAAGCCGTTCAGCGCGCAAACCGAGCCGAGAACCACGACGATGAACAAAGCCGAGGTCAGGTAAAACGTGCCCACCAAAGCCGCCAGGTTCACGATCGACCCGATGCCATATTTACCGATGGTGAAGGCGAAAGCGCCAAAAGCTCCAATCGGCGCGGCTTTCATCAGGAGATCCACCACGCGGAACACCACGCTGCTGACGGCCTCAAAGATTTCGACCACAGGCCGGGCTTTTTCACCGATCAAGATCAGGCCAAGCCCGAACAGAATGGCGACAAACAGCACTTGCAGGATGTTGCCGTCGACAAAAGCCGAAACCATCGTGTCCGGGATGATGCTCAGCACAAAGCCCGTCACGGTGCTCTCGTGTGCCTTCTCGCTGTAGCCCTGCACCGCAGAGGCATCCAGAGTGGAGGGATCAATGTTCATCCCCGCGCCCGGTTGCACCACATTGGCGACGATCAAACCAACCACCAAAGCCAGCGTTGAGAACACAAAGAAATAACCAAAGGCTTTGGCTGCAACCGATCCGACACCGCGCAGGCTGGTCATGCCCGCAAGCCCGGTCACAATGGTCAGAAAGATCACCGGGGCGATGATCATCTTCACCAGCTTGATGAAGCCATCGCCAAGCGGCTTCAGAGACTCGCCAAAGCTTGGCCAGAAATGCCCGATCAACGCGCCCAGAATAATGGCGAAGATGACCTGGAAATAAAGGTGACGATAGAACGGACGCGGCGCTTGTGCCACGGAAGCGGCAGTGTTGATCTGCATTGTGGTCTCCTCCCAACATGCGGATGACGAATCTGTGACGCTATGATTACAATCCATTCAACAGATGCGCAGAAATGAGGCGCATAACGGCAATGCATTGAAGTCATAGGTTTTTCGTATTGGTGGCAGTGCAATTTTGTGCGCTTTTCCACACATGATTTTTCGGATAGTGTGGAAAGTGAAACAATGGGCTTTGCGATGATCCTTGGTCTCAATCGCTTGATGATACGCGGCGTGCTTGCCGCCACCGCAGTCGGCGTGCTGGCGCTTGCGTTCTACCTTGCCCATGCCGCAGCGCTGTCACGGCTTGGCGAACAGGCCACGGCGGCGGCGGACTCGCGGGTGCAGGCGTTGGAAAGCGTGCTGGCCACGCAGCGCGCCGTAGCGGCAATCCTGTCGGATGACGGGATGGTGAAAGACGCGCTGTTGCGCGGATCAAGCGGCGCGCAACAGCTGGTTTCCCGAAAACTGGACCAGTTGCGCGAAGAGACCGGCAGCAATGTGATCTATCTGCTGGATACAGAAGGTGTGGCGATTGCCGCGTCAAACTGGGACGAGCCGGTGTCTTTCGTCGGCAGCAGCTACAGCTTCCGGCGCTACTTCACCGATGCGATGGCCAACGGCACCGCGCTGGAGTTCGCGCTTGGCACGGTCAGCAATCGCCCCGGTCTGTATTTGTCACATGAGGTTTCAGAGGGAGGGGCCGTTGCCGGCATTGTGGTCGTCAAGATGGAGTTTGACGTGCTGGAGGCCAGCTGGGCCCGCAGCCCTGATCAGACCCGCGTCAGCGACGACAAAGGCATCATCTTGCTATCTTCTGCCAGCGATGAGCGGTTCAAGCCGATGCCGCGCTTGCAAGACAAGTTGAATATGACCAGCCCGGTGCCCGGTGCGCCCGATTGGACGCTGACCTTCAGCACCTCGACGGCTCCGGCGCGGCAGGCCGGGGCATTGGCTGCAGGCGCGGCGCTTGGGTTGCAGATCATCCTCGGCGCATTGATCTGGCGATCAGGGCGGGCGCGGCGTCGGGCAGAGAATGCCACTCTGGCCGCGCGGCGCTACACCGCCGATCTGCAACGCGCGGTCGAGGACCGCACCCGCGATCTCACCGCCGAAATGGCCGAGCGCCGCACCGCCGAGACGCGTCTGGCCCGGATGCAGGCGGATCTTGTGCAGGCCAACAAGCTGGCGACTTTGGGACAAGTGACAGCGGGCTTGGCGCATGAGGTCAATCAGCCGCTGGCCACGATCCGCTTGTTGGCCGAAAACGCGCTGGCATTGCAGAAAACCGCCCCGATTGAGGTGGCTGAAAACCTTGGCAAGATCGTGCGCATGTCTGAACGTATCGGCCAGATCACCACCCATCTGCGCGGCTTTTCCCGCAAAGCAACCGGACAGGTGGGATCCGTCAGCGTCAAAGAGGCCATTGACGCTTCGGTCATGCTGACCGCCTCGCGCCGTCGGGTTGAAGGTGCGCGACTGGTGATCGAAGGTGCCGACCCCGAGCTGATGGTGCGGGCCGAGGCGGTGCGGTTGGAGCAGGTTCTGGTGAACCTGATCCAGAACGCGCAAGAGGCTTTGGCGGGGCGGCCTGATCCCGAAATCCGCATCACTGTCACCGTCGACGCCACCCATGTGATGATCAGCGTGGCAGATAACGGCCCCGGCCTGCGCCCTGATATCGCAGCACAGCTGTTCACACCCTTTGCCACCAGCAAGCCCGATGGTCTGGGCCTTGGCCTGGTGATTGCACAGGACATCATCCGTGACTTGGGCAACGAGCTGACCGCCGACCCGCCGCTGCCCGGCCAAGGTGCTACCTTTCGCATGAGGCTGACACGCGCATGACTGCCCTGCCACTGGTCCGCCTTGTCGATGATGACACCGATCTGCTGGAAGCGCAGACCCAGTCCCTGCGTATCGCCGGGTTTCTGCCCGAGGCTTTCAGCTCGGCCACCGCTGCCTTGCAGAGCCTTGATGCCGATTATCCCGGCGTGATCCTGTCGGATGTGCGGATGCCCGGTATGGACGGATTTGAGCTCTTCCGCCGCATTCGCGCCATAGACCCCGAACTGCCGGTGATCCTGCTGACCGGGCATGGTGATGTGGCGATGGCGGTCGCGGCGATCCGCGATGGGGCTTGGGATTTTCTGACCAAGCCGGTGGGCCTTGATGCGCTGACCGCCGCGCTGCGCCGCGCCGTGCAAGCCCGCGCCCTGGTGCTGGAAAACCGCCAACTGCGGGCCTTGCGCGGGGTTCCGGTGGCGGCGGGGCAACTATTAGGCGACAGCACGGCGATGGTGCATCTGCGCGATACCGTGGCGCGGTTAGCTGAGGCGGGAGTT
This sequence comes from Cypionkella sp., assembly GCF_034376685.1. Lineage (GTDB taxonomy): Bacteria > Pseudomonadota > Alphaproteobacteria > Rhodobacterales > Rhodobacteraceae > Cypionkella. The sequence goes on from NZ_JAXMJJ010000038.1 coordinate 30,966, forward strand.
GATGCGTTGATCACTGGGCCTTCAGGAGCTGGCAAAACCCTGCTCGCCCGCGCGATCCACCGCGAGGGGCCGCGCCATGCCCGCGCCTTTGTGCATGTCGCCTGCGATGCCTTGGATGCGGTGCGGTTCGATCTCGATTTCATCGGGGCCGAGGCGGGCCAACCCGGCGCGCCGCGTCATACCCGGCTGGTGGGTCGGCTGGAGAAGGCGCATCGCGGCACATTGTTTCTGGACCGGATTGATCGGCTGAGCCTGCCCCAACAAGCCCGTATCCTGCATGTGATTGAGGCGCGTGAGGTTTGGGCGGCGGGGGCCTCTGCCGCGCGGGCGGTGGATTTGCATGTGCTGGCGGCCACGCAGGCGGATCTGGGCGCGATGGTGGCGCGGGGGGAGTTTCTGCCGGACCTCTATTATCGGCTGTCCGGCGTGACCCTGCATGTGCCCGCATTGAAGGATCGGCGCGGGGATATTCCGATCTTGTTCCGGCATTTTTTGCTCGCAGCTTGCGGGCGGTTGAACCTGCCGGTGCCACAGATCACGCCGCTGACGCAGGCGAGGTTGGCGACGCATGATTGGCCGGGGAATGCGCGGGAATTGATGCAGTTTGCGGAGTCTTTGGCTTTGGGGTTGCCTGCGTTTGGGGGGGAGGGTGCGGGGGAGGACGTGGTGGGGTTGTCCGAGATGATGGCGGCTTATGAGGCGGGGGTGATCCGGGAGGCTTTGTTGATTTGTGGGGGCAATGTCAGCCGGGCGATGGAGAGGTTGAGGCTGCCGAGAAAGACGTTTTATGACAAGGTGAACCGATTGGGGATCAGGCCTGAGGGGTTTCGGGGCCGGGGGAAATAGGCGTGTCCACGCGTGGACAAAAATAATTGTATATTTAAATCAGTTGCTTGAGTTTTTCCGTTAGGGATTTGTTAAGCACCGCGCACTGAGGGCTTTAGCGGCCCAATCCGGCGGGGCTTTCGATACGGTCGCGCAGTTGGCTGATCGGTAGCAAGGCGTTGGGGGCGTGGCGCATCAGGGCGTGCAACGGGATCGGCGCGGGGGGGCTTACCGGGATGGCCAGCGCCTCGGGTGGGGTGCCTAGCGCCCAAAGGGCCAGTTCTCGGCCCATGGCGGTGGTCATGGCGATGCCGCGCCCGTTGCAGGCGATGCCTGCGATCAGGCCCTGGGCTGGGGTGATCAGGCGGGGCAGGAAGCTGGGCATGACGGCAGCGATGCCGGACCACTGATAGGCCAGCGACGGCAGGTCGGGCAGATCAAGCATTTGCGCCAGGCGGCGGTGGATGGTTTTTGGCACGCGGGCGTCGGCGCCAATGCCCAGAATGTGCATGCCGCCAGTGATCAGGCGGTTGGCGGCGTCGAAGCGGAAGGTGAACAGGTTGCGGCGGCTGTCCGAGACGCATTGACCGCCGGGAAGCAGCCGTTCGCGCAGGGATTGCGGCAAGGGTTCGGTGGAAATCTGGAACACTTTCAGCGGGAAGAAGCTTTGGGCGAGGCCGGGGATCAGATTATCTGCATAGGCGTTGGTGACATTGACGACGCGGGCCGCTTGGATGGTGGCGGTTTCGGTGCGGGCCTGCCAGCCTTCGGGCGTGGAGGTGAGGGTTGTGACGCGGGAGTTCTCATGCAACTGCACGCCCGCTTTCTCGGCGGCGCGGGCCAGACCTCGGGCATAGGCGACAGGGTTCAGCACGCCGCCGGAATGGTCGATCCAGCCGCCAAGCCAGCCCTGCGCGCCTGTCAAGGATTGCACGGCGGCGGCGGTTAGGAACTCGACGGGGCGGCCTTCGGCGGACCATTGGCGCACGCGGTCTTTGGCGCGGGCAAGGGCGGTGGCGGAGTGGGATGGTTGTATCCAGCCGGAACGCTGCGCATCGCAGGCGATGGCGTGACGCTGGATCAGATCGAACACCAGATCGGCGCTGGTGGCCGCCATTTGCACCAGTTGGCTGCCTTTGGCTTCACCCAAAGCGGCGCGGACGGCTTCGGGATCGACCTTGGCGAAGTTCGGCACCACGAAGCCCGCATTGCGGCCTGTGGCCCCGGAGGCGATTTGGTTCGCCTCTAGCAGCACAACCTTTAGGTCAGCCTCGGCGGCGTGCAAGGCGGTGGACAGGCCCGCGAAACCACCGCCGATCACCAGAAGATCGGCGGTGATCTCGCCTTGTGCTGGGGGGCGGCGTGGTGCGGGTGCTGCGGTGGCGTGCCAAAGGGTTGCGGGGTCTTGCATCACGAGCGGCGTTTTCCGAACAGGCCGTGTGGGCCGAAGAAGCCTTGCGGTCGCCACAGCAGGATCAGGCACAGCATGACGCCGATGGCGACGATTTGCAAAGATGCCGCGCGGGCTTGCCAATCACCGGGAACCACCGCGGCGCTGAACGCCCCTGCCCCGACCCAGATCGCCCAGACCACGACCGAGCCTAGGATTGCGCCTCGGTTGGAGCCTGATCCGCCGACCATCAGCATCGCCCAGACCTGGAAGGTCAGGGTCGGCAGATAGCCGTTGGGGGCGATGAAGCCGATGAAATGGGCTTGGACGGCTCCGGCTAGGCCCATGACGGCCCCGCCTGCGGCGAAGGCCTGGATGCGGTAGGACCGGGCGGATTTGCCGAGGGAAATTGCGGCGCGTTCGTCTTCCCGCAGGGCTTTCAGCACCCTGCCCCATGGACTGCGCGCGAGGTGCTCCAGCGCGAGGTAGACGGCGATGGTGACGGCGGCGATGACGCCGAGGTTGATGAAGTTGAACAACGCGGGTTGGTCTTGCAGGCTCGCAAAAGGGCGCGGGATGAAGGCGACGCCGAAGGGGCCTCCGGTCAGGGATTGGGCGTTGAGCGCCACCAGTTGCACGACGACGGCGACGCCGAAGGTGGTGATGGCGAGGTAGTCGGATTTCAGCCTTAGAGTGGCAAATCCGGTAAAGGCGGCGGCGGCGGCGGTGACGAGGGCTGCGGCGAGCCAGCCTGCGAGGATCGGCCAGTCAAAGCCGCCGATCCGGTCGGCTGTCTCGGGCGTGGTGAGGATGGCGGAGGTGTAGGCTCCGATCGCGACAAAGCCCGCGATGCCGACGTTGAAGAGGCCAGTTTGCCCCCATTGCAGGTTCAGGCCAAGGGTGATCAGGGCGAAAATCAAGGCGCTTGAGGTGAAAAACGCGCCGTAGCCGAGGAGGTCGATCATCTTTCAGCCCTTCCAAACAGGCCCATCGGGCGAACGAGAAGCACCGCCATCAGGATGGCGAAGGCGATCGCGGCGCGCCATTCCGCGCCGATCAGTTGCACGGCGGCGGCCTCGGACAGGCCGATGATCAGGCCGCCGAGGACGGCTCCGGGCACCGAACCGATGCCGCCGAGGATGGCAGCCGCGAACATGGGAAGCAGCAGGTCGAGGCCCATCAGCGGGCGGATTTGCACGAGGATGCCGACCATGACTCCGGCGGCGCAGGCGAGGGCCGCGCCGATGATCCATGTGGCGCGCACCACGCGGGCGGTGTCGATGCCGACGACGCGGGCCAGCGCGGGGTTCTGGCTGTAGGCGCGCATCTCGCGCCCCGTTTGGCTTCGGCTCATGAAGAAGTGCATGGCGGTGACGAGGATCACGGTGGTGGCGAGCATGACCATTTGGTCGGGGGTGATGCGGATGCCGAGGCCCACGGGGATCGCCATCTGGATGCCGCGCGAGAAGTAGGTCGGGCTGGAGGTGAAGATGAATTCGAGCAGGCTGCGCAGGGCCATGGATGCCCCGAAGGAGGCCATCACGACGATGATCGACTGGCCGCGGTCGCGCAGACGAGCGAACAGCAGCCAGTCGAGCAGCAGGGCGAGGCAGGCGGTCAGGATCATGCCAATTAGGGTGGCGGCGATCAGGGGCCAGCCGAAGGAAAGCGCGCCTATCGGGGCGGTGGTGCCGACCAAGGCTCCGATGGCGGCTGCGACGGTGAGGGTGCCATACGCGCCCCAGGCCATGAAATCACCGTGGGCGAAGTTGGAGAAGCGCAGGATGGAATAGGTCAGCGTGATGCCGATGGCACCGAGGCCGATCAGGCTGCCCGAGATCAGGCCGTCTACGATGAATTGCAGGTTCATGCGTGCCTCCGCTGGCCAAGGTAAAGCTCTGCTACCACCGGATCATCCCACAGGGTGGCGGCGCGGCCTTCGTGGGCTTCGCGGCCTTCAACCAGCACATAGGCGCGGTCACCGATGGCCAAAGCGGCGCGGGCGTTTTGTTCGACCAAGACGATGGTCAGGCCGGCGCGGCGGATTTCGTTCAGGCGGGCGAAGACCATTTCAACAAATTTTGGCGACAGGCCGGCCGAGGGTTCGTCCAGCATCAACACGCGGGGATGCACGATCAGGGCGCGGCCCACGGCCAGCATTTGACGCTGGCCACCCGAGAGGCTGCCTGCGGCGAGTTTGCGCTGGCGGGCGAGGTCTGGGAACATTGTGTAGGTCTCATCAATGCGGGCCTGCACTTCGCTGCGGGCCAGGATGCCGCCTGCGACGCGGAGGTTTTCCTCGACGGTCATCAGCGGGAAGATGTTTTCGGTTTGGGGCACGAAGGCGAGGCCTTGGCGGACGCGGAGGTGGGCGGCACCGTGGGTTATGTCGCGGCCGTCGAGCAGGACTTGGCCGCCGGTGATGGGAACAAGGCCCGCGATGGCTTTGATGAAGCTGGATTTTCCAGCACCGTTGGGGCCGAGGATCACCACGATTTCTTTCTCATCGGCGTGGATGGACGCGCCTTTGACGATGGAAAGGCCGGGCTCATAGCCTGCGATCAGGCCCCTTACGTCAAGGATGGGCACATTGGGGATGCTCATGCAGGGGTGCCTCCGAGATAGGCTTCAATGACGCGGGGGTCGCGGGCGACGTCTTCGGGGGTGCCTTGGCAGAGCATCGAACCTGAGGCCATCACGAGGATGCGGTGGCAGAGGCGGGTGACCATGTCGATGTTATGCTCGATCAGAACAAAAGTGACGCCGGTGCCGTTGATGTCACGGATGCGGTCGATCAGGACTTCCAGCAGGGTTGGGTTCACCCCGGCGGCGGGTTCATCAAGCAGCACCACCTTTGGGTCGGCCATCATCACGCGGGCGAGTTCCAGCAGTTTGCGCTGACCACCGGATAGAATGCGGGCGGGATCATCGGCCAAGCGGCGTAATTCCACGAGGTCCAACAGGCCCAAAGCCTTGTCGCGGGCGGCGCGTTCTTCGGCTGCAATGCGGCGGGGGGCGGTGAAGTTTGCCCACAGCCGTTCGCCGCTTTGATCTTGGCGGGCGAGCAGCATGTTTTCGAGCAATGAGAGTTCAGGGAACGGGCGCGGGATTTGGAAGGTGCGGCCCATGCCCCCGGCCAAGCGGCGATGGGCTGCCGATTTCGTCACATCCTGCCCCATCAGCTTGATTTGGCCGGAGGTGGCCGCAACCGACCCCGCCAGCAGGTCGAACATCGTGGTCTTGCCCGCGCCGTTCGGCCCAATCAGGCCAAGGATTTCGCCAGAGGCCACAGAGAACGACATCTGATCCACGGCAGTGACGCCGCCGAAGCGCTTAGACACATTGATCGCTTGCAAGACTGTCATGGCCACCTTGATGTTTGATCTGTGATCACACTTGATTTGATCACAGTATGGGCGTCTAATTAATTCTAGCAAGATGATTCGTGAGGTTCAGATGGCGGTTGCTGACACAGGTTTGACTCTGGCTCCGGTGGGGCGGGAAAGCGTGCAGGATCGGGTTTATACCGAACTGCGCCGCGCCTTGATCAGTGGGCTATTCGCGCCGGGGCAAGTGGTGACGATCCGGCAGTTGTCGGATGCGCTGATGACTTCAACGATGCCAGTGCGCGATGCTTTGGGACGTTTGATCAGCGAACGCGCGTTAGAGGCGCTGCCGAACCGATCAATCCGGGTGCCGCCGATGACGCTGGAGCGGATTGACGATCTGCTGCGCACGCGGATTTTGATTGAGGGTGAGGCGATTGCTTTGGCCGCCCCCCGGATGACCGCCGCCAATATCGCCATCCTGCGGGGGCTTATGGCGGAGTGGCAGGCGCTGCGATTGGACGGTGATCCGGCGACGGTGGAGCAGGAAGCGGCACTTAATCAGGCGTTTCATTTTGAGATTTACAATGCCTGCGGCTCGCCCGTGCTGATCCCGATGATCGAAAGCCTGTGGCTGCAATCGGGGCCTTGCACGCGGGCGGCAATCTTTGCGTTCTCAGAGGCTGGTGAAAGCGACTCTGCGCATTTCCATCTGTCGATGATTGAGGCTTTGGCAGCGGGCAAAGCTCAGGCCGCGCGCGAGGCTTTGGTCGCCGATATCAGCCGCCCGTTTGCATTTTTGCGCAAGAAACTTTTGTCGAAAGAGATCGCCGCATGAACACTATTCGCATCAACCACGCCGCTTCTGGTATGGATATTCTGGCGGTGTTGAACCCCGAGAAGGCTCCGGTGAACGCGGCTTTCCTGTGGCGCTATCTGGAAACCCCGCGTGTGGTGCCGGGGATACATGCGATGTGGACAGGGCCGGAGATTTCCTGCCCGATCCCAAGCGCGCATCTGGGCGATGAGCCTGCCTTGCCGCCCGAGAATGCGACGTTGCATCCGCAACCCGGCGATATTGTGCTGGCCTATGTGCCGGCGCGGATGTGGGGCGGCAACCCGGATCCGATCTTTGACATCGGGCTGTTTTATGGCCCCGGCGCGCGGATGTTGTTTCCGATTGGCTGGCTGGCGGGCTCGGTGGTGGCGCAGGTGCGCGCCGAGGACCGCGCGGCTTTGGCCGAGGCTTGCAGCAAAATCCGCCGTGCGGGCGCTTGCGAGATCACGTTTGAAAGGGCACTTTGATGGATGAGTTCGAGCTTTACGACCTGCGGGTGGAGTTGGTCGCTCCTGAAGGTGCGAAGATTTACTGCGGCAAGGTCGGCGATTGGTTTGAGCTGCATGGCGAGCAGTTGCATATGCCGCCGGGGCAAAGCTTTTCGATCTATTCGCTGTCGTCGATCCTGCCTTTGTTGCCCGCCAAGCAGCGGGTGACGCATCCGCATGACTGGATGACCTCGGATGCCGAAGTCGCCTGCCCCGATCCGCATTGCCCGTCACGGCTGCGCATCACAAGGCTGGGCAAGCGGCGGTTCTCGCATGCTGATACCACCGCCGTTCCCTTGCCTGAGGAGTCCGCAGAATGAGTGTTCCCACCCTAGAGTTGCGCCCCGGTTATACCACGTCTCGGGTGATCCGTGGCGGTTGGCAGTTGGCGGGCGGGCATGGCCCGGTGGACGGCGCGCAGCAAGTCGAGGATATGATCGCCTTCGCCGATGCCGGGATCACCAGCTTTGACTGTGCTGATATTTATACCGGGGTCGAGGAATTGATCGGGGCGTTCCGCACTGCTTACGGCAATCAGCGCGGGGCCGAGGCTTTGGCGCGGATCAAGGTGCATACCAAGCTGGTGCCGGATCTGGAGGCATTGGCGGTGGTGGACCGCGCCACCATTCGGCGCAGCGTGGAAACTTCGCTGTCGCGGTTGCGGATGGATCGGTTGGATCTGGTGCAGTTTCATTGGTGGGACTACGCGGTGCCGCGTTATCTGGAGGCGGTCGGCTGGCTGAATGAGCTGCGGCTGGAGGGCAAGGTTGATCAGATCGGCGGCACGAATTTCGACACCGCGCGGACGCTGGAGATCATCGGCGCCGGCGTGCCGTTGCTGTCGATGCAGGTGCAGTATTCGCTGCTGGATTCGCGGGCCGAGCGGTTGTTGGCGAAGGCGGCCGAGGCCCATGGCATGTGGATTTTCTGCTATGGCACGGTGGCGGGTGGGTTTTTGGGGGATCGCTGGTTGGGCGTGGCCGAGCCGGAGCATCCGTTGGAGAACCGCTCCCTCACGAAATACAAGCTGATCATTGATGATTTCGGCGGTTGGGAGTTGTTTCAGGCCCTGCTGCGGTGCCTGCGCGGGATCGCGGATCGGCATGACACCGATATTGCCACGGTGGCCAGTGCGGCGATGCTGGATCGACCTGCGGTGGCGGTGGTGATCGTGGGGGCGCGCAATCGCAGCCATCTGGCGCAGAATTTGAAGGTGGCCGGGCTGCGGCTGTCTGCGCAAGACCGCGCGGAAATCGCGGCGGTGCTGGCGCAGGGGCATGTGCCGGAAGGCGACACCTATACGTTGGAGCGTGACCGTCATGGGCGGCACGGCCAGATCATCAAATACAACCTGAATAAGGCGTCTTGAACGCCAGCGCGCGGATCAGCCTGAACCTGCGCGGATAATATAAGGCTATTCCAACAGATGAGGACGATATGAGAAAGTTACTTCTAGCCAGCGTTGCAGCCCTGATGCCGATCGGCGCGCAGGCCTGCGACATTACCGTCGGGCTGGTGCTGGAGCTGACAGGTGAGGCCGGGGCTTATGGTCAGGCCGGGGCGAAATCGGTGGAAATGGCGTTTCGCGATCTGAACGATGCGGGCGGTGTGGCGGGCTGCACACTGAAAACCGACACGCGCGATAGCCAGACGCAGGCCAACCTTGCCGTTGATGCGGCGACGCAACTGGTTCAGGTGGCCAAGGTGCCTGCGATCATTGGTGGCATCATCAGCCCAATGTCGATCCCGATCCTGACCTCGGTGACCGGGCCCGCGAAGGTGCTGCAAGTCTCACCCGCCTCGTCCTCGCCGACGCTGACGGCGCTGGGGAAAGATGGCAAAACCAATGGCGTGTTCTTCCGCACCATCACTTCGGACGCGCTGCAGGGCGTGGCTGCGGCGAAGTTCGCGATGGATCAGGGCATGAAGAAAATCGTGATCATCCATCAGAACAACGACTTCGGCGTCAATCTGGTGAAGGAGTTCACCGCGCCCTACACCGCGTTGGGCGGCACGGTGGTTTCCGTGACGCCGTATAACGCCAAGCAATCCAGCTATGCGTCAGAAGTCACGGCGGCTTTGGCGGGCGAGCCGGATGCGTTGTATCTGATCTCGGACCCGGTGGATGGGGCGACCATCGCGCGGACCTGGATTTCCCAAGGTGGCGTGCAGAAATTCCTGCTGAATGACGGCATGAACTCGGATGATTTCATCGCCGCTGTTGGTGCGGAGTATCTGGGCGGGGCCTACGGTACCTCGTCGGGCAGCGTGGCTTCGGCCTCGACCGAGTATTTCAACGCCAACTATAACGCCTTCTCGGGGCTGGACCCGGCGGCACCTGCGGCTGACCGTTCCTATGATGCGGGCGCGCTGGTGGGTCTGGCGATTGCCATCGCGGGTGGGCCGGATGCGGCGAAACTGCCGGAGGCGTTGCGCAAGGCAGTCGATCCGGCGGGCGAGGTGATTTACGCCGGTAAGGAAGAGTTTACCAAGGCTTTGGCGCTGATCAAAGAGGGCAAGGCGATCCGCTATGAAGGCGTGATTGGTCCGGTGAATTTCGACCAATACGGCGATATCTCGGGGCCGTTCCGGCTGTGGCAGATCGTTGACGGCAAAGTCACCACGATTGGCGAGATGACCACAGCGGATGTCGATGCGGTCAAGGCCGAAGTGAAGTAACTTAGCCTTTTGGGCGCGGCATTTCTGCTGCGCTCAAAGTTCGACAACACCACAAGACAAGATCGGCCCGCAGCTTGGGCCGATTTTTTTCATGCGCCCTTCCCTGCCCCGCGAAGGGTTTAAGACTGGCTTGCCGCCGACAGTTAGTAGGGTCAGGCGAGAACAGCTTTTGTTGCAGCGGCGTCAAATATCCTGAATATATCTTAAAATCAGTGACGCAGCTTAAAGGTCAGCCAAGTTGCAATCTATTATCGACCGCTTCATCCCCACCAGCGCCCTGCGCAAACTTGGCCCGCAAGACAGCCCGCGCGTGACCAATATGGAGCTGTTCTTCGATCTGGTTTATGTGTTTTCGATCATCCAACTGTCGCATTTTCTGCTCGCGCATGAAAGCTGGCTGGGCGCGTTGGAGGCGGTGACTTTGTTTGCCGCCGTGTGGTGGGCGTGGAATTACACCGCTTGGGCGACGAATTGGCTGAACCCCGATCATGCCAGCGGGCGGACGCTGATGGCCGTGCTGATGGGCTGCGCCTTGCTGATGGCGGTGGCGATGCCCGAGGCTTATGGCAGCCGGGCGGGGCTGTTCGTCGGGGCTTATGTCACCATGGCGGTGATCCGGGCGGGCTATATGGCGCTGGTGTTTCGCGGCCAAAGGATGGGGCAGAACTATGCCCAGCTTTGCGCGTGGAGTGCGATTTCCGGGCTGTTCTGGGTGGCGGGGGCAGTGCTGCCAGAGCAACGGGTTTGGCTGTGGATCGTCGCGGTGCTGTTGGATTACGCCGCACCCTATCATGGCTTCTGGCTGCCCAGGTTCGGCGCGACCCCGATGCAAAGCTGGCCCTTGCGGGGCTTGCACCTGCTGGAGCGCAATCAGCAGGTGTTCATCATCGCTTTGGGGGAATCGGTGCTGTTGCTTGGTGGCTTACTGGTGGAACACCCGCTGCAAGTCGATGTTCTCGTGGCGGCGGGGCTGGGGTTTATGTTGATCCTCAGCCTGTGGTGGATCTATTTCGTGCATCTGTCCGAGGCGGGCGAGCATGGCTTTGCCCATTCAAGCGATCACACCAAGCTGGCGCGGGCGGGGCTGGCCTATGCGCATGGCGTGATGGTTTGCGGGGCGATTGTGGTGGCCGTCGCTATTGAGATGATCGTGGCGCATCCGCTGGAGTCCGTGCATGCGCCAGTGGCGTTGATTGCCACTGCGGGTCCTGCGATCTTTCTGGCGGGCTCGGCGCTGTTTCATCGCACTATGGCGCAGAAACTGCCGTTCAGCTATCTGGCGGCGGTTTTGGGCTTGGCGGTGTGGGGCGGGCTTTGCCTGATGCTGCATCTGAATGGGCTGTGGCTTGGCGCTGGTGTGCTGGCGGTGATGCTGGCGCTGGCAAGCTTTGCGCATGGTAAAGCCGATGCATAAGGTGCCACCCATTGGCGGGCTGCGGGTGACGCTGGGCTTGCTGCTGGCGATGCTGGTTCACAACCTGATCTATCCGCTGTCGGATCTGGGTGGGGTCTGGCCTGCGCTGTTTTATATGTTCTACGGCTTGATCTTTGTGGTGGCGACTTGGGGGTTGGTGGCGGATGCGCGGATGCGCGGGCTTGCTGCGATTTGCGGAGCGGCGGTGATCGTGGCGGGGCTGTTGAACTCTTACACGCCGGGGCCTTGGACGGCGCTGGCGGTGTTTGTAAGCTCGATTGCCTATCACCTTGTAATGGGGTGGGTGCTGGCTGTGTATATCTTCCGCGCCAGCGTGGTGATGACGGATGTACTGCTGGCGGCGACCTCGATCTATCTGGTGATCGGCTCGGGGTTTGCGGCAATTTTCGCATTGATCGAATGGATCGCGCCGGGGTCGTTTGCGGTGGCTTCGGGTCAACCGATCTCTTGGCAACAGATGGTCTATTTCAGCTATGTCACGCTGACCACGGTGGGGTATGGCGATATCACGCCGCAGGGGTTTTATGCACAATCCTTCGCGATTTTTGAGGCGGTGATCGGGGTGCTTTACACCGTTATCCTGCTGTCGCGGCTGGTCGGGATGCATGCCAGCCCCAAGGCACCATAAGCGCCTTGGCGTAGCGGCAGGAGCCACGCCGGGACGATCCATAGCCCAGCACTGGCCGCCCGCAGGCTTTGCTGTTATGCTGGTGACCCTGACTGAACCGCCCCGCGCTAACTGAAAAGCCCTACATGTCTTTGCTGCCCCGATTGATCCATCTGCTTGTCGCCATCGCCCTAGTGGCGGTGCTTGGCACGGCAAGCGGATCGCCTTCGGGCAGCGGTTGTGTGAAGGCATCCGGCGTTGAGATGTGTATCGACCCTGCGTTGCGCGCGGGGGCCGAGACCTCGGGCGACCCGCTTGGCAAGAAGTGCTTCGATGCGATTTTGCTGGCCGATGTGACGTTTGGTCTGGACGGCGGATGTGTTGCGGTCTCGGACCATTTGACGCTGGCCAAGCCTATGCCAACGCAGGTGCCACCCTGGAAACCACCGCGCGTCTCTGTCTGAAAGCTGTGCTGGCCCCTTGGGGCCGAACCGATTTCAGTGCCGCCCCGGAAAGACCGGAAAGCGCGGCCTCAGGAGACATGACATGAGCAATGATACCCAAAACAGCGGCGACGTCCGCTATCTGATCCCCGCACTTGCACCGATTTACGCGCGGCTTGCGCCTTTGGCCGAGACGCTGCTGCGCGTTGTGGTCGGCGTGGCTTTCGTGATTCACGGCTGGCCGAAGATCCAGAACCCGCTGGGTGCGGTCGAGATGGTGCAAGGCATCGGATTTTATCCGGGCTGGCTTTGGGCGACGGCGTTGGCCGTGGCCGAGTTCTTTGGCGGCCTGCTGCTGATTGCTGGCCTGCTGACCCGTCCTGCCGCATTGGCCACCACCTTCGTGTTGCTGGTGACGGTGTGGTTCCACTGGGTGCATCTGGATCAGGGCTATAAAGGTGCCGAGCTTTCGATCATCTGGGCCAGCGTGACGCTGTTCTTTGCGCTGAAGGGGGCCGGGTGGTACTCGGTGGACCGTGTGATCGGACGCCAGATCTGACGCGATCTTTCTGATGGCCGCGGGCCGGATGCAGCAGCGTCCGGCCCGTTTGGCTTTTGAACCGGGCCGGTCTGCGGCCTAAAGGTAGCGGCCGCCACGCTGCAGCACTTCGATCTGATAGCCATCCGGGTCGGCGATAAAGAAGAACCTGGCGATCACTTGGCCTGCCGGAGCAAAATCGACGATCTTGCGCGGGGCAAGGCCTGCGGCGGTCAAGCGGTTGTGTTCGGCCTCAAGATCTGCGACCGACAGCGCCAGATGGCCGTAGCCGTCCCCGATGTTATAGGGTTCGGTGCGCCCGGAGTTGATGGTCAGTTCCAGCTCAAAATCGGATTCGGGGTTGCTGAGATAGACCAATGTGAAGCGGTCGAAGGGCAGACGATCCGCGACGTTCAGCCCGAAGGCTTGTTGATAGAACGCGACAGAGCGGGCCTCGTCTAGCACACGGATCATCGCATGGATGGCTTTGGCCATAAGGACTCCTCAAAATTTGGGCGGGCATTGCTGCCGCAATTTGCGGCAGCAAGCTTGGGGTTTCAATGGCTGGGTTTTAGCCCTGCCCTGCCAGCCTATGGCACGATCACCCCACGGCCTGCAAAGCGGCGGTGTTTGAAATCATCGAGGGCTTGGTTGATGTTGTCCAAGCTGTATTCGGCATAGTGCATCTTGACCTTGCCGTCGGCGTTCAGCTCCATCAGTTCGACCAGTTCGGTGTAGTTGCCAACCAATGAGCCGCCGATGTTGATTTCGTTGATCACCAGATGCGCGGTGGGCACTTCGATCTTGCCGCCGTAGCCGATCATGATCAGCTCGCCGCCGGGGCGCACCATCTTCCAGCACAGGTTTTCGACGCCGAGTTCACCGACGAAATCCATCACCACCTGCGCGCCGCCGCCGGTGATTTGCTTGATTTCCTCGATGATATTCGGGCCACCATCCAGCACGAAATCCGCGCCGAGGTCTTTGCACAGCTGGCGGGCTGCTGGTTCACGGTCGACCGCGATGATGCGGCAGCCCGAGATTTCATGCAGGCATTGCAGGGCGATATGGCCGAGGCCCCCTACCCCGACTATCACGCAATAAGCGCCGGGGCGCAGGGCTTTGGCGGCTTTTTTCGCCGCCCGATAGGCGGTGATGCCAGCGTCGGCCATTGGTGCCACATCGAGCGGCGTGATGTTGGGGTTCAGTTTGATCAGGCTGCGCTCGGAGGTCAGGAAGTATTCGGCAAAGCCGCCGTCCAGCCCGAGGCCCGGAAACAGGCTGTGTTCGCAGTGCATGTCATCGCCGTAGCGGCAGGACAGGCAGATGCCGCAGGTGCGGTGCGGATGGCAGATCACCGTATCGCCGGGTTTCACCGAGGTGACGCCCGAGCCGACATCCTCGACCCAACCGGCGTTTTCGTGGCCCATGATATAGGGCAGCAGGTTGCCGCCCTGATCCATGATGTCTTTCCACACGCCTTCGATGATGTGCAGATCGGTGCGGCAGAGGCCCGCAGCCCCGACTTTAACGATCACATCATTCGGCCCCATGATGGTGGGGGCTTTGACGGTTTCGATCTTCAACTGGACGTTCATCGCGGGGTCGTATTCGTAAAGTCTTGCGGCTTTCATGGCGCAGCCCTTTCCTGATTTCTAATGGTCAACCAATCACTTACGGCCCAGCTTTTCGGCCCCGCCACCCAAGGCAGCGCCTGCGGTCGGGTCTTCATCCTCGGCCAGATCGGCGATCAGGGTTTCGGTGGTCAGGATCAGCGTCGCGACGGAAGCTGCATTCATCAGCGCTGAATAGGTCACACGCACCGGGTCGATCACGCCGGATTTCATCAGATCCTGATAGATTCCGGTGGCGGCGTTGTAGCCGTGATCGCCATGCAGCGCGCAGACCTTGCGCACCACGTCATTGGGTTCAGCACCTGCGTTAAAGGCGATGCGGGCCAGCGGCAGGGTCAGAACCGATTGCACCAACTCGATGCCGCGGCGCACATCGCCCTGCTCGGCCAGCGCCAGTTCGGCCAGCGAGGGCGCAATCCGCGCCAGTGCCACGCCACCGCCGACCAGAACGCCTTCGTCTGATGCAGCGCGCACGGCGTTCAAGGAGTCCTCGATCAGTTGGATGGTGCGTTTTTGCTCCACTGGCGTAACGCCGCCCGCGAAGATCGTCGCGGTGCCGCCGCAGAGTTTGGCGAGGCGCTCTTGCAGCTTGTCCTTGTCGACGTTGGGAGGGGCGACTTCGTATAGGCGCTGCACTTGCGCGCGGCGGGCGGCGATGGCTTGCGGATCGCCATTGCCGCGAATGATCATGGTGTCGGAGTTGGTCGCCTCAACCCGTTCCGCAGACCCCATATCCAGGCGGGTAATGTTTTCCAGACTGTCTCCCAGATCGCGGGCCAGAACCTTGCCGCCGGTCAGGATCGCCAGATCCTCCATCATATTGCGGCGCCAGTGGCCGAATTCTGGCGGATGCACCACGAGGAATTTGCCGGGGCCGTCTTTGCCCAGAAGGGTCAGCAGCACCTCGGGCGAGGTTTCTTCACTGATGATCACCAGCGGGCGGCCATCCTCGGCGGCAATCGCCTTGGCGGCATCCAACTGGCTGGCGGTCTTCATCTTGATATCGGTCAGCACGATATAGGGGTTCAGCACCACGGCGCGCATCGCATCGAGATCGGTGACCATGTGATGCGAAATATAGCCGCGATCAAAGGCCATGCCGTCAACCACCTGCAGGGTTGAGGTGTTGCCGGTGCCGTAATCGGTGGAAATCACGCCTTGCGCGCCGACGCGGCGGAAGGCTTCGGCGACCAGTTCGCCCAGTTCGGTGCTGGAGGCCGAGATTTTGGCGACCGCCGACAGCACGGCGTGATCTTTGACGGGCTTGGCCGCAGCGCGGAGGGCATGGGTGGTAGCCTCTACCGCCATCGCGATGCCACGGCACAGATCGACGGGCTTCGCGCCCTTGTCGATCAGCACCACGCCGGATTGGATCATGCCATTGGCCAGCACAATCGAGGTGGTGGTGCCGTCGCCTGCCACGTCATTGGTCTGCATTGAGACTTCGCGCACCACCTGCGCGCCCATGTTCTCAAAGCGGTCGAACAACTCTATTTCCGAGGCAATCGAGACGCCATCGCGGCTGATCAAAGGCGTGCCCATCGGGCGATCAATCATCGCGTTCATGCCCATCGGGCCGAGTGTGGCTTCAACCGCCGCCGACAGTTTCTGCACGCCATGCGCCAAGGCGCGGCGGGCGTCGTTACCGTGGATCATGATCTTGGGCATAGTTCCTCCTTCGGCCAAAGCCGGATTTTGCAGTGTTTTTGGGATCGCCTGTCAGCGGCAGGCGTGCGTCGGGGTATGGGTCGTGAAATCGACCAGAACCGGGATATCGCCGGACAGATCGGCCTCTTGGTAGCGGCTGCGTTTCAAGCCCCGGCAAAGCGAGCCGGAGAATTCCATGTTGATCCTGACCGCGCGCAGCAGGTCCATATACTGCGGGTAATCGTCAATTCTGGTGCCCTGATAGGTGGGGAACGCCAGATCGCGCGGGCTGGGAGCGAGGTGTTTTTCGTCGAGGATCGCGAGGTAGCGGGCTTTTTGACGGACAGCATCGGGGTCGGCAAACTCGGCGATTTCGACAAGCGCACGCGGCATGGTCAGGATTTCATTGGGCAGGAAACCCATGGCGAGCATCGCTTTGATCACCACTTCCTGCCGACGCTGGAACGCCTTGATGTCGAACTTCTCCCGCAGCGCAGCAAGGTTTTCATCAGGGTGGAGTTCGGCAAACACCGCGCCGAAACTGGCCCCGGCGTTGACGGCGGCGTTCATTTCCTCGGCGGCCATGTGGTCTTGCAGCGTCACCACGGCCTGACCGACCCAAGGCAGGGTTTCGATCTGACGCTTGATACCCTCAGCCATCAGGAAGGCGAAGTTGGGCGAACACCAGTAGGTTGGCAGGCGGAAGCTGACATGCACCGTAGAGATGTTCTGATCAGGGGGGCTGGTGATCGACACCGCCTCGATAAAGCCCATGTCGGTCACGGGTTCATCGAGTTCGGGGTCCATCACCAGATCAAGCCGCGCCCACACTTGTTCCAATGGGGCTTGGTTTAACGGGGCGTCATCCAAGACGAAAGGTGTGGGCGCGGTCATGGTCATCACTCGGCTGCGATAGAGATCGGATGCGCGGCAAATTCGGCTTTGCGCGCAGCGACGTCGATGTTGTAGAGCCGCGCCGCGTTCAGGCCGAGGATCTTTTCCTTGATCTCATCGGTCAGTTGCACGCCGCCGCGTTCCGCCGAGATGTCTTCCGGGATCTGGAAGGCCCACAGCTTTTCGACCAGCCATTTCGGCGTCCAGATCGCATAGTCCGAGCCGAACAGGATCTTCTCTGGCCCAAGCCAGAACAACAGTTCAGCCATGATCTCGCCAAAATAGCGCGGGCGGGAATGGATGAACGGCAGGGCCACGGCAAGGCCCGCATAGACATTGGTTTCCTGCGTGGCGATCCAGCAGAAATCATCCAGACGCGGCAGGCCGCAATGCTCGACAATCCAGTTGAGGTTCTGGAAATCCGTCGCGGCATAGTCCACATCATGCACATCAAACGCATCCTTGCTGAGCGGGATGATCGTCGGGCCCTTGTGCACATGGATGTTCTTGATCCCGAGCTTGTCGCACAGCTCGAAGCATTTATACGCCGCCGGATCGTTCAGCCGCCAGCCTTTCGAGGCCCCATTCCACTCGGCGGTGTACATTTTCACCCCCTTAATGTCATAGGTCTCTTTCATGAAGTGGATGTATTCCAAGGCCTTTTCGCCGTCGCGCGGATCAAAGGCGCCGTTGACGATGAAACGGTTGGGATATTTCTTGGCGATTTCGCTGGTGCGCTTGATGCAGCCAAAGCCGGTCTTGTAGAAGTCGCTCAGCGAGGTGGTCTGGAAGATGGCGATGTCGTCGGGCCCGTCGATGAACAGGTCATTGTAAAGTTCATCTGCGCTGTATTTCTCGAACTTCGACTTCTGCCAAAGCTGCTCTTTCGGGGAAAGGCCGGTATGGTAGGCATAGAAGCAGTCGATGAACTGCTTGCCGTGGATGTTTTTCTGATTTTCCGGGCTGCCGTCCCAGAAATGGGCGTGGCCATCGACCACGAAAATCTCTTTGCCTTCGGGGGTTACATACATCTTCGTTGCCTTTGGGAATGGGTTGAAAGGGGGTGCGAGGTTGCCCCCGCACCGGATTTTCAGATGTATTCGAGCATCTCGTTCATATCGCCGAACAGGATCACCGTGTTGTCGTCGGTGCGCACCATGCGGCCATAGTGGGTCGAGGAATTCACCTCGAACAACTCGGCGGTCATTTCGCGGCCCAAGAATTCGCTGATCTCATCCATTTTGAAGATCAGCTTGCCGGAACCATCAATGCGGATCAGCGCGGGGTTATACGTCACCGTCACCCCCGGCTTTTGATCCATGAATTCGGCGATGGCGCGGGCCTCGACCGAATCTGACATGGTGACACCGCATTGATGCGAAACGGTTTTATCAAAGGTGATGTCCTTCATCGCCTTGAAGATGTTGTCGTGCGAATTGTCGCGTGCAACGTTTGACATGGGACTTCCTTTCAGCGGGACAGGGAAACTTCGCCGAGGATCTTGGCGAAACGTTCTTCGGAAACGGCGCGCGCTTCTTCAAAGCTGATCGGCTTGGAATGCGGCTTTGACCAGATCGGCTGCAACTGACGGGCGGCCTTGTCGGCCAGTGCGCCATGCTTTTTGACCCAGGATTGAAACAGCGTGCGGTTTTGCGCGCCGAACTTTTCGTCATTGGCCAGAAGCCAGATCAGGTCGATGGCATTGGCGAGGTTACGCTCGTAATCGCCTTCTGCCGCCGCGATCACCGAAGGCGTCATGAAGTCGTTGTTGGCAGCACCGAACTGCATCAGGAAGCCCGAGCGGAACAGCTCACCAACCAGTGGTTCGAACACCAGATTGATCGCGAAATACTGTTCGAGATAATCTTCGGTGCCCATGATGGTTTCGACGGCTTCGCGGGTGCCTTGCCACATCGGGTCTTCCAACCAGCCGGTTTTGCCCGCCTCGTCATCCCAGCCGGCAATATCCATACCGATCTCGGCCAGATACAGCGTGATGTCCTGCGACAGCCGCAGTTTGTACGACGAATTGGTCAGCGTCGCGTTGTTGATCATCTGGGTGTAGCCCTGACGCTGCGCTTGCATCAGCGCACAGCCCAAGCCGAATTCGGCGTGTTTCCACGCACCCAGATGCTTTTGCAGGGTCTTGCCCCAAGCGGCATCAAACACCAGTTGCGCGCCGGATTTGCGACCATTGGCGATCACCGCCTGCACCATCACTTCGATGCGCGACTGGCGCTGGTAATGCGTACGTTCCCATTCCTGATCGGGGGCGCGGAAGGCGTGCCAGTTGCTGCTTTGCGCCTTGGTGTTGCCCTTTTCATAGGCCCCGCGACCATCCGGGAACGCGATGATCCAATCCTGAATCAGGTAGCGTTCGGGGTCGGGCTGCACGTCAACCGTGACGTCTTCGTAATGGGTGGCGCGCTTGGCGCGGGGCTCAAAGTAGCGGTAGCGGCGGCTTTCGCTGTCGGCGAAAATCGCGGCCCCTGCGGCGCCTGAGCCAACCGAGCTTGATGTGGCAACCATGTCTCTCTCCCTTGTGGTGGGTTTTAACCCTTTGGTATCAATGCGCTTTGATCGGCGCGGGTGCGGTGGACGGGGTGAACTTGTCGTAGAAGGTGCGCTCGGGGTCGAAATCGAGCATGAACAGAACCGGGCTGAGCGCGTCGATCATCGGCGGTGGACCGCAGGCGTAAGCATCGCCGTCTTCGATGCCCAATCGCTTGAGTTCGCTGCCAACCACCTGATGCACAAAGCCCTGCGCGCCGTGCCAATCGGGATCATCGCTGGCGTGTGACAGAACCGGGGTGAAGCTGATTTCCGGGTGGGCGGCGGTGATGGCCGCGATCTGCGGCAGGTAGAACAGATCAGTCTGGGTGCGGGCACCGTAGAAGAAATGAACCGGACGCTTTTCGCCGCTGGCGATGTGGTCATGCAGGATCGACCAGATCGGCGACATGCCCGAACCTGCGGCGACCAGCACTATCGGCCCTGTCCGTCCTTCACGGCGGAAGCAGGTGCCGTAGGGTCCGCGCACGGTGACGGCGGCTCCGACTTCGATACCGCCTGCGTCGAGTTCATTGCTGAACTTTCCGTCAGGGTATTTTTTGATGATGAACCGGAGTTTTTGGGTTTCGTCCGGCGTATTTGCCATGGAGAACGAGCGCGTAATCTCCTCCCCATCTTTGGTTCTGACGGTGATGTCGACATATTGCCCGGCCCAAAATTTGATCGGCGTTTCGATGTCTATTTCGATGGCCCGGATGTCATGCGTCAGGTTGGATTTGGCCGTGATCTTCCCCTTAAAGTCTTTGACCGCAATGGATTTCGACAGCAGTTCCTCGTCGAAATTCAACAGCTCGATGGTCAGATCGTCTTGCGCAAGGGACCGGCACAGCAGGATGCCGCCCTGTTCGCGTTCACCATCCGACAAGGCGAAGGTGGAGTATTTCAACAGTTCGACCTCGCCTTCGGTAAGGTTGCATTTGCAAGCCGAACATTGGCCTTCCTTGCAGCCATGCGGCAGCGAAATGCCCTGACGGAAGGCGGCGTCCAGCACGGTCTCGCCGGTTGCCACTTCGAATTCGACCCCGACGGGTTCCAATCGAACGGTGAAGGTTTCTGACATCTG
>NZ_JAXMJJ010000039.1:0-15332 GCF_034376685.1 Cypionkella sp.
TTCCAGCCCCGGCAAGTCGATATGCGCAGTGGCCAACACCTCGATGCCTTCGCGGATAAGAATGGCATTGCCATGCCAGCCGAGACTGTTACGGCCATGTGCGAACATCACGGGGCGTAGGCTGTGTCCTTCGAACAATTCGGGGGGAAGGGCAGGTGGGCGCAGACCAAGCCGCATATCAGCCTCTTGCAGCACGACGATATCGGCATCCAAAGCCTCGATCACCCGCAGCGTGCGTTCGGGATCACGGCGCCTGTCGTTGCCAAGCGCTTTGCGGATGTTGTAGGTGGCGACGCGCAGCGGAGTTTCCATCACAGGATCGGGGCTCCCAGCCGGAACAGGCCCTCGACGAAACGCCGCGGTGGGCTTGGTTTGACAACGCCCTGTGCACAAAGCGGCTCCAGACTGCTGAACCATGCACGCAGCACAGCGACACTGTCGGTATCGTAAAGCATCAATGCCGATTCAAAGTTCAACAGCATGGATCTGACGTCAAAATTCGCCGACCCCACCCAAGCCAGATCGTCGATCATGCCAGTCTTTGCGTGCAACATGCCTTTTTGCAGGCGCAGGACGAGGCAGCCGTCTTCGTCCAGATCTCGCAGAAAGGCCCCGCGCGCCAGATCCGCCACCCATTGGTTGGATGTCTGCGGAAGCATGATCCGCACATCCACCCCACGCCGCGCTGCGGTGCCCAAGGCCTGCAGCAGCGGCTCGGTCGGCAGGAAATAGGGGGTGGTCAGCCATATGGAACGTTCGGCGCGGTGAATGGCACTGACCAGTGCATCATGCAGCGGGTCTTCCGGGGTATCGGGGCCTGAGGGCACCAGCTGCGCAATGACAGTGCCTGCGGCGGCATCTGGGGCGATCAGGGTGCCGGAGGCCGAACCGATCACGTCCCAATCTGCGGCGAACAGGTCAATATAGGTTTGCACCGCGGGGCCTTGCAGGCTGAAGCTGAGATCAATCCAGTCCTGCGCTTCGGCCAGATACGCGTTGCCAATGTTGCGCCCGCCAGCCCAGACGCAGGCCAGATCGGCGATGATCAATTTGCGGTGATTGCGCAGGTTGAGATGGCCACTGCCCAGCCGATGCAGGAAGGGCGAGTAATACCGCAGCTCGGCTCCGGCTGCACGCAACCGCTCCAGTGCGGCTTTGGGGCGGCGCAGCGACCCCAGCCGATCAAGGATCAGGCGCACCGCAACACCAGCTTGCGCCCGTTCAATCAGCGCCTCGACAAACTCATGGCCAGAGGCGTCGTCGTCGAGCAGATAGAGCGTAATGTCCAGCCGGGTTTGGGCTTGCGCAATGATGCGAAACAAAGCGTCGCGGGCTTCTGCAGGCATGAAATGCAGGCTCAGATGATTGTCCTGCGAGGCCGGAGGCATGCCAAACGCTTGCAGTATCTTGGCGACAGGCTGCGGGTCGAAGGCAACTGCGCGGATCTGGCTGAAATGGATCGGCGGGAACCGAGCGCTGTGCTTGCGAAACCCGAAAGCGAAAAAGACCAGGCTGGCAACATAAGGCACCAGCAGAATGAACATCACCCAAGCCGCAGCCGATTGCGGTGAGCGGCGCTGTTGCAACACGATCAGCATCGCAAACCCGCCCATCACCACACCGAGCACGACAAGAATATGGGAAGTCAGCAAGATCAACGTCTTCGCTCCGTTCACAGTCTTGCGCCAAAGAGACCGGCGTCGCTGCTGCCATCAGGCGGGCCGAACCACGCCTCATCTGTCGCAAGATGATCCTCTCTCGGGCAACCACAAGGTTGTGTTTCCAATATGCACGAAAACGTGGCTTGCGCGTGACAGCATGCGATCCGGCGTCTTGCGGCTTGAATTCCCGGCAGACAATGCTATCAGACCGCTTGTCTGGGAGGTAGAAGGGTGGTTTCAACCCTACGTCTGCCTCGCTGGCATGGAAGTGTGGCCGAGTGGTTTAAGGCTCTAGTCTTGAAAACTAGCGTGCGGGGAACCGTACCGTGGGTTCGAATCCCACCGCTTCCGCCAACCACAATCTCAGGTTGAGTATCTCAGGATCACAAGCAGAATTAACGCGTGATTTCTGGCGGTTGTGTGCCGGGTTTCGTCTCTGAAGCAGCACAGCACCCGAGGATTTCGTCCAAATCGGTCGCCCGTCTCTGCGGCCCAGAAACGCGGTGCGGTTTGCAGTCTTGGGGCTGTTTGAACTAGAGTCCCTGAGCCTTGGCTTGCTCTTGCCAGTCATGCGGCAGGGTTGTGTGCACAATACACCTTTGCGACAACCCCGTCATGCGGGTTCTCTGCCAGATCAGACAGTACACGCCCGATACGTGCAATTCCGCTCATACCCCGGTCGGTTAGACCGATCGTCTTCGGTGCCGAAACCGCACGCAGCATTTCGATGACCTGCCCGGCATTGCGGGTCGCCAAACGCGGATCGGGTCATTAAAGGACGGACACAACGATGAAGGCGCCTACCAATCTCGGGCAACCGAGCAGCTATCAAGCCGATCAGGTCGAAATCGGCGCAACGCGCAGTCATGGCTGTTGCCTCCGGCCGTCCGTTCCGAACAAAGCTTCCTTCGGTCACACCATGCCGGAAAATGGTGACAGCGATGGACTTTGACCCGCTGTCGCTAACCTGCGCAGGCATAGGTGCGGCCTTTCTCATAGGATGGCCCCTGATGCGGACGCAGGCGAACATGCTGCTCCCACAGTTCGCAGTCTCTGCCGCGTTCGCCGCGCATTGTGCGCTGGAAGGTCTGCCTACCGCATCCGCTCTGAACCTGTTGGGCGCGCCGCATCTCGCATCATTGCGGCTCGCGGCCCAGTTTCCGGGCCTGAAGAAAGTTGGCATTGCCGTGATCCCGGCAACCCTGCCTATATGCGTCGCAAGCTGGACGGATTGGACATCTCCGCTCTCCACCGCCGGAACGCTGCTGATCGCTTATGGCCGAATGCAGACCGCCACGGATGCGCTCAAACGGCTGATCCTCGCTGGCACCGCATTCTGGCTTGCACACGATCTTGCTGTCCGTTCGCCACTGGTCGTGGTCGATTTGTCAAGCCTAGTCGTGGGTGTCTGGGTTTTGCATTTCGGAGCTTTGACCGAGACTTGGTGCTCTGCCGTTCGGTCACGTTTGCCGCGCTAAAGACGTCAGCGAAAGGTTGCCCCCGCAGACTGGCACAGCGATCAGGTCTGGTCAGGCGACAGCGCCCTCCAGATTGGCGCCAAAACCGCTCGCCTCGTCGTGCACAAATCTTCAGTTAGAGAGGTTTGCCAGTGATTGATTCCTGGATGGGTTGATGTGTGACTATGACCTCTGTTGGTAGCGATGATCGATTCAGGCGCAACAAAACGCCATTTTCCAGACGATCCAGAGCTTCGGCGTGCGAAGGCCTCGACATGCCGCGCGGCTCAATGGCGGCAATGCAAACGATCGGTCCGTTGGCGAAAGTCGGGTCCGTTCAAGCGATTGCACCTGCGTCGGCGGTCAGGATGGAGCCGGTGATAGCGCTCGCGGCCGGACTAGCGAGGAATGCCACCGCGTTGGCGATTTCTCGTGGCTCGGCATAGCGCCCCAAGGAAGTCAGGCTTCGCTGGAAATCAGCGGCCACGCCATCTGCGGGGTTCGACTCTGTGTTGACCGATCCCGGTTGCACAAGGTTCACGGTGATGCCGCTAGGGCCAAGTTCGCGCGACAGACCGCGGGTGAATGAGGTCAGGGCCGCCTTGGACATCGCGTAAGCCGTTATGCCCGGGAATGGGACCCGCTCCCCGAGGCCCGAACCGATCGAGATGATGCGTCCTCCTGCGGTAAGATGCGGAATGACTGCCTTGGCAAATAGCACGGGTGCGCGCACGTTGACATCCATCATGGATTGATACGCGTCCACGTCGATGTCGGCGATCGTCCCGACAAGGCCCATAGCTGCGCTGTTAACGAGAATGTCGAGTCCGCCGAGCGCTGAGACGGCTTGGTTCACGGACCAGATGATCGCCACGGGGTCGGCGCTGTCGGCCTGAATGGCGACGGCGCGACGCCCCGCACTCTCAATGGATTTGGCCACCGTTTCAGCTCTCGCTGCCGACTTCTGGTAGGTGAATGCGACGTCAGCGCCGTTTTCGGCCAGTGCCAACGCGATTGCAGCCCCGATGCCGCGCGACCCGCCCGTGACCAATGCACGCTTTCCGTTCAGATCAATCATTTTGTGTTTTCCTTCGTTTGTCGGACAGGGTTCGACCAAGAAAGTCGCGGATCATCGTCGCGATCGCATTATGATGTGTTTCCAGTGCAAAATGACCCGCATCAAGAAGGTGAACCTCCGCATCCGGCAGGTCACGTTGATAGGCGATGGCACCGGCCGGCAGGAATGCCGGATAGTGGCGTCCCCAGGCCGCGAGCAGTGGGGGGCGATGCTTGCGGAAGTAGGACTGGAAATCCGGGTAGAGTGCCAGGTTGCTGCGGTAATCGAGGATCAGGTCGAGTTGGGTGTCCGGCTTCCTCCGATGCCCCGCGAAGGCGCATCTCGCGCCCCAGTCGCTGACCTGCATCTGGCAATCGCTGAACGATGCTCCGTGTTGTCCGTGATCATTCACCAGCCACTGCCCCCACATCCAGTCCGGTCCAGTGCGCGGCAAAGGCCCACATGTCGGCCGTCTCGGCGATGATCTTGTCGGTCGGCTTGCCTGCGCCATGGCCAGCACGGGTTTCGATGCGGGCAAGATGTGGCATTGGGCCGATGTTGGCGGCCTGCAGGGCGGCGACATATTTGAAGCTGTGGCCGGGCACCACGCGGTCGTCCCTGTCTGCCGTGGTCACAAGGATGGCCGGGTAATCCTCGCTCGGCTTAATGTTGTGATAAGGCGAATAGGCCAGCAGGTTGCGGAACTGGTCCTCGACTGCGGGGTCGCCGTATTCCTCGGCCCACATCTGCCCGCTGGTGAACTTGTTGAAGCGCAGCATGTCCAGGACGCCGACGCCAACCAGGGCAACAGCGAAAAGTTCCGACCTCTGGTTGACCACCGCACCGATCAGAAGGCCCCCATTGGATTCGCCTTGGATGGCCAACCCGTCCGACGGGGTGATGCCTCTTGCAATCAGATGCTCGGCCGCGGCGATGAAGTCATCAAAGACGTTCTGCTTGTTCAACCGGCGCCCGGCATCGTGCCAGGCGAACCCGTATTCCCCGCCGCCGCGGATGTTGGCAACGGCCAGAACGCCACCCTGCTCGACCCAGGCGAGTTGCGAGGGGTTGTAGATCGGCTGCATGCTGATCCCGAAGCCGCCGTAGCCATACAGCATGGTCGGCGCGGGGCCGGTGACGTCCTTCCTCCGGACGATAAACATCGGCATTTCCGTGCCGTCCGCGGACATGAAGAACTGTTGCTCGACCACGATCCCGTCAAGGTCGGCCGCAACCTCCGGCTCTGACCACGCCGTATGAGTGCTTTTCGCCATATCGTAGCGGTAGACCGAGGTCGGCGCGTTGAAACTGGTATAGACGAAAAACACCTCGTCATCGTCGAGGGTTCCGTAAAACGCGCCGGCAGAGCCGATTCCGGGAAGTTCCACTTCGCCATCCGGCATGCCATCCAGCATGTATCGCCGGATCTGCGTGTTGGCATCGACAAGATGTGAGGTGATCAGTCGATTGCCGACCAGCCATGCGTTGTTGAGAACGTCGTCCCCTTCGGCCAGCAGATCAACAAAGACGGCGTCGGGGTCCGAGATGTCCAGCGCCACCAGCTTGCGCCGTTCGGCATCCTTGCTTGTCATGACATAGAACCGTGTGCCGACGTTGCCGATGACGCCCCACTGATTGTCAAAATCGGCGACGATCGTCCAGGGTTGCCAATCGTCGTCAGTCAGGTCCACCAGCATCAGGTTGTTGGCCGCATAATCGCCATGAGAGGTGATGACTGCATAGCGCCCGTCCTCGGTGACGTCGAAGACCTGCAACAGGCTCGGCTTATCCGGAGTTGCGTAGAGCAGCCGATCCTCAGTCTGGGGCGTGCCGAGTGCATGAAAATAGACGGAGTGACCGACCACGCCGACCTGCGCCGAGGCACCCGCCTCGGGGTCGGCGTAGCGCCCGTAGAAGAACCCGGTGCCGTCCTTGGCCCATTCGATCGTCGTGAACCTTGCCCGTTCCACCTTGTCCTGCAGCACCTCGCCGGTGGCCACGTCCAGCACATTGATGGTGCGCCAGTCCGTTCCGCCATCCTGCACGGCATAGGCCATAAGCGACCCGTCCTGGGAGGGCGACCATTCAGCAAGCGCCGTTGCGCCATCGTCTGACCAGGTGTTCGGGTCGATCAGCACACGGTCCGGTCCATCGACATCGTCCCGCACCATGAGCGACGGCTGATTCACCAGTCCGGCCTGATGGATGTAGAAGTAAAGATCGCCGCGCTTGAAGGGCGCACTTGCAAAGTCGGAACTGTACAGCGCGTTTAGCCGTTCGCGAAACACCTCGCGTCCGGGCAGCGTCGCCAGATAGGTATTGGTAACTTTGTTCTGGGCCGCCACCCAATCCGCCACGCCTGCGTCATTGGAGGCTTCGGTTTCCAGCCAGCGATATGGATCGGCGACAGCGACGCCAAAGAGTTGGTCGACAACGTCACCATGCTGCGTTTGGGGATATTCGAGAGGTGTCATCTGAACTTAAGGCTCCGATTGGGCGAATAGAGGTTGAACAAGGGCGAGGAGCGGCAACGCAAGAATTGCGCCCCGCCATCGCAGCCTCATGTAATGATCGCTGGTCATGATCGGCTCCGGTTCAAGAAAGGGTTCGTGTGAACCTGACTGCATCGCTGCCTAGGTTTGATTTGCATCAGCTTTTCGGTCAGTTTGCCTTGCGAAGCGCTTGGGCGGTCGCGCGGGGTAATCGGCATAGCCTTGGGCACCGCCCGCGTACCATGTTTCCCGTGACGGCACCGGTGCCAGTGCAACATCATCTCTGAACCGCTCGACGAGATCCGGGTTGGACAGGAACGGAGTTCCGAACGCCACCAGATCCGCCATCTCCGCCTGCACCAGAGTTTCGGCAGTGCCCCTGTTCAGGCCGCCATTCGCAATGATGAGTCCGTCATAGAACTTGCGGAAATACCCTGCGGTGCCGTCTTTCAGAGATTCTACAGGCGTTCCGGCAAAGTCTGCGTCACTGTCCTGAAACTGAATATACGCGATCTTCAGCTTGGAAACCTGCGCAACGAGATGCTCATAGGTCGGAAGTGTCTGCGCCGTCGGGCGAAAATCGCCCATCGACACCGCAGGACTAAGCTTCAGGCCAACCCGGCCCGGCCGCCATTCCGAAGCCATTGCCTTCAGAACGTCCAGTGGGAACCGGACGCGATTCTCGACACTTCCGCCGTAGTCATCGTCGCGAAGATTGAAAGCGTCACTCAGGAATTCCGGGATCAGATAGCCAACGGTGCCGTGCAATTCCACGCCATCGAAGCCAGCCTTCTGCGCAAGTCGGGTCGCGTTTGCATAGTCGCCGATCGTCCGGGAAATATCGTCAAGCGTCATCGCCGCAGGCACGGGCGAGGTGTGAAACCCATCGGGCGTGAACACCTGCTGGTTCACGCTGACCGCAGATGGAGCAAGCGGCAGAGAGCCGCCGAGCAGGTCGGGATGCGAGACCGCCCCGCAGTGACCGAGTTGCACGATGATCCGGCCGCCCGCCTTGTGGACAGCGTCCGTCACGCGCTTCCAGCCCTCTGCCTGCTCTTCAGTGAAGAGTCCCGGAACGTTGATTGCCCCGATCGCCTCACGGCTTGGCCAGGTGCCCTCTGTCAGGATCAGGCCGGCCGAGGCGCGCTGTTGGTAGTATTCAGCCTGAAGCGGGGTCGGAATCAGGGCCGCATTCTCCGTTCGCGCGCGCGACATCGAGGCCATCACGATGCGATTGGGAAGTTCAATTTCGCCGAGATTGATCGGCTGCAACAGGATATCGGTCGTCATGGCATTTCCTATCTGGATGAGATGATGATGCGGGATCTGACCGGGCCGCTGGATTTGGCACACGGGCGAACGGGCTTTGGCCCGACGAACATGGGCGAGGCGAAAGCGAGGACCGGCAGCGCAAGGATCGCGCCGCGCAGTATCTGTCTCATCGGCAGTATCTGTCTCATCTGAGGATCGCTGTTCATGATCGTCTCCGATTCAGGGAAAGGGGTTTGGGTGAAAGTTGCGGGGAACGGCCACGGGGTTTGCTGACCCACATCCGCCGATCCGTCTGTTTACTCTAAGCTGCGCCAGTGTGGGCCTTGGATCCGCCGAGGACCGTGACGCGACACTGGAATCGACGGGAGGAGCGCGGTGAGAATTGGCGAAAGGCCTGTGCCCAGAACGCCGCAATTGGCGGTTTGGCATCAGAGGCAATCGGGCGTGTCGCCCATTGAACCAGAAGCTTCATTTCGTTTCACGAGCTTCGAGGACATCGGCCACGGCGGCACCGACTTCGATCAACGCCGCATTCCGTGTCTCAAAATCTGTCGGCGAGTCCGAGATGTAGATTGCGACAAAATAGGGGGCGCTGTCGGGAGGCGAGATCATCGCAACCAGATTGCGGGTATAGCCTTCGCCGCTGCCCGATTTGTCCGCCACTTGCCAGCCAGTTGGCATGCTTGCACGGATCAACGCGCCGGTCACACCGCCGTGGCTCATCCAGTCTGTCAGTTGCGCACGCGACTCAGCGGGCAGCGCTTCCCCCAGCAACATCGCCTCCCACGTCGAAAGCATTGCGGCGGGGCTGGTCGTGTCGCGCGGGTCGTCCGGGTCAAAGAGGTTGAGATCAGGCTCGCTCCGGTCCAACCGCGTCACGCTATCACCGATACGGCGCAGGAATGCGGTCACCTCCTGCGGGCCACCCAGCCGGTCGATCAGCAGGTTGGCGGCGGTGTTGTCGCTCATGTCGAGGCTGGCAAGGCAGAGATCGCCAACCGACATCGTCTCGCCGACATGCGCCTCGGTCACCGGCGCGTAGTCAAGAATATCTGCCTGCCGCACTTCCAGAGGGTCGTCCAGTGACAGCGTGCCAGCGGCGACCCGGTCGAGCACCGCGCCGCAAAGCACGGATTTGAACGTGCTGGCCATGAGGAACCTTTCCTGCGACCGGTACCCCCATTGCCAGTCCGACCCACTGTCACGCACCAGCACGCCAATGCGCGCGTCAAGGCCCGCTTCCAGTGCGCTGACCGTACCTGCAAGGCGTGCTTTCGCGTCCTGCGCGAAGGCGGGCGATGACAGCAGCAAGCTGGCGAGCAAGCCAACCGCAACGCAAGGTATTTTGACGAAGTCCGGGGTCATGTGTCGGGCGTCCTTTTCTGATGCGGGTATGTCGTGCCAAAGCCATGAAAAGCCGGGACATCTGCCGAATGTGGTCTGTCTACGGAACCTGTGTCGGATGGATATGTCGATGGTCACGCGGCCTGCGGGACGCGGGCAATCGCCTTGATCTCGAAGTCAAACCCCGCCAGCCAGGTCACGCCGACCGCCGTCCAGTTCGGATAGGGCGCATCGCCGATAACACGTTCGCGCACCGCCATGATGGTTTCGAACTGGTTCGCAGGATCGGTGTGGAAGGTTGTGACATCCTGCAGGCCGCATCCACCTGCCCTGAGCACGGCCTTCAGATTGTCAAAGGCCAACGCCACTTGCTGCTCAAAGTCAGGCTCTGGCGAGCCATCAGCGCGGCTTCCGACTTGCCCGGAGACAAACAGCAGATCGCCTGACCTTATTGCCGCTGAATATCGGTGCTGTGCATACAAGGAATGCCGATTGGCTGGAAAGATCGCTTCCCGTTGGGTCATTGTCTGGTTCCTCTCAGGTGAACCATGGTTTTGCCCGCGACTGCGCCAAACTCGGCCAGCGCGGCCACGAACTCTCCAGATTTTCTGGCTGACATGGCCCCAAAGGTTTTTTCAACCCGAGCGACCGTCTGTTTGCTGATGTGGTGCCTCGGGGCGGGCCATGCAACTCGGGCAGGCGCATACCTGCTCATGGGCCGCAGCGTCTGGCTCCGTTCGTAAGCGACCGCCGCTGCCGTGGCACCATTGTTCATGAACAGCCGCGGCGACAGGAACTGGGTATTGGTTGGAAGGTTCGCTGTGATATCCTGCTCAAACACCGCGCCGAAACCTCGACCGCGATCTGCACCAAGATGGAGGATCCGTTCGGCGGTGCTGCGATAAACGGCGTCAGCACCCCACCCGTCGCGATGGTGAAACTCGCCCCCATGTCCGTCAGCATCGGCGCACCAGTGCGGTCGTTTGCGACAAATTGCCAGCCGGTGTGCCGCGCTGGAAACCGATACCGATGCAGTTGATGGAGGTGGCCAGCGTCAACGTGGTGGCCAGAGTGGCGGTGGAATCGTAGAGGCGCAAGAAGACCGACCCGTTGCATGTTGAGAATCAAAGAGCCACTCGTCCTAAGGCCTAGTCGCTCGGGCATCGATCGACCGCTTAGGGAAACGCCTCGCAACAGGTCAACAGGCAGCAGTGAGCCGGTCACGTACTACAGATCTTACGGCGGCCAAGCAGCGCGATCAGGCGTTCATGCGCGCGGTCGACCGTCAAGCGGATTGAGCCTTCTTCACCATGACAGCTTGATAGCCGGCCTGCAGCTTCGCGCGGACTGAAGGAACTTGTCCGACCGGCGGCGATGTACCGAGGTGTTCGGCGCGCAGCTCAGACATAAACTGTTCCCACATGGGCGGACCGCCATCTTCAAGTAGGATGGCGCGGATGCTCAGCTCCTCGCTGACCGGAAGCCATTTGCTGCCCCAGGCGCCAAGATGCGCCATGAT
Organism: Cypionkella sp.; assembly: GCF_034376685.1. GTDB lineage: Bacteria > Pseudomonadota > Alphaproteobacteria > Rhodobacterales > Rhodobacteraceae > Cypionkella. Next base: position 10,803 of record NZ_JAXMJJ010000039.1, read on the forward strand.
CGGCACCAGCCCTATGGACATTTCCGTGAGGCAGTAGATGCCCTTCTGCTTGTGCGTCGGATCGTCGGCACGCGTCAGCATGCCAAGCGCCATCAGTGATTTCAGCCGATCCGCGAGGATGTTCGAGGAGATGCCCTCTTGCGATCCCAGCAGCAATTCGCGGAAGTGGCAGCGATTGCCGAAGATCATGTCGCGCAGGATGAGCAAGGTCCATTTGTCGCCGAACACCTCCAGCGAGAGATTGATGGGGCAGCCCGAGCGGTGATCGTCACGCATCAATCGACTCCTGAAAAACTGGTTGCATTATCGCACTAGTGATCCTAACCTGCAACTGCTTGCAAAACACAACTTGTATAGGGAGAGCGGAATGAATGCCAATATACGAAAAGGCACTTTCGTGGTTGCGCACGGCGCTTGGACCGGCGCTTGGTCATGGCAACGCGTCGTCGACCGGCTGCAAGCGCAGGGACACCTCGTGATTGTTCCCACTCTCACCGGGCTGGGCGAGCGATCACACCTTGCCGGGCCGGATGTGAACCTCGACACCCACATTGCTGACATCGTCAACGAGATAGTCTGGAAGGACCTGCGGGGCATTGTCCTTGTCGGCCATTCCTATGGGGGCATCGTCGCCATGGGGGTCGCCGAGCAACTGGCAGACAGGATCGATTCTTTCGTTTTCATCGAAGCTCTGGTCCCGGCTAACGGCCAGTCATTCGCCGATCTGGCGCCGGGGTGGGAACTGGACGGACCACTGACGGACGCACCGCCAAGCGCGCCCGGCGATTACAAGACCGAGGCGGATCGCCTCTGGGTGGACAGCAAAGCGACCCCGCAGCCAACTGCGACGATTACACAAAAGCTTTCGATCACCGATGCCTTTGAGCGGATCGCGGAAAAAACGTTCATTGTGGCCAAAGATGGAGGGTTTGAGCAGACGGCGCATCGGTTCAGGGCTGACCCGACATGGAGCGTCAGAGAGATCGCGTCTGGCCATGACGTGCCGATCGATGCACCAGGTGAGCTTGCCGCAATGCTCGCAGACGCGATTCCAATGTGATCAATGGAGAGAACGATGGGCAAGCTGACCTATGGGATGATGATGTCGATTGACGGTTTCCTCGCCGACGCCTCAAGCTATTTCGACGCGGAGGTGCTTGGCTTTATCAACGATGAGATGCCCAGGTACGGCACCGAAATCTACGGCCGGCGCATGTACGATGAGATGGTCTACTGGGAAACCTATCACGGCCAAAAGGATGGATCAAAACAGGCGGATGAATTTGCGCGTCTCTGGAAGGGCTTCGACAAGCTGGTCATCTCGACAACGCTTGAGCAGGTGTCGAGTGGCAACACGCAGATTTTGCGCGCGTTCCGTCCGGAAGACATCCGGCAGCTGAAAGCCGCATCGACCAAGGATATCTCGGTCGCCGGTCCGACGCTGGCTGCGCATTTCATCAAAGCGGGGTTGGTCGACGAATTTGCGCTTTACACCGTCCCGGTCGTTCTCGGCACGGGCAACCCTGTGTTCAGAGATATCGAACAGCGGCTTGATCTCGACCTCATCGAAGAACGCAGGTTCGCCTCCGGCATGAATTTCCAGCGCTATGCACCTCGCAAAAAAGGTAAATAGTTTCAGGGCAAGATGTGACATTCATTCAATATGCCCGCTTTTGAGGGGACAGAGTAAGAAGGCGGAAGTGCGACTTTTGGCTTGGAAGGATAAGCGATGGCTGATTTTGCAGACTTCTATGATGCCGAACTTGCACTTTATAACGCGCAATTTCGGACAGCAGCCGCAGTTGAGCGATCAGATCGTGTGCTCGATATCGGGTGCGGCGCCGGGCAAACCACGCGTGACGCAGCGCGCGCTGCGTCAACAGGACACGCGCACGGCGTCGATGTGTCCGCCACAATGCTCGCGATTGCGCGTCGGCGCAGCGATGAGGAGGGGTTGGCCAACTCGACTTTCGAAGAGGCGGATGCTCAGACATGTCCTTTCGCACCTGCAAAATTTGACCTTTGCATCAGTCGATTTGGCATCATGTTATTTTGCGATCCGCCAGCGGCTTTTGCCAATATCGCCCAGGCGCTCAGACCGGGTGGACGTTTCGCATTCTTGGTCTGGCAGGGTCTAGATCGCAATGAGTGGGCTACGGCCATCCAAGGGGCTGTTGACCCGGAATCGATCGGCGCGGCAGGCAAGGCCTTTTCGCTGGGCGAAGTCTTGCGGACTTCCGAATTGCTCGAAGCAGCCGGGTTCAAGGCCATCGCTTTTAGCGAAATCAATGAGCCGGTGTTCTATGGTCCTGATGTTGAGACGGCATTGGCAACCATTCAGACCTTCGAGAATGTTGCACAAGCCCTCGCCCGGCCTGGTGCTTCGGCAGATATACAAGCGCGACTGCGCCAAATGCTGGAGGCGCACAAGACTCACCACGGAATCCAGTTCGATTCGCGCGCATGGATGATCACTGGCCGCCGATAAGACAACCTGTGCTCGGTTTGCACGCTCAGCGCGATCCAGATCCAGTGGACCGGAGTTTTTTCCCTGCAATGCCGACAGGGCTCTGCCTATTTTGCGGCAATGGCGTGGCCGCCCATCGCTGGTCTCGTCAACCAAAGTTGCGCCGATACATGGCGAATGAGATCCGGTTCAAACCCCTGCCAAACTGTCACAACGACGGCGTTTGTGATTCCGCATCGGTCAGCTTTTGGCGCGGCTATCTTGCTCAGTCTGCCGCAGCAAAATGCGCCATCTGATCTGCGTGCGACTTCACAAAAGCCGGGCGGACCGTTGCGCGAGCGACGTAAGCACGACAGGCTGGATATTCCGCCAACCCCTCGAACCGATCCACCAGACGCAACACGTCCGCCATCAGTATGTCGGCAACCGAGAAATTACCAACCAGCCAGTCCTGACCAGCCAGCATGGTCTCCATGCTTTTGAGCCGGGCATCGAGAAATCCATCAAAAAACTTCCACATCGACGATCCCTCAGAGTCTCCTGCGAATTTGAAGAAAGACCATGGCTGGCTTGCCGCCTCGACCGAGGCGAGCGCGGCGAAAAGCCATTGTTTGACTTCGCTCCGTCCGACCGGATCGGCAGGCATCAGCGCCTCACTCCGCTCGCCCAAATGCAGCAGGATCGCCCCGCTTTCGAAAATAGAGAGATCGCCATCGGTCAACCAAGGCACTTGACCAAAGGGTTGGTGTGCGAAATGCGCCGGCTGCCGGTCGCGAAATGGCGTGCTCTCGACCCGGTAAGGCAGCCCGGCCTCTTCCAACGCCCATCGCACTCGCAAATCGCGCACATAGCCACGCGGCATGCCGGGAACCCAGTCATAGGTCGTCAGGATCAACTCATTCATACTATATCTCCAAGGAAAACCAACAGTTTGTCGAGAAGGCCGTTCCAACCCAAGGCGTGACTGACGCGCGCCTCTTCGTCGGGAAGGTGTCGGTGGATCAGTGTCAGTTCCGTGCCGCCATCGAACGGCTTCAGCAGAAATGTAACCAGCGATTCCCGTTCGGCTGATCCCGGCCATTCCCATGTGAAAACAAGCTTCTTCTTGGGCACCACTTCGCGGTAAACCCCTGTGGGATTGTGTTCATCGCCGTTCAGCAAGCGGAATACGATGCTGAAGCGACCGCCGGGCCGCACGTCTGTTTCGGCGCGAAGGGTCGGGCCGGCATCTGGACCCCACCATTGGGGCATTAGTTTCGGCTGCGTGATTGCCGCCCAAACCTTGGACGGTGACGCCTTGATCCTACGCACGATGGTCACACTTGGGAGGCTGTGGGTCATTGCGCGCTATCCTTTTCGACCAGAGCCACCAGCCGATCAAGGCTGCTCGTCCAAAAACGTTCGTACCGCTTGAGCCATTCCATGGCCTCCTGCATCGGTCCGACCGACAGGTTGACTAACACGGTGCGGCCGGATTTGACCCGCGTGATCAAGCCCGCATCGGACAGGACATCCAGATGCTTCATCATTCCGGGAAGCTTCAGCGATAATGGTCGAGCGAGCTCGCTGACCGACAATCCGGGTTTTTCCTCCAACCGAAGCAGGATGTATCGGCGCGTGGGATCGGCGAGCGCCGCAAATGTGCGGTCGATATCTGAGTCTTGAAACTTCACCATACAGTGAAGCATTTCTCATTCTACGAGTTGAGTCAACCAACGGTCGAGGGACTGTTCAGTCCCGCATGGCACATGGTCTAACCCGGAAAATGCTGCGGCCTGCATGAATGGCAGCTTTGACGAATTGCAATGCAGTATTGGGGATCCCCGCGACCTGGCTGTAATGGGATGTGTCGGCTGCTTCCCCCGTTGGGTTATCCTGAAGAGGGATCAACCGTGCAACAAGGAGAAAGCGGCCATGTGTGCAAAGAAGACAGGAAGCCTTGATGACCGTGCCGTGATCGGTGTCGACATTGGTTAGGCTACGGTTCACTTGGTCGGGTTTGATCGCGTCGGCCACTTGGTCATGCGGAAGCAGATCAAGCGGTTGGCATTGCAATCGACATT